>NZ_JACJIT010000002.1:0-824778 GCF_014138475.1 Agrobacterium sp. RC10-4-1
CTTGCCGAATGCGCTGGACGCGGGGTGGAGCAGCCCGGTAGCTCGTCAGGCTCATAACCTGAAGGCCGCAGGTTCAAATCCTGCCCCCGCAACCAAAATTACGAAGAAAGCAAACAAGAAAGCCCTCTCCCAAAAGAGGGCTTTCTTGCGTTTCGGGCATAGCTCTACGATAGCACAAATCCGCCCCCGAGCACGCGCGCAAGTGGATGCACCCAAACACAGTCGAACACTCCGAAAACAACCCGGCTTAACAAAGTCCCGGATGCGACCCTGGCCCGAAGCCGTGCTTACCTGTGCCGATCACGTCTACGGCTGCTGCCAATGAGGATAGGTCACATAAGCAGTCAACGCTCCTTCTTCGTGAGACCGGATCGTAACCCTGTCGCCTTTCTGCATGGCGATGATCTCTCCCGGACCTGCCATCACCGTCTTGTGGCTATCGGAAACCGTAATACTTCCTTCCAGGATGACCATCGTGTCGTGTACGGCCATTGTTTCTTCGAGAATCTGGTTTGGTCCATAACGCCCGAATCCGATAGTGACCGGCCCGCCATGGCGCTGATCGAGGAGGTTGGCGGTGAAAATGTCACCGTCTTGTCCTGGCGAGCGTTCAAATGCTGCATCAGCAATGGCGAATTTATGAATGACCATACATTGTCTCCTTAAAGGTTTTGCCGTGCGTGGAGCCGCTTTGAACCGCAGCACGTGCTTGTGCACTCCGCCGAGAGGCTTCTTGTCTGGCGATAACGCCGAAAATCTTCATTCAGGATGGCAGCGTTGATCATCAACACGCCGAGGGAATAACCGGAATAGGTCTTCAGTGTTCCGTTTTACGATTATTGCTTGCGGAAGGCTTTGGCCTGCCGTTCCCGGAAGAGTTCAGCGCTGCAGGTCGGCGACGGGCGCCGTGCCAAACATGCTCTTATACTCCCGACTGAATTGCGAAGGGCTTGCGTAGCCCACGTCATACGCCACGCGGGAGACATTGGTGCTTCCAGAGGCGAGAAGCTTTCGGGCTTCCAGCAGGCGTATATGACGCTGGAAGGCCAGGGGGCTAAATCCCGTGACAGCCTTGAAGTGCCGGTGAAAAGAGGTGACGCTCATGCCGGACGAGGCCGCCAGCTCGGGAATGACAATCGGTTCGTTGTGATTGGTGGCAAGCCAGTCGGCCGCCGTCTTGAGTTGCTGGAACCGGTCGTTTCGCCGTCCGACCTGCCGAAGCGTGTCGCCCATCGAGCTTTGCAGCAAACGATAATAGAGCTCGAACTCGTAGTGTGGCGCGAGCGCGCCGACGTCATCGGGCGTGGCCAGAAGTCCGACAAGGCGAACAAATGCATCGCCGACAGGTCCGTTCAGATTGTCTGATGCGACCGCACATGTCCAGCGATCCTCATGCTTGGGCATGTCGAGCACGACACGCGTGAGCATTCCGATATCGAGATGAAGGCTCATGCCGATGTAGGGAAGCTCTGGCGTCGCGTCAGTCAGCTGGTGGATATAGGGCAGGCCGAAGGACGATGTCGCGCAGTCGCCCGCCAGCAGTTCGAAACGATTGGCGCCCATGGTCAAAACCTTCGTGCCCCGTAGAACGGCGTAGAACATCGGCTCGAACACCGCCGGTGTGGGTGGCGTGGTGCGTGTACTTGTCCATAGCGTCAGGCGCGGGACAGGGGTCGGGATGGCGACGGTTCCCCCCTGACGCTCAACAAAGGGAGCAACGTCCTTCAGCAGTTGGGTGATTGGTTTCACAGAGCCGGCCATCATCTCAGGCATGTAGTGATTTGGAAGGATCAGGCAAGTCTCTGGGAAGATCGGGCATGTAGCTTTCGCCGTGCCCGCCTATCTTCAGGCTTAACGAATTGAGCTGCCACGATCCCCGGTAATCAGGTGGAACATACCTCGAGACCGCGCATCGGGGCGACATGAGATTGAAAGGGTCCGGATTATGCAGGAACTGGCTGGAAAGAACGCTCTGGTAACGGGTGGTTCGCGTGGCATAGGCGCAGCAATTGCGCGCGCTCTTTCTGGGAAGGGAGCGAATGTAGCAATAACCTATGAGCGGTCAGCCGAGAGCGCCGCGCAACTCGTTCGGGCAATTCAGGCCGAGGGGGGCACGGCCGTCGCGATCCAGGCTGACAGCGCCGATCCGGCCGCAATACAACACGCCGTGGACGAGACGGTTCGGGCTCTGGGCGGCCTCGACATTCTCGTCAACAATGCCGCGATAGGACGATACAATAATATTGCCGATTTCGCAGTCGAGGATCTCGACGCGTTGCTGGCGGTTAACGTCCGCGGGCCTGTTCTGGCGTCGAAGGCAGCCATTCCACACCTCAAGGAAGGTGGCCGGATCATAAATATCGGCTCAGCGGGCGCGGATCGCATCGTCGGCGTCCCCGGTACGGTCTATTACATGACCAAGAGTGCGCTTCAGGCATTCAATCGCGGACTTGCGCGAGAATTGGGTGCTCGGGACATCACGGTCAATCTCGTTCAGCCGGGATCGACGAACACCGATTCGAATCCCGAGACGGGAGAATCAGCGGACTACCAGCGCAGCCTGAGCGCGCTTGGCCGCTTCAATCAGCCGGAAGATGTCGCGGCCGCCGTCGCTTTTCTCGCAACGCCTGCCGCCCGGCAGATCACAGGGACGATCCTTACCGTCGACGGCGGCGCGCTTGCGTGAAAGCGCACTGCAGCCGGTGCTTCGCACGATGAAAATCGGACGGGGCACCGATCGGTAACCGATCCCTGTGGAAAAATCGGCGCAGTCTGCACATCCCTTCGTTCCCGAACCGCGAAGCGAAAAAATAGCGTCGCATCATGCTCCCTGCCAGCCAAGGAAAAATACATGAAAGCCGCAGTTTACGACAACCCCGGTCCTCCTACAGTTTTGAGATATGCTGATGTGCCCGATCCGGTTTGCGGGCCGGATGATGTGCTTATTGCCGTCGAGGCGATTTCCATTGAAGGCGGCGATCTGATCAATCGCCGGTCGACACCACAGCAATCCCCGTGGATTGTCGGCTATGCCGCTGCAGGGACCGTGATTTCCGTTGGTAAAAATGTCCGCGACCGGGCGGTCGGCGAAAGGGTGGCTGCATTCGATATGCAGGGGTCCCATGCAGAACTCTGGTCCGTCCCGGCCTCGCGCACGTGGCTTTTGCCGGAAGGCGTCGGAATGGCACAGGCCGCGGCCCTGCCGATTTCGTTCGGCACGGCTCATCATTGTCTGATCACCAAAGGCGGCTTGCAAAAGGCAGAGACAGTTCTGATACAGGCTGCCGCCGGCGGCGTGGGTCTGGCTGCCGTCCAATTGGCGCGTGACGCGGGCGCGACCGTCATTGCTGCGGCGGGCGGTAGTGAAAGACAGGCACGCCTGCGCGGCCTCGGCGCATCACATGTCATCGATCGGCTGGAAAAGGATGTCGTTGAGGAGGTTCTCCGGCTGACCGGTGGCATGGGGGCTGACCTCGTCATCGATCCTGTCGGTTCGACTTTGCAAGCGTCCTTATCCGCTCTCGCGCCCGAGGGTCGCCTCGTGTTCGTCGGGAATGCAGGTGGCGGCAGCCTCCATGCCGATCTCTGGCCG
The DNA here is from genome assembly GCF_014138475.1 of Agrobacterium sp. RC10-4-1. Lineage (NCBI taxonomy): Bacteria > Pseudomonadati > Pseudomonadota > Alphaproteobacteria > Hyphomicrobiales > Rhizobiaceae > Agrobacterium > Agrobacterium sp. RC10-4-1. Next base: position 3,593 of record NZ_JACJIT010000002.1, read on the forward strand.
CCGATGCAGAACAATCAAACGCTGCACGGTGTCTTCATGGGGCCGCTCTTCGAGAGGACGGCGGTATACGGAACTGTCATCCAGCTTCTCAAGGCCGTGGCCGAGGGACGCATGGAGGTCGTGATCGACCGCGTGTTTCCGTTGAGCGACGCCTCGATGGCACATGAGTATGCGGAGAGAGCCAAGCCGCTTGGCCGCGTCGTGATGACACCTTGAGGTTGCTGCCACCCATTCATGCGGTCAGGCGCTTGAGCCCTTCCCACTGCCGAAGCACTCGATCAGCATTTCGGTCAGCACCCGGACTTTTCTTGCGGGATGCTGACCCGGCGGCCGGACGACATATATCCCGGCCGGGGGTGGAGGATGACCTTTCATCACTTCCACCAGTTCGCCCGCAGCCAGATAATTTTTGACGAGGTCGTAAGGCAGCACGGCGACTCCCAATCCGGCCGCCGCGGCGACAGCAAGAGCAACTCCGTTATCGGCCTTGAACTGTCCCTGCGGACGAACGGTTATCACCCTGTCTCCGTCCATCACCTGCCAGGTTTCCGTGCCTTGCATGAGAGCCTGATGAGCCACAAGTTCTTCGGGTGTTTGCGGCGAGCCGTGGACCTTGATGTAATCCGGGCTGGCAACAAAAATTCCATAGAGCGGACCGACGCGTCTGGCGACGAGGCTTGAATCCGGGAGGTTCCCGACCCGGATCGCGCAATCATATCCTTCGGCGATCAGATCCACGAAACGATCAGTGTAGCAGGTCTGGATCTGAAGCTGGGGATAGCGGCGCGCCATTTGCGCAATCACGAGCGCGAAATGCGTTGGGCCGAAAGAGAGCGGCGCTGCAATCCGCAGACGCCCGCGAAGCTCACCAGCCGGAAGAATCGTCTCCCGCGCCATATCGATGTCGGCTGAAATCCTGGCGGCATAGTCCCGGAAGGTGGCGCCCGCCTCCGTCAGGGAAGCGCCGCGTGTGGACCTGGCCAGAAGCTGAACGCCAAGTTCAGCCTCAAGCCGCGCCAGCCGCCTGCTGACCATGGACTTGGATATGCCGAGCCGCACTGCGGCCGAAGAGACACCTCCCGCATCTGCAACTTCGACAAATGTCCTGATGTCTTCGATATCCACTCTGCGTTCCCCATTCTGCAACACAGCTCAACGCTGACAAGGACTACCGCATCATAAACAGGAATGACAAGTTTCCTCCCGCGGCAACGCCCGAAGGGATGCAGGTCCCTTGCGCAAGCGCCTCGATAAACCGCCAACACAGGATGAACCCATGACCTTTCGTAACGGCCTTGATTCACTTCTCCGCCCCGAAGATTCCGTCCTCGTTCTGATTGATCATCAGCCCTATCAGCTCGCAAACCTGAACAGCCACGATCCGCAGGCTGTGGTCAATCTCACGACGGCGCTGGCGAAGCTGGCCAAAGCCTTCGATGTTCCGACTGTCCTCACCAGCGTAATTGCGGCACGCGGCGGACTTCTCTTCAAGCAGATCACCGACGTGTTTCCTGATCAGCAAGTCATCGATCGCACCTGGGTGAACACCTGGCAGGACGAGAATGTAGTGAACGTTGTCAAGGCGACCGGCCGCAAGCAGCTGATCATTGCCGGACTGTGGACCGAAGTCTGCGTTGCAATGCCCGTGATCCAGGCCGCCGGCGAAGGCTGGGACGTGACCGTGATTACCGACGCATCCGGCGGGATTTCGAAGGAATCTCATGAAGTTGCCATCCAGCGTATGATCGCGGCGGGCGCAAATGTGATGACGGTAATGGCGCTTGCGGGTGAATGGCAACGCGATTGGGCCCGCACCGAGCATGTTGAGGAGCTGACCGAAATTCTCATCCAGCACTTCGGCGGCAGCGGCATCGCCTATCTCTGGGAGCAGCAGTTGCTCAACACGCCGGCGCCGTCCACCAAGGGCGGCCACTAACATAGAGCGGGATGTTGGGGTGCGGGACGGAGAGCTGCGTAAGGCCCATCGTCGCAAGCTTCTTCATCCCAGCCCTGCATCCGCATTGCACGAGAAATCGTCCGTGGCGAGTTTCGTCATGAAGCTGTTACCGAAAGGGTCGCTTACCCATGGTGCGGGGCCGCGGGCAGGAGCTTAAAAGTGCCCGTTGCATCACGGGTGGTGCAACGGGCGCTTATCCGACCTACAAGTGTTTTCAGTTCGGACTAGACTGAGGCTCGGTATCGGGCACGACCGACAAGGTGTGCTTGAGGCATTTGAGTGCAAAGCAGGAGCGCGAATGGCGCACGCCCTCGATCTTGTAGAGCTTGCGGCGCAGAAATTGCTCGTAACCTGCGGTTCCCGCCACCGCGACCTTGATGAGATAATCATATTCGCCGGTGGTCAGATAAGCTTCCAGCACCTCTGGAAGAGCCGCCATGGCTTCGCCGAAGCGTTCCAGAACCTCATCATCGTGACGCTCCAGCATGACCTCGATGATTACCGTCTCGGTCAAGCCTAGCTGCGCCTGATCGAGAATTGCCGTATAGCCGCGGATGACACCTTCCTCTTCCAGCCGCTTGACTCGCTGCCAGCAGGGGCTGGGTGAAAGTCCCACCTTCTCGGATAGTTCCGTATTGCTCAGCCTGCCGTTTTCCAGCAGGGCGCGGAGTATTTTGCGGTCGATCCTGTCGAGCGGCTTCGTCATGCCGGTCTCTCCCAAACATGCAGCGAAAAAATCTGCCGCCGATCCGTCGGCGTGCGAAAGAAGTGTCTTGGTTTCGATGCTTTGGCTGCGCCATTCGAAAGCACCTTCGGCTGGTTTTTTAGTACCGTACTGCATGGTACAGGCAGCAGGGAGGAGCGGGCATGGCACCGATATCGCAGCAGCATTTTCCAAGACCCAGGACGTTGATCCATCCCGGTATTTCCGCGCCTGTGCGCATCAACAGCCTGCGCTCGCCCTCGGCGCGCCATGTCCGGCTGTTCATCAAGCCGGGGCGCAGCCTTTACGACGGCATCGTTCAGCCGCTTGCGGGGGAAGGCATTGAAAGCGCCTCCCTGACCATACTCGGAGGGCACTTCGATGGATTGTCCTATTGCGTTGCTCCGCCTGATCCATCCGGCAACGCCGTCATCGCTTATACGAAGCCCATCGACGCCGGTGCGGCGTGGCTCATCTTCGGCAACGCCACGCTTGGGCGCAGCATGAAGGGCGAGCCGATCGTGCATTGCCACGCCGCCATGCGAACCGCGGCGGGTTTGGTCAGAGGCGGTCATTTGCTGACAGAATCCTGCATTGTCGGCGAGGGTGGCATTTCCGCGCTTGTGACCTCGCTCGACAGTTTCCTGTTGCAACAGTCTTTCGATCCAGAAACGAATATTCCCCTTCTTCAACCGAAAAATCGCATGGAGCGCGCCGATGAACATGCATGATATTGTCGAATCCGGTTCCATGGGGCGCGTGGCCTATGCCCGCATAGCCCCCAATGAAGATCTTGTGCTCGGCGTCGAGAAACTGTGCCTGGCCGAGGGCTTCCGCAATGCCTTCGTGCGCGGTGCGCTGGGCAGCCTGGTGGATGCGTGCCTCGGCACCCGCAGCGGCGATTTTCTGCAGATAAGCGGCCCCGCCGTTGAAATCGTTTCGATAGCCGGCGAAGTACGCGCCCAGCCTGATGGCTCGTTGCGCGCTGCGCTGACCGGCGTTGTGGCCGATACGGAGGGTGCGGTTTACGGCGGCCCCTTCATCGCAGGCGCCAACCCTGTCTGCATGACTTTCGAGGTGACGCTGGAGGAATGGCTGCCGACGGAAAAATCGCAAGCGGCGTGAACAAAATGGGACGAGCAGGGGCGCCGTGTCGCCAAACGTCCCTGCGCCGCTCAAGCTGCGGCCTCACGTTTCTCCGTCAGAAGAAGTTCGAAGGTGACGCAAACGGGGTTTTTGCCGCGCACCAACCGCCCGCCGCTGATGTGGCGGGTGAGATCGACCATCGCAATATCCAGCGCCGTGCGTTCACTGTCGGAGCTGATATGGCCTGCGCGGATAAGGATTTCGCTGGCGTAGGCGGTAATGGTCGTTCCGTCATCGTAGTCCGCGCCAATAAGGCTTCCAATGCCATTGACATCGGCTTCCGGCAGGCCGAATTCCGTGCAGGCCGCTTCGAGGGCGAGGCAGATGTCGGTGTTAGGCCGAACAGTGCATAAAAGCGCCCTCAGTCCCGCATCCTGATGCCTACGCGGCCGGGGGATGGGTGTGAAAAGCGGAAAATTCGTTTCCTCATCCTGCCGAGCGTCGAGGATCGCTCCGTCAAGCGCCAGCGCCTCAAATTGTATTTCTTGGGCAAATTCGGCTTCGAAGGGAAGCAGGTGTCCCATGGAGACGACGCCCTGAGCACTTTTCCACGAACCATGGCAGTGCAGAAACGGCTGGCCATCGCGACGTCCCATATGAAGGCCGGCATCGATGATCGTGCCCTCAGGCATGGAAAAGGTTTCGCTGTACCAGGCCGCATGGGAGGCATCAGGAGCGGCCGCGGGCATAACGTATTCCAGCCGCTTCATCGGCACGTTTTTCAGCCTGATGTAGCCACCCTCGAAACCCCGTTCCGCAAAGGCAGCGGCAATCGCTTCGTTGACGCACATGCCCGCACGGACGGTTAACGTGACGGGATGGGCACGGCAGCCGATGGCGCGAAAGCGCTCGGGTGTCTCCGGCCCGGGGTGGACGATGCTGCGCGGAAGCGCTGCCTGTGCCATCGGCGTCATACCGCCAGCCCCGCGGTGATGAAGCCGCCATCCACGGCAAGAACCTGACCATTGACGTAGCTCGCATCATCCGACACCAGAAACGCCACGGCAGAGGCGATTTCATCGGTTCTGCCATAGCGGTGCATGGGAACACGGCTATGCCACTGATCGCGAACATTCTCGGTATGGACCGCCTGGGTCAGCGGTGTATCGACCGGGCCGGGTGCAATTGCATTGACGCGGATGCCCGATTGTCCGAGCTCGTTCGCCATCACCATCGTCAGGAGATTGACGCCGCCTTTCGAGGCACCATAGGCGCTGCGGCCCCGGTTGCCACACATGCCGGAAACCGAGCTGATGTTGACGATGGAGCCGGGAATCTCACGGTCCAGCCAGTAACGCGCCGCCGCGCGAGCCACCGCGAAGCTGCCGACGAGATTGACGTCGACGATGCGGCGAAATTCTTCGACGCTGGTCTCGACGGAAAGCTTGTCGATGCCGATGCCGGCGCTGTTGACGACGGCCACCAGATCAACCGCCTGTTCAACGCCATTCACCGTCAATGCGGCGAATGCCTCCTCTATCGACGCTTCATCCGCCACGTTGCACACGATGCCACGCGAGGCGTCGATACCGAGCTTCTCGCAGGCCGCGTCCAGCGCTTCGCGCTTGAGATCCAGCAGCCAGGGTTGCCATCCGCGCGCCATCAGCAGCTGCGCGGTGGAAAAACCGATGCCGGATGCTCCGCCGGTGATCGCGACAGCTCCTTTTGTCCCTGCCGTCCGTTGTGTCATACCCTCTCCTCCCGGTTGAATGCCGCGCGCGTCAGCCTGTCCGCTTTTCCTCGAAAACCGGCATCTGGCCACGCCTTTCCAGCTCTTCGCGGATCATTTTCTTGGTGATCTTGCCATAGGCGGATTTTGGCATGGCATCCCAGAACACGACTGTTTTGGGCAGCTTGTAACGGGCCATCTTGCCTTCCAGATAGGCCTTGAGGTCGATGCCGGTGATGTCAGCGCCTTCTCTCGCCACGCAGACCGCCACGCCCACTTCGCCCCACACCGCATCTGGCACACCCAGAACCGCCGCCTCGCTGATATCGGGATGCATGAGAATTTTTTCTTCGATCTCGCGCGGATAGATGTTCGAGCCGCCGGAAATATACATGTCGGAGGCGCGCCCGGTGATGTAAACGAAGCCGTTTTCATCGCGGTGGCCGAGATCGCCGGTGCGGAACCAGCCGTTGCGGAAGGCTTTGGCATTGGCGTCGGGGTTGTCGTAATAACCGGCGAAGACGGCGGGACCGATGACGCAGATCTCGCCGGTTTCTCCCGCCTCCACCTCTTCGCCTGCGTCGTTCTGGATCTGCACCTCCATGCCTGTCCGGTCGAACCCGCAGGTGCCGACCCGCGCTTCCGGACCGTCTTCTGCGCTATGGAAGGAAGGGGGAAGCACGGTGATATTACCGGTGACTTCGCCGAGGCCGAAATACTGCACCAGCACCGGACCGAGCTTTGCCAATGCCCGTTTCTGGTCGGCGCGATACATCGGCGCGCCGGCATAGATGACATAGCGCAGCGAGGAATGATCGAAACGATCCACGGACGGGTCTTCGACCAGCATTTTCAGAATGGTCGGCACGGTGAAGGCATTGGTGACACGCCATTTCTCGATCAACGCCCAAACGGCTGGGACATCGAGTTTTTCCGCTGCCGGCAGCACGGTCTTTGCCCCGTGCGCCACCTGCACCAGCTGGTGAATGCCCGCGCCGTGCGAAAGCGGAGCGACAACGATGGATGCGTCGCCTGTTCCCGTGCCGGGCATCAGATCGCAGAGATGGTTGGTGATGACAAAGGCCATCTGCCCGTGGGTCAGCACCGCCGCCTTGGGGCGCCCGGTGGTGCCGGACGTGAAGAAGAACCAGCAGGGATCGTCGCGATCCACCGCCTCGCCCTTGACCTTCTGACCCAGATGACGGGCGACAATCGCATCATAATCCTCACCGAATTCCGCCTGACCGATGGCGATGGTGAAATCGATCGCTGCGGCTTCACGGCTTGCTTTCGCATGTTCGGGAAAAGCGCTGGCGCAGATCATGCCGCGTGCGCCGCTGGCCTTCGCCAGGTAGCCGACTTCATCTGGCGATTGGCGGTAATTGGTCGGCACCCACACCGCGCCCACCCGGAAGCAGGCGAACATCGATTCGAACATCTGGTTGTTGTTGGAAGACTGCACCAGAATACGGTCACCCTTGACGACACCGAATTCATTGACCAGCGCATGCGCCATGGCGTCGACGCGGGCTTCCATTTGCGCCCAGCTCCAGGTCTTTTCACCCCAGACGAAGCCGATATGATGCGGGTTGCGGCGCGCGGCCTGCGTCAGAAAATGCGAAAGGTTCATCACCCGCGTGGTTGATGGTGTGACACCGCCCGGAGGATGCTGCACGGGGCCAGGTGTCCTCATTTCACGCGCTCCATGATCGAAACATAGTTGGCAACCGCGGTGCCGCCCATGTTGAAAACGCCGGCAAGCGAGGCGCCGGGGATCTGCATGTCTCCAGCCTCGCCCATCAACTGCATCGCTGCCATTACATGCATGGAAACGCCGGTCGCTCCGACCGGGTGGCCTTTCGATTTCAGTCCCCCCGAAGGGTTGATTGGCAAACGGCCGGTCTTCAGCGCGGTGCCTTCGTGGACGACCCGGTGCCCTTCGCCTGGTTTTGCGAGCCCCATGGCCTCATATTCGATAAGTTCAGCTATGGTGAAGCAGTCGTGCGTTTCAACGAAAGAAAGGTCGTCGAGCGTAGCGCCCGCAAGTTCCAGCGAGCCGGCCCATGCGCGGCGGGCGCCCTCGAAGGCCAGCGGGTCGCGGCGGCTCAGCGCCAGAATGTCATTGATCTGTTTTCTGCCCCGAAAGCCGATCGCCCGGTGGAGGCTGGCTGCGGTTTCTTCGTCGGCCAAAACGATGGCCGCCGCGCCGTCGGAAATCAGCGAGCAGTCGGTACGGCGTAGCGGGCCTGCGACATACGGGTTCTTATCGGACACGGTGTTGCAGAATTCGAAGCCGAAATCCTTGCGCATATGGGCATAGGGATTGACCGCGCCGTTGGCGTGGTTCTTGGCGGCGATCATCGCAAGCTCCTCCGAGCGATCGCCATAACGCTGGAAATAGGCCTGGGCGATGCGACCGAACTGGCCGGCAAAACCGCCGGGGATATTGGCCTCTTCTGCGCGGTAGCAAGCAGAGAGCAGAATGTCGCCTACCTCGGCGGTGGGAAGCGCCGTCATTTTTTCGGCGCCCACGACGAGCGCAATGCGGCCCCGCCCCGCCTCGATGAAATCCATCGCGCTGTACAGGGCGGCCGATCCCGTCGCGCAGGCATTTTCGAAGCGCACGGCGGGCGTATAGGCCAGTCTTTCATCACCCATTGCCACCAGGGCGCCCTGAAAATCCTGTTTCGAGAAACCATTGTTCATCACACCGACAAAAATGCCGTCGATATCGCCAACGTCGATGCCCGCATGGTCTATGGCCGGCGCGACGACTGACGCCATCAGCTGTTCGGTATTTTCAAGGGTCGATTTGCCGAAAGGCGAATGCGCCCAGCCGACGATCTGCGCTTTGCTCATTTGCTCGTTCTCCTTGCCTGTCGCTTCGGTTCGCCGTCTCCGCGCGTGCGTGCGCGGCTGGCCATCATTTCTGCGATGCGTGTTTCGATACGTGTCACCTCTTCGCGCAGCAGCGCCGCCAGTTCTGGCTGACGCTCCGGCCGCATGCGGCTATCGACGGCGGCGATGCTCAACGCTCCCGCCACCGCTCCATCCGGCGTGCGGATTGCGACACCGATACCCCATGAATTGGAAAGGATGAGGCCTGGATTGAGCGAGTAGCCGTTCGCCCGGGTCAATTCGACATCACGGCGTAGCCCGTCGAGCGTGATGCCGGGATAATTCGCGGCGATGAGGCCGCTATTGGCGGCGATGACGCTATCCACTTCGGCATCGGGCAGGGCGGCCAGCATGGCGAGAGATCCGGCGCCGATACCCAGCGGGTGCTCGAAACCGGCCTGGAGCGCATGGGTGCGCACGGGCCAGGTGCCTTCCTCGCGATAGAGGCAGAGAGAAAACGTATCGCGGCGTACCGAAAGGAAGCTCGAATCCTCGGTACGGCGGGAAATACGCGTCAGTCCGTCCTGGGCCATCTGCAACAATCCGAAACGGCGTGATGACAGGCTGCCCAGCACGTAGGCTTCCTCGCCGAGATAATATCGGCGTGTCTCCTCGTCCTGTTCCACGAGGCCTGCCCGGATCAACGCCAGCAGCAGGCGGCGGGCCGTTGGCTTGTTCAACCCGCTTTCGGCGACGATGCCGGAAAGCGACACACCGCGTTCGGCGTGCCGCCCCACCATGGACAGCAGCGCCAGCGCCCGGTCCACGGCACGTGCCCCTGTCAGATCGTTTTCCGCCGCAACCACCGTGGCCATATCAGGTAAACGCCCCCACTGCGCAACTTTGGCCGCCGTCGACCGGCAGGCAGATGCCCGTGATAAATTTTGCTTCATCGGATGCCAGAAAAACGGCGGCGCGGGCGATATCGAAGGCATCACCCATGCGCCCCACGGGCACCGCGGCATTACGCGCCGCCACCATTTCCTCGACGGAGGCGTACTGGTTGCTGATCTGCTTGTAGATCAGCGGCGTATCGATCATGCCCGGCAGAACGCAATTGGCGCGAATACCTTGCCGTGCGTATTGCATCGCCAGCGCCACGGTGGCCTGGTTGACCGCGGCCTTCATGGCGTAATAGGCGAAATAAGGATAGCCGGTCCAGCGGATCGAGGCGAGTGAGGAAATATTGACGATGGCGCCGCCGCCCTGCCTCAGCATCACCGGCAGAACAGCCTTGGCGGTGCGATAGACAGAGCCGATGTTGAGATCGACGGAGGCGCGAAAGCGCTCCTCATCCAGCTCCACCGGCCCGCCCATATGCGTCACGCCGACATTATTGTGCAGGATGTCGATGCCATCAAAGGCATCGCAGGTTCGTGCAACTGCCGCTGATACGGATTCCAGCTTCGTGACATCGGCGGCAACGGCGATTGCCTCAAAACCTTCTTCGCGGATGATCTGCGCGGTTTCTTCAGCCGCGCCGGCGGAGAGGTCGACACAGGCCACGCGCGCGCCCTCACGGGCAAATTGCACGGCCGCAGCCTTGCCATTGCCAAAGCCCGGCCCCGATGATCCTGCGCCAAATACAAGCGCGCGTTTTCCCGTCAGGCGACCTGTCAAAACAGTCTCCATTAAAACAGCCAGAAGTGATCGGATCGGCCCCGCTTGCGGCGGGACCGATTATTTGCTGACCGGTCAGGTCAGGCTGGCGCCAACGGCCTTTTCGAGAATGGCCCAGGCTTCGTCGCCATATTTGCTTTTCCACTCGGAATAGAATCCGGCTTCCTTGAGGGCTGCACGGAAGAGCGATGCGTCAGTATCGTTGAAGGCCATGCCCTTGCTGATCAAGTCTTCCTTCACCGAGGCGTTGAGCTTCGCCACGTCGGCGCGTTCATCCTTGCCGGCCTGATTGAGGTTCTTGGCAACGATGGTGCGCAGGTCGTCCGGCAGCCGCTCCCACGCGCGCTTGTTGGCGAGGAACCAGAAACCATCCCACATGTGATTGGTAACCGAGCAGAACTTCTGCACTTCGAAGAGCTTCGCGGTGGAAATGATGGCCAGAGGGTTTTCCTGGCCGTCGACGACGCCGGTCTGCAACGCGGTGTAGACTTCCGCGAAGTTGATGGAAGCGGGAGCCGACTTGAAGGCCTTGAACATCGAGGTCCAGAGAGGGCTCACCGGCACGCGGATCTTGAAACTTTCGAGATCGGCAGGCGTGGTGATGGGTTTCGATGCGCTGGTGATCTGGCGGAAACCGTTGTCCCAGATCGTATCCATGGCGACGAGATTTTGTTTGGCAATTTCACCGCGTACATATTTGCCGAGATCGCCGTCCATGGCCGCCCATACGGAATCATAATCCGGGAAGGCAAAGCCGATGCCGCTGATGGACGCGTTTGGTACCAGCGTGGACAGGATCAGCGGCGAGAGCGTGAAGAATTCAACGCCGCCGGAACGCACCTGGCTCAGCATGTCGGTATCGGCCCCCAACTGGCTGCTGGGGAATATCTTGATATTGACCCGCCCGTCGGTTTCTTTCTCGATACGATCGGCCGCTTCCTTCGCGCGCACGTTCATGGGGTGCGCAGCCGGCAGATTATTGGCATATTTGTAGCTGAATTCCGCGGCGCGTGCGCGCGATACGAATGCGGTGGCAAGAACGGCAGAACCGGCGCCCGCGAGCATGGTACGTCTGTTGATGATCATTGCTTTCTCCTCCCAAATAAAAGCACGTGTCGTTCGTCGGCATGGCGGGCGGACCCGCCACGGTGTCAGAGCAGAATTGTGGACAGACCCGGAATTCCGGCAATCAGCAGCAGGCCGATGACCATGGCTGCGAGATAGGGCCAGATGGCACCCATGGCTTCATCGGGCGAGACATTGCCGATCTTGCAGGCAATGTAGAAGCCGATGCCGATGGGCGGCGCCATCAGGCCGATATTCATGGCGACCACCACGACCATCGAATAATGGATGTCGTTGATGCCGAGCGTGCGGGCAATGGGGAACATGATCGGCGCGAGCAGAACAATTGCAGGCAGTCCTTCCAGCACGCAGCCGAGGATCATGAAGATCAGGATCGACACGATCATGTAGGTCATCCAGCCGCCCGGCAGGTCGGTTATCATCGCGGTCAATTCGAAGGCGAAACCGCTTTGCGTCAAACCCCAGGCCATGGCGGAGGCGCAGCCGAGGATCAGCAGGATCGCGCCCGAGAGCGCCGCTGTCTCCACCAGCATGGAGTAGAGTTTTTTCAGGCTGATCCCGCCATAAAGCACCGCGCCGATAATCATGGCATAGAGCACTGCAATGGTGGATACTTCGGTCGCCGTTGCCACACCGCCGCCCACAAGGCTGCGGATGAGGAAAGGCAGAACCAGAGCGGGTGCGGCAACCAGTGCCGCCTTGCCGACCAGCGGCCACGGAGTGCGTCTGGCGCCATCCATGTTTTCGTTGCGCGCTTTCCACCGTGCCAATACCGCCAGCACCAGAAGCAGCACCATGGCGATCATGAAGCCGGAGGTAAACAGGCCGGCAATCGACACGCCCGCTGCCGAACCGAGGACGATGAGAACGATGGACGGCGGAACGGTATCCGCCATGGCGGCGCCGGTGGCCAGCAGTGCGATCATTTCCTTGGGTTTGTGGCCGCGTCGCTTCATTTCCGGAAACAGCGCAGGTGCGACCGTTGCCATATCTGAAACCTTGGAGCCGGAAATGCCCGAGACCAGAAACAGCGAACCGAGCAGAACATAGGACATGCCCGCGCGGATGTGGCCGAACATCGAGGACAGCAGTTCGACGATCGCCTTGCCCATGCCGGTTGCGTCAAGGACGCAGCCCAGCAGCACGAATACCGGCACCGACAGCAGAATGATGCCCGACATTCCTTCATCCATGCGCCCGACCATAACGATCATCGGAACCCAGGTGGTGAAAGTCAGATAGGACAATGTTCCAAGGCCGAAACAGAAGGCAATGGGCACGCCGAGCGCCAGAAACACCGCCACGAACAGGCCGAGGAAGATCGCCAGGTTAAAATTGCCAAAGGATTCCAGTGTGGGCGACGCCAGAAACAGCAGGCCGGCAGCCACCGCAACCGTGACGATAGCAGCGACGATGTCCCGCAGCCTTTCCCTCCGGAAGAGGTTGTTCATGACCAGGAGCAACATCAGGGAGGCGCCGAATGGCAGGGCTGCGGCGCGGAAAGTCATGGGAATGTTCAGCGCCGCCGATGTGACGACCCATTCCTCGATGGCGTATTCGATTGCGGGCTTGATGATAGCCGCAAGAAATGTCGCCACCAGCACCAGCGCCAAAGAATTGATGTAACCCAGAAAACGCTGCGGAAACATGTTGAGGAACAGCGTCAGGCGCAGGTGCTCGCTACGGTCGATGGCAATGGCCGCACCCAGCATGGCAAACCACAGGAAGCACAACGACGCCGTTTCATCGATCCAGACAATCGGCAGATGCAAGGCATAACGTGATGTCACGCCGAGCAGAAGCAGGCCGATCATCAGCGCCAAAAGAATGGCTGCCATGGCCTCGACCGGCCGCATGAACCACGAGCCAGTTACCGGCTCCGTGTGCAGTAGCTCGCCGTCGAGCACAAAGACGTCGTCATTCGCGTTTGCGGTCATGGTCATTGGGGCCTCCTCTCCCGCAGAACAACCTTCGCAATGGATGGTGGTCAGCAAGGCAGAATGTCCGGGCCCCAGCCACGATCATGGCCGGCATCAGGATATATCTGTCATCGCAAGACCGGCCAGACCCCTCCAAAAGTCTGAGCGTATCGGTATATCGCCTCCACGATATGGACCGTTACAAAACCATACGTTCGGGATACACAGGAAGAATGATAAAATCAATAGTAAAAGGCCGCAATTACGCAGTTTTAGACTCGCGTATAGAGGTCCATATAGTGGATCCTACTTTGGCCCATTCGAGCTTGTGCCTGTGCGATGATCCGGGCGACAGCCGCCATCCTGCCTGAAGTGAACATCGTCGTCATCGAATGATCCCTCGATGCTCCCTGGGGCCGGGCCGCAACGCGACCCGCGCCTCAAATGTCCTTTGCGAGCCGCAGGGCGTCGTAGATCGCCGCATGGGTGTTGCGCGCCGCGACGGCATCGCCGATGCGGAACAACCGATATGTGCCTGTCGGATTGCGCGCGACGGTCTGAGCCTCTCCGGCGAGCAGGGCGTCATAGGAAACCTCCCCGAGATTTGTCGAGCCGGGCTTAAGTTCGAAATACAGTTCGTCCAGCGGGACTGTTCCGTGATTGACGACGATCTGGTCGACGGTGCGCTGTCTGGAAATGCCGCCATAGTCGCTGCCGACGTGGGCGACGATCTGGTTGCCGCTTCTTTCGGCTGCTTCCAGCCGGTAAGTGACGGTGAATGTGGCGTCGAGCTTTTGCAGCGAGCGCATATAGGGAACGAGATTCATGGCCATGACTTCAGGGGCGAAGGAGCGATCCGGTGTCATGATTTCCACCTTGCCGCCAGCCTTGGCGATGAGCTCGGCCGCCTGAAGGCCGGCATGGTCTCCCGCGTCGTCATAGACGAGAACATTGGCACCCGGCCTGACGTCTCCGGAAATAATATCCCACGCGGAGACGACCAGTTCGTTGCCCTTAGACAGCACCTCGGTATGCGGCAGTCCGCCTGTGGCGATGATCACCACATCGGGTTTTTGCGAGAGAACCGTGTCCGCTTCCGCCCAGCTGTTGAAGTGGAAGACGACGCCGAGCTTTTCGCACTGGCTCATGCGCCAGTCGATGATGCCGGTCATTTCCCGGCGGCGTTCGCTCTGCGCGGTGAGGCGAATCTGCCCGCCCGGATGGCTGGCTGCCTCGAAGACCACGACCGTATGGCCGCGTTCGGCACAGACCCTTGCGGCTTCGAGGCCTCCCGGCCCGGCGCCGACGATAACCACCTTCAGGCTTTTCGCGGCCCTGGTGATGGCGTGCGGCATGGTTTCCTCGCGGCCGGTTGCCGGATTGTGAATGCAGAAGGCAAGGCCGCCCTGATAGATGCGGTCGAGACAGTAATTAGCGCCGACGCAGGGACGGATATCGTCCTCCCGCTTTTCCATGATCTTGCGCACAATATGCGGATCGGTCATGTGCGCGCGGGTCATGCCGACCATGTCCACCTTGCCGGTGGCGATGGCATGCCGGGCTGTGGCAACGTCCTGAATTTTGGCGGCATGGAAGGTCGGGAAACGTGTCGCTGCACGGATTTCCCCGGCAAAATCGAGGTGCGGCGCACTTGCCATGCCCTGAATCGGAATAACGTCGGTCAGGCCGGGATCGGTATCGATATGCCCCCTGATGACGTTGAGATAATCGATCAGACCGCTTTCTTTCAGCAGTCTGGAGATTTCGAGGCCTTCTGCCTTTCCGGTGCCACCCTCCAGACATTCATCGGCGGTGTAACGAACACCGAGGATGAAGTCCTCACCCACGCGCCTGCGTATCGCCCGGAAAACGTCGAGGCAGAAACGCATGCGGTTTTCAAGCGAGCCACCATAGGGGCCATCCAGCTCGTTGGTCAGCGGGGAGGCGAACTGATCGATGAGATGACCATAGGCCTCCAGCTCCACCCCGTCCATGCCGCCAGCCTTCATACGCTCGGCGGCGTCGGCGAAATCCTTGATGACACGCTCAATATCCCAATCCTCGATTTTTTTCGGAAAGGCGCGATGAGCGGCTTCCCGCTGGTGTGAAGGTGCGAGCACCGGCAGCCAGTCACCCTTGTCCCACCGGGTGCGCCGGCCAAGATGAGTGAGCTGGATCATGATTGCCGACCCCGCCTCGTGGACGGCGTCGGTCATTTCCCTGATCCACGGAACGATTTCATCCTTGTACGCGAGCAAATTGTTGAAGACGGGAGGGCTGTCTTTCGAAACGGCGGCTGAGCCTGCGGTCATCGTCAACGCCACGCCGCCTTTCGCACGCTCGACGGTATAGGCGCGATAACGCCCTTTCGGCATGCCGTCTTCCGGATAAGCGGGCTCATGCGACGTCACGATGATACGGTTGCGCAGCGTCAGGTGCTTCAGCTGATAGGGTTGAAGAAGGGGATCGTTCGACATGGGCCTGCTCCAAGGGGGGGTATGGTGCGAGGCTAAGAGAAAATGTACATATGTGTCAATTAACAAAACACCAGTGTCTATAAGTTAGACAAGAGTGTACGCCTCGCCTTGTCGCGCAGGGACTGATTTGGTACTCAACTGTCATGGACGCGACATTAAACGAAACCGGTTGGCGTGGATCGCAGGAGGGTTGGCTTGAGGCCGCCTACGAGTCCCTGCTGGAATCGGGGGTGGATTCCGTCAAGATTTTGCCGTTGGCGAAGAAGCTCAATCTCTCGCGCACCAGCTTTTACTGGTTCTTCAAGGATCGGGAGGAGTTGCTGGCGGCGCTTTTGTCCCGCTGGCGCGACAAGAACACGGGAAGCATCCTCAGGCAATCGGAGGCCTACGCGGAAACCTTGGCCGAGGCGATGCTGAACGTCTTCGATTGCTGGCTGGATCCCTCGCTTTTTGACAGCAAATTCGAATTCGCGGTGCGCAGCTGGGCGCTGCAGTCCGATGATACCCTTGCCGAGGTTCGCAAGGCGGATGCTGTGAGAATGGAGGCGCTTTCGCGCATGTTCGTCCGTTTCGGCCATCCCGAAAATACTGCGGATGTGCGCGCCCGCACCACTTATCTTGTGCAGATCGGCTACATTTCCATGCAGGCCGAGGAAGATGTGGCAGTGCGGATGAAGAGAATTGCGGATTACATCGCCATCTATACCGGCGAGGTGCCGCAACAACGGGAGCTTGATCGTTTTTATGCGAGGCACGGATACAGGCCAGGCCCCGGGGCCTGACCCCTGCGTGCGGATGTCGACAAGCGCGGACAACCCTCGGGACAGCGATAAGTGGCGCGGCCAACGCCTTCGATGCCAGTCGGATTACGCCGTTTGGGATGGTACAAGAAGAAGGGGCGGCCGGGCTGCAATCTATCTGCAACATTCACCAATCAGTGGTGGGGATGGCAAGAGCTCATCTTTGGGGGAAAGTCATTGCGAATCCTGCTTCTCGAGGACGAACCCGAAATGGCGCGTGCGCTGCTCGAAGCCTTGCGCCGGCGCGATGTGCTTGCCGATCATGTCAGTACCATCAGCGATGCCGATGTCCTTGCGCGTGACGGCTCCTACGATGTGCTTGTCCTAGATCGCCGCCTGCCCGATGGTGAGGGGCTGAACCTTGTATCGGCGCTTCGCCGCAGCAAACATTCCGTACCGATCCTTGTCCTGACGGCGCTTGGAAGTGTCGATCACCGCGTTGACGGGCTGGATGCCGGCGCGGATGACTATCTCGCCAAGCCTTTTGCGATAGAGGAACTGCTCGCCCGCCTCAGGGCCCTTCACAGGCGCGGCCCTTCCATTTCCGACAGATATGCGATTTTCGGAAATCTGAGCATTGATCAAAGAAGCAATGAAGTCAGCGTTGCCGGCTCCATCCTCGAGTTGCGACGTCGGGAATATCTGGCGCTCGAAGCCCTGATGCGGCGCCCGAACCGTATCGTGACGCGGTCCAACCTGATCGAGGCGGTTTATACGCTCGACGACGAGATCGAGTCCAATGCGCTCGATGCCCACATCTCCCGTATCAGGAAGAAGCTGGCGCAGGCGGGAGCCGCGGTGGAGATTAGAGCCGTGCGCAATATCGGTTATCTCATTCGGGCAAAGTCATGAGTTCGCAGCACAACCAATCCCTGCGTTGGGGGCTGATGAAGCGCCTTCTCGTCCTGCAGGCTTTCTTGCTCGTTCTCTTCGTCGTTCTTCTCGTTGGCTGGATCTGGACCATCGATCCAAGGCTGGAAGGCGCCAATGAAGAGGCTGTGCGCACCATTGCGGAAAGCGTGACAAAGGATGGGCAGGGGCGGACACAGGTGTCGGCTACACCCGATCTGGAGGCGCTGAAACAGCGCTATCGCAACCTCTGGTTCATGGTGCGGGACGCGGAAGGAATCGTCCTTCGATATGGAGATATCCCCACTTCCGTCGTGACGGGCGCATTTCCTTTGGGCATCGAAAGGGCGCGTCTGGAGGCTGGGGAAACAGTCCGGGCCACGATGGAGAACCGCGATACGCCCGCCGGACGGCTGCAGTTTATTGCCGGGACGGAAAAAGGTCTCGCGAATGATGGCGTGAATATCTGGATCAACATACAGCTGGATCTGGAAAAGGATGCGGATGGTGCCATTCGCTGGTTGACCGTGCTGCCGGGAATTGGGTTCATCATTCTTGTGGCTGTGGTGCCCATGTTGCTGCTGACGGGTATTGCGACGTTGCTGGTGACCCCACGTGCGGTCGGCCGTTCACTGAGTGGCCTCATGGAAACGGTCACCCAAGCGCAGTCGATCAATTTTGAGAACCGGTCCGCCCGTATCGCTCGCTCGAAGGTGCCGAGTGAAATCATTCCGCTGGTGGATGCCTTCAATGTTGCCCTCTCGAAACTGGACGAGGGCTATAATCGCCGCAACCGCTTCCTGGCCGACGCCGCCCATGAACTGAGGACGCCGATTGCGATCGTGCGCGTCCGCGCCGATCTTCTTCCCGATGACGCGCTGAGCCGGCAGCTGCGGGCGGATATCGACCGGCTTACCCGCGTCGCACACCAGCTTCTCGAAATGCAGGCGGTGGGCGCGGTAGACCTGCCTGCGGAAGAGCAGGATTTGAATGTTCTCGTCGAACGCATCGCGACCGATCTTGCCCCGATTGCGATGGATGCCGGTTACGAGTTCGATTTCGAGCCGAGCGAAAAAGAAGCCCTGCTGACGGTCCAGACGTCGATCATTGAGATGGCGGTCGTCAACCTCATCCGCAATGCCATCGATCACGGCGGCGGCAGGGGCGCCATTGTCGTCCGGGTGGGTGCAGCAGGAACCATAGATGTCTGCGATGAAGGTCCAGGCATACCCGTTGACGAACGCGAGCAGGTGTTCGAACCGTTCCATCGCATCAACACCAGCTCCTCCGGTGCCGGCCTTGGCCTCAATCTCGTGCAGAAAGCGGCTGAGCTGCATGGGGGCAGGGTGCTGTTCCTCGACCTTGATCCCGGCTTCTGCGTTCGGCTGGAGATCCGCTCCGTCACGCCAGGGAGCGGTGCGGGGCCATGAATCGCCTCCGGGAAGTCCGGACTCTTGAAGTTCTTAAAATAAGATTAAAGAAATAGGTATAAGCACATGAAAAATAACAATTATATTTAAATAAAAAAGGCGCGTGTAATCCAGGCGCAATTCTCGCGCGGAAAATGCCCGTATCTGCTGCGCTCATTCGCACAGGAGACCATGGGAGCCGGTTTCCGGTTCTTCAACGCGAACGGAAACCCTGGCGCCTCAGATTGAGACGCCCCTGGTTTCGTCTGGAGTCATTCATGTCGTTCATTGCAAAATCGCTTGTTGCCATCAGTATTATGGCGGCACCGAGCGCCTATTCCGCTGATCTTGCCAACTACAATGCGCAGCAATTCGATTATAGCAGTCCGCCAGCCTTTTCCTGGGATGGGGCTTATATCGGCGCACATGGCGGCGTCGCCTCACCAAAAGTCAATCCTCTGGCCAGTGGCCGTGGTCTGACGGGTGGCGTACAGGCCGGTTACAATTTCCAGTTCGGCTCCGGTGTCGTCGGGGCGGAGCTGGAGGGCTCGTATCTCGGCAACGAGGCGCGGGTGCCGAATGGCCGCCTGAGAGAGCGTTTTCGTGGCGCCGCCAAGCTAAAGGCCGGTGTGGCGCTTGATCGTACCCTTCTTTACGGCACCGCAGGTCTGACCACGACGAAATTCAAGGATGGAAACGGCGTTACCGGACCGGATGACTGGAAGCGGGGCTATCTCGTGGGAGCGGGTGTCGAACAGAGTTTCGGCGGCGGCCTGTCGGCCAAGTTTGAATATAACTACGTGAACACGGGAAATGTATCGACGACGACCTCCAGCGGCAGATCGAAGACGGATGTCAGCGATCACGTCGTCAAGGCGGGCCTGAACTATCGTTTCTGATCCGCTGACATGTGCCCCAGAAGCATAAGACCGCCGCTTTCGGGTCGAAGCGGCGGTAAGGGGAAATGGCTCGAACGGCGAGGGGGCCGTAAGAGGTTCATTCGCATTCGAGTGAGGGTTGCCGGAAGCTCGTTACATACCAGTCGTTACCGGAACCGCGGGTGTAGAAAGTGTAGTAGCAATCGATGCGCTCGACATAACCAGGCGTTTCGGACACTTCGTAACGCTCGCCATGCCGCGTCGAGCGGACCTCGCCGCTTGATGATCCGGCCACAACCTGCGTCTTGTTCTTGCGCCACTGATAGGCCTGCTGGCCGGGGCCGAGGCTATAGACATTGTCAGGCGGCCCATAGTCCAGCATCACGCTGGTGATGGGTGCGCCGACATAAGTTTTCATCACGGTTGATGCGCAGGCTGTGAGCAAGAGCGATGTGGCGGCGATGAGGGTGATTGCTGGCGGGACTGCAAGTGATGACCTGTCGGACATGGGAATTCCTTTCAGCTGCGGTAAATTTCAGCAGGGATAGGAACAGGTCATTGCAGGTACATTACACTAGCAGACGGCGCGATGGACGGTCGTCTCGACGGGCCCGTGCTTCAGCGGGGCGCACCTGAACGGAATTTCGGCTTTGGTGCGCTGACAGGCTGTTGTTGACTGTGATGATACTGCTCTACAGCACCAGGGCTACGGGCAGGTTTGACCGCCCTGACACTGGCCGCCGGAGCCAGTATCAGCTTCCATCCGAGAGCCAGCCAGCCTTTTCAGGCAGACGAGTTAGCGGCTGCGGGCGTTCCGAAGCTGGGCGAGGGTTGCCAGCGTATTGCCGCTGATGGACGTTTTGCCATTGCCGAACAAGTCGAGACGGGGATCGGAAGGTGAATTGTTCATTTCATACCTCAGCAAAAAGCGGTCAATCAGCTTGTCGATCTTGCCGGCGTCCTGCAGGTCCCTCATCTTCAGTTTCTTTTCGATCATCTTTGCCTGCATCTCGACCTTGGAATTCGCGGTTTCCGCGGGAATTCCAAGGGCGGTGCGGGTGAATTCCGAAAGCGCATTGTCAGCCAGTATGTCGTAGGCATTGGAAATGCCGCCGGCCATCCGCTTGAAATAGAGAGCAAGACGAAAACCGGCGTTTTCTTCTCCCGCCCTTTCCTCCAGCGTCTGCCGAACGTATTTGTCACGCGTTTCCATCAGGCCGCGGTTGTTCTGGACATGCTGGCTGGCTGTCGCGCGAATATTCCCCTTGGTGTCGAAGTTGAAGGAACCGGCAAGCGCGCGAAAGCGGGGATCCTTTTCGGTGTTGGCGAAGCTTTTCGGGTCCTTGAGGTCGGATTTGAATATCTTTTTCAGATAATCGGTGCTGACCGATTTGGGGTCGATGCGTTCGGCAACAAGCATGAAATCCACCAGACGGCGATCGGCAAGCAACTGATCAACGGTTTCCAACGTCTCCATCTGCTGGCGGTAATAGGCGGCCTCCGTCTTTGCCTTTTCCTTTATCTTGTCTTTGCTGTTTTTCTGGCGATAGGCGGCGAGTTCCTCATCCTGCTTGCCTGTTGTCTCCCTGCTCTTCGAGGCCGTGTTCCATCGGGTCATTTCGAGAACGTAGTTCCGGGAGATACGGGTAATCTCGTTTTCGGCCTGGGCCAGCCGTGGCGAGCCAATCCTGCCTTCGGCATCAAAATTATAGGCTTTCGCCAGTCGAACGAATCTTTCGTCTTTGAGGCTGCGGACATAACTTTTCGGGTCCGACAGGTCACTGGTGAAGACCTTCTTCAACTTGAACGTGGAAACCTCTTCGGGGCTGATGTTGAATGCCTTCAGCGCGAAATTGCGAATGGTAACGGCTGCCGGTGCAGCGGAGAGGAAGTCCTCCAGGTTTTTCGTCAGGCCGATATAGCGTTTGTAGTCCTTGATCGTCTTTTGGTCCGCCGCCTCCTGTGCGTCGTCGTAGCGGCTAAAATAAAGTGTCATCATCGTACTGAGCTGGGCGGCGGTCTGGATCGTCTTTCCGGCAGCGATCTTGCCTTCCCCGTCGAAATTGAACGCTCTCGCAAGATCGATGAAGCCTTTGTCCTTCTCGGTGTGAAGCGCGCTTTGCGGATCGTCGGGATTTTCGCGAAGCGCCCACTGGATTTTCTTGTCGGTATCGGTGTCGTCCCTGAGGTTGAAGGCGACGATCAACATCGTTCTAAGACGGGAATTGGATATGAGTTGTCCGGCATCGATAATCTCGTCCATCTTTTGCGCGAAGAAGTCGCGATTGAGAACTGCGCCGGTCTGCGTCAGGCGAGGATACGATAAAACATAGGTTTCGTTGATCAGCCGCTTCTGGGTTGCCGTCTGCGCTTTCGTGCCGTCATCCACGAAACCGTCATCGCGGAAATTAAACGCTGCCGCCATTTCGAAGAGCTTGTGTGCATTGGCGATGCGCTTGTTGTACTGGCCGAGCAGATAATCGATTTTGGCCAGCGACGCCTTATCGGCGGAGGGGACTTTTGCGCGTTCGATGCGCAGATCGGCGGTCTTTGCCTGCCATTCCTCGACCAGAGGTTTGTAGGTTCTGTTGACGTAACTGTCGGCGCTGCTGATATCGCTGGTCAGAACATCCCGCAGATGTTTGTAGTTGAAGGCTTCGGCGTCGATGCCGAAGGATTTGAAAACATAGTCCCGCAACCGCGTGTTTTTGAAGATGTCATCCACATGGCCGACCGTGTCGATGACGATGTTGTAATACCGCGTTTCCTCCTTCAGTTCGTCGTCTCGTTGTTTGTGTGCATCGTGATAGGCGGCAACCAGTCGGTCCTGCTGGGTTTGCGTTTGAACCGTTTTTTCCGATTTGATAGTGCCGAAATCAAACGCCGCCGCAAAGTCGCGGTAGCGGGTGTCCTTCAGCTTGTTGGCGAAACTGTTCGGGTCGTTGAGATTGCTTTCCAGCACCTTCTTCATGAAGGCGGCGGCGTAGGTCATCTCGCCGAGGCCATAGGCCTTAATGGCGTAGGAATATAGCCTGTGGTCCTTCAGAAACTCATAGAGATTTTTGATCTTGCCAATATTGTCGGCGTAATATTTGGCGTCGCGCGATACGATCGGATCGTTTGCGACGCGTTTCAGTGACGATGCCAGGTCGCGATTATAGAGGGTGTAAGTTGTATATGCGGGCAGCACCCCAAGCCTCCGGACAATATTCAATTGTGAAAACTGTCAATATTGTCTCGGATATAACTTGCGTGTGGCTGTATTTATTTAATTTATACTTCATATAATTCTTTAGTGTTTAATTTATAAAATATTGATTCATTTAGTTCTTTTGTTCGTAGCGGTGTCGGTACAATACATCGTCGCTGGAAGTGGTAGAAAAATCGGCGGTTTATCCAAAGCAGGGGAACAGGAGCGCGCGCCCGGATCGGGGCGCAACGACATGTCGAAATCTCCGCGGGGACAGTCCTGCGCGTTGGGTTATCCATCGCGTGCTTGGCCGCAAGGCAGGAGCGGCTGCGTTATGGATTGCTGCGGGAAACCGGCGCAATGGCGGCCATTTGCTGCAATGCCCGCTCGTTCGTGCGCTTTGCCCGTGCAAGCGCATCGTCTCGATCCTCCGGCAGCGTGTAGGTCATATAGGAGAGGGAGGTTTCGAGATCGTTGTTGTTATGCCCGAGAATGGCGGCGAAATAGCTGTTCTTGGTCACGTGGGGAGGTGCGAAATTATGATAGGCCACCTCCGCATAGAGATGCCGAAGACCATAGGGCTTGGGAAGCTCCTCCTTCGGCCAGAGATCTTCGAACAGGTTAAAAACCGTGTCCCTGAGCAGCAGGCGCGTCTCCGATGAAAAATCATCGATCGACATGCCGTGCCACAATTTTCCCTGCCCGCTTTCGCGCAGGCGCTTGTAGGCGGCAAGAATGGTTTCCGAGCGGGCAAGCACCGGGATCTCATAGGTCACACCGTACTTCGTTCCCTCGCCCTGTTTTGTCTTGGCCTGGCCGTTGAACAGGACGCTCCATTTGGAAATGCCCTTGCCATAGGGAGCAGGCGAAAATTCCGCCTGGGTAAAGACTTCGTAGGGTCGGCGTCCGGTCATGCCGATCAGGCCGATGCCGATCATCAGGGGATCGGCTGACAGGAGTTTGTCGGCACAGATCTTCAGAACCTGGCGGTAATTCTCGAAGGTGATCAGCGCGCCGTGCTTTCTGGCGATCTTCTCCATCTTCACCCGTCGCGCATCGTCATACATCGCAGCGTCGCCGGTGGCGATTTTCAGCATCGGGTGATCGTCGCCAAACGCCTCGCGGATGGCGTTGCGATATTTGGTGATGTAGGAGATGATCGTTGTCTGGGCTCTGCCCTTCATGGTGCTGATTTCAGCATTCCACAGGGTCTGCATCTCTTCTTTCGTGCCCATGCCGTTCATCGCAGAAATGAAATCCGCGATGCGCAGAAGAACGGTGGGTTTGCGGCCGGCTGTATTAAATTCCGCGCGTTCGATTTTCTCGACGATCGAGGTTGCTACGCCCGTTTTCGGATAGTTGGCACGTTCGATGTAGGTTTTCAGCCGCTCGCGCAGTTTTTTCATGTTGCAAATGGCAAGCGGCGTGCTCTTGGGACCGAATTCGGCCTTCAAGGCGTTACGGTACTTCATGATGTAAAGTTCGAGAGTCTTTTCGGTGCGCCCATTGTCGAAATGGTAGCGGACCTCGGCGTCCCACAGATCGCGGATCTTTCTGTTGCGCGAGGCGTCGTCGTTTTTCATCGCCTCTTTGACCTGTGCGACAAAGTGGTCGATGCGTTCCACCAGGACCGGCGTTTTTGTTTTTCGTTTTGAGGAAAGCATGCGGCGGCTCCCTGAACCGGTCCGGATATATAAATCGATGGTTTGCGATCAACAGCAGCAGGGTTGCAGAAATAGATCAACATCCACTGCAGTCCGGTTCTTTTGAATAATAGTTTAGGCGATTCCGCAAGCGCGATGCGGAAAAGCGTCGGCGGTCCATTCGCCGCCAAGGATTGTCGAGGGCTCCTGTCGTAGCCCGGGTCAAGGTGGTGAGTGAGACGCCGTTATTTCGACAGCCGGGTCTTCAGCGACGTCACGATACGCTTGGCCAACCCTTCATAATCCTCGTCAAAGTGGTGGCCGCCCTCGATGCCGACCGCCTCCACGCCCTTGGCTTTCAGGCCGGGGCAGGGGTCTTCGTCTTCTTCTTCCGTGCCATATATGCATTGCACCAGCTTCGGATCGATCTTCGCGATGTCATCGACCGTTTTGCCGCCCTTGCCTTCGCCGGCCACGCCAAGCCAGCCTTCGACGGAAATTTCGAAATCCACTTCGGTGGAAAGACCCATCAGGGTCAGCTGCACGACATGCGATTTGTCGCGGTCGGGCAGCAGATTATAGGTGGCGGGGATAATATCGGCACCGAAGGAATAGCCGATCAACACCACATTGCGGACTTTCCATTCCTTGCGATAGGTATCGATGATGCGGCCGAGATCGCTTGCGACCTCCTGTGGTTTCTTTTCCTTCCAGAAATAGCGGAGTGAATCGACGCCGATGACGGGTATGCCTTCCTTCTGGAAGGCGCCGCCCACTTCTTCGTCAAGATCGCGCCAGCCGCCGTCGCCGGAATAGATCACCGCCATGGTGTCCATGACAGGGCTGGTTTCCAGAACCTTGATCGGCAGGCCGAGCGGACTGTCGGTGTCGCCTGCGGCGTCGACCTGGTCGGAGAGGGTCTGGGTCAGAACCTCGTCCGCCTTGTCATCCACATCCGTCACGTCGATATCGGGATGCAGCTTCACGAGCGCGTTGACGTGGTCGCGGCCCTTCTGATCCGCAGCAGAGGTGAACAGCACGCTGACGGGGGCAGGAAGGGGACCGTCGGTCAGACCATAAACGGTTTCGCCATCCACTTTATCTTTGGTGGCGGGGGTACAGAGGATCTTCTCGAGAGGCAGGCCGGCCTTGGGGTCCACGGCGATGGCCTCCCGCACGGTGGAGACAGGGCTCTGCGCAATCATCGCCAGCGCCAGCGTTCCGCCCTTGCCGATGCCGGAAAGGATGGGCTGGCGATAGCTGCTGGTGCCGGCGGTGCGCTGGATCTGCTGCGAGAGTGACTCGATGTCCGAGATCATATAGATGCACTCGTCATCGTCGGCCTCGAGCGCCTTCAGATATTCCTTGAAGTCGATGCCGACCACGGCGGCGCCCTTTTCCACCAGCGCCTTGGCGCGGGTCTCATCGGCCGCCGACCATCCGTCCGCATCGGAAATCAGGAAGACGCTGGCGAGGATGTCGCCATCAGGCACCATGATGTGCCCGGTGGGGATCATGCCGGTTTCGTATGCGGGCTTGTCCTCAGCAAAAACGGCGCCAGAAACGAACAAGGGGGATGCAAACAGGGCGGAGGCGGCCAGAACTGCTTTGAGCATGCTGAATCTTCTCATTTTCCGATCACTCCTCTGACACCGCCGCTGATCAGAACCGTCGCATCCATCAGCGCCAGAGCGGCATCTGCACCGTTCTGTACGGCGAGGTAACGCGGTTCCCATTTCGGGTGGAACTTGGCCTTGAAGGCGCGAAGCCCCTTGAAGTTGTAGAATCGTTCACCGTGTTCGAACAGTGTGCTGCCGATCCGGTCCCAGACGGGCGCCGCGTCGCGTTTAGACATGCCGGACATGGGCGCCATGCCGAGATTGAAGCTCTCGTAACCGGCCTCGCGCAGATATTGCATGATGCTGACGAAGAGAAAGTCCATCGAGCCGCGCGGCGCATCCGGGGAAAAGCGCATGAGATCGACGGTGGCTTCCTTTTTCGTATCCGTCACCATCAGATTGGCGAAGGCGGTGATCTTTCCATCCTTGCGCAGCACGGCAACGGGTTGCGACAGAATGTAGTCCGGCTCGAAAGCACCGAGCGAAAAGCGTTTTTCGCGGGTGTTATGGTGGGCGAGCCAGCCGTCGGAAACCTGTTTCAGCTCTTCCAGAACATCCTGCACCTGGGTCTTTTCGATGACCTCGAAGGTCAGCCCGTCGCGCGCGCCGCGGCTCAGCGACTGGCGAAGATTGGCAAGCTTGCCACCTTTGAGTTCGAATGCGGTGAGATCGACCAGGGCCAGTTCGCCCAGCTTGAAGGCGCGCAGACCCGCATCGGCGCAATGGGACAGCAGGAAGGGCGAAATCTGATAGAAGGCGGCACGTGCGCCAGCGGCACGGGCTCCTTCGACGAATTGCCACACGAGGTCAGGGAAATCATCTTCATCGCCGACCGGATCGGCAAACGCGATCCATGAGCGGCCCTGAATGCCGTACATGATGAAGGCATTGCCGCTTTCGGAAAACATCACGTGCTTGTCGCCCATGCGCACCAGATTGGCATCGGCCGCATCCTGCTTCATGACAATGTCTGTAGCACTTGCGATATCTTCGGCCTTGATGGCATCCGGGCGGAAGGCTACCGGCCTCATGAGGCTGAAGATGGCGATGGTGGAGGAGGCA
The DNA here is from genome assembly GCF_014138475.1 of Agrobacterium sp. RC10-4-1. Classification (NCBI taxonomy): domain Bacteria; kingdom Pseudomonadati; phylum Pseudomonadota; class Alphaproteobacteria; order Hyphomicrobiales; family Rhizobiaceae; genus Agrobacterium; species Agrobacterium sp. RC10-4-1. The sequence goes on from NZ_JACJIT010000002.1 coordinate 30,518, forward strand.
AGCACGAGGCCTAAAAGGGCGCGCAGTCCGCGTGGCGCTTCCTCGGAGAATTCGAACTGCCACCAGAGCGTATGGCTGTAATCGGTATCGCGATAGACGAAGAGAAGGATGGTGGCCGCGCCGGCGACGATGACGGCCATGGCCGCGAGCCAGCTTGGCCCGAGCGCCTGTTTGACCAGAGAAGCGTGACGGTTGAAGCTGCGCATGTTGGCGGCGAGCGCGACGATGAACAAGCCGAGAAAGATCGCTTCGAAAACCGCGATCGCCTTGAGAAGCGAGAGAATGAGCGCCAGAGATGCCGCAACGAGGGCGATCCACCATGCGCCATCCAGTCTCTGCCCCAAGCCGCGGGAGGCGACGACGAGGCCAAGGCCGAGAATGCTGGTCAGAAAGTGAGCGGCCTCGATGATAGGCAACGGGACGAAGTTCGAGAGGAAATCCAGGTTGCTGCCCGGCGTCGGTGTCACGCTCGAGAAAATCAGCATGGTGCCGAGAATGATCGCGAATGTGGAGAGCAGCGGTGGCGCCAGCCGCACGGCAAGCTGGCTGATATCGGATACAACGGGCTTTGCCGCAAACTGCTTCATTTCCGAAACGATCATCACCAGAATGGCGACCACCAGCGGCAGCACGTGGTAAATGACGCGATAGAGAACGAGGCTTCCGAGCAGCTGATCAACGCTGATCGCATTGCCGAGACCGGCAACCATCACGGTTTCGAAGACCCCGAGGCCGGCGGGCACGTGGCTGAGAACGCCAAGCCCCACGGCCGTGGCATAGATCGCGAAGAAGGTCGGCCAGCCGAGATGCGTTTCCGGCAAGAGCACGTAAAGAACGGAAGCCGAAGCGGCGATGTCGAATGCAGACACCAGGAACTGCCGCGAAGACGTACGGCTGTCTGGAAGGCGCAGCCGCCATTTGCCGAGGCGTATCGCCCTGCCATTGCGCCCGATATAGGCCGTGGCCACGAGAATGGCGATGACGGCGAGCGCCGCGCCTCTCAGCACGAGCGGGTCGAAACCGATGATTGCGGCGATGCGGGGCGCGACGATGAAGGTTGAAAGCGCGCTCACCGACAAAAGCCCAAGGCCGAACGACAGCGTGACGAAGGCGATGACCCGTGCGATGTCTCCCGGGGAAAGCCCCAGCCGGGAATAGGCGCGGAAGCGGATGGCGCCGCCGCTCAGCGGCCCGAAGCCAGCGGTGTTGCCGATGGCATAGGCCGCGAAGGCCGTGACCGCCATTGACGGAAACCGCACTTTCTTGCCGACATATTCGATGGCATTGGCATCATAAAAAATCAGTGACAGGAAGCTCAGCGCGGTAAAGACGATAGCAAGAAGAACCGAGGAAAAAGACGTGTCGAGAAGGGCCGCAATCACATCGTCGTATCTTACTTCCGAGGTGAGACGATAAATTGCAAACGTCATCATCACGAAGATGAGCGTTATGGCCGCGGCCGTCAGGTAGGCACGGTTCCTGGCAAAAAAGCTTTCAACCGCGGAGTCGGCAATATCGGTCTCTGTAATTTCGCTCTTGTCTGCCATTTATCTTTTCCAGCGCCGTCCCGTCGGTTGGCGAACCACAGGATTGTGTCGCTAATTCGTTTCAGTTGCGGAAATTTGCTTAGCAGAAATGCGTGACGTGTCGATGTGAAGTTTGGACAGGTTTCCGGATGATTTTGCCAATTATATTCCGATGAATGCAACCACGAAATGTGCGATTTCCGAGTTTGATGAAAACGCGACGAAATTGATCGCGCCGGTTGCTTGGTGGCGGCATTTGATGCAACTACACGCTCCTTTGGATTGAAGGAGATACCAATGAACACGCCCACAAGAATAGTCGTTTCACTCGTCGTCGCGCTCGTGGCGGGCGCCGGATACATGGCGGTGGACAAGATGCGCGGTGCCGAATGGGTCGTTTCGCCGCAGCAGATTGCCGAGGCTAAGGCAAAGGGCCAGATGGGTTATGAATCGCAGCCGGGAACCGTAACCGTGCTGCCGATCCGCAGCGAGACGGCGGACGTGCTGCCGATGAAATGGGCCATGATCGGGCTGGTGGCCGGGCTTCTGACCTTCCGTGCGACCGGCAGGAAAAAAGCGGCAAAGGCCTGAAGGCCCGCCGCTTTCTGTCTCCGGCGCTTTGCGCCGGGGATGAAACTTTATTTTTGGCTCACGCGCCCCAGGTCTTTTCCAGCACCCGAATCCAGTTGCCGTGGCAGATTTTGGCAAGCGCCACGTCGTCATAACCGCTCTTGCGCATCGCTTCGACCAGCAATTGCAGATCGGCCGCATCCTTCATGGCGGCGGGTATGGTGGTGCCGTCGAAATCCGAACCGAGCGCCACGTGATCGATGCCGATGCGGTTCACGATGTAGTCCACATGGCGAACGAGTTCGTTGAGATCGGTATCCGGGTTCTTCACGCCGTCCTGACGCAGGAACAAGACACCAAAGTTGATGCCAGCGAGGCCACCCGTATCGCGGATGGCGTCCAGCTGACGATCCGTCAAGTTGCGGCTGTGGTTACAGATTGCGTAAGCGTTGGAGTGTGATGCCACCAGCGGTGCATCCGATATCCTGGCGATGTCCCAGAAACCCTGTTCGTTCATATGCGACAGGTCGACCAAGATCTTCAGTTCGTTGCAGGTCTTTATCAGCCGCTTGCCGGCATCCGTCAGGCCCGGGCCGATATCCGGTGTTGAGGGGAAACGGAAGGGAACGCCGTAGGCGAAGATGTTCGGGCGGCTCCAGACCGGTCCGAGTGTGCGCAGGCCCGCCTCGTGAAGAACGTGGAGGGCATCGAGATCAGCACCGATCGCTTCTGCGCCTTCGATATGGAAGACGGAGGCGAAGGCGCCCTCGGCCATGGCCTTGCGGATATCGGCGGCCGTGCGGCAGACCTTCAGCGCGCCCTTTGACTGCTTCTCGGCCCGGAACAAAAGGCCCGCCATGGCAAGCGTCGCCTTCAGCGCATCCGCCTCGGTGGGCGTCGGGTAGTCGCCGTTGGCGTCCTTATCCATGCTGGGCGAAGGTACATAGACGGCGCAGAGGCCACCGGCGAGGCCGCCTTTTTTTGCACGAGGCAGATCGATATGGCCGACGGTATCGCCTTCGATCAGAAGTGTTTCGGGAGAAGCGTTGCCCGATCGCCATAACCGCAAAAGCACATCATTGTGGCCGTCGAAGACGGGTACGGTTTTTTGATCAGTCATGGTCTCACCTTCGGAAATGGGATTGCGCGGACGCGCCTGCGGACAAGTTTTCGGAATTGGTAGAGGAAAGGTCAAGGCGGGAGCAAATGCAATCCGTGCATAGGCTCTGCCAAATTTGGAATTGGTCGGGCCTCGTTTGCTCGTGGTAATCGCGGGAAAACATAAAAAAAACGACTGGATTGGGGCAAACCCACCATTTTCCGAAAAATAAGGTCCGAAAGGGGATTTTCGATGATTTCAAGACGCAACCTGTTGATTGCCGGCGCCGCCGTTCCGTTCCTGTCCTATGCGCGCATCCCGGCCTTCGCCGCCACGCCGAAGGATATTCTGGTCGTTGCGCAGCAGCTGGACAACATGACGAGCCTTGACCCACATGAAGGTTTCGAGGCTGTCGGCGGTGAAATCATCTCCAACATGTATCAGAAGCTGGTGCGCGCCAACCGCGAGGATTCCACCAAGGTCGATCCCGTCATCGCCAAGTCGTGGGAAGCCGATGCGGACAGCAAGGTCTTCACCTTCACCATCGGCGACGACGCGACCTTCTCGAGCGGCGCCAAGGTCACGGCGGAAGACGTTGCCTTCTCGCTGCAGCGCGCCATCAAGATGAACAAGAGCCCGGCCTTCATCATAAGCCAGTTCGGCTTTGCGCCTGACAATGTCGAGACGACCATTGTTGCCGCCGACGAGAAGACGGTGAAGCTGACGACGGCGAGGCCGACCGCCATCTCCTTCCTGCTTTATTGCCTCTCGGCCAATATTGGCGCGATCGTCGAAAAGAAGGTGGTTCTTGCCAATGCTTCCGGTGAAGACCTCGGCAATGGCTGGCTGCAGAAGAACAGCGCCGGTTCCGGCGATTTCGTGCTGCAGGCCTGGAAACCAAGCGAAAGCGTCGCGCTCAACGTCAACCCGAACGGTCCCTACAAGGGCAACATCAAGCGTATCATCCTGCGCCACGTCACCGATCCGTCTTCCCAGCTGCTGATGCTGCAGAAGGGCGATATCGACATTGCCCGTGACCTGACCTCGGAGCAGCTGCGTACCGTCAAGGACGACGCCAATATCGAGCTGGAGCGCAAGTCCATCGCTTCGCTGGTGCTGATCTCGCTCAACCAGGGCAATGAGAACCTTGCGAAGCCGCAGGTCTGGCAAGCGATCAAGTGGGCGCTGGACTACAAGGGCATGCAGGAAAACATCGTGCCGCTGACGCACGAAATCCACCAGAGCTTCGAGCCGAAGGGCTTCCCCGGCGCCGTCAACGACATTCCGTTCCAGCGCGATGTCGAAAAGGCCAAGGCACTGATGGCCGAAGCCGGCCTTGCCGATGGTTTCGAAATCAGCATGGACCATTATTCCGCCCAGCCTTATCCGGATCTGGCGCAGGCCATCCAGGCAAACCTTGCCGATATCGGCATCAAGGTACGCCTGCAATCGGCCGAGAACCGCCAGGTTCTGACCAAGATGCGCGCCCGCGAACACCAGATGGCGCTGTCGGCCTGGGGCACGGATTATTTCGATCCGCATTCCAACGCCGATGTCTTCAACATCAACAAGGACAATGGCGACGACGCCAAGTCGAAGCCCTTCCTGTGGCGTTCGCGCTTCAAGAACGACGACTTTGCCGCCAAGGCGGAAGCCGCGCGTGACGAGAAGGATCCTGCAAAGCGCGTGGAGCTTTATGAAGCCCTGCAGCGCGAACACATGGAAAACAGCCCCTTCGTGTTCATGTTCCAGACCACCAAGACGGCAGCCTTCCGCAAGGGCGTTTCCGGTTTCGAACTCGGCGTTCTCTCTGAGGGCAATTCCTACCACGATGCGAAGAAAGCGTGACATTGAACAAGCGCGTTAAAAGCATATCGTCGATACTGAGCAGCGTCCTCCTGACGCTGTTCGGTTTGATGATCATCACCTTCATGATCGGGCGCGTCATGCCCGTCGATCCCGTCATCGCGGCGGTCGGCGACAATGCGCCCGAAGACGTCATCGTGCGGGTCCGGGCCGAAATGGGTCTCGACCAGCCGCTGGTCGTGCAGTTTTTCCATTATGTCACGCAGGTTCTGCATGGCGATTTCGGCAATTCGATCCTGACCCGCAATCCGGTCTGGATCGATATCAAGCGCGTTTTCCCCGCCACCTTCGAACTTGCCACCGCAGCGCTCATTCTTGCCGCGCTGATCGGCATTCCGCTTGGTGTCTGGGCCGCCGTCAAGCAGGGCAAGCTGACGGATCAGGTCATCCGCGTCGTCTGCCTTGCCGGCCACTCGGTGCCTGTTTTCATGCTGGCGCTGATTTCGCTGCTCGTCTTTTACGCCACGCTTGGCGTCGCACCGGGGCCGGGGCGTCAGGACATCATCTATGACGGCATGATCACGCAGGTTACCGGCCTGATGACCGTCGACACGCTGCTTGCGGGCGACTGGGACGCCTTTTACGACGCCATCGCCCATATGGTGCAGCCCGTCTGCATTCTCGCCTATTTCAGCATGGCCTATATCACCCGCATGACGCGCGCCTTCATGATCGACGCGCTGAAGGGCGAATATGTCATCACCGCCCGCGCCAAGGGGCTTTCTGCCATGACCGTGATCTGGGGACACGCCTTCCCGACGGTCGCCGTGCAGCTCGTCACGGTTCTCGCGCTCACCTATGCCGGCCTTCTCGAAGGCGCCGTGGTGACGGAAACCGTCTTCAGCTGGCCGGGCCTTGGTCAATATCTCACCGTCTCGCTCATGAACGCGGACATGAACCCCGTCGTCGGAGCCACCCTGTTGATCGGCTTCATCTATGTCGCCCTCAACCTGCTCGCAGACGTGCTTTACAGAGTTATGGATCCTCGCGTTCGATGATGTTAGCTAATTTCAGAAACTGGGCGCTGGATGAAACGCCGCATTCGCGAACACAGGCTGCCTGGGGCAACCGGTATCGCATCTGGCTCAACCTCAAGTCCAATCCGCTGGCGGTGGTCGGTCTAACGATCATCGTCCTCTTCATCGCGCTGTCGCTGCTGGCGCCGCTGCTCGCTCCCTACGATCCGGCGACGCAGAACCTCGGCAACCGCCTGGCGTTCCCGAGCGCCGAGCACTGGTTCGGCACGGATGAGCTTGGTCGCGACATTCTCTCGCGTATTCTCTACGGTGGTCGCGTCACGCTTGGCATGGTCATTGCCGTCGTCGTTCTCGTCGCCCCCATCGGTCTCGCCATCGGCTGCATCGCCGGTTATTTCGGCGGCATCGTCGATACGGTGCTGATGCGCGTGACGGACGTGTTTCTAGCGTTTCCGCGGCTCATCCTTGCGCTGGCCTTTGTCGCGGCGCTGAAACCGGGCGTCGAAAGCGCCATTCTCGCCATCGCGCTCACCGCCTGGCCGCCTTATGCGCGTCTGGCGCGCGCTGAAACCATGACGGTTCGCGGCAGCGACTTCGTCGCGGCCTATCGCCTGACGGGTGCTTCCGCCTGGCGCATCATCGCCCGGCATATCGCGCCGCTCTGCGTGCCGAGCCTTATCGTTCGCATCACGCTCGACATGAGCTCCATCATCATCACCGCCGCCAGCCTCGGCTTCCTCGGCATGGGCGCGCAGCCGCCTTCGCCGGAATGGGGCGCGATGATTGCGACAGCCAAGCGCTTCATCTTCGAACAATGGTGGGTCGCCACCATTCCCGGTATCGCCATCTTCCTCGTTTCGCTCGCCTTCAACTTCCTCGGCGATGGCCTGCGCGACGTTCTCGACCCGAAGGGACATTGAGCCATGCTGGTCGAAATCGAAAATCTGAAGATCGCCTTCCAGACCCGCACCAGCCGTTTCGAGGCGGTGCGTGGTGTCTCCATGAAACTCGGAACCGAAAAACTCGGCATCGTCGGCGAATCCGGTTCCGGCAAGAGCCTGACGGCGCGGGCGCTGATGAAGCTCCTGCCCTCCAATGCCGATATCCGCGCCGACAAGCTCGCCTTCGATGGCATCGACGTGCTGTCCGCCAGCGAAAGGCAGATGCGCCAGATCCGCGGCAAGCGGGCCGGCTTCATCCTGCAGGACCCGAAATATTCGCTGAACCCGGTGAAGACTATTGGTGCGCAGGTAGCCGAAGCATGGCGCACCCACAAGGGCGGCAGCAAGCGAGCCGCCATGGAAGCGGCAATCGCGCTGCTCGATCAGGTGAAAATCCGCAATCCGCGTCAGGTCGCCTCGTCCTATGCGCATGAGGTTTCAGGCGGTATGGGCCAGCGCGTGATGATCGCCATGATGCTTGCCCCCGATCCGGAGCTGCTGATTGCCGACGAACCGACCAGCGCGCTCGACGCCACGGTGCAGGCGGAAATCCTGCGGCTGATTGAGGAGCTGGTGTCGGAGCGGGGCATGGGTCTTATCCTCATCAGCCATGACCTGCCGCTCGTTTCTCATTTCTGCGATCGTGTTGCGGTGATGTATTCCGGCCGGGTGATGGAGGAGCTGAAGGCTTCCGAGCTTCTGAAAGCCCAGCATCCTTATACGCAGGGACTTTTGAACTGCATTCCCTCGCTGACGCATCCGCGCGAGCGTCTTCCCGTTCTCAACCGTGATGCAGCGTGGTCCAGCCAATGATCGACGTCGATAATCTCCGTATCAAGTTCGGCGACCGCGAAGTGGTGAAGGGCGTCTCCTTTTCGGTGGAAAAGGGCGGCAGCTTCGGCATCGTCGGTGAAAGCGGCTCGGGCAAGTCCACCATCCTGCGCGCCATGGCCGGCCTCAATGAAAGCTGGGAAGGGCGTATCGCCTTTGCCGGCAAGGATGCCCCCCTGCGTCGCACACCGGAATTCTTCCGGCAGGTGCAGATGGTGTTTCAGGACCCCTACGGGTCGCTGCATCCGCGCCAGACCATCGACCGTATCCTCAGCGAACTGCCGCTGGTGCACGGCATGGACAATATCGAAAAGCGCATCCAGCAGGCTTTGTCGGACGTCGCCCTGCCGCAGGCGGTGCGTTTCCGGTTCCCGCACCAGCTTTCCGGCGGCCAGCGCCAGCGCGTGGCGATTGCCCGCGCCTTGATCGCCGATCCGCAGGTGCTGCTGCTTGATGAGCCGACTTCAGCGCTCGATGTGTCGGTGCAGGCGGAAATCCTGAACCTGTTGCAGGACCTGCGCGCAGCGCGCAACCTTACCTATATTCTCGTCAGCCACAATCTGGCAGTCATTGCGCATCTTTGCCCGCAGGTGGGCGTGATGTTGAATGGGGAGATGGTGGAGCAGCTGAGCGCGGGTGATCTGCGCGAGGGACGTACGAAACATCCGCATACGGAAGAGCTGCGTAGCCTGAGCATCCGGCTGGAAGAGCCGGCCTGAGTCCACGCGACCATGGATCGAGCGGGTGCCGCTCGCTTCTTCTCCCCGCCGGGGAGAAGTCCGCGGCAGCGGGATGAGGGGGCCAGCTCTCCGAATATCGCTGGCGTCGCCCCCCCTCATCCAGCCCTTCGGGCCACCTTCTCCCCGGCGGGGAGAAGAAACAAGCGGCGGTGCCGAGGCTTTTCTGTAAAGACGACGAGATAAGAGACCAAACCATGCCACAGCAACTCGACTGGAACGCCGCGTCAGCCCTTTCAGAGACCTTCGTCTCGCAGTGGACAGGCAACGAGCCGGGCGGGGCGGTCATCGGTTTTGATCTCGATGGTATCCGTTTTACCCATGCCGGCGGTGTCGAGAGCCTCTCGACCTCTGCGCCCTTCACGCCGCAGAGCGTGGTGCGGTATGCCTCCGTCACGAAACACGTTTTCTGCGCCATGGTGCTGGCCAATGCAGATCTGATCGGGCTCGACGATCCGCTCGGCAAACATCTGCCGGAGCTGCAATCGCCGCTGCGCGATGTCACGGTCGGGCAGGCGCTGGACATGAGCGGCGGCCTGCCGGATACGCGCGAGTGTCTCTCCTTGCTTGGGCTTTCCGTCTATACCGAAACGAAGGCCGGACCGCTTCTCGAATACCTGTCCCGGCTGACCCGGCTGAATTTCGATGCCGGCAGCGAGGTGTCCTATTCCAATACCGGTTACCGTCTGGTGGAAGCGGCGCTGGAGCGCCGGGGTTTCCGTTTCGACGATTTCGTGCAGACGCAGATTGCCGCGCCGTTCGACGTGTTTCTGAAAGCGCCTGACGTCTGGAACGATCCGGTCAACGGCCTGGTGCCGGGTTACTGGAAGTCTGAAGAGAACTGGCAGCTTTCTGCTGCCGGACTGCATATCTCCGCATCCGGCAGCCTTGCAGGCAGTGCCGACGCGCTGGCTCGCTGGCTGCAGGGGCTGATGCGGGGCGAGGGCAGCTTTGCGGGTGTTCTCGACAGGCTTTCGGCTGAGCGGCCGCTCGCCGACGGGCGGATGAGCGAATATGGCCTCGGTCTGCGCTGGTCGCATTTGGGCGGCCGCCGGTTTGTCGGCCACGGCGGTTCTCATCCCGGCTACAAAACTTACTTCCTGCTCGATCCCGAAAACGGCACGGGATTCGTCGTGGTGTCCAATCGCGAAGATACCAACGGTTTCAAGATCGCGCTTGAAAGCATGGCGGCTTTGACCGGCCTGCCTTTGCCCAAGCCGGCCGCCAACCTGCCGGAAGGCCTCTATGTCACCGAAAGCGGTCCGTGGTGGCTGGAGATCAAGGGCAGCACATCCACCTTCATCGATGGCGATGACACGCTCTATGAAGATGTCGATGGCTGGGTTTCTTCCCGCTCCGCATCGTCGCCCATGCGTCTGAGGCTTGAGGGCGATGCAATCGTCGGCGAGGCCGGCCACGCGACGCGCCGTTTCCTACCGGTCGGGGAGCATACGGTGCCGGATGATCTGTCGGGGTCGTGGCGTTCGGATGAGGGCGCTGAATTTTCGATCAACGGCTCCTCACTGACGATGGGCATCGGCCCCGTCCGCCGCAGCATGCCCTTGAAGGCGCTCGGCAATGGTCGTTTCCTCTTCACGCTGATTGATGGGCCATGGACGAAGCGTGTCTGCCTCAATCGTCTGGGGGACGACCGGATCGAGCTGGTTTGCAGCCGGGCGCGGATGATTGAATATTCACGGAGCCGCTAACGACTGAGACCCACCCCGTCGCGCGCCACATGCTCGGACCTGTCCAGAGGATGTGTAAGCCGAGGGATGACGAGAATGGGGCTCGGGCTATTTCCTCAACAGCCTGAAACCTCCTAACGGGTTTCAATCAGCTCCTATTCCTCCTAATAAAGAGCCGTGTTCCCGGCAGGCCGGGATGGCATCTTTGTGGGAGAACAGACCCTTGGAAGTCAAATGGCTCGAGGATTTCCTGGCATTGGCCGGAACGCTGAATTTTTCGAAGGCGGCGGATGAGCGGCATGTGACGCAATCGGCTTTCAGCCGGCGCATCAAGCAGCTGGAAGCCTGGGTGGGCGCGACGCTGGTCGATCGGGCATCCTATCCTTCCCGGCTGACAGAGGCGGGGGCGAAATTCGTGCCTGTCGCCCAGGAAACGCTGAAACAGCTTTACCACGCACGGCGCACGCTTCTTCAGGAGGAGGGGGCGGATGCCAGGACGGTGCGGCTGACGGCGCTGCATACTTTATCCTTCACCTTCTTTCCGGATTGGCTGAAACGGGTGAACGAGAAGGCCGGGCCGCTGTTTTCGGTTCTGCGGCCCGATTCCGGCAGCATGGAGGAAAACCTCAACTCACTGGTGGACGGGCAAAGCGATTTCCTTCTGACCTATGCCCATCCCGAAGTGCCGATGTTGCTCGATGCGCAGCTTTTCGAATTCCGCGTGCTGGGCGCCGAGAACATCATCCCGGTATCCGCGCCTGCGAATGATGGCTCGCCGCTGCATGCGCTGGTTGAAAATGCGCGAAAACCCTTTGCTTATCTGGATTATGAAAAGGCCTCTTTCTTCGGGCCTTTGCTTCGCGATCTCCTGAGCGCGCGGCTGCCGCAATTCGAGCGGGTGCATGAGGGCAGCATGTCGGTGGGGCTGAAGGCCATGGCGATGGCCGGCTGGGGTGTGGCCTGGGTACCGGAAAGCCTGATGCGGCACGAGCTTGATAGCGGCGCTCTGGTGCGGGCCGCAGACCCGACCTACGATATCGCGGTCGATATCAGGCTCTATCGCTCCAAGGAGAACCGCCGGCCCGTTGTCGAGCGCATCTGGGCGGTTCTCGAAGACTAGAGCATTCCGGCCGCGGTTCTCCGACTGGAATGTGATAAACAAAACGCGTTCGATCAGATCGCCGTGCGGCGTGCGTTTTCGAGGTAGAGCGCGCGCAGGCGGCTTACCATCGGTCCAGGCTTTCCGTTGCCTACCGGCTTGCCGTCGATCTTCGTGACCGAAACCACGAAGTTGGAGGCGCTGGTCAGGCAGGCTTCATCGGCATTCAGCGCCTCTTCCAGCGTGAAGGGGCGTTCCTCCAGCGTGAAGCCTGCTTCCTTTGCCAGTTGCAGGGCGGCGAGGCGGGTGCAGCCGGGCAGGGTCTTGTTGCTGTTGCCGCGGGTGATGATCTTCTTATCGGCGGTGACGATATAGGCGGTGGAGGACGCGCCTTCAGTGACGAAACCGTTCTCGATCATCCACGCCTCGTCACAGCCTTCGGCCTTCGCGATGCGCTTTGCCATGACCTGCGGAAGCAGGCAGACGGTCTTGATGTCGCGGCGTTCCCAGCGCTGGTCGGGAACCGACTTGACGGCGATCCCGACCTCTTCGACCGGAGTGCCGATCAGCTTCTTCGCCTGGGTGAACATGACCAGCGTCGGCTTCAGATCGGCAGAGAACAGGAAGTTGCGATCTTCCGCACCACGCGTCAGCTGCAGATAGATCATGCCTTCGACGAGATTGTTGTCGGCGATCAGGCGACGTTCGGCCTCGACGATCTCGCCGGTCGTGACCGGCAGGGCGACATCGATCTCGCGGGCGCTGCGTTCCAGCCGGGCCATATGCAGGTCGCTGTCGATCAATTTGCCTTCCAGAACGGAGGTGACCTCGTAGATGCCGTCGCCAAACAGGAATCCTCGGTCGAAGATGGAAAGGCGGGCGTCCGCTTCGGGCAGGAACTCGCCGTTGACGTAAACGATGCGACCGGATGGGCTAGTCATGAAAACTCCGTCTGGAAAAGTCAGGCTGAAAGAAGGGTTTTGAGGGTGTCGATGGAAATGGCTTCGACCGTGGAGGCCTTGCCGGTGCCGGCATTGAAGCCGGTTGTCGTTTCTGCTGCGCAGAGCGAATTGAGGATCGCTTCCTCCGTCGCCTCTATCGTGGCTTCGAAGAGCGGCGAGATCGCGTCGTTGGAAAGCTCGGGGTAGTCCGTAACGGCCTTGCGGCGCGCAGGCGTGCGGCGCAGGCGCTGATCGGTGGAAAATGCCAGCGCATAATCACCGGAGCCATTACTGAGTGCCGCACCCGTGCGGGCAAGTCCGCCGAAGCTTCTGGCCGCCAAGCGCTTCAGATTGCGGGAAGAGAGCGGCGCGTCGGTGGCGACAATGATGACGATGGAGCCATCCTTGTCCTGGTGATCAGGGCTGACATAGGGTTTGCCGCAGACCAGCAGATGGCCGCCATAGTTGGATTGTACGAGAACGCCGATGGTGTAAGCATCACCGGCAATGGTGACGATGCGGGAGGCGGTGCCGATGCCGCCCTTCATGCCGAAGGCGACCGTGCCGGTTCCTGCGCCCACCCCGCCCTCTGCGATGGGGCCGGTGGTCGCATTTTTCAACGCGGACGAGATTTCCTCGACGGTCGGGCGGCCGGCGCGGATGTCGTTCAGGCGGGAATCGTTGGTCTCGCCGACGACGGCATTGATCGAGACGACTTTTTCATTCCCCGGCTGCGCCAGCGTATGGCGGTTGATCGCCTCGATGGCACGACCGGTTGCCAGCGTATTGGTGAGGATAACTGGCGTTTCGAGTTCGCCCAATTCCTCAATCTGGGTTGAGCCTGCAAATTTGCCGAAGCCGTTATAAACGGCGAAGGCGGCGGGCACCTTGTCCTGAAACAGGTTGCCGTCATGCGGCAGGATCGCGGTTGCGCCGGTGCGTATTTTGTCTCCTTCGATGACGGTCGAATGGCCAACGGCCACCCCTTCGACATCGGTGATGGCGTTGAGCCGGCCGGTTTCGAAATGGCCGGGCCGGAAACCGATATCGCGCAGTCTCGGGCGGGTCGTCTGATGCATCGGGCGATCACTTTTGCGGAATGCGGGCTGAGGTCGAGGCGAGCGCATCTTGCGAAAAGCTTTGCTCTGACTTGACGTTAGCCTAGTTCGCCGGGAAACGGCATCGCAAAAATGGAATAGTTTTATGCGGGCAATGGATGCCCTCAGGAGGCGCGCAGCGCGGGTTCGCCATCACGCTCCAGCCAGTGCCGCATTGCGTCTTCCGTCTCTTCGCGCGTAGGTGCGCCGGCCCGGCCGCCGAAGACTGTGCATTTGAGCGCGGCAGCAACGGAGGAGAGGCGGATGGCGGCGCGGCTTTCCATGCGCTCAGCCATCGCGAGCGCAAACGTGCCGTGGAAAATATCGCCCGCCGCCAGCGTGTCGACTGCTTCGATGGACATCGTCTCCTGAAAATGCACCGTGGGATCATTGGGCTCGGTCCACCAGCAACCGGCTGGTCCGGCGGTAACAGCGATGAAGGTCTCAGGGTAGCGAGCATGCAGCACCGGCAGCATGTCTTTCACCGTTTCAAGCCCCGTCAGCCGGGCAGCTGCGGGTTCGGAAAAGACGATATGGCTCGCGGCTGGCGCAAGCTTCTCAAGGATTTCGACGGGTGCAACGTCTCCATCGAGAATGGCGGGTTTGCCAAGCGTGCGCGCCACCGTGAGCACATCAAGCGCCAGTTCCGGCCAGCGCACATCCACCAGAACGGCGTCGAAAGGCGCGATGTCTTGCGGCGTGCAGGACCGCTTCTTCTCGTGCAGCCGGTGATCGTAGAAAGGCACGATCAGCCGCTCTCCCCTGTTATCGATGATGATCGTTGACAGGGCCGAGCGTGCGCCGGTCGCGACCGTCATACCGCTCGTGTTGATGCCGCTTTCGCTGAGATCGCGCAGGATACGGCTTCCGGTCTCATCGTCGCCCACCGCTCCCCACAGGCTGGCGCGGCCGCCCATGCGATGCACGGCATAGGCAGCGCTGGACGCCATGCCTTCGGCGATCTGCAGCATTTCATAGGGCAGGACCTTGCCTTCACCCTTTGGCATGTCGTGAACGCGAAACAGGGTGTCGAGCACGGCTGCCCCCACGCAGAGGACATGCTTGCCGGCCTGTTCTTTCGCCATTCTCTTTGCTCCCGTTGCGCTCAGATGCGTTTACCGCTGTCTTTGTCGAACAGATGCACGGTTGCCGGATCGATGGCAATGTGGATCGTATCGCCGAAGCGGACATTGAGGCGCTCGCGGAACAGGCAGGCGATGTCGTCACCCTTGCAATCGAGTTTGGCATAGATTTCCGAGCCGGTGCCTTCGACCAGTTCGACGCGGCCTTCGATGCCGGTCTCGGCCGCGCGGATATGTTCGGGCCGCACGCCGTAGACCAGGTCTCGGCCGCCGAGCTTGCCGATATCGGCATGGGCGGGCAACGGCAGACTAAGGCCCTTGGCAGTGCGGAAGACGCCTTCTTCGACCCGGCCGCGAATGAAGTTCATGGCGGGTGAGCCGATGAAGCCGGCAACGAAGAGGTTGGCGGGATTGTCGTAAAGTTCGAGCGGCGCGCCGATCTGTTCGATCACGCCGTCATGCAGCACCACGATCTTGTCGGCCATGGTCATGGCTTCCACCTGGTCGTGTGTGACGTAGATGGTCGTCGTGCCGATGCGCTGGTGCATGGCCTTGATCTCGCCGCGCATCTGCACGCGCAGCTTGGCATCGAGATTGGAAAGCGGTTCATCGAACAGGAAGACCTGCGGATCGCGCACCAGCGCGCGGCCCATGGCGACACGCTGGCGCTGGCCGCCCGAGAGCTGGCGCGGATAACGGTCGAGCAGTTTTTCCAGGCCCAGAATGGCGGCGGCCCGGTCCACCTTGGCCTTGGTTTCCTCGGCGCTCACCTTCTTCAGTTTCAGCGCAAAGCCCATATTGTCCTTGACCGTCATGTGTGGATAAAGCGCGTAGTTCTGGAAGACCATGGCGATATCGCGGTCGCGGGCGGGCAGGTGGCTCACCTCGCGCGGGCCGATATGGATTTCGCCATCGCTCAGCTCTTCCAGCCCTGCAATCATGCGCAGCAGGGTGGATTTGCCGCAGCCGGAAGGGCCAACCAGGACCACGAATTCGCCATCCTTGATGTCGATATCGATGCCGTGGATGACGTTGACGGAGCCGAAGCGCTTCTGGACGTTTTGGATATTGACCGGTGCCATGTGCAGGTTCCCGTATTTATTTGTTTGATGGTTCAGCCGCCCTTGACGGCGCCGGCGGTCAGGCCCGCCACGATCTGTTTCTGTGCGAACATGGTGAGCAGCAGCACCGGCAGCGTCACAATCAACGCGGCTGCAGCCAGCGGACCCCAGCTCACCTGTTCGAAGGACAGCATGTTGTAGACCGCGACCGGCAGGGTGCGGGTTTCACGGCTGGCCAGCACGATGCCGAAGACGAAGTTGTTCCACGAGAAGATGACCGCCAGAATGAAGGAGACGACGATGCCGGGCTTGGCGATCGGCAGCGCCACGAGGCGAAACACCTGCCAGGAGGATGCGCCATCAATGCTTGCGGCCTCTTCCAGCTCCTTCGGTGTCGTCTCGAAATAACCGATCATGATCCAGACGACGATCGGCACCGTCACGACAAGATGGATGATGATCTGCGGCCAGAGCGTGCCCAAGAGGTTCAGCCATTGGAACAGCAGGAACAGCGGAATGAGGAAAGAAAGGCCGGGTGTCATGCGGGCGATCATGATGACGACCGCCGACTTTTCCGCCTTCAGCCGCGCGATGCCGTAACCGGCGGGAACGCCGATGACGAGCGCCAGAATGGTGGCCGCCCCTGTCACGAGGACCGAATTCCAGAAATAGAGGAAGAAATTGTTCTCTTCGAACACCTTCACATAGTTCGACCAGGCGAAACGTTCGGGTATCAGGATTGGCGGATAGGCGCCGTTGTCGATTTCATATTTCAGAGACAGCGAGATCATCCAGATGAAGAACAGGATAACAGGCGAAATCATTACCAGCGCCACGAAGAACAGGCCGAGCCGGTCGAGATTTCTGCGTTTCAGGATTTTTGCGGACATCAGTGTTCCTCCATCTCGTTCCATTGCGAGCGCTGGCGCACCATCAGAAGCACGAAGGAAAGCGCCACGATGATGATGAAGAAGACGACGGCCATGGCCGAGCCGTAACCGATGTCGTAATAGGCAAACGCCGTATTGTAGAGGTAGATGTTTATGGTTTCGGAGGCCGTGCCGGGTCCGCCCTGGGTCATCGCATAGATGATGTCGAAGCTCTTGACGGCATCGATGGAGCGGATGATGACGGCGATCATCAGGAACGGCGCGATCATCGGCATGGTGAGATAACGGAACTTCTGCCAGGCATTGGCGCCGTCGATTTCCGCACTTTCATAGGGTTCGCGTGGAACGGCCGCCAACCCACCGAGCACGATCAGCATGACGAGCGGCGTCCATTGCCAGGTTTCCACAAGGACCAGCGACGGAATGACCGTTGACTGATTGTAGATCCATTCCAGCGGGCCGATGTGGATGAAGGACAGGAGATAGTTCAGGACGCCGAGCTGCGGATGGAACATCATCGTCCAGACGAGCGCGATGGCGACCGGGGTCGCCATCATCGGCATGACGAAAACGCCGCGCAGAAAACCGCGCAGCGGAAACTGCGCATCGAAAACCAGCGCCGCCAATGTTCCGAGGAAGAGCGGAGCGACAACTGACAGCACGGTATAAACGAGCGTGTGCCAGAGCGATTCCCAGAACCTGGCGTCGCTTGCGAGCCTTACGTAGTTCTCGAACCCGATGAAGCTCTGCTCCTGCCCGAGCGTCCAGCGATGCGCGCTCATCCAGAGGGTGAAGACCCATGGAAAAACGATGACAGCCGAAATGACGACCAGTGCCGGTATGACGAAAGGCCAGTAGTTGGGAGCAAGCCTTGCCGGCCTGCTCCCTTCTTTGCGACTGGCGCCTGTCTTGGTGTTTTCGATGCTCACGGAGGCCATTATCCCTCGCTACGCGCCAGAACGGGTGTGAACTGTTCCGTTGCCTTCTTGAGTTCCGCCGCCGGGTCGGCGCCGCCGATCATGTTGGTGAGGCCGACGCCGTAGATGTCGCGGAACTCCGTCACCGGAATGATAACGGGAAGGGCAAGCTGCGAGACCTTGCCGGAACCGACGACCGCATCCAGCCAGGCAGCCGGCATCTTGACGCCCTCGCGCACCTTCTGGTCTTCGAGGATGGACTGGCGGAACGGGACACCTGCACCTGCCTGCAAAAGGCGAGCGCCCATTTCATGCGAAATCGCCCACTGGCAGAAGAGGTAAGCGGCTTCCTTCTTGCTGCTGGCTTCGACGACACCGAGGCCATCACCGAATGTGCCAGCGGCCTGCGCTGCCGGGCCCTTCGGCATGACGCCATAACCAACCTTGCCGACGACACGGGATTTTTCCGGGTTCTCGATCGGCGGGGCAAAACCGACGCCATCGAACCACATGCCGATCTTGCCCTGCAGGAAGGCCGACTGCGCTTCCGCCCAGTTGAAGCCGGAGACGCCTGGAGGCGCGGCTTTGGTCATCAGGCGCTGATAGAGCTTGGCCGCTTCAACCGCCTCCTTGGACTCGGTGTTGACCTTGCCGTCGACGATCGGCTTTGCGCCGTAGCCGAGCATCAGCGAGGTCCAGACCGGTGTATTGGCGTTCTTGAGGCCACGCGCCACGAAACCATAGGTGTTGGTTGCGGGATCGGTGATCTTTTCCGCGGCCGTTACAAGCTCCTCGAAAGTTTCAGGGTATTTCAGGCCCTTGGCTTCGAAGAGCTCCTTGTTCCAGTAGACGATCCAGTAATCCACCGAGAAGGGCAGCGAGCGCAGCACGCCGTCGCTATCCTTGGCAAACAGCATGCCGGCCTCGGCAAAGTCCTTTTCGGTAAGCGACGGATCGGTGAGTGACGGGTCTTTCAGGAAGCCGCTGATATCAGCCAGCCACTTGCCCTTTTCGAACTGGCGCTTCTGCACATGGTAGCTCAGATGCACCACGTCGAAGCTCGGCTTGCCGGAGGAGAGTTCGATAACCACCTTCTGGCGCTGCTGCTGTTCCGGTGTCGCTTCGGCATTGACCTTGATGCCGGTCAGCTCTTCGAACTCGCCGAGATATTTGATCAGCGTTTCGCTGCGCGGGCTTTTGACGAGA
This sequence comes from Agrobacterium sp. RC10-4-1, assembly GCF_014138475.1. Taxonomy (NCBI): domain Bacteria; kingdom Pseudomonadati; phylum Pseudomonadota; class Alphaproteobacteria; order Hyphomicrobiales; family Rhizobiaceae; genus Agrobacterium; species Agrobacterium sp. RC10-4-1. The sequence continues at coordinate 49,046 of NZ_JACJIT010000002.1, forward strand.
TTGACTTCAAGGGTAGTGCCCGCGTGTTTCTTCCAGTTCACCGCCGCCGATGCCGGGCGAATGCCGAGCACCGCGCTGCCGCCAAGCGCCGCCGTGCCTGCCAGAAAGGCGCGGCGCGTGGGGTTGAGCAATGAATGCGTCATGTCTGTTCTCCTCCAGTTAGCCGGAAATTCTCCTCACCCCGGCTTGTTGCTTATTCCCTGCAAGGCCGGCGCAGACCCTCTTTGTCCCGCCGGATTTGCCCTAAACCGCCAGCGCCCTGTCCCTTGCGTTGCGGATATGGGCGGTCAGCCGTTCCACGGCGTCTTCCACGGATCGCCTCTCGATGGCTTCGAGAATGGCGAGATGTTCCTTCATGACCGACTTCACATGGCCGGCGATGCGAAAGCGCTCCTGATTGATGAGGCGCATCTTGATGGAATTGACCCGGTAGGCATTCGAGATGATCGAATTGCCGAGCGCATCGATGAAGGCATCGTGCATGCCCCAGTCCACCTGCTGCGCGTGCTGCTCAAGTTCCGGCGATTCCCCGCCATTTTCGGCCGCTTCGGCGATATCGCGGTGCTGTTTCAACAGTTTCGCAATAGCTGCGTCTGAGGCAGAACGGGTAAACAGCGCCACGGCCTCCTTTTCGAGGAAGATTCGGAACTGGAATGCTTCGCGGATGAGGTTGATGTCGATATGGGCAACCTGTAATCCCCGCTGCGGCACGGTCTTGATCAGACCTTCCGCCTCCAGCCGCGGAATTGCCTCCCGGATTGCGCCGAGCGGCAGACCCGTCAGTTCCACAAGGCGGCGCTGCGAGATGAATTGCCCCGGGCGAACATCACGCGAGAGAAGGTGATGCGTAAAGCTCTCATACGCCCGTTCCCGCAATGTCTGTTCGCCGGTATCGTCCATGCTCAACCTTTCAGCTCCGTTCAGGCGGCCTGTTTGCGAAACAGCGCGTCGAAAGCGCCTTCGATCTGCCGCCGATCCTCAGGTGAAATCGCCACCAGCGGTGCACGCACATCCGACCAGATATTTTCCCCTGTCGTGTGTGATACCAGCACCTTGACGGCTGGTGTAACCGGGAATTTCAGAAGTTCCACAACAAGATCCTCGACGCGCTTGTCATCCTTGCCGTCGACGGCCATGGCGCGCACTTCCTGGGTCAGGAAATTGGCGACGCCGGAGATGGCGCCTTGACCGCCGAGGCGAACACCCTTGGCCAAGTCGCGCTCATCGCCGATCAGGATGGCGAGATCGCCGTGCTCTTTCAGCAGGCGCTCGGTGTGGCTCCAGTTGCCCGAGGAATCCTTCACGCCCGTGACGACGCCGGGAAATGCCTTTTTCAACCTTCCGACCAGTTCCACGGACAAGGTGACCATGGTTACGGAAGGAATATTGTAGACGAGAATGTCGCGTGCATCCTTACCGATTTTTTCGAACACCGCCGAGAACCAGGCAAACAGGCCGTCATCGCTGACATTTTTGAAATAGGAGGGGGGCGCGAGCAGAATATTGCGGGCACCGGCTTTCAGCGCTTCCGCCGACTGGTCGGCCGCGTCCTCGATGGAATCCATCAGAACGCCGGTGACCAGACGGGCAGGCGCAACACCCGCCTCGATGAAGCGGGAGAGAATGACCTGCCGCTCGCGGCTGCCGACCGAGCATCCTTCGCCTGTCGTACCGAAAAGCGTCACGCTGTCGCAGCCATTGGACAGGCAGCGGCGGGCATGGGCGATCATGGCATCGATATCGACCGTTCCGTCCGTTTTGAAAGGGGTTGTCAGGGCTGCCGAAAGGCCGAATTTCTGGGTCAATTAAGATGCTCCTCCAAGGTGACTACGAATTGATGGCATGCTGACATGTTAGTTGTAAAGAGCTAATTGCAATATGATTGTCCGGAAGTGCGATTTGAGGTTTCTCTTCGTTTCAGGCCGCGCCGTCAGGTGTTGAGACGAAGGGTCAAGGAAGCTTAGAGTAGGCTGTCCTGCCAGGGAGATGGCGGCCCCATGCTCTTTCCAAGGCGTGTCGATAGTGCGAAAATAAATTTGACTGTTGGAGTAAAGATTTTTATCAGGCAGTCTGAATATAGGGATAAAGGGACCATCATCATGACCATCGCCGAGCCGGCAGCGCCTGTAGCAGAGATCGAGCAGAGCCGCGTCAAGCGCCTGAAAGCTGCAACGCGCGGTGCGCATGGCGATCTGGATGCCTTCATCATGGCGGCGAAGCCGTTCGAGAGCCGGGAGAACTTCGGCAAATTCGTGGAAACGCAATATCTCTTCCACCGCGATCTCGATGCCTTTTTTTCCAATCACACGCTTGATGGTCTGCTCCCCGACCTCAAGGGCCGTCGTCGTCTTCCCATGATCGAGCAGGACCTTGCCGATCTCGGTCTTGCTATTCCGGAAACGTCCGAACCGCGCTTTACCGCCGAAACGCCCTTCGATCTGCCGGAGGCCATGGGCTGGCTTTACGTGGTCGAGGGCTCCAATCTTGGCGCTGCCTTCCTGCTGAAGGATGCAGCCAAGCTCGGTCTGGATGAAGAATTCGGCGCGCGCCATCTGGCCGGCGCACCGGAAGGGCGCGGCCTGCACTGGCGCACGTTTACTGCGGCCCTCGATGAAATTTCGCTGACGGTGGAAGAAGAAGAGCGTGTTGTTGCCGGCGCTGAAGAGGCGTTTCGGGCGGTCCATGCTTATGCGCAGCAGCGGATGGGCTGAGGGTTTCGCATAACTGCGCGGTTGTTGTCCTCATCGCGCAGAATGCCCCCTCGCGCGTGCGCATTTGATTGAGTCTTAACTCCCTACCGCCGTCACCCCGGACTTGATCCGGGGTCTGGTGCGATCAAGTCCTTGATCGCGAAAGATTCCATTCACGGCGCAGACGCGCCGTGAATGGATGCCGGATCGGGTCCGGCATGACGGAGGAGGGCCTTCGGATTTCTTAAATCGGTCTGCGACTGGGTAAGGGCCACTCGCCTTTGATGTGCCGCTCTCAATATTTGCCGAATAAACAGGCAAATATTTTTACCAAATGATAAAAATTTTGTCTTTTGATCAACGCTCTACGCAGCCCAAAATTTTATCCATTTGATAAAATTATTGTATTTGGTCTGGCACAGAACCTGCTACTCTTTTCTCAAGTCAGGAGACACCTGACGCAAAAAAGGGAACAGCAAAATGGAAGTTGGTGTTTTTATCCCGATCGGGAACAATGGGTGGCTTCTTTCCGAAAACGCGCCGCAATACAAACCGAGCTTTGATCTGAACAAGGCGATCACGCTGAAAGCGGAGCAGTATGGTTTTGACTTTGCGCTGTCGATGATCAAGTTGCGCGGCTTTGGCGGCAAGACCGAATTCTGGGATTACAATCTGGAATCCTTTACGCTGATGGCGGGGCTGGCCGCCGTCACCTCCAAGATCAAGCTGTTCGGCACCGCCGCGACGCTGGTCATGCCGCCGGCCATCGTCGCGCGTATGGCGACCACGATCGATTCCATTTCCGGTGGCCGTTTCGGCATCAACCTCATTACCGGCTGGCAGCGGCCGGAATATAGCCAGATGGGTCTTTGGCCGGGCGATGATTATTTCGGTGATCGCTACGAATATCTCGGTGAATATACGACTGTGCTGAAAGAGCTGCTGACGGAAGGTCAGTCGGACTACAAGGGCAAGTTCTTCCAGATGGACGATTGCCGCATGAAGCCGGTGCCGCAGGGTGATGTGAAGCTCATCTGCGCCGGTTCGTCCAATTCCGGCATGGCGTTTTCGGCCAAGTTCGCCGATTACAGCTTCTGCTTTGGCGTTGGTGTCAACACACCCAAGGCCTTTGCGCCCACCAATGAGCGGCTTCTGGCGGCAACGGAAAAGAGCGGCCGCGAGGTTAAGTCCGTGGTGCTGACCATGGTGCTAGCCGAGGAAAAATCCGAGGATGCCTGGGCGAAGTGGGAGCATTACAAGGCTGGTGCGGATCAGGACGCGATCAAGTGGCTCGGCCTGCAGAGCGCCGTTGACACCAAATCCGGCTCCGACACCAATGTCCGGCATATGTCCAACCCCGTCTCTGCGGTCAATATCAACATGGGAACCCTGATCGGCTCCTATGAGGAAGTGGCGGCCATGCTGGATGAAATGAGCGAGGTGCCGGGAACGGGCGGCGTGATGCTGACCTTCGATGATTTCCTCGAAGGGGTCGAAAAATTCGGCAAATACGTGCAGCCGCTGATGAAGAGCCGCGCGCATGTTCAAGCGGCACTGGAGGCAGCGGAATGAGCGAAGCCGTCGTGGCAGGTTACAAGGGCCCGGAGAGCCGTTCGGAAAGCGTGACGCTTCCCGCAAGGCCGGAGCCGATTACCCTGAAACCCAGCGAGACCGCCGTTGTCGTGGTCGACATGCAGAACGCCTATTCCACCGAGGGCGGTTACGTCGATCTGGCCGGTTTCGACATCTCAGGCGCAAAGGGCACCATCGCCAACATTAAGAAGACGCTGGATGCGGCGCGGGCCGCCGGTGTCCAGGTCATCTATTTCCAGAATGGCTGGGACAAGGACTATGTCGAGGCGGGCGGGCCGGGTTCGCCCAACTGGCACAAGTCCAATGCGCTGAAGACCATGCGCAAAAGGCCGGAACTGCAGGGCCAGCTGCTGGCCAAGGGCACATGGGACTACGCCATTGTCGACGAGCTGCAACCGCAGCCCGGCGATATTCTAGTACCGAAAACGCGTTACAGCGGTTTCTTCAACACCAATATGGATAGCGTGCTGCGCGCCCGCGGCATCCGCAATCTGGTCTTTGTCGGCATCGCCACCAATGTCTGCGTGGAAAGCTCGCTGCGCGATGCTTTCCACCTCGAATATTTCGGGGTGATGCTGGAGGATGCCACGCATCATCTCGGGCCGGACTTTATCCAGCAGGCGACGGTCTACAATGTCGAGAAGTTTTTCGGCTGGGTCGCCACCGTCAATGATTTCTGCGGCGTCATCTCGCAGGCAGCACCTGTCACCGATTGATTGAGAAACACAAAGAGGAGAACGAAATGCCGAAAAAGATCATCGTACCTGTTGGCACCAGCAAACCCATCGCTCCCTTTTCGCCGGGAACCCTCGCCGATGGCGTGGTTTACGTGTCCGGCACGCTGCCCTTCGACAAGGACAACAATGTCGTGCATGTGGGCGATGCCAGCGCGCAGACCCGCCATGTTCTCGAAACCATCAAGTCGGTCATCGAGACCGCCGGCGGCACGATGGAAGACGTGACGATGAACCACATCTTCATCACCGACTGGGCGAATTATCAGGCCGTCAACACAGTCTATGCGGAATATTTCCCCGGCGACAAGCCGGCGCGTTATTGCATCCAGTGCGGCCTCGTCAAGCCCGATGCGCTGGTGGAAATCGCCACCGTCGCCCATATCGGCAAATAGGGCGAAAAGGCAGATGATGCATTTCGAGGTTCATGGTCGCACCGAGCCTGAGGCCCCCACTATTCTGTTGTCCTCGGGACTGGGCGGATCGGGTGCTTACTGGACGCCGCAGATCGAGGCTCTTTCCGGCCATTTCCGGGTCGTCACCTATGACCATCGCGGAACAGGCAGGACCGGTGGCGAGGTGCCGCTCGATGGCGGCATTTCCGCCATGGCGGATGATGTGCTGGAGATCGTTTCGGCCCTGAACCTCCAAAAATTCCACTTCATGGGACATGCCCTCGGTGGCCTGATCGGCCTTGATATCGCGCTGCGGCGGCCCGGCCTTATCGACCGGCTGGTGCTTATCAACGCGTGGAGCAAGGCCGATCCGCATTCCGGGCGCTGCTTTGATGTGCGGATCGAGCTTCTGGAAAAGTCGGGTGTCGAGGCTTTTGTCAAAGCGCAGCCGCTGTTCCTTTATCCGGCGGCGTGGATGTCTGAAAATCAGGAGCGGCTGGCACGGGACGATGCCCATGGCGTGGCGCATTTTCAGGGCAAGGAGAATGTGCTTCGCCGCATTACGGCGCTGCGGGCCTTCGATGTGGACGCACGGCTTGGCGAGATAGGCAATCCGGTGCTGGTGGTGGCGACGAAGGACGATATTCTGGTGCCCTATACCCGCTCGTTGCGTCTTGCCGACGGTTTGCCGCAAAGCGAGCTTTGCCTTCTCGATTTCGGGGCTCACGCGGTCAATATCACCGAACCCGACCTTTTCAACGCCCGGCTTTTGCGGTTTCTGCTGCCGGTTGACCAAACATTCTGACAGGATTTTAGAGCACGATGACGAAAGCACTGGATGATGCAGCACTCGCAACGCTTTTCACCGAAGCACGCACCCACAATGGCTGGACGGACAAGCCGATCAGTGACGAGACGCTGCACGCGCTTTACGACCTGACGAAGATGGGACCGACTTCGGCCAATTGCTCGCCGGCACGTTTCGTCTTTGTGCGCAGCCCGGAAGCCAGGGAAAAGCTTCGGCCGGCACTCTCCTCGGGCAATCTCGAAAAGACCATGGCCGCGCCGGTCACGGTCATCGCTGCCATCGACAGCGAATTTTACGAGAAACTGCCGGAACTGTTTCCGCACGCCGATGCGCGTTCGTGGTTTACCTCCAGCCCTGCCGTGGCCGAAGAAACTGCCTTTCGCAACGCCACGCTTCAGGCCGGATATCTGATCCTTGCCGCCCGCGCGCTGGGGCTGGATACCGGCGCCATGTCCGGTTTCAACAAGGGCAAGGTGGATGCGGCGTTTTTTGCCGGCACGACGTGGAAATCCAATTTCCTGATCAATCTCGGTCATGGCGATCCGTCAAAGCTCTTTGGCCGCCTGCCGCGCCTTGGCTTTGACGACGCCTGTGTGCTGGCTTGATGGCCTGTTAAGGAAGGATGAGTTAGATGCAGATGATGTCTCTTGAAAAGGAAGCGGCAATGGAGACGAAGACTGCAGAGCAACGCAGCCTCGATTATAGAAACGCCATGGCGCGGCTCGGTGCGGCGGTCAATATCGTCACGACGGATGGCGCCGCAGGCCGGGCAGGCTTCGCCGCGACGGCGGTTTGCAGCGTTTCCGACAATCCGCCCACGCTTCTCATCTGCCTCAACCGCAATTCTTCCGCTTACAGGGTGGTGAAGGCCAATGGTGTGGTCTGCGTCAACACGCTCGCCGCCCATCATGAGGTGCTGAGCACGCTCTTCGGCGGCAAGACGCCTGCCGAGGAACGTTTCGCTGCGGGCAACTGGGGCGTGCTCGAAACCGGTGCGCCGGTTCTCGAAGATGCGCTCGTCTCTTTCGATTGCCGCATCCGCGAGGCCCATGACGGCGGCACGCACGATATTCTCATCTGCGAGGTTGTGGATATGAAGATCAATGCGGGTGATGAGGCGCTGATGTATTTCAACCGGCGTTACCGGGTGCTTTGAAGGCGGTCTATCGACAACATCCCGCGGGACAATTCTGTTTGGCGAGGCCATAGCATCCGCACACCGTCACCCCGGACGAAACGTATCGTCGTTTCTCAGAAATTCGAAGGGCGCTCCCGGTCTCCCGGAAACGCCCTTTTTCATTTACTTGATCAACGGCAGAAGATCGTTGATCGACTTTTTCGCATCGCCATAGAACATCCGCGTATTGTCCTTGTAGAACAGCGGGTTCTCGATGCCGGAATAGCCCGTGCCCTGGCCGCGCTTGGAGACGATGACGAGTTTCGACTTCCACACTTCCAGAACCGGCATGCCCGCGATGGGCGAGTTGGGGTCGTCCTGCGCTGCCGGGTTGACGATGTCGTTGGAGCCGATGACGATGACGACGTCGGTGCTTGGGAAATCGTCGTTGATCTCGTCCATTTCGAGCACGATGTCGTAAGGCACCTTCGCTTCGGCGAGCAGCACGTTCATGTGGCCCGGAAGACGGCCAGCCACCGGATGGATGGCGAAGCGCACGGTCTTGCCGTCGGCGCGCAGCTTGCGGGTCAGTTCCGATACGGCCGATTGCGCCTGCGCCACCGCCATGCCGTAACCGGGGACGATGATGACGCTGTCGGCATCGTTCAGCGCTGCGGCCACGCCTTCGGCGTCGATCGCGACCTGTTCGCCCTCGATTTCCATCGCCGGGCCCGTCGTGCTGCCGAAGCCGCCGAGGATGACCGAGATGAAGGAGCGGTTCATCGCCTTGCACATGATGTAGGAGAGAATCGCACCCGAGGAGCCGACCAGCGCGCCCGTGACGATCAGCAGATCGTTGCCGAGCGTGAAGCCGATGGCTGCTGCCGCCCAGCCGGAATAGCTGTTCAACATCGAGACGACGACAGGCATGTCGGCGCCGCCAATGCCCATGATCAGGTGGTAACCGATGAAGAAGGCGGCAAGTGTCATCAGGACGAGCGTCCATGCGCCTGCGCCGTTGCAATACATGATGAGCAACACCAGCGACAGGATCGCAGCACCGGCGTTCAGCAGATGCCCGCCCGGCAGCTTCTTCGCCTTGCCATCCACCTTGCCGGCAAGCTTGCCGAAGGCAACGACAGAGCCGGTGAAGGTCACCGCGCCGATGAAGACGCCGAGGAAGACCTCGACCTTCATGATCGCCAGTTCCACCGGCGTCTTGTGGGCGAGGATGGCGGAAAAGCCCGTCAGCAAGGAACGCGCGGTTTCATCGAGCGAGGCGACATGCGCTTCCTCGATATGGGCGTTGAAGCCGATAAAGACAGCGGCAAGGCCAACGAAGGAGTGAAGCGCCGCCACAAGCTGCGGCATCTCGGTCATCTGTACACGGCTTGCGACGAAGTAACCGAGGACGGAGCCGCCCGCCAGCATCAGGAGCACGACGAGCCATTGCCCGACGCCCTTGCTGATTTCAGGGCCGAAGACGGTGGCGATGATGGCGAGGCCCATGCCTGTTATGCCGTACCAGACGGCACGTTTGGCGCTTTCCTGTCCGGAAAGACCGCCTAGCGAAAGGATGAAAAGAACGGCTGCGGCAACATAGGCCGCGGAAACAATACCAATGGTCATTTATTTAAATCCCCGCACGCTCAGGACTTCTGGAACATGGCGAGCATGCGCCGTGTCACGAGGAAACCGCCGACAATGTTGATCGTCGCGATCAGGACGGAAAGCGAGGCAAGGATCACCACCAGCCAGTTGCCGGAGCCGATCTGCAGCAGCGCGCCGATGATGACGATGCCGGAAATCGCGTTGGTCACGGCCATCAGCGGCGTGTGCAGCGAGTGACTGACATTCCAGATCACCTGGAAGCCGACGAAGCAGGCAAGCACGAAGACGATGAAGTGGCTCATGAAGCTTGCCGGCGCGTAGAGGCCAACGAGCAGCAAGACGGCCGTGCCGGCGACCAGAAGCCCGACCTGGTTCTTGGTCTGTGCCTTGAACTCGGCCTTTTCCCTGGCGTGTTTCTCCTCCGGCGTCAGCTCTTTTGCTTTTTCCTTCGGTTTCTGCGCGGCAATGGCCTGAATTTTGGGTGGCGGCGGAGGATATGTGATTTCGCCCCCATAGGTTACCGTCGCGCCGCGAATGACGTCATCTTCCATGTTATGAACGACCTTGCCATCCTTGGCAGGCGTCAGATCGGTCATCATGTGACGGATGTTGGTAGCGTAGAGGGTCGAGGCCTGCGTCGCCATGCGGCTTGGGAAATCGGTGTAGCCGATGACGATGACGCCGTTGTCGGACACGACGCGCTGGTCGGGAACCGTCAGATCGCAATTACCGCCGCGCTCGGCGGCGAGGTCGATGATGACCGAACCCGGCTTCATCATCGCCACCATGTCGGCAAGCCACAGCTTCGGCGCGTCGCGGCCCGGGATCAGCGCCGTGGTGATGACGATGTCGATCTGCGGTGCAAGTTCGCGGAATTTCTCCAGCTGCTTCTCGCGGAACTCCGGCGAGGAGGGGGCGGCATAACCGCCGGTCGCTGCGCCATCCTGCTGCCGGTCGGCAAAATCGAGATAGACGAATTCCGCGCCCATGGATTCGATCTGCTCGGCCACTTCAGGGCGAACGTCGAAGGCATAGGTGATCGCGCCGAGCGATGTGGCCGTGCCGATGGCGGCAAGACCGGCAACGCCGGCACCGATGACCAGCACCTTGGCGGGCGGCACCTTGCCGGCGGCTGTGACCTGCCCGGTGAAGAACCGGCCGAAATTATTGCCCGCCTCGATCACCGCGCGATAGCCGGCGATATTGGCCATGGAGGAGAGCGCATCCATTTTCTGGGCGCGCGAAATGCGCGGCACCATGTCCATGGCGATGACGTTAGCGCCCTTTTCCTTCGCCTGCTCCAGAAGGTCCTTGTTCTGGGCGGGATAGAAAAACGAGATCAGCGTCTTGTCAGAAGACAGGCGATCAATCTCCGAGGTTTCAGGCGGACGAACCTTGGCGATGATGTCGGAGCCGGTGTAAAGCGCCTCAGCGCTGTCGACCACGGTCACGCCTGCGGCGCGATAGGCGTCGTCAGAAAAACCGGCCGCCTTGCCGGCGCCGGCTTCGATGACGCAATCATATCCCAGTTTCTGCAAAGCCTGCGCGCTATCCGGCGTCATGCCAACGCGGGCTTCGCCCTCATATAATTCCTTAGGTGTCCCGATTCTCAAAACTGCTCTCCCATTCCCGTCCTGATAAGCCGTCATAGCCCATTTCGAGTGTTTTTGTCTTGTTCTTGCTGTTTTTCTACCTGCGGCGGATTGACAGGCTGGAAAAGCCCATTTTCGGCGATGGCGGTACGGCGGCAACAAAAAACCCGGCGCCGAAGCGCCGGGTGATTGCTGCGTTTCATCGACTGCCACTCAATCCATGGCGTGGATATCACGATCCTTGGTTTCCGGCAGGAACAGCATGCCGATGACCAGCGTGATGCCTGCAAAGATGATCGGATACCAGAGGCCATAATAGATGTCCCCCTTGGCCGCGCTCATGGCGAAGGCGGTGGCGGGCAGAAGGCCGCCGAACCAGCCGTTGCCGATGTGGTATGGCAGCGACATGCCGGAGTAGCGGATGCGGGTCGGGAACAGTTCGACCAGCAAAGCTGCGATCGGGCCATAGACCATCGTCACGTAGATCACGAGGACGGTGAGAACCGCGATGATGACAACCCAGTTCACGGCAGCCGGATCGGCCACCATGGAGAAGGCGCCGCCGCCGGCCACGGTGTAAACGGCCATTTCGGCTGCACCACCGGTTTCGGCCGGGGTCAGCAGCTTGTCAGCCACCAGCTTGTCGGTCGCAACCATCTTCTTGTCGGCAGCGCGAACGGCGTCTGCATTGAGGTTCAGTTCCGGGTTTGCGGCAATGAAGGCGTCCAGTTTCGCGTCCGGCACCTGTGCCGCGCCGCGCACCAGCGGGTAACCGCCATCGTGGAGCGCCGTGTTGACCTGCTTCTGGAACGCCTTGTCCTTGGCTGCCGCATCCGCGCCGGCGGCGACGGCGTCGTAGCTGGTAATGGTGGCGTCGCCGATCTTCACGGTGGCCGGCTGGCCGGCTGCGCCCGCAACCACGTCATAAGGCACCGAGTTGCGTGTCAGGAACGAGGTGGCGATATCGCAGGACGTGGTGAACTTCGCCGTGCCCGTCGGGTTGAACTGGAACTTGCAGTCGCCCGGGGCTGCGGTCACGGTGGCGCGAACGCTCGCCTGTGCCTGTGCAAGTGCCGGGTTGCCTGCCCAGGTCAGTGCCTTGAACAGCGGGAAGTAGGTCAGCATGGCAAGGATGAGGCCGGCCATGATGATCGGCTTGCGGCCGATCTTGTCTGAAAGCCAGCCGAAGATAACGAAGAAGCTGGTGCCAAGAATGAGCGCTGCCGCCACCATGATGTTTGCCGACTGTCCGTCGACCTTCAGAATGCTCTGCAGGAAGAAAAGGGCGTAGAACTGGCCCGTGTACCAGACAACGGCCTGGCCGATGACGGCACCGACAAGCGCGATGAGCGCGATCTTGGCGTTCTTCCACTGGCCGAAGGCTTCGCTGAGCGGCGCCTTCGACGTCTTGCCCTCTTCCTTCATCTTCTTGAAGGCGGGGGATTCGTTCATCTTCAGACGGATCCAGACGGATACGCCAAGCAGCAGAACGGAAACGAGGAAGGGAATGCGCCAGCCCCAGGCAGCGAAAGCTTCCTTGCCGAGCGCGAACTGCACACCGAGGATAACCACCAGCGACAGGAACAGGCCGAGCGTTGCCGTCGTCTGGATCCAGGAGGTGTAATAGCCCCTGCGGCCGTTCGGTGCGTGTTCGGCCACGTAAGTTGCAGCTCCGCCATATTCACCGCCGAGTGCAAGACCCTGCAGCATGCGCAGGACGATCAGGATGATCGGAGCGGCGATGCCGATCTGCGATGCGCTGGGCAGCACGCCGACGAGGAAGGTGGACACACCCATGATGAGGATGGTGATGAGGAAGGTATATTTGCGGCCGACGATATCACCGAGGCGGCCAAAGACCAGCGCGCCGAAGGGGCGGACGAGGAAGCCAGCGGCAAAGGCCAGCAAAGCGAAGATGTTACGCGTCGTTTCCGGATACTGGCTGAAGAAGTTCGCGCCGATGTAAATCGCCAGCGAGCCATAGAGATAGAAATCGTACCATTCGAAGACTGTTCCGAGAGAAGAGGCGAAAATCACCTTCTTCTCTTCACCCGTCATCGGACGGGCGGCGCCGCTTACGGCTGCAACATTTGCCATTGTCTGTCCTCCACAGATGTCCCAATCGACGCATTGCGGAGTCCAACTCTCTCCTCTGGACTCACCTTGCGGCTGCAATGCGCGGATCATGAGAGTGACAGAAAATTAACCCCAATAAGAGCGATGCTTTCGGATTATGACTTTAGTCTAATGTTAAACGTCCCGAATATGTCGCTGCGGCGATTTGTGCTTTGGTCCGAGTGGCTGCATGACGCGCCTTTTTCCTTGACAGAACCGAGAAACCTTCTAATAGCTTCTCGCGAAGAAGGAGCATCACCTTGCGCATGCATGTTGCAGACATGTTCGTCATGGAAGGACCGGCACAATCCGCCGGCGATGATCCGCGCCTTTCTTATTCTATCCGAATTACGGCCAAAACGACGATTAAAACCGTCTGACGTCTCTGGCCACCGCTCTCTCCCCGGTTTGGCTGGGGATCGAGGAAGCCGCGATCTGATGATGCGGGTTCCCACCTCACCAAAAAGAGGAGAGACAGAAAGAGAGCTTGATCATGGGTTTCAAAGTTGCAATTGCAGGCGCCACCGGTAACGTCGGTCGCGAAATGCTCAATATCCTGGCCGAACGCGGTTTTCCCGCCGATGAAGTCGTGCCGCTCGCTTCCGCCCGTTCGCAGGGCACGGAAGTCTCCTATGGCGACCGCACGCTGAAGGTCTCGAACCTCGAGAACTACGATTTTTCCGACACGGATATCTGCCTGATGTCTGCAGGCGGCGATGTTTCCAAGAAGTGGTCGCCGAAGATCGGCCAGCAGGGCTGCGTCGTCATCGATAACTCATCCGCATGGCGCTACGATCAGGACGTTCCGCTGATCGTTCCGGAAGTCAATGCCGATGCTGTTGCAGGCTTCACCAAGAAGAACATCATCGCCAACCCCAATTGCTCCACGGCGCAGCTTGTTGTCGCGCTGAAGCCGCTGCATGACTTCGCCAAGATCAAGCGCGTCGTCGTCTCCACCTATCAGTCGGTGTCCGGTGCCGGCAAGGAAGGCATGGACGAGCTTTTCCAGCAGACCCGCGCCGTTTTCGTGGCCGACCCGGTCGAAGCCAAGAAGTTCACCAAGCGCATTGCCTTCAATGTTATCCCGCACATCGACGTCTTCATGGAAGACGGCTACACTAAGGAAGAATGGAAGGTTCTGGCCGAAACCAAGAAGATGCTTGATCCGAAGATCAAGGTGACCTGCACGGCCGTGCGCGTCCCTGTCTTCATCGGCCATTCGGAATCGGTCAATATCGAGTTCGAAAACGAGATCACTGCCGATCAGGCCCGTGACATCCTGCGCGAAGCACCGGGTTGCCTCGTGATCGACAAGCGCGAAAACGGCGGTTACATCACGCCGGTTGAATCCGCTGGCGAAGACGCGACCTACATCTCGCGTATCCGCGAAGATGCGACGGTCGAAAACGGTCTCAACCTGTGGGTTGTTTCTGACAACCTGCGCAAGGGTGCTGCCCTTAACGCCGTCCAGATCGCCGAACTGCTGATCAATCGTGGCTTCATCAAGCCGCGCAAGGCGGCCGCCTGATCCGAGATACGAATTTTTAAGGTTCGTTAAGTATAACCCGTCTGTTCTGTGTGGGGCAGGCGGGTTTTATAATTGGCGAGATCACGGCCAGTTTATTTGCAGGCCTTGCTGCCGAAAGGCAATTTAGGCCGCCAAAAGACAGTTTTGGCACCTGAATCATACAGTATTGACGGTTTGGTTCTCGGGAAAAACTCCCCAAAGGATATCGAAGGCAGATTTTGATGCGGGCAATGAAGGTAATTCTGGCTGGTGTGGCCATGGTCTCGGTTCTGGCAGCGACGCCGGTTATGGCCGCGCAATGCGGCAACACTTCGGCGGGCTTCGATGCCTGGGTCAGCGCCTTCAAGCAGGAAGCGGCGGGTCGCGGCGTCAGCGCCTCGGTGCTCGACCGGGCTTTCTCCGGCGTCTCCTACAACCAGGCGACGATCCGCGCCGATCGCGGTCAGCACAGCTTCAAGCTGTCCTTCGAGCAGTTCATGCAGAAGCGCGGCGGTCAGACGATCATTTCGCGCGGCAAGACCATGAAGAAGAACAACGCCGCACTGTTCGCCTCCATCGAGCGTGCCTATGGCGTGCCGGCTGGTCCGCTGCTCGCCATCTGGGGCATGGAAACAGGCTTTGGCGGTTTCATGGGCAACCAGCACACGCTTTCCGCCGTTTCAACGCTTGCTTTTGACTGCCGCCGTTCGGACTATTTCACCGAGCAGCTTTATGCGGCTCTGAAACTCGTCGGCAGCGGCTCGCTGAATGTCAACGCCAAGGGTGCCGCCCATGGTGAAATCGGCCAGACGCAGTTCCTGCCGCTGAACGTCGTGCGCTACGGCGTGGATTTCGACCGCGACGGTCGGATTGATCTCGTCGGTTCGCGCGCCGACGCGCTGGCGTCCACCGCAAACTTCCTCGTCGGCCATGGCTGGCAGCGCGGTGCAGGCTACCAGCAGGGGCAGGCGAATTACGCGGCAATTCAGGGCTGGAACGCCGCAAGTGTCTACCAGCAGGCGATCGCCTTCATCGGCAAGGCGATTGACGGCCAATAAGGCCGCTTTCCACGCGCGAATTCCCACTTCCGTTATGCCGGACTTGATCCGGCATCCAGTCACGGCGCGTCCGCGCCGTGAAAGAGTATTTGGCGCTCAAGGACTTGATCGCGCTGGACCCCGGATCTAGTCCGGGGTGACGAGCGTTGAGTTTGGCCGGTAGCTATTACCTGCCAATCACAGATCCGGGCGGCGGAAGTCGCCGGTCTTACCGTCCATCACCCACAATTCGCCGGTCGAAATATCGAACCACGCGCCGTGCAGCTTCACCTTGCCGGCGGTTTCCTGTGCCTTGACGAAGGGGAAGCCGCGCAGATTGGCGATGGAGTTGCGGATGGAAACGCGTTCCAGCGCCGTCTGCCGCTCAGAGGCGGTCATGACGTCGTTGCTCTGGATTTGCGAGGCGGCCGACTTGACCATGTTCATCCATTTGCCAATGAAATCACCGGGCGACAGCGGCTCCAGATTGGGATCGAGCGCCGCCTGAATGCCGCCGCAGCGACCGTGGCCCATGACGACGATATCCTTCACCTTCAGCACCTGAACCGCATATTCGATGGCCGCCGAGGTGGCGTGATATTGTCCGTCCGGCTCGAAGGGCGGCACCATGTTGGCAACATTGCGGACGACAAAAAGCTCTCCCGGGCCGCAGTCGAAAATGGTTTCCGGCGCGGAGCGGGAGTCACAACAGGCAATGAACAGGGTCTGCGGTTTCTGTCCGGTATCGGCCAGAACGCGGTATCTTTCGCGCTCGTCGGCATAACGACCGCTCATGAAGTTCTTATAGCCGTTGAGAAGGTTTTCCGGAAAATCTTTCATCTATCGCAGTACCGTTGTGGTTGGACCGAGATCGAGGGAAGAACTCGGTGCGTTGAAGACCAATCCTTTGGAGCATTTTCGGTTTTCTTCGAGCCGTGAAACCGCTCCAACTCCTTGCTTGTCGCATTTCCGGACGAAGACCGAGGGCCACGTTTCACGGAAATGCTCTAGCCGCTATTTGCGCTTGCTGCGCGAAGGATGCAAGAGATGACGCATCTGCACCATGGCCATGGGTGTGGAGAGGCTTGAAGAATCCGTCTCCAGCGTCAGTTCGTTCATGTCGCGTTTTTTTGTGCGGGCCAGAATTTCGAACACGCTGGCGGTTGCGAGCTGCAGCGCCTTTTCGTCATCCAGACCTTCCAGCAGGCGGGCAAGAAACAGCGCCGACATCAGGTCGCCGAGGCCGTTAGGCGCATTTTCAATGGCGCGATGTTCGGCGAGCAGCGCGTGGCGGCCGCTGAGGTAAAGGTTGCCGGTGCCGCCCGTCATCATCGGCACCGCCGAGGTGACCAGCATTTTTGGCGGGCCGAGGGAAAGCGCTGCATCCATGATGGCGCTGTTGGTCTCAAGCGCGGCGCCGCTCATCCAGGCGAGTTCATATCGGTTGGGCGTGGCGACCGTGGCAAGCGGAATGAGGTGATCGCGGATGGCTTCGGCGGTCTCAAGGGGAATATAAAGTCCGCCCAGATCACCCATGACAGGATCGCAGGCGTAAATCAGCGCCGGGTTCTTTTCCTTGAGATTTCGGATCAGCCTTGCGACGGCACGCACCTGCGCGGCGCTGCCGAAATAACCGGTCAGAACCGCCTTGACCTCGCCGATCCATTTGGCGTTTTCGAGGTCGGTCATCGCCTTGTCGAAGTCTTCGTCCTGAAAGCGCATGCGGGTGGATGGTCCGTGGCCGGGATGCCAGGGCATGACGATGGTGGGCACTGCCCAGACCGGAAAACCGAGTGTCTCCAGCGCGAAGACTGCCGCGCGGTTGCCCACGGAGCCCCGCATGACATGGCTGGAAATGACGATGACGGCGCCTTGGGTATTGTCCTGCATCACGGCCTTCTTGCGTTCAAACGCGGCAGAAAGCCCACCAATGCTGCCCCCGCCCAAAGATCAAGATGCGCTCTCATGACATATCGCAAGACCAGTTTCCACCGTTAATCCCGCAAGGGTCTGTCCCGCAAAAGCATGGCGGTCGTTTTGCCGCCGTCAGGGAACGCCTCTCGTTGCGGGATCGCTGCACCGATTTCTCGTTAAGGCGGCGGCTTTCGGAAAACCGCGTTACACTTTTCCGCCTGATGCCCTATAGTTGTATTC
Source organism: Agrobacterium sp. RC10-4-1 (assembly GCF_014138475.1). Classification (NCBI taxonomy): domain Bacteria; kingdom Pseudomonadati; phylum Pseudomonadota; class Alphaproteobacteria; order Hyphomicrobiales; family Rhizobiaceae; genus Agrobacterium; species Agrobacterium sp. RC10-4-1. The sequence goes on from NZ_JACJIT010000002.1 coordinate 66,399, forward strand.
ATGCTCGCTCTCATCATCGCCTATTGGCCGCATATTCTTGCCGTTCTCTCCGTTTTGATGGGAACCGTGGCGGCCGTGCACGCCACCATGACGAAGGAAGAAGTTCGCTCGGCACTGGGCTGGGTCGGCGTCATCGTGCTGTCGCCCATCGTCGGTGCGGTCATCTATGCCATTGCCGGCATCAACCGCATCCGCCGGTCCAACATTACCCAGCAGCGGTCCTTCATGCAGGACGAGATCATGGACCGCGTGGCCCGTTTCGACGCTGGCGGTGAGCTGGTGGCCGAGCGGTTCGGCCGCCGTTTCGCGGCGATGAAGGTACTGGGTGACCGGGTGACCCGCCATGCACTGACGACTGGCAACAGCATCGAGCCCATCGCCACGGGTGACGCCGCCTATGCGGCGATGCTGGAAGCGATCGAGCAGGCGAAACGGTCGATCATCCTCGAAACATATATTTTCGATAATGACCGGATCGGCGCCCGCTTCGTTTCCGCCCTCCAGCGGGCAAAACAGCGCGGCGTGGAGGTGAGGGTGCTCATCGATGCCGTGGGCGCGCGTTATTCGGTTCCGAGCATCCTGCCGACGCTGCGGGAGAGGGGCATCGTCGCCAACGTCTTCAACGGCAACGTCATCATGGGGCTGCGGCTGCCCTACGCCAATCTGCGCACCCACCGCAAGATTCTCGTGGTGGACGGGCGTGTCGCCTTTAGTGGCGGCATGAACATACGCGAGGGCTTTACCGAGGAATTCGGCCAGGGAAGACAATCGCACGACACACATTTCAAGATCAGCGGACCGGTGGTAGCGGATTTTTTCTCCATTGCGGCGGAAGACTGGCGTTTCACGACAAAGGAACTTCTGGACACGCCGGTCTGGGATATCGCCATTCCCGAAGGCGTGCCGGGCTCGCAGATCGTTGCCCGCGTTTGCTCCTCCGGGCCGGACAAAAGCATCGAGACCAATCACAAGATGCTGACCGGCGCTTTTTCCATCGCAAGGTCGTCGATTCTCATCATGTCGCCCTATTTTCTCCCGGATCGGGAGCTTATTTCGGCGCTGATTACGGCGGCGCGACGCGGCGTCGTCGTTGATATCGTCGTGCCGAAAAGCAATAATCTGGTGCTTGTCGACAGGGCGATGACGGCGCAGTTCGATCAGATGTTGCGCAACTATTGCCGGATATGGAGGGCGACGGGAGCGTTCAATCATTCGAAGATGCTGGTGATCGACGGACGGTGGAGCTACATCGGTTCGTCCAATCTCGATCCCCGCTCTTTGCGTCTGAATTTCGAGATCGATCTGGAGGTTATGGACGAAGCGTTCGGACAGGCCATCACGCAGACGATCTCGACGGCGCGCGACGCCGCAATACCTGTGAGACTGAGCGAACTGAAAGCGCGTCCGTTCGTTGTTCGTTTTGTGGAACGGGTACTGTGGCTGGCCTCGCCCTATCTTTGAGCGGAGATGACGTGTGAAAAAAGACGGCGTGCTGGAAAACGAAAAAGCGGTACTGGCGCGGAATACCAGCCTGCCGGCCTTTGTGATGGACTCGCTGCGCAATCACCGTCAGCGGCAGAATGCCAAGCCTGCGGAAAAGGCGCATGATTTTCCCGTTATCGCCTCCTACAACGTGCATAAATGCGTGGGCCGGGACCGCAAGTTCGATCCTGATCGCACCAGTCGCGTGATTCAGGAAATCGGGGCGGATATCATTGCGCTGCAAGAGGCCGACAGCCGCTTCGGCGAACGCACCGGGCTGCTCGATCTCGCCCGGCTGGAAAGGGAAAGCGGCCTTGTCCCCGTGCCTGTCCAGGTCGGGGTGAAGGCGCATGGGTGGCATGGCAATGTCGTCCTGTTCAAGGAGGGCGCGGTCAAGGAGGTTCATACCCTGAAGCTGCCTGGGCTTGAGCCGCGTGGCGCGCTCGTTGTTGAACTGGATCTGAAGCGCGGCGGCACCCTGCGGGTCATTGCCGCTCACTTCGGGCTGCTGCGGCATTCCCGCGCCCAGCAGGCGAAGGCTCTGATCGGCCTTCTTGAAGCGAGGGATGAATGCCCGACCATTCTCATGGGAGACCTGAATGAATGGCGCCTCGGCAATGGTTCATCACTCAATACGTTTCGCGATGCTTTCGGCGCTCTGCCGCCAGCCGTACCCAGTTTTCCGTCCAACCTGCCGGTGCTGGCTCTGGACCGGATCATCGCCAATCGTGAAGGGCTGATCGAGCAGGTCGAAGCGCATGACAGCGCACTGGCGCGTATCGCTTCGGATCATCTGCCGCTGAAAGCCGCGGTGCGGACCGACCTGCTTCCGGCCTGATCTTGCAGCGGCGTGCCCAGGAAAGCTGCCGCAACAATCTCAGGAGGCTGGCTTAAACCCGTTGCGCCGCTGTCACGTGGCTGCGTGAGCGCGCTTCCAGCAAGGATGTGCGAATGGCTTCCATCAACCGCTCACGATTGTTTCTGGTCTTGCCTCTATCGAGATTTTGCGCGGAAAGCGCGAGATCAAGACCCTCATGCATCACTATCGAATAGGCAACGGTCGTCGCCCAGTTCTCGTAATCCTGCTCCATCATGTCGCCCCTGAACTAAATCATTTAGTCCGAATCACCCTGTTCTTGGAAAGTAACACAAAATACAAAGCATAAAATATCATTGTTTCTTCCTCTGCGCGCAGTCACCAACATCTATATTGACTTTTGCCAATTGTGGTGCGGCGCAGAACGCAGCCTGTATTACCGTTAAGCACTTGAAACTGATTCAATTTCAGAAGAGGCGCATACACATCTTTCCATATAAAACGCCGCGCATCTCGGGATGCGCGGCGGGCTTGCGTCGAAGGTTGCGGTGGATAGGTGTCGGTATCAGCCGGCCTTTTCGAGCTTGTAGTCCGAATTGGCCGGTTCTTCCTGCTTGTGCTGGATGAGCGGACGGTTGCCCGCCAGCTTGCGCACCAGCACATAGAAGACCGGAGTCATGAAGATGCCGAAGAACGTCACGCCGATCATGCCGGAGAAGACCGCGACACCCATGGCGGCGCGCATTTCCGCACCGGCACCTGTCGAGACGACCAGCGGCACCACGCCCATGATGAAGGCGAGCGAGGTCATCAGGATCGGGCGCAGGCGAAGCCGGCTTGCCTCGATGGCCGCCTGAAGCGGCGTTCGTCCCTCGAATTCCAGTTCCCGGGCGAATTCCACGATCAGGATCGCGTTTTTCGCCGAGAGACCGACAAGGACGACAAGGCCGATCTGCGTAAAGATGTTGTTATCCCCTCCCGTCAGCCAGACGCCCGTGAGGGCTGCGAGCACGCCGAGCGGGACGATCAGGATGATCGCGATCGGCAGGGTCAGGCTTTCATATTGCGCAGCGAGCACGAGATAGACGAGCAGCAGCGCCAGCGGGAAAACCACGATGCTGGAATTGCCGGCGAGAATCTGCTGATAGGTCAGATCCGTCCATTCGTAATCGACGCCCGCGGGCAGGGTTTCGGCGAGGATCTTTTCGATCGCGGCCTGTGCCTGACCCGAGGAGAAGCCCGGTGCCGGTCCGCCGTTGATATCGGCCGCAAGGAAGCCGTTATAACGGTTGGTGCGCTCCGGTCCGGTCGTCGCATTCACCTTCAGGAGCGTCGACAGCGGGATCATCTGACCCGTTGCCGAGCGAACCTTCAGGCGGCCAATATCTTCGGCGTGGGCGCGGAACTGTGAATCCGCCTGCACACGGACGCTGTATGTGCGACCGAAGGCGTTGAAGTCATTGACATAGAGCGAGCCGAGATAGATCTGCAGCGTCTGGAAGACGTCGCTGACGGAGACGCCCAGCTGTTCCGCCTTGGCGCGGTCGAGATCGGCGAAGAGCTGCGGCACGTTGATCTGGTAGCTGGAGAAAATGCCTGCCAGCTCCGGCGTCTGATATGCCTTGGCGATAACGGCTTTCGCCGCTTCGTCCAGCGTCTGGTAGCCGTAACCGGCGCGGTCTTCGATCTGCAGCTTGAAGCCGCCTGTCTGGCCGAGACCGTTGACCGGCGGCGGCGGGAACATGGCGATGAAGGCGTCCTGAATGCCGGCATATTTCTGGTTCAGCTGCATGGCGATGGCGCCACCTGACAGTTCCGGTGTCTTGCGTTTTTCGAAGTCGTCGAGAACCGCAAAAACGATCCCGGAATTGGAACCGATGGTGAAGCCGTTGATCGACAGGCCGGGGAAGGCGATGGCGTGGCTGACACCGGGCGTTTCCATGGCGATCTCGCTCATCCGCTTGATCACGCTTTCGGTACGGTCGAGCGTTGCGCCATCAGGAAGCTGCGCGAAACCGATGAGGTACTGCTTGTCCTGCGCCGGCACGAAGCCGCTCGGAACTGTCGTAAACATGCCATAGGTGGCGGCCACCAGCGCCATATAGACGATCATGACGAGGCTCTTGCGCGTCACCAGCCCGCCGACGGTCTTGCCGTAGCCGTTCGAGGCCGCGCCGAAGGCACGGTTGAAGCCGCGGAAGAACCAGCCGAGGATATTGTCCATGAAGCGGGTGAGCCAGTCCTTCGGTGCGCCATGTTCCTTCAGCAGCAGGGCCGCAAGTGCGGGTGACAGCGTCAGCGAGTTGATGGCCGAAATGACGGTGGAGATGGCAATCGTCAGCGCGAACTGCCGGTAGAACTGGCCGGACAGGCCGGAGATGAAGGCGAGCGGCACGAAGACGGCGACCAGTACCAGCGCAATGGCGATGATCGGACCGGAGACTTCGCGCATCGCCTTATAGGTGGCGTCACGCGGTGAGAGCCCGTTTTCGATATTTCGCTCGACGTTTTCGACGACCACGATCGCGTCATCCACCACGATGCCGATGGCGAGCACAAGGCCGAACAGCGTCAACGCGTTGATGGAGAAGCCGAAGGCATACATGACGGCGAAGGTGCCGATGATCGAGACCGGAACGGCGATCAGCGGAATGATCGAGGCGCGCCACGTCTGCAGGAAGAGGATGACGACAAGCACCACGAGGCCAACGGCCTCGAGGAGTGTATCGACAACCTTCTCGATGGAGGAGCGCACGAATTTCGTCGTATCGTAGACGATCTCGTATTTCACGCCATCGGGCATCGCCAATTGCAGATTATCCATGGTGGCGCGGACATTGTCGGCGATTTCGATGGCGTTGGAGCCGGGCGCCTGGAGGACGGCGACGGCCACGGCCGGCTCACCATCGAGCAGAGAACGCAGCGTGTAATCGGCTGCTCCGAGTTCGATGCGCGCGACATCGCGCAGGCGGGTGATTTCGCCGTTCGCGCCGCTCTTGACGATGATGTTGCCGAATTCTTCCGGCGTCGTCAGACGGCCCTGGGCATTGACGTTGAGCTGCAGGTCGACACCGTTCGGGCTTGGTGAAGCGCCGATGACCCCGGCCGCGGCCTGCACGTTCTGCTGGCGGATGGCGTCGGAGACGTCGCTGGCGGCGAGATCATGCTCGGCCACCTTCTGCGGATCGAGCCAGACGCGCATGGAATAGTCACCCGCGCCGAAGACCTGCACCTGACCCACGCCTTCGATGCGGGCGAGACGGTCCTTGACGTTCAGCGTCGCATAGTTGCGCAGATAGGTGATGTCATAGGCGTCGGTCTTGGAGACAAGGTTGACGACCATGATGAAGTCGGGCGAGCTCTTGACCGTGGTGATGCCGAGCGCGCGCACTTCCGCCGGCAGGCGCGGTTCGGCCTGCGAGACGCGGTTCTGCACAAGCTGCTGGGCCTTATCAGGATCGGTGCCGAGCTTGAAGGTGACGGTGAGCGTCAGCACGCCGTCCGACGTCGCCTGGCTGCCCATGTAGAGCATGTCTTCGACACCGTTGATCTGTTCTTCGAGCGGTGTCGCGACGGTTTCAGCGATAACGGTCGGGTTCGCACCGGGATAGGTGGCGCGCACGACGACGGATGGCGGAACGACTTCGGGATATTCCGAAATCGGCAGGGCGCGCATGCCAAGAAGGCCTGCCACCACAATCAGGATCGACAAGACGCCGGCAAATACCGGCCGGTCGACAAAAAATCTGGAAATATTCATATCCAGTCCCTCTCCGGGTATATTTTGGAATGCGAAGGCCGCTCCGGCGGCAATTCTGCCGCCGGTGAAGGCCGGTTCTGTCTGAATGCGCGTCTCGCGAAAGCGCGGGACGCTTATTGATCAAAGAGGTGGATTACTGCGAGGCAGCAACCTTATCTTCCGCTTGCGGTGCAATGGTTGCGCCGGGACGGATGCGCTGCAGGCCGTTGACGACGATCGTATCACCGGCAGCAAGGCCGCTTTCGATGATGCGCTGGCCATCGGCCGGCGCGCCCGGCTTGATCTGGCGGTAGCTCACCTTGTTTTCGGCATCGACCACGAAGACGAAGCGCTTGTCCTGATCCGTACCGATGGCGCGATCGCTGATGACGATGCGGTTTTCCGGCTTCGGTTCGCCCATGCGCACCCGCACGAACTGGCCGGGGATCAACCTGCCATCGGGATTGTCGAAGACGGCGCGCACACCGATGGTGCCGCTTGCCGAATCCACCTGATTGTCGATCAGGTGCAGCGTACCCTTGATCGGCGTGCCTTCATCCGAAAGCGTGCCGATTTCCACTGGGATCTGTTCGAGAGCCGGCAGGGCGCCATCGGTCTTCGGCAGCTCGGCAAGAGCCTTGGCCACCACGCCTTCGCTGGCGTTGAAGCTCGCATAGATCGGGTTGACCGACACGAGGGTCGTCAGTGCCGGCGAGGTGGAACCGGCGGCGACGAGGTTACCGGCGGTGATTTCGATGCGGCCGACGCGGCCTGAAACAGGTGCGCGGATTTCGGTGTAACCGAGATCGAGTTGCGCCGTGGTGAGTGCTGCGCGGGCGGCGCGAAGCTGGGCTTCGGCATCCGCAAACGAGCTCTGGCGCTGGTCGAGATCGCTCTGCGAGATGGTGCGGTTGTCGGAAAGCCGGCGGCCACGGTCGAGTTCCGTTTTCGCAAGGCTGACCTTGGCTTCGGCGGAGGCAACCTGTCCTTCAGCGCCGGCGACAGCGGCCTGATAGGGGGCCGGGTCGATGGTGAAGAGGGGATCGCCTTCCTTCACCAGCGCACCTTCGCGGAAGTGAACGGCCTTGATCTGGCCGGCGACGCGGGAGCGAATCTGCACCCGGTCAACGGCTTCCAGACGGCCGGAAAATTCCTCCCAGCGCATCACGTCGCGGCTTTCAACCTTGGCAACGGTGACAGGGATCGCTGGTGTTTCAGCAGGCGTGGAAGCGGCCGTTGCATCGCGACTGGTGGGGAGGTCGAAAAACAGTGCTGCTGCTGCAACGGACATGGCAAGCCCGATACCGGCGCCCGTCAGGGCCCGGCGCTTTGTGTTCAGCGTCATGGGTATCTCCTTCGCCCCCGATCGGGAGCAGGTCGTTCATCTATTTTTACTTCGTCGCATGATCCGGACGTAAAACCGCTACGCACTTTTACTGGACATGCTCAAAATGCGAAATTTCAGTGGTTTAACTGGTCAACGAAAGTCTTGAACTCCGAACAGACGGATGAGACCCATCCGCCGCCCTCTCCTTGATAAAGCCCCGTCCAGCCGACGCCGGCGGGGAAAACATGCTGCCTAACGCTAACGCCTGAGGCGATGAGGCGGTCTCCGTAATTGACCGTTTCGTCGCGCAGAGGGTCGTCCTCGGCGGTAAAGATCAGCGCCGGCGCCACCCGGTTCAGCCGCGTGCACTGGCAGGGTGCGGCATAGGGGTGAAAAAACCCGCACGCCTTGGCAAGGTAATGGCTCCAGCCATCCGCCCAGCGCTGGCGCATGCCGATCCTGTCCGCGTCGCGGAAGGATTCCGTCGTCATCATCGGATCGATCATGGGCGACAGAAGTATCTGACCGGCAAGTTTGCCCGGCATGCGGTCACGGGCCTTCAAGGCAAGCCCCGCCGCCACATTGCCGCCTGCCTCTTCGCCGGCCACGAACAGCAGCGATTTCGCGCCGCCATAATGCTTGCGATCCCGGCTCAGGCGATCGAGCGCTTCGTAAGCGCAGTCGATAACCATCGGAAACTCGTTGCCGGACGGCCTGCTGTAATCGGCCTCCACGACCACCGCGCCGCTTTCTGCAAGCGCGCGCGCGACCGGAAGTTCCGGGCAATTGCCGCCCGGCTCCAGGCCGGGTTCCAGAAACGAACCGCCGCGCAGATAAAGTACGACGGGCGGTTGGCTGCACAGGCTCGAACCTTCATATCGGCGCACGGAAAGCTGGGACGCGAAGCCCCCACAGCTTTTGATATTCTCCCAGTGCGCGTTCATCTGATCCGGTCCCGTTGCACCACCTTGAGCAGTGCATCACATTTGCAAAATCTGAAATTCATATTATTGTTCGGGGAAAAACGATCAAGTATGCCAAAATGAAAACACTATTCCAAAAAGACGGATAATCTCATCATGGATCAGCTCTCCGCCATGCGGGTTTTTACGCGTGTCGTGGAAACCGGCAATTTCAGCCGCGCCGCGACAGCGCTGAACATGCCGAAAACCACGGTCACCAATATGGTCCAGGCGCTCGAGGCGCATTTGCAGACCACGCTTCTCAACCGCACGACGCGGCGAGTGATGCTGACAACGGACGGCGCTCTCTATTATGAGCGTGCATCGCAGATTTTATCGGAAATAGAAGAACTTGACGGCAGCATGTCCAGCGCGCAGGTGCAGCCATCCGGCCGGTTGCGCGTGGAAATGGCCGGTGTCTTTGCGGACCTTGTGGTTATCCCACATCTTTGCGAATTTTACCAGCGCTATCCGCAAATCCGTCTCGATCTCGGTGTCGGCGACCGTCTGGTCGATTATATCGCGGAAAATGTCGACTGCGCGCTACGCGTAGGCGTGTTGCGCGATCAGTCGCTGATTGCCCGAAAAGTAGGCGAACTCCGGTTCGAAACATTTGCGTCGCCTTCCTATATCGAAAATTTTGGCATGCCCCGAGAACCGGAGGACCTGGAGAAGGATCATCTGTCGGTGGGTTACCTCAATGCCACCACCGGTCAGATCATGCCGGCCTCCTTCGACAATGGCATACGCAGCGTCGAGTTGACGCCCAACTACGTCGTTTCCGTCAATGACAGCCGCACCTACTTGAATGCGGCGCTCGCCGGCATGGGCATCGTGCAGCTGCCGATCTTCATGGTGCGCGACGCCCTTTCGCGCGGAGAGCTGGTGCCGGTGCTTTCCGAATGGCGACGGGAGGCGATGCCGATCTATGTCGTCTATCCCCAGACCCGGCACGTGACCAACAAGGTCCGCGTATTTGTCGACTGGCTTGCGAAGCTGGTACATGGGCTGGTGTGATAATCAGCGCCCGACCCTTGCGGCAAGGAAATCTATGAAGGCGCGCACGCGGGCTGCGAGATGCTCATGGCCGGCATAAACCGCGTGGATCACCTCCATGTCCTCGGCGCTATAGTCTTCCAGTACGGGAACGAGCAGGCCAGCCCTAATATCGGGTTCGACGTGGAATTCACCGACCCGACCGAGCCCAAGCCCCGATAGGCAAAGCCTGCGCATGGCCATGCCGCTATTGACGGAGGCATTGCCCGTGACTGGCAGGCGATAGACATCGGCAGAACCGGGGTCGCGAAACGGCCATTCATTGAGACTGCGACTGAAATTGAAGCTCAGGCAATTGTGCCGCGCCAGATCCTGCGGCGTTTCCGGCATGCCGTATTGTTCGATATAGGTGGGGGAGGCGACGATAACGCGGCGTACTTCCTTTAGCTTTCTTGCCTTCAGCGATGAATCGCCCATGGCGCCGGAGCGTATGGCAATGTCCGTGCGTTCCTCGATCAGGCTGATGACACCGTCAGTCAGCGAAATATCCAGCTCGATTTCCGGATAAAGCGACAGGAATTCCGGTGCAAGCGGCAGGAGATAACGTTCGCCGAAGCCCAGCGTCGCGTTGACCCGTAGCAGCCCGCGCGGCACCACCTTGCCGCCGCTCGCCACGATCTGCTCGGTCTCGGCTATGTCGGCGAGAATGCGTCGGGCCCGCGCCAGATAGACCTCGCCCTCCGGCGTAAGCGTTACGAGCCGGGTGGAGCGGGCCAGCAACCTGGTGCCGAGACGGTCTTCGATACGTGTGACAAGTTTGCTGACGGCCGAGGGCGAAAGCTTCAGCCTGCGCCCGGCGGCTGAAAAGCTGCCGAGTTCCGCCGCCGCCACGAAGACTTCCATCTCTCCGGCCCTGTTATCCATCGCGCATCACCTATGAAATCAATTCAAAGGTATTTATCCGGCTTTGCCGATTATCATGCAAGTCCCCTTTGCCCATATTGCGCTCATACAATTTGATCCAACCGGGCAGCCCCACGCTGTCCAGAAGGCCCGCGATCCAGCTGCGGGCGAAGAGGTATTCGTCATGCCATTGGCCATATTTGCCCTGACGATCGCGGCCTATGCGATCGGAACAACGGAGTTCGTCATTGTCGGTCTGCTGCCGACTGTCGCAAACGATCTCCATATCACCCTGCCGCTCGCCGGTCTCATCGTCAGTGTCTATGCACTGGGTGTGACCTTTGGTGCGCCGATCCTGACCGCATTGACCGGCAAGATAGAGAGGAAGCCGCTGCTGCTCGGCCTGATGGCCCTGTTCATCGTCGGTAACAGTCTCGCAGCACTTTCACCCAATTATGAGATGCTGCTGGTCGCCCGCGTCATTGCCGCCTTCGCCCATGGCGTCTTTTTCTCGGTCGGCTCCACCATCGCGGCCGATCTCGTGCCGGAAAACCGTCGCGCCTCGGCCATTGCCATGATGTTCATGGGCCTTACGGTCGCCATCGTCACCGGTGTTCCGCTCGGCACCTATATCGGCCAAGTCTTCGGCTGGCGCGCAACTTTCTGGGCCGTTGCTGCCCTTGGTGTCATTGCCTTCCTCGGCATTGCAGCGCTTCTCCCGAACACACTCAAGAAGGCGCCGCCGGCAAGCTTGCTCGATCAGGTCCGTGTTCTCGGCTCCGGCCGCCTGCTCATCGTTTTCGCCATGACCGCGCTTGGTTACGGCGGCACCTTCGTCGCCTTCACCTTCCTTGCGCCAATCCTGCAGGATGTGACCGGATTTTCGGAAAAGAGCGTCAGCCTGATCCTCGTGCTTTACGGTATCGCCATCGCGGCCGGCAACATCGGTGGCGGCCGGATCGCCAACCATAATCCGGCCAGGGCCCTCATTGGCCTCTTCCTGGCGCAGGCCATCGTGCTGCTCGTCTTTTCCTTCACCGCGGTTTCGCCGGTGCTGACGCTCATCACGCTTGCCGCGCTTGGTTTCCTCTCCTTCGCCAATGTTCCCGGCCTGCAGCTTTATGTGGTGCAGCTTGCCAAGGAGCATCGTCCCGGCGCCGTCGATGTCGCTTCGGCGCTCAACATCGCCGCGTTCAACCTCGGCATCGCCATCGGCGCGTGGCTCGGCGGTCTGGTGGTGGAATCACCGTTGGGCCTGGGTGCCACACCCTGGGTCGGCGCCATCCTCGTCGCGGTTGCCCTGCTCCTGACCATCTGGAGCAGCGCGCTCGACCGCCGCGCCGCGCTGACACTGAAAACTGCCTGAGCTTTTCATGAAATACCCGGCCGCTCCCAAGCCGGCCGGGCCACCTCAAAGGAGAAAATATATGTTTGATGTCACTGCAAACGGCGCGTCAATCCCGGCGCTTGGTTTCGGCACGTTTCGCATTCCCGGCCCCGATGTGCTGCGTATCGTTCCCCATGCGCTGAAGGCCGGGTTCCGCCATATCGATACCGCCCAGATCTATGGCAATGAAGCCGAGGTCGGTGAAGCCATTGCTGCTTCGGGCGTTGCGCGCGGCGAAGTGTTTCTCACCACCAAGGTCTGGGTCGAGAACTACAGGCACGATGCCTTCCTCGCCTCTGTCGATGATAGCCTGAAAAGGCTGAAGACCGACCATGTGGACCTGCTGCTGCTGCACTGGCCGAACGAGGCGGTTTCGCTTGCCGAGCAGATCGGCGCGCTGAACGCGGTGAGGCAGGCCGGCAAGGTGCGCCATATCGGCGTTTCCAACTTCAGCACGGCGCTGATGGCCGAAGCGGTGAAGCTGTCCGATGCCCCGATCGTGACCAACCAGATCGAATACCACCCCTACATCGATCAGGATGTGGTTATCGCTGCCGCCAAAGCTGCGGGCATGTTGGTGACGGGTTATTACGGCATGGCCGATGGTAAAGTGTTTGACGATCCGGTGCTGAAGGAGATTGCCGCGGGCCGTGGCAAGTCGGTAGCACAGGTGGTTCTGCGCTGGCTCGTGCAGCAGCAGGGCGTCGTCGCCCTGTCGAAAACGGTGAGTGAGGCCCGGGTCGAGGAAAATCTCGCCATCTTCGACTTCGAGCTTTCGGCAGATGAAATGGCGGCAATCCGTGCGCTTGCCAGACCGGATGGCCGCATCGTTTCGCCGGAAGGGCTTGCGCCCGTCTGGGACGAGGCCGCCTGACGATGAGGGCCGGGGAGAGAACTCTCTTCCCGGTTTCTTTTCGCGAGAAATTTTCGCGTATGGCGATGCGCCTCGCATCGGGCACGCCAGAGATTTATCGGCCTGTTCTGGAAATCTGGAGCGGGCGAAGGGATTTGAACCCTCGACCCCAACCTTGGCAAGGTTGTGCTCTACCCCTGAGCTACACCCGCTCAAATCCACCGGTCCGGGGTAGTATGCTGAACCGTGGGCCGCCGAAGCGGCGACGGGTGCTATATCGCTCAATCGTTTTTGGAATGCAACAGTTTCTTTTGCGGTTTCGGTGGAAATCCGCCTGCCTGCGAATTTATCTGCCCTTCCGGGAAGCGGCGGGCTCGGACGCCATGGATATTTGAGCGAAGATATTGTTTCATCTGGTTTTTATTGCCGTCTCACAATGGAGCGCCCAGATGCGGTGCCAGGAAATAATCTATTTACATTTGGTTAAAATCTGATTCGACAAGTGATTCGTTCGGGTGTACAAATTTCCTGTCCACGAAAAAAAGAAACGATACTTGGCATATCATCAGGAGGATGAGCCTTGTCGTATGCAGCTTTTGAACGGGTTGGCGCACAATTGTCGCCGGAGCAGATCACCGATCTGCAGAATATTTTCGATGGCGTATGTTTCGAGTGCCTTCAAGATCGCAGCAGCCACGTTGCCAACGAGTGCGCGGCGGTTCTTATCCGCAGCGCCCAGCGCGGCATTCTCGACCATGAGATGTTGCGGGACATCGGGCTTGCCGTTTTGCGGCGGCACTGATGCCTGAGAAGAAAAAAAGCGCCCGGATATCCGGGCGCTTTGTTTTTGAAGTGGGCGGATTTCCGCTCAGCTCTTTTCCTGCACATGCGCTTCGAGGAACCAGAGCGCCTTGTCGAGATCGCGCGAGGCGGCGGTGAAGATGTCGGCCGTCGTGGGGTCGCCCGCTTCATCGGAATCGTCTATGGCCTTGCGGATCATGTTGGCCACATCGCCATAACGTTCGATCAGGGCGTCCAAATGGTCATGGATCTTGTAGATGTCGGTCGGATAGGCCTTGAGCTTGGTTGTCGAGGAGACCGATTGCAGGCTGCCGAGCGCCGTGCCGCCAAGCTGGACCACACGTTCGGCAATCGTGTCACCATGATTGTCGAGCTGGGTGCGGAACGTATCGAGAAGTTCATGCACGGCGATGAATTGCGGGCCTTTCAGGTTCCAGTGCGCCTGTTTGGTGATGAGCGCAAGGTCGATCACCGAAGCCAGCGATTCGTTTAGAATGCCGATAACGGTCGACTTGGCGTTTGAAGGCAGGTCGTTCTTCGTCTTGTGCGTCTTCATCGATGTCTCCTGAAGTTGCGGACGGAATGCCGCTTTGGAAAAGTCCGTCGATTAACGTGCGGGCCTGTGGCCCTGTTCCATGTTAGGCGACGGGACAGCAAAAATCCTGCACAATCATCATGTCATTCGTAAAACAGGCAGATGCGCCGGTCGTCTATCTCACTGACGCTGATCGGCATGTCATAGATTTCCTTGAGAATATCGGGACGGATGATCTCTTCCGCAGGACCCTGATGACAGATGCGGCCCTCGCGCATGGCGATGATGGTGTCGGAATACCAGGAGGCGAAGTTGATGTCGTGCAGAACCAGAACCACGGTCTTCTTCAGCTCGTCGGCCGCCTTGCGCATGATTTTCATCATGCTGGAGGCGTGTTTCATGTCGAGGTTGTTGAGCGGCTCGTCAAGCAGCACATAATCCGTATCCTGGCAAAGCACCATGGCCACGAAGGCGCGCTGGCGTTGACCGCCGGACAGTTCGTCCAGAAACCGGTCGGCCAGATTTTCAAGGTGAAGATATTCAAGCGCCCGGTCGATATGGGCCTTGTCCTCGATGGTGGGGCGGCCCTTGGAGTAGGGGTAGCGGCCGAAGCCGACAAGGTCGCGCACGGTCAGGCGCGAGGAGATGTGGTTGTCCTGCCGCAGGATGGAGAGCCGCTTCGCCAGCGTATCGGAGGGGGTTTTCGTGACATCCAGCCCGTCGACCGTGACGGTTCCCGTATCCATGGACATCAGCCTTGCGACGATGGACAGGAGCGTGGATTTACCCGCGCCGTTTGGCCCGATGATGGAGGTGACGCCGCCTGCCGGGATGGAAACCGAGACGCCGTCGATGACGACGCTATCACCATAGGATTTGCTGATCTGACTGGCGATGATCATCGCGCACCTCGTTTCAGAATGAGACCGATAAAGACGATGCCGCCCAGAAATTCGATGATGATGGAGAGCGCCGTATCGAAGGCGAAAACCCGCTCCAGCACAACCTGACCGCCGACGAGACAGATCACGGCGATGAGGATCGCCGCAGGCAGCACATAGGCATGCTTGCCGTTGCCGGTGAGATAATGGGCGAGGGCCGCGACCAGCAGGCCGAAGAACATGACCGGGCCGACGAGCGCAGTGGAGACGGCGACAAGTACGGAGACCAGCACGAGGATGATGGTCACGGTGTACTTGTATTCGACCCCGAGGCTGATGGCCGTCGCGCGGCCGAGCGAGAGCACGTCGAGCGTGTGCATCAGGCGCAGCCCGATAATGGTCACCACGCCGATGATGATGGCGGAAACAGTGAGCAGCGTCGGATCGATGGAATTGAAACTGGCGAAAAGCACATCCTGCAGCACCGTGTATTCGTTCGGATCGAGGACCCGCTGCATGAAGCCCGAGAGGCTGCGGAAAAACACGCCGAAGACGATACCGACCAGGACGAGAAGATGCAGGCTGCGTTCCGCTCCGACAAAAAGCCAGCGATAGAGCAGGGCGGAAAAGGCGACGAGCAGCCCGGTTTCCACCAGAAATTTCAGTTGAGGATCGATCATCACGACTGTTGCCGAACCGAAGACGAAAATCAGCCCGGTCTGCATCAGCACGTAGAGTGAATCGAAACCCATGACCGAAGGGGTGAGGATACGGTTGTTGGTGACCGTCTGGAACAGCACGGTGGAAACGGCGATGGCGTAGGCCACCAGCAAAAGCGACAGGAGCTTGATGCCGCGAAACGGCAGCACGAAACTCCAGCTTCCCCTGGCGCCGAGCGTCATGAAGGCGGTCATGGAAATGAGCGCCAGTGCGGCGAGCACAAGCAGAACGATTTTTGCGCGCCTGTCAGGGTTTCTCTCACGCATGGTTGCGTTTCCGCAGCAGGAGATAGAGGAACAGCGCGCTGCCGATGACGCCGACCACGGTTCCGATGGGTATTTCGTAAGGCGCGCGCACGGTCCGGCCGATGATGTCGCAGGAGAGCACAAAGACCGCGCCAAGCGTCGCCACCCATGGCACCGAGCGGCGCATATTGTCGCCGATCATCAGGCTCACGACATTCGGCACGATGAGGCCCAGGAAGGGGATCATGCCCACCGTCACCACCACGACAGCGCTGACCAGCGAAACGATGGTGAGGCCGAGCGCCATTACCCGGCGATAGTTGAGACCGAGATTGGTGGTGAAGTCCCGGCCCATGCCCGCCACGGTGAAGCGGTCGGCGGCGAGATAGGCGGCGATGGCGAAGAGAAAACCGATCCACAGCAACTCATAACGGCCGCGCAGTACGCCGGAAAAATCCCCCGTCATCCATGCCCCGAGCGATTGCAGCAGATCGAAGCGATAGGCGAAGAAGGTGGTGACGGCGGAAATGACGCCGCCAAGCATGATGCCGATCAGCGGCACCAGCAGCACGTCGCGCAGCGGCACCTGCCGCAGGATGCGCAGGAACAGCGCAGTGCCGGCGAGAGCAAAAGCTGCTGCCACCAGCATCTTGCCGAAGATCGGTGTATCCGGTGCCAAAAGGGTGACGGCGAGCAGGCCGAGGCCGGCGGATTCCGTCGTGCCTGCCGTGGAAGGTTCCACGAAGCGGTTTCGCACCAGCATCTGCATGATGAGGCCGGCAATCGCCATCGAGCTTCCCGCAAGGATCAGCGCGAGCGTGCGCGGAATACGGCTGACGAGCAGCACCCGCAGCGCGTCTGCACTCGTGTCGGGTGCGAAAAGCGTTGCGAGCGAAACGTTGCTCACGCCGACGAACAGGCTGGTGATGGCGAGCACCAGGGCTAGCAACAGGACAAGGATGAGAGACAGGGATTTCACGTTGGCAGTTTTTCGTAAATGGTAAAAGCCCCCCGTAACCTGGCAGGCTGCCGAAACAGGTGTCCGACCTCTCCTTGGTTATCTTCGGGCTTGACCCGAGGATCCACAACCTGACGCGCGATGGATCCTCGGGTCAAGCCCGAGGATGACGTCGAGTATGGAGCAGCCTTCAGAAGCGCATGCCTAGAGGCTTTTACGATTTCTTGTCGGAGACAGCCTTGTAGACCTGATCTAGCAGGGTGGTGAGCGCCGTATAACCGCTGCTGACGATATAGGCCGCCTGGGGGTCGAGGTAAACGATCTGCTTTTTTTTCCAGGCGTTGGTCTGGTGGACCAGCTCGTTGTCCAGCACCTGGGCTGCCGCCTTGCCGGGATCGGTGGCGCGGCCGATGCCGGCATCGCGGTCGATCACGAACAGCCATTCGGGGTTGACCTCGGCCAGATATTCGAAGGAGACGACGTCGCCGCGGTCGAAGCGGTCGTCGATGTCGGCTGCGACCGGCTTGAAGCCGATTTCGGTGTGCAGCCAGCCGGTGCGCGAGCCTGGGCCATAAACGCCGACCTTGCCGGCATTGGTGACGAGGATCATCGCCGTTCCGGAATTGGGGGCGATCTCTTTCAGCTTCGCCACCTTTTCATCGATGGCGGCATCGAGCTTCTTGGCTTCTTCCTGCTTGCCGAAGATATCGCCAAGCTTGGCGATGTTGGCTTTCACGCTGCCGATGAATTCCTTGGAATCCACCGACATGTCGATGGCCGGTGTGATCTTGGCAACATCCGGATATTTTGCCCGCGAACGGCCGCCAACGATGACGAGATCGGCCTCTGCCGCATTGATCGCCTCGTAATCGGGCTCAAACAGCGTGCCGACCTTCAGATATTTCCCGTCGGCATATTTCTGCAGATAGGTCGGCAGGTTGGAGCCGACGACGCCCGTCGGCTCGACGCCGAGTGCATCGAGATTGTCGAGCGAGGGAACATCAAGAACCAGAACCTTTTTCGGCGCGGCTTTCAGCACGGTCTCGCCCTGGGCGTGCTTGATCGTCATTTCCTCAGCGCTTGCGGTCATCGCGCCAAGGCTGAAGGCCGCTGCCGCCAGCAGCCGAACGGGGAAGGTGAAGTTGATGGCCACGAATATGTCCCTTGCGAATGGTTCCGGACCGGCGGAAAGCTTTCCGTCCGGTTAACTTGATGTCCGTTATCAGCTTTATTGGCAAGGCGGGCGGAAATCAAAATTATGTTTTAGAATGGTTCTGAATTGCCGTGAGCGGGAAATGCGGGGGCAGATGAAACATCTGCTCGAACCTCTTCCCCGTCATGCTCGGGCTTGACCCGAGTATCCTACTGCGTTGGTGGTGATGGATTCTCGGATCAAGTCCGAGGTGACGTTGAGGGGAAGGAAAGGCCGGCGTCACTTTGGTCGGTGCCTTTTACCCGTCTGTTTTACCCATCACGACCAACGTGACAGCCGCTGTCAATCCGGTGGCCAGTCGCCGACGATTTCGCGCCTCTCCAGTTTCAACGATCGGTCCGGCTGCACCCGGTAAGTCTCGATCGCCAGCCTTCCGTCGCCCATCACGAATTCGTTGCTGAGCGTACTGCCGACGGGGGACTTTGTCAGTTTGGTACGGGGCTGCCCGCCATAGGTGATACTGCCGGGAATGGGTTCCACATCGGGGGCGGCGGTAGTGCAACCGGTTAAAGCAAGGATGGTCAGGATTGCAAGGCTGCGCATGACAGGGTTCCTCAGAGGGTTTCATAAAATCTATGCCGCCCCCAACCTCGCCGCAATCCATAACGTTCCACAAAAAAAGCCCCGTATCCGGAGATACGGGGCCAGTTGCCTTGGGAGGTTCTTTGGTTCTCAATCCTCGTTGGCGGCAAGCTGCGTCAGCACCTCGCCACGGCCGCGGATACGCATGATGAGCGGAATGATGAAGGCGGCTGCCGCGACGATGAACAGGCCAACGGCAATCGGCGAGGTGAACAGCACGGTCGGGTCGCCCTGGCCGATGGCCAGTGCGCGGCGAAGCTGCTGTTCGGCGAGCGGGCCAAGGATGAGGCCGACAACCGCAGGCGCGATCGGATACCCGAAGATGCGCATGATGTAGCCGAGGATGCCGAAGGCGAGCAGCATGCCGAGTTCGAACACCGACGGGTTGGCGCCGATGGTGCCGAGCGTTGCGAACAGCAGGATGCCGGCGTAAAGCCAGGGCTTCGGAATGGTCAGCAGCTTCACCCAGAGACCGACGAGCGGCAGGTTGAGCACCAAGAGCATCAGGTTGGCGATGAAGAGGCTGGCGATCAGGCCCCAGACCAGCTGCGGATTGGTGGCAAACAGCAGGGGGCCGGGCTGCAGGCCGAACTGCTGGAAACCGGCGAGCATGATGGCCGCTGTTGCCGTCGTCGGCAGGCCGAGCGTCAGGAGCGGCACCAGCGTACCGGCAGCCGAGGCGTTGTTCGCCGCTTCCGGACCCGCAACGCCTTCAATCGCGCCGTTGCCGAATTCTTCCGGATATTTGGTCAGCTTCTTTTCGGTGGCATAGGACAGGAACGTGCCGATTTCAGCGCCGCCGGCAGGCATCGCGCCAATCGGGAAGCCGATCAGGGTGCCGCGCAGCCAAGCCTTCCACGAACGCGCCCAGTCCTGCGCGCTCATCCAGACCGAACCCTTGACGGCTTCGACCTTGTCGTCGCCGCTCTGGCCCTGCGCCACGATGAACAGGGTCTCGCCGATGGCGAACATGGCGACCGCAAGCGTTGTGACTTCCACGCCGTCGAGCAGGTCGGGGATGCCGAAGCTCATGCGGGTTTGGCCCGTCAGCTGGTCGATGCCGACGATGGCCAGCGCAAAGCCGATGAACAGCGAGGTGAGACCACGCAGCGCCGAATCGCCGAAGGCGGAGGAAACGGTGACGAAAGCCAGCACCATCAGCGCGAAATATTCGCGTGGGCCGAAGACCAGCGCCAGCTTGACGATGTAGGGGGCGACGAAGGCAAGCGCGATGGTGGCGATGAGACCGGCCACGAAGGAGCCGATGGCGGCGGTGGCAAGAGCCGGTCCGCCTCTGCCCTTGCGGGCCATCTTGTTGCCTTCTAGCGCGGTCACGATCGAGGCGCTTTCGCCCGGCGTGTTGAGCAGGATGGAGGTGGTCGAACCGCCATACATGCCGCCATAATAGATGCCGGCGAACATGATGAGCGAACCGGCAGCATCGAGCCGGTAAGTGACGGGCAGTAGCAGCGCGACGGTCAAGGCGGGGCCGATGCCGGGCAGAACGCCGACGGCGGTGCCGAGCGTCACGCCGATCAGCGCGTAGAGCAGGTTCATGGGTTGGGCAGCAACCTCAAGACCGTGCAGCAGGAATTCAAAGGTACTCATGGACAGATGTCCCCCTGTCGAGCGGAAGGGCGGGCGGAACGGCTGGCTTTGGCGTCAGTGCGCGCCGGCGGTTCCTGTGATCTCGAATATGGTTGGAATGGCTGTCAGAAGAACAGCCGTTCCAGAGGTCCGGCGGGCAGCGAAAGCTGCAGCAGCTGGGCAAAAACGATCCAGATGGCAAAACTCAGCACAATGCCGACCGGTATCGAGAACCAGAGCTTGCGTTTGCCGAAAGCGCGTGCCGTGAAGGCGAACAGCAGACCGGTGGCAATGGAAAAGCCGGCAACTGTCAGCAGCAGCATCTGGGCGGCAAGGCCGGCAATGACCCACACGACCGGAGCGATTTCCTGCCTGTCGCGCTCGGGAAAATCACCGCGCCAGGCCTCGACGGCCGTCCAGATCGCCAGTCCGACAAGACAGAAGGCGATGGCGTAGGGTACTGTTGACGGGCCGACAGGGGAATAACCGGTGACGCTGGCAAGGCGGGCGCTATCCCAGAAGATGACGCTGGCAACGGCGACGAGGGCGACGGCGATGACCAGCGCCGCCCGGTCGGGGCGACGCTTTTGATCATGCGAAGGGTTGGAACCCTGGCTCATTTTACCAGTCCGATGTCTTTGAGGATGGTTTCGGTGGCGGCGGTGTCCTTGGCAAGCTGTTCCTTGAAGGCGTCACCGGCGAGATAGGTATCCATCCAGCCCTTTGTCTTCAGGGTTTCCTGCCACTTGGCGGATTTCACCAGCTTCTCGACGTCGGCATTGATGGCCTTTTCCTGATCGGCGGAAATGCCGGGAGCGGCCGCAACCATGCGCCAGTTCTGAACCACGACATCGAGGCCGCTTTCCTTCAGCGTCGGTGCGTCGACGCCCTCAAGACGGTTTTCGCTGGTGACCGCGAGAAGGCGCAGCGTGCCGGCCTTCACCTGGCCTTCGAATTCGCCATAGCCGGAAACGCCAGCGGTGACCTGCGAACCGAGGATCGAGGCAAGTGCTTCGCCGCCGCCGGAATAGGCGATGTAGTTGATCTTGGTCGGATCGACGCCGGCCGCCTTGGCAATCAGGCCAACGGCGATATGGTCGGTGCCGCCGGCAGAGCCGCCGCCCCAGGAAACGCTGCCCGGGTCTTTCTTCAGCTGGTCGATGAGATCGCCGATGGTCTTCAGCGGCGAGGATGCCGGAACGACGATCGCTTCATATTCGCCGGTCAGGCGGGCGATCGGGGTCACTTCCTTCAGCGTCACGGGCGCATTGTTGGTGAGGATCGCGCCGACCATGACATAACCGCCGACGATGAGGGCGTGCGGGTTACCCTTCTGCTGGCTGGCGAATTGCGCAAGACCGATGGTGCCGCCGGCGCCCGGTACGTTCTGCACCTGAACGCTCTTGGAAATGCCTTCTTCCTGCAGCACGCTCTGCAGCGAGCGCGCGGTCTGGTCCCAGCCGCCACCGGGATTGGCCGGTGCGATGACGGTGTAATCTGCCGCAGCCGCCGGAAGCGCGATCATGCCCGCCAGAAATGTGCCGATAAGAAAATGTTTCACGTAGAAAACCCTCCTCAGGATGCCCTTTTGGGCGTCGTTTTTCGTTTATGCGGAAGGGGCTTCAGGGCGCATCTGTGCCGACGCTGAGTACTCAACGCTGGGCCTTGGCAATCCTCAAGATTTCCTCCCGCATCTTCTTCCGCCTCCACGGAATGAAGAAGGATTGCAGAGCATCACAAAAAGCTGTCATCTAACTGACGCAACGCAAGTCCTTGCGCATTTACTCTCTATTAATTTGTGCCGGACGTCCACTGTGGCGTGTGGACGGCTTTATTTTGCGCCTTTGAAGCCTGCTTCACCCTCATTTCTGTGACAGGCACAGGACTGAGGGATGGTGGGGGCGCTCAAACCTACTGCGACCGCAGCGCCTCGTTCCAACGCTCGATGAGGCGGGTGCGCTTGACCTGATCCAGATAGACCATCAGGCCGGGGCTGACCGGGACCGGCCGCAATTGCGCACCGTGGATGGCCTGCATGGTGTTCGCCGTGTTTTCGCCCGCCACTTCCGGGCTGACGGCGGGGATTTGCAATTGCCGGGCCATGATCGTCTGACCTTCCTTGGACATGAAGAATTCGAGGTAGCGGCGGCCGAGTTCAGGATTGGCTGCGGCTTCCGGAACCAGCCCGATGCGCGACATCACGACGGTATAATCCTTCGGCAGAACGATGCCGACATCCGGGTGGCGTGAGGCCCAGTCTGCCGCGTAGGAGCCGAGAATATTGTAACCCATCACGAAGCGGCCGTCGGAGACGCGCTCCAGAATGGCCGAGGAGGTGGAATAAACCTTCACACCCGCGGCACCCATGGCCTTGATGACGCTCCATATATCGCCGAACTGTTCCTGATCGCGTGACATGAACAGGAAGCCGACGCCGGAGCGTTCGATGTCATAGGTCGCGATACGGCCATGCACCTCTTTGGCGTGGCGTTCGAGATAATCGACAAATTCGGCGCGGGTGGCGGGCGGCTTTTCGGTGGTGAAGCTTGGCTTGTGATAGACAAAAACCGCCGGCTCGAAGGTCAGCGCATAGGCGGTGTTGCGCCAGTTCGCCCAGGCGGGCCAGCGGGCGCTCATGGCGAGATCCGACCGCTGGGCATAACCGTCATTGCTCAGCTTCACCTGCAGGTCCATGGCCGAGGAAAAGGCGAAATCGGCGGTCTTCTTGCCAGCATCGGTTTCCTTGACGATACGGTCGTAGATTTCGCCGGTCAGCATATCCTCATAATGGACGGCAATATCGGGATTGGCCTTCTGGAAACCCTCGATCATCGGGGTCGCCAGCGGTTCGTCGAGCGAGGAATAGACCACCAGTGTCTGCGCATCCGCCTTGCCGGAGGGAGCCGGAAAAACGACGGCCTGGGCAAGCGCAGGCGAGGCCATGCAGAGACAGAGACAGAGAAGAAGGCAGATACGCATGGAAAAGATCATGCCGCAGGCGCTGGCCATTCACAAGCGGTAAGGGTCTGGTTAAACTCGGCAATGTTGCAGGAGGAAGATTTGCGTATTTTGCTGGTCGAGGACAATCAGGTGCTGTCGGAAGGGCTTTCGGCGCTTCTGCGGGGCAGCGGTTATGCGGTGGATGTGGTTTCTGATGGCGCCTCCGCCGATGCGGCAATTACGGCGGAAAGTTTCGATCTGGTCATTCTCGATCTCAACCTGCCGGAAATGGATGGCATCGAGGTGCTGCGCTCCATGCGATCGCGTCAGGACAAGGCGGCGGTGCTGATCCTGACGGCGCGCGGCACGCCGGAAGAAAAGGTCAAGGGGCTCGATCTCGGTGCCGACGATTACATGATCAAGCCCTTCGATATCACCGAGTTCGAGGCGAGGGTGCGGGTGCTTCTGCGCCGTAATGCCGGGCTGCGCTCTTCGGCGCTGAGTTTCGGCAAGGTGCTGTTCGATCTTAATTCCCGCACCTTTTCGGCGGACGGTCGCCCGCTCGATATTCCGGCGCGCGAAGTGGCGCTGCTGGAGGTGCTGTTCATGCGGGCGGGCAAGGTTGTCGCCAAAGAGGCGATCGTGCAGTCACTGACAGGTTTCGACGACGATATTTCCGCAAATGCCATCGAGCAATATGTCAGCCGCCTGCGCAAGCGGCTCGCGCCGCACGGGCTGACGGTGAAGACGGCGCGCGGCATCGGTTATTATCTCGAAAAGCTGCCGGAGATGGCTGAATGATACAGGCCGCCTATTCGCTCAGGCGGCGACTTCTAGGCTGGCTCCTCATCTCCACCGCCATCATCGGCTGCGTTGCGCTGACCGATACCTGGCGCGAGGCGGTCAACACCGCCAATGTGGTTTCAGACCGGGTGCTTTCCGGTTCCGCGCTCGCCATTGCCGAGCGGGTGGTGGTGGCCGAGGACGGTTCGCTGGAAGTGGACATTCCCTATGTGGCGCTGGAAATGCTGACATCGGCTGCCCAGGACCGGGTGTTTTACCGTGTCGACGGGCCGAACGGGCAATTCCTCACCGGCTATCAGAACCTGCCGACGGTCGCGAACCCGAAGGGTGATACGCCCGCCTATCGTGATGCCGTGTTTCGCGATGAACCGATCCGCATCGCTGCCATCAGGCGTTTCGCTTCCACTGGCATTAATTCCGTGCCCTTTTCCGTCACGGTTGCCGAAACCACCATTGCCCGCAGCCAGCTGGCGCAGGCCATCATCCTGCGCTCGGCGCTGCGCCTGCTTTTGATGATCGTCGGGGCGGCGATCATCGTCTGGATCGCGGTGACGATTTCGCTGCGCCCGCTTTACCGGCTCAGTGAAGCCATTGCCGAGCGCAGCCCGAACGATCTGCACCCCATCCGCCAATCCGTGCCTGTCGAGGTGGAAAATCTGGTGGAGACGGTCAACTCCTTCATGGTGCGGCTGCAATCGGCGCTGGATGCGCTCAGGCATTTCACCGGCAATGCCAGCCACCAGCTGCGCACACCGCTTGCCATCATCAGCACCCAGCTGGCTCTTTCCGCCCGCGCCGCCAGCCTTGAGGAAGCGCAGGCGGCGGCGCTGAAGGGTGGGGCATCGGTCGCCCATGCCGAGCATATCCTTGCCCAACTTCTGCGCATGGCCAATATCGATGCTGCCGGCTCCAGCGAGAAACATGATTTTTCCGCGATAGACCTCGTGGCTGTGGCGCAGAACGTGACGGCCGATTTCGTGCCGCGGGCCGCTGAGGCGGGTATCGATCTCGGTTTCGAAGGCGAGGTCGAGGCGACCATTCTCGCCGAACCGCTCTTGATCGGCGAGTTGATCGGCAACCTCGTTTCCAACGCCATCAATTATGCCGGTCGCGGCGCGGAAGTCACCGTGCGCGTGGGCAGGGAGACGGGCGTCGTCTGGCTGGAAGTGGAAGATAACGGCCCAGGCATCCCGCCTGAAAAACGCGCCATGGTGCGCCAGCGCTTCGCCCGCGGCGAAGAAAACGCGGCCCCCGGCGCCGGCCTCGGCCTTGCGATCATCGAGGAGATCGCCGGGCTGTTCGGCGGGCGGCTGATGCTGGAGGATGGTGCGGGTGGGTGTGGGCTGAGAGCGCGGGTGGTGTTTGATGGAGCGGAGAACGCATCGTAGACTGCGGGTTGTCAGGCGGCTGTATCCGCAGGTGATTTCGCCACCAGGGAAAGTTTGTAGCCCAATGCATCGGCGACCTTGGCGATCGTTGCCAGTTCGGGGTTTCCCTCGCCGCTGAGCGCCTTGTACAACGTCTGACGGGGAAGGCCGGTCTGTCTCGAAAGATCGGTTATGCCTTTGGCTCGCGCCACGACGCCGAGAGCGTGGGCAAGCTCCTGTGCGTCGCCGTTCTCAGTGGCGTCTGCTATGTAGGCGGCAAGTGCTTCGTCACTATCAAGATAGCGGGCAGCATCGTAATCGCGTGTCACAAGTGGCATGGTCTCATTCCTTGAGTGCTCGGGCCAATTTCTTGGCTTTGGCAATATCGCGGGACTGTGATGCCTTGTCGCCACCGCACAGCAATATGATCACGACATCGCCGTTCCGGAAGAAATAGACCCGATATCCGGGTCCAAAATCGATCCTGAGCTCACTGACGCCTTCGCCGACCGGCTTTACGTCTCCTGGATTGCCGTCTGCCAGCCTGTAAATGCGCCGTGCGATGCGGGCACGCGCCTGCAGATCGCGCAGACCGGCAAGCCAATCGGCAAACTCGCTTGTTTCCCGGATCGTGAGCATGGCCGAATGTAAACCCTGGTTGTCATTCCGTCAATGACGGTTAACTCACCCCATCCGCTCGGAAGCATAGCTTCCCGGGCTTGGCGGGAAGACCACGGTGCGGTTGCCGTTGATGAATGTGCGGTGGTGGATGTGGGCGTGGATGGCGCGGGCAAGCACCTGGCTTTCCACGTCGCGACCAAGCGAAACGTAGTCATCGGCTGATTGCGCGTGGGTGATCCGCACCGTGTCCTGCTCGATGATCGGGCCTTCGTCGAGATCGGCTGTTACATAATGCGCTGTCGCGCCGATCAGCTTCACGCCGCGCTCATAGGCCTGCTTGTAGGGGTTCGCGCCCTTGAAGCTCGGCAGGAAGGAGTGGTGGATGTTGATGATCTTGCCTGACATCTTGCGGCAGAGGTCATCGGAGAGCACCTGCATGTAGCGGGCGAGCACGACGAGCTCCGTGCCTGTTGTCTCGACCAGCTCCATGAGCTGGGCTTCGGCCTTCGGCTTGTTCTCCTTCGTCACCTTGATGTGGTGGAAGGGGATGTCGTGGTTGACGACAACTTTCTGATAATCGAAATGGTTGGACACGACACCGACGATGTCGATCGGCAGCGCGCCGATCTTCCAGCGATAGAGCAGGTCGTTGAGGCAATGGCCGAAACGCGACACCATCAGCAGCGTCTTCATGCGCTGGCCGTCCGGGTAGATATCCGCTTCCATGCCGAATTTTTCCGCCACCGGCCGGAACCCGTCGGTAATGGCTTCAAGGGAGGCGCCCTCTTCCGAGATGAAGGAGACGCGCATGAAGAACTTGCCGGTCTCGAGGTCGTCGAACTGCGAACTGTCGACGATATTGCAGCCTTTCTCCGCCAGATAACCGGAAATCGCGGCGACGATGCCGCGGGTCGATTTGCAGGCTACGGTCAGAACATAGGATGTCATTCGTTTTCCCTCAGAGACGTCGCGCCGGTATCAGCCGACGCAGTTCGGCGCGTTCCATAGCGCAGCTCCGCGGTGGAGCAAAGCGTCAAGACGAACGCAGTCAAAGTCATAGGGCGGGAAAGGGAAGCGCGCCGTGCCGGAAGCGACATGGAATGTTCCATGGCCAGCACGGCGACGCGGGGTGTTTTGCCGGGGCGGTCGCCAACCTCAGGCGCGGCGCAGGCGCATTGCCGTGCGGCCGCGGCCGTCGAGCAGTTCCAGCGCGCCGCGGCGCGGCTCCAGCCTGAAGGAGCGGGCGCCTTCCAGCGCTTCGATGAACTGCCGCTCCTGGCGCATGATGTCTGGCGCGCAGGCCATCTGGGTGGAAATCATCCGGCCGAAATCGACACGGTTACGGTTGATCTTCACTTCACCGCCAATGCCGTTACAGCCGGCATTTCCGGAAACGCGGCCTTCGCGGGAGATTTCCAGCGTCGCCTGCCGGCGGCCGCGAACCCTCTCGCCGCGGATTTCCTCGACCAGCCAGCTCCCTTCGATACCGGCTTCCGGCTCCGGGCGGCCCGGACCGGCGCCGACGCGCTCCAGCACGAGATCGGTTTCGTCGCGGCCACCGGTCAGGACGGAATAGCGCCGGGTGGTGGTAAAGAGCAGCCGGTCGCGGTCGCGGATTTCGGCGCTCAGCGCATAGGAGCGGCGGCCACGGATGTCGCGGTCGTCATAACGCAGCACGAAGGGCACCGGCACCTGGCCGCGCGGGCGAATGGTGGTTTCGGCAATCGTCTGTGACGGCGCGTCCGCCAGCGACACATCGATCAGGCGCACGGTAACGGTTGCGCCCGGCGGCAGGGCGATGCGTTCGCGATAGGAGACGCTGCCGCGCAGGCTCGCCGGTGCCGCCGCCGCCCCGCCTGCCGCAAAGAGCGGGGCAAGCGCGAGAAGACCGGCGAAACTGCGGCGCGAAAGAAGGGGCTGGTGGTCGGTCATGGTGCTTGCTCCGTGCTGGTTCCGGTGGAATTGAACCGGATGATAAAAAACGGCACTGAACGTGCGATGAACCGGATTTTCAAATCCGGTCAGGTGGACATTTGGTGTGGATGGCAAGGGACCAACGGGAGGATCTATGCCATTTGAATCCCCTCCGCCCTCATTCCTGTGCTTGTCACAGGACACCAGTCGACACGCGTCTGCGTGGCGGGAAGATTCTTTTCAGCCGAAGGACCTGGGCTGGTTGGATTCCTGTGACGAGCACAGGAATGAGGGTGGTGGGAGGCCGCATCGTCCAAGGGAGCAACTCCTTGCCGGCGGCCTCCGCTCAGCTCTCAGCCGCGGAAACCGTTCCGCAGCGCTTCGAACTTCGCCAGTTGTTCGGCCAGCAACTCCTTGTTCTCATCGCGGCGGACGAACACCTTGAACATGGCGCCGCCGGCGGCATTCATGAACCAGACGGAACAGGAGCGGCGTCCGTGAAAGCCGCGGTCGACGAAGGTGATGCCGGCGCAATTGTCCTTCTTGATGTGACCGCCGATGGGACTGTCGCCGTGGATATTGAACCAGCCGTGACTCTCCGTGCCTTCAGGCAGATGGCCCGGCACTTCCAGCACGATATCGCCTGTCTGCACGATCATCAGGACTTCGCCCCAGCCGCGCATCTCGCTCCAGATGGTGTCGAAGCGGTCGGCGGCAGCGGAAACGGCGGCACCTTCGGGCAGGATCGCCAGAATTTCAGCCGGTGTCACCTCGGCCTTGGCGGCGATGGCCTCCACGATGCCATCAGGTTTTTCAGCGAGCGCGGCGGCGGCGCGTGCCCGCCTGTCGTCGTCCGTCTTTTGGACTGCAATGCTCATCGGGTAGCCTCAGGCGGCAATCGAACGGCGCTCGCCATTCTTGTCTTCGTGGATGATGACGTCGAAGCCTTCGAAATGCGGCCCGGAGAGATATTCCACCTTGCCGCGGTTCTCGCCGGCCTTGGCATGGGCGGCGCGGAACTGTTCGGATTTCGTCCAGGCAAGGAAATCGTCCTTGGTGGCCCAGACGGTGTGCGAGGCATAAAGCGTGTGATCGTCCGCCTTCGGGCCCTTCAGCATGTGAAATTCGATATAGCCCGGCAATTCGCTCAGATGCGATTTGCGCTCGCGCCAGATGGATTCGAACGTGTCTTCGTAACCCGGCACGACGCGAAAGCGGTTCATTGCGATAAACATGAAAGTCTCCCTTTAAGTTTCCTGTTTCAGTCAGGATATCGTCCGCGGACGGGGTTGGGAAGGGGTTCACGCCAAAGCGAACAAAAATACTCCACTTATCGATTGCGCGGCGTATAAACATGTGTAAATAACTCAAGATTAGCGGCGCGGGTGAACCTGCGCCGGGTCGTTTTTCAGGATCACGCCATGTTGAATTCCCGTCTTCGTTCCTTTGTTTTCGCCGCCCTCGTGCCCGCCGCAATTGCCTTTGCCGCGCCGGCCGCCATGGCTTCGGACAAGGGTAATCCGGAGGCTAAACGCATCGTTGCCCTGGGCGGTACGGTTACGGAAATCCTTTATGCGCTGGGTGCAGGAGACCGTATCGTGGCGCGCGACAGCACCAGCAGCTATCCGGCCGATGCGCTTGCAAAGCCTGACGTCGGTTATATGCGGGCACTGTCTTCAGAAGGTATCCTGTCGCAGAAACCCGATCTCATTCTCTCCGAAGACGGCTCAGGCCCTGCGGACGTCATCGCCATCCTGAAAGCCAGCGCGGTGCCTTTCGTCACCGTCGATACGCCGCCGAGCGGCGATGCAATCCCTAAAAAGATCGAGGATGTCGGTGCGGCCGTGGGGCTCTCTGACAAGGCGAAGGCGCTGGCTGCCGAGACCAGGGCGGGGCTTGATGCGCTCACCAAGGACGTCTCCGCCGTGCCGGAACAGGGCCGGAAACGCGTTCTGTTCGTGCTTTCCACTGCCGGTGGCCGCGTCATGGCGGCGGGCAAGGATACTGAGGCGGCGGCGATCATCGAAATGGCTGGGGGTATCAACGCGGCGGAGGACATTACCGGTTACAAACCGCTGACGGACGAGGCGGTCATTGCCGCGGCGCCCGACGTGGTGCTCACAATGGCGCGCGGCGACCACGCCGCCAAGGCGGATGAGACTTTCGCGCTTCCCGCGTTCCAGTCTACACCCGCCGCCGCCAGCAAGGCGCTCATCAGCATGGATGGGCTTTATCTTATCGGTTTCGGCCCCCGTACACCCGCTGCAGGCCGGGAGCTGGCAAACAAGCTCTATCCTGATGTGGTGAAGCCGTGAGCCTAGCCGTCTTGAGTTCGACCGAGGGCAGCGTTGCGGGCGACAGATCCCGTCAGGGCGTTGTTGCCCTTGTCGTGCTCGTCGGCATCCTGCTGTTTGCCTGTGGCGTATCGCTGATCAGCGGACCCACGGGCGTCGGCATGTCTGAACTCCTTGCCTATCTCACCGGCGGCGCGAATCAGCTCGATGCGCGCGACAGGATCATTCTCGAGGCGGTGCGCCTGCCGCGCACGGCGCTCGGCATGTTGATCGGCGCGGGACTCGCTGTTTCAGGGGCAATGATGCAGGGCCTGTTCCGCAATCCATTGGCCGATCCCGGTATTGTCGGCGTCACCTCGGGCGCTGCGCTCTTTGCTGTTGCCGCCATTTCGCTCGGGGAAGGCGCGCTTGCCACGGTCGCGCTGTTTTTCGGCCCTCACTTTCTGCCGATCATGGCCTTCTTCGGCGGGCTCCTGAACACCTGGGTGCTTTATCTGATCGCCACGAAGGACGGCGCGACCTCAACCACCACACTCATTCTGGCCGGCATTGCGGTGGCGGCCATCAGCGGTGCGATGACCGGGTTGATGATATTCGTCGCCGATGACCGGGCGCTGCGCGACATCACCTTCTGGTCGCTCGGTTCACTCGGCGGGGCAACGCCCGCCAAGGTACTGGCCACCCTGCCTTTCATCATCGTCGTTCTCGCCATCATTCCCTTCGTCGCGCGCGGGCTGGATGCGCTGATCCTCGGGGATGCGGCCGCCTTCCATATGGGAATACCGGTGCAGCGGCTGAAACGGGTCGTCATTCTGGCCGTTGCCGCCGCCTGCGGGGCGAGCGTGGCGGCGGCGGGTTCCATCGGCTTTGTCGGTATCGTCGTGCCGCATCTGCTTCGCCTCGCCATCGGCCCGTCGCATCGTTTCCTGCTGCCGGCCTCCGCCCTTGGCGGGGCGGCGCTTTTGCTGCTGGCCGACAGTTTCGCCCGCACGGTGGCCGCACCGGCGGAACTGCCGATCGGCGTCGTCACGGCGCTCATCGGTGCGCCGGTCTTTCTGTTCCTGCTGCTGGGACGCGGCGGTTTTTCCATGCGGAACATGTCATGATCCGGGCCGAAAACCTTACCCTCATCCGCTCCGGCCGTCGGTTGCTTGATGAAGTCAGCGTCGATCTGAAACCCGGCAAGGTCAATGTCATCATCGGTCCCAACGGTGCCGGCAAATCCACGCTGATGAAGGTTCTCTCGGGCGAGATGCGCGCTGAGGCCGGTTTGGTGACCTATAATGATGTCGACCTGCCGGTGTTCACGCCGGTCCAGCTTGCGCGGCTCCGCGCCGTGCTGCCCCAGAGCACCCAGCTCGCCTTCCCTTTCACTGCGCTCGAAATCGTCCGCATGGGGGCGGTCGCGCAGGGGTCGCGTGCGCCGGAAGAGCAGGCCCGCCGGGCTCTTGCCAAGGCCGGGCTGCGCGGTTTCGAACAGCGGTCCTACAATATGCTCTCAGGCGGCGAGCAGCAGCGGGTGCAGTTTGCGCGGGCGCTGGCGCAGGTACCGAACCCGGTTGAAAATGGCGAGGCAAGGGCGCTCTTCCTCGACGAGCCCACCGCAAGTCTCGATATCGGCCACCAGATCGCCGTGCTAGAAACGGCGCGGGATTTTGCAAGCGGCGGCGGGCTGGTTCTCGCCATCCTGCACGATCTCAATCTGGCCGCGGAATTTGCCGATCAACTTATCGTCATGCATGGCGGCCGGGTGACGGCCAGTGGCCCATCGCTGGAAACGATCAGCGATGAGACCATTGCAAGGGTCTATGGCATTGGTGGTGTCGTCGGCCGGCTGCCGGCGCGGCATATTCCCTACGTACTTCCGCAGTCTCGCCACCGATAGGGGCTGTCCTCCGCCTCAATTTTCCGGGCGGGTGGCGATGAAGAGCGCGGAGCCCAGCATGACGGCGGCGACGACGGCTGCGCGCAACGGCGGCGGCTCGCTCAGGAACCAGAAAGCGGCGTAGCTGACGGACATGGCCGAAAGCGCCGCGATCTTGGCTTTGCGGGCTATTGCGCCGCGTTCGCGCCATCGCCGCAGGGAAGGGCCGTATCTGGGATGGGCGAGAAGCCACGCCTCGAGTTTTGGCGAGGAGCGGGAAAAACACCAGAGCGCCAGAAGCAGAAAAGGCGTGGTGGGCAAAACGGGAAGAAACGCGCCGACAATGCCGGTCGCGACCATAAGCCAGCCAAGACAGAGGTATAAAAGGCGCATGCCTAGCCGGTATCATGACTTTACCACTCAGGATAGAGCGGTGGGCCGAAAAGGATGGGTCCCGTTGCCGCAGGCTCCACCGCACCGGAAACCGGCAGCTTTTGCCATCACATTTGCCGTGATCTGCGTTCTCCCCGGCCCTGTGTCGTGCCTTTAGGGTTGAAAGCGCCGCACACTGTCTTTATCCCCTTGGCCGCGATGCCCGGAGCATAACCGGGCCGTCAACAGGAAGAAGAAGGAAAACACCATGGCCAAGCTGATCCACTCGATGGTCCGGGTGCTGGACGAAAAGCGTTCGGTGGAATTTTACAAACAGGCTTTCGGGCTTGAAGTGGCGGAACGCGCCGAGTTCGAGAATTTCACGCTGATCTATCTCAGCAATGCCGAGGGCGATTTCGAGCTGGAGCTGACCGTCAACCGTGGCCGCGAAGTGCCCTATGCGCTGGGCGACGGTTATGGCCATCTCGCCGTCAGCGTTGCCGATGTTGACGCCGAGCATCAGCGCTTCAACGAGATCGGGCTTTCCCCCGGCAAGATCATCGAGGCCGATTACAAGGGCCAGCCTTTCGCAAAATATTTTTTCATTTGCGATCCCGATGGTTACAAGATCGAAGTGCTGCAGCGCGGCAACCGGTTCAAATAAGCTCTGATGGAGGCAGGCATGGCAGAGGCAGGCGTTAAACTCGAAGACAGCTGGAAGCGCGTGCTTTCCGCAGAATTCGCCAGCCCCTACATGCAAAAGCTGAAAGAGTTCCTGCTTGCGGAAAAGACAGCCGGCAAGCGTATCTTCCCGAAGGGCGCGGACTATTTCCGCGCTCTCGATCTGACACCGCTCGATGAGGTGAAGGTCGTCATATTGGGGCAGGACCCCTATCACGGCGCCGGCCAGGCGCATGGACTGTGCTTTTCCGTGCAGCCCGGCGTGCGCATCCCGCCCTCGCTCGTCAATATCTACAAGGAATTGCAGGCCGATCTCGGCATTCGCCCGGTCGGCCACGGTTTTCTGGAAAGCTGGGCGAAACAGGGCGTGCTTCTGCTCAACAGCGTGCTGACGGTGGAAGAGGCCCGCGCCGCCTCGCATCAGGGGCAGGGCTGGGAAAAATTCACCGACGCCGTCATCCGCGCCGTCAACGACGAGTGCGACCATGTCGTCTTCCTGCTCTGGGGTTCGTATGCCCAGAAGAAGGCGGCCTTTGTGAACCAGCGCAAACATCTGGTGTTGCGCTCGCCGCACCCGTCACCGCTTTCCGCCCATAACGGCTTTTTCGGTAATGGCCATTTTTCCAAGGCGAATGCCTTTCTCATCTCCCATGGCCGCGACCCGATCGACTGGCAATTGCCGGAATCGGTGTAAGCCCTCCCTGCATATACTTCCGTCATTCCGGCCGTGAGCCGGAATCCAGCCGACGCGCGTCTGCGCGGCGAGAAGAGTCCTTTCAGCCCAAAGACTTGGGCTGGCTGGATGCCGGATCATGTCCGGCATGACGGGATTCAAAACCAAAATGTCTTTACGCGCGGCAACCTCCGGTCTAAAGAATACTAGACTATGAAGTGAAGGATTATGCCCGTGTCTCTCCTGTCTGCCGAAACCTCCGTCTCGCTGCCCGATCCGCTGTCGATCGTCGATGCTTTCGAGGATCATTTTTCCGAGCATATGGAGATGGAGCGCGAAGGCGCGACAGTGCGGTTCAAGACCGAATACGGCCATGGCCGTTTCAGCGCAGAAGGCGGTCGTTTCGCCGCAAGCGTCAGCTGCATTTCCGAACATATATTGATGTCGGTCAAGGCCATGGTGGCCGAGCATATTGTCGAGTTTTCCGGGGAGACGGGGCTGGATTTCCGCTGGAGCGGCCATGGCGCGCAGCAGCGCGAACTGCCCAATCTTTTCGTCGGCAAGATTGCCCGCGCCTATAATCTGACACCTCATATGCGCCGGCTGGTGGTTTCCGTCGAAAGCGGCATTGAAAGGCTGATGACGGGCGGCATGCATGTGCGGCTGCTTCTGGTCCCGGATCAGGCCCGAGCGCCGGTCTGGCCTTATCTTGCGCCCACCGGGGCCATCGTCTGGCCCTCGGGCGAGGATCTTCTCACGCGCCGCGTCTACACCATCCGTTCCGGCGATATCGCGCGCGGTGAAGTCCATATCGACTTCGTCATGCATGAGGGTGACCACATGCCGGGCGCGACATTCGGCGCAACGGCCAAGCCCGGTGATGTTC
Source organism: Agrobacterium sp. RC10-4-1 (assembly GCF_014138475.1). Lineage (NCBI taxonomy): Bacteria > Pseudomonadati > Pseudomonadota > Alphaproteobacteria > Hyphomicrobiales > Rhizobiaceae > Agrobacterium > Agrobacterium sp. RC10-4-1. The sequence continues at coordinate 100,803 of NZ_JACJIT010000002.1, forward strand.
TCGGCATCATCGGCCCGAGCGGTGTCTGCCCGGAGGCCGAACGTTATGTCTTTGCCGGCGATGAGACGGCGCTGCCGGTGATGCTGCGCATGGCGGCCGAAATGCCGGCCGGGAAGAAGCTCAGCGTCTATTCCGAGATCGATGACGAAGCCGAGCGGCAGGAAATCGTTTGCGCGGCAAATGTCGAGTGGACATGGCTCTATCGTCGCGGCAAGGCCGCCGGCACCGCCGGCCTTATTGAAAAAGCGCTGCGCGACCATGCCTGGAGCGGGGATCATGAAGGATTGCACGTCTTTGTCGCCTGCGAAAAATCCGAGGCGAGGGCGGCAAAATCCTTCCTTACCGACGAGATTTCCGTGCCGAAAGCTGCTCTGCGCGCGGTCGGTTACTGGAGCCTGGGTGTCGCGGACGATCATTGACTGGCTCATCGGTCGTTGAACAGTCGGTTTTATCGTTCACCATTCGGGAACAATCCGTTCCCGTTGTCCACTCTATGCCCGAGAGTACTGTTACCCCATCTTTACGCCATGAAGAGGACGGGCCCAACCATGCGGCCCGCCAGGCAAGAAGGGGTTTATCATGCTCAACCAGATCAAGGGCCTGCACCACGTCACATCCATGGCGGCGAGCGCGCGCCAGAACAACAGTTTTTTCACCGATACGCTCGGCCTGCGCCGGGTAAAGAAGACGGTCAATTTCGACGCGCCTGATGTCTATCATCTCTATTATGGCGATGAAGTCGGCACGCCCGGCTCTGTCATGACCTATTTCCCGTTTCCACATATCGCCCGCGGCCGTCCCGGCACCGGCGAAGTGGGCACGACGCTGTTTTCCGTACCGGACGGGTCGCTCGGCTACTGGCAGGAGCGTCTTTCGAAGGCCGGCGTGGATGGCCTGAAGGCCGACGACGCCTTTGGAAACAAGCGCCTGCATTTCGCAGGCCCCGATGGTGACGGTTTTGCGCTGGTCGAGGTCAGGGATGACAACCGTGCGCAGTGGATCGGCAATGGCGTCGGTCAGGATCAGGCGATCCATGGTTTTCAGGGTGCGTCGCTGCGACTTCGCGATGAAGGTGCGACGGCCGAGCTTTTGAAATTCATGGGTTATCAGGAAGTCGACCGTCAGGACGGCGTGTTGCGCCTTGGTATGCCCGGCGGCAACGGTGCCGATGTCATCGACATCGAAACCATGCCGAATATATCAGGCGCGCGGCTGGGTGCTGGCTCCGTGCACCACATCGCTTTTGCGGTCGAAAACCGCGAAAAGCAGCTGGAGGTGCGCAAGGCGCTGATGGACACCGGCTATCAGGTGACACCCGTCATCGACCGCGATTATTTCTGGGCGATCTATTTCCGCACGCCGGGCGGCGTGCTGTTTGAAGTTGCCACCAACGAGCCGGGTTTCGACCGCGACGAGGACACCGCCCATCTCGGCGAGGCGCTGAAGCTGCCGACCCAGCATGCGCATCTGCGCTCCGTGCTGGAAGAGCATCTGGAGCCGCTGGGGGATGAGAAGGCTGCTTAATCGCTCGATGGCTTTTGGCAGGATGTTGCCGCGCTTTCTTCTCCCCTGCGGGAGAAGGTGGCCCGAAGGGACGGATGAGGGGGGCAACGCCAGCGATAGACCGCACCCTCGCCCCCTCATCCCGCTGCCGCGGACTTCTCCCCTCGGGGAGAAGAAGCAAGCGGCACTTGCTCCACATGGGAATGCTCCGTTCGGCTGAAAAAGCCGCGTGGATGCCACTGAACCTCTCCTTCCAGAAAGGATTTTTCGATGACCAAGGACAGCTATTTCCACAAGTCCCGCGCCGGTGCTGTCGGTGCACCGCTTTTCGTCCTGCTGCACGGCACTGGCGGTGATGAAAACCAGTTCTTCGATTTCGGCTCGCGTCTCCTGCCGCAGGCAACCATCCTCTCGCCTGTCGGTGATGTCTCCGAACACGGCGCGGCGCGGTTTTTCCGCCGCACCGGCGAGGGCGTGTACGACATGGCCGATCTTGCCCGGGCCACCGGGAAGCTTGCGGATTTCGTCAAGGCCAACCGGGAACATTATCAGGCCGGTCCGGTCATCGGCCTCGGCTTTTCCAATGGCGCAAATATTCTCGCCAATGTGCTGATCGAACAGCCCGGGCTTTTCGATGCCGCAGTGCTGATGCATCCGCTCATCCCGTTCGAGCCGAAGATTTCCCCTGCCAAAGCCACGCGCCGGGTGTTGATCACGGCGGGTGAGCGCGATCCGATCTGCCCGGTGCCGCTGACCAAGGCGCTGGAACAGAGCCTGAAGGCGCAGGGTGGAGCCGCGGAGACGGTATGGCATCCGGGCGGGCATGAAATTCGCTCCAGCGAGATTGATGCCGTGCGGGAATTTCTCTCGGTTTACGGGGAGTGATGCTGTCTTCCGTCATGCCGGGCTTGACCCGGCATCAGCCACGGCGCGTCTGTGCCGTGAAAAGAGTCTTTCGCGATCAAGGACTTGATGGCACTGGACCCCGGATCTAGTCCGGGGTGACGGGGCGCGGATGATGTGCATTCGCCCAAACTCAAGGTCATCCTCGGGTCAAGTCCGAGGATGACGGAGGAGGGATTTACTGCTCCGTCAAGTAATCCCTAGACCAGCCTCGTCCCGCCCAGCCTCAACGATACCCGCACTGCTGCAACTGCGCCTCGTAACGCAACGCCATGTTGGCGGAGCGGCGGGCAGCCTTCTGGACGGCTGAATTGTTGCGCCAGCTGCCCTTCGCATAACCGGCATGGCCGGAATAATAGGCAAGGTAGAGGTTATAGGGATCGTTCAGTGCAATGCCGTTTTCGCGGCGGCTCTTGGCGTGATACCAGCCGACGAAGTGGATGGCATCGGTGAAATCGGTGCGGCTTGCCGACCAGCGGCCGGTTTCTCGCTGGTAAACACTCCATGTGCCGTCGAGTGCCTGGGCGTAGCCATAGGCCGTCGATTGCCGTTTCCAGGGAATGAAGCCCAGCAGCTTGGTGCGCGGAGGCCGCGCATAAGGGCGGAAGGCGGATTCGGTATAGATCGTCGCCATCATGACAGGCACGGGCACGCCGAACTCTCGTTCTGCCGCTTTCGCATCACGCCGCCAATTGTTGAAGATGCCGTTGCGCTGCTCGAAAATCGCACAGGCATTGGTCACCTGCGACGGTGCGGTGGCGCAGCCGGCGAGAACGAGCATCAGGAAAACAACGGCAAATACGCCACGCATAACGGAACCCTTTCGTTCCGTTATTCTTAAATTGCTAACCATTAACGTCGGGTTTTAAGACAAGGTTAATTCAAATGCTGCCGATCGGGCGGTCGTTAACCCGCTGAAAATTCCTGTGGCCGGGATGGGGCGAAGCCGCCTCCCGGCGCCTTTTTTCAGAATGCGTCATCCCCGCGCGTCCCCGGTGCTGCCAGCCAGATTATACTTTGCCCATACCGGTCATCAGGCGTGCGCGCGGCGCAGGATGGGCGGGGCAGGCGGCCTAAACCGGGGAGTTTCCCGATGTCACGGTCAGGGCGGCCGGCATATGCCCATCCTCCAAACAGGAACCGGTTTGGCGGGCGGGTCATGTGTTTGAAGCCGGGGCTGCATCGTTTGCAAAACCCTCTACCACCCTTTGATACCCCGCAGCGATGCGGCCCCTTTTGCTCTTCCCGACGTTGCCGCGGAATCCGCGGCGACGATACCGGCGCATGTTCATAAATCGCGCCCGCTGTACAAAAATGAAAACCGGTAAAATTGTAGCAATCGGCTTAAAGCGGCTGAAAACAGTGTTGTGCCATTGTGGGATCACAGACGGAGAGCGTCCCTTGAAAGAGACGCTCCACAACTAAATCGAGACCGGCACAAGCCGGCGGATCGCAAAACGGGGTATGAAAATGCTGAAGAAGATTATTGCTGCCGCCATCTGCGGAATTGCCGTTGCTTCCATGTCCAACCATGCCGACGCGGCTGGCGCTGCCGGTTTTGCCCGCGGTTTTGCCGCCGTCGAGAAGTCCGCCGTTACGCAGATTGGTGTTTCCGCACCTGATGGTTTCGATGGCTGCGTCCTTTCCGCCGGTCAATGCGTTTCGACCATCGCGGCGCCGCTGACGGCCGAGCGCCGTGAGGAACTGTTGCGCGTCAACCGCGATGTGAACACCACCATGGGCGCGCTCGACGATTATTTTTCCGGTCTCGCAACCGATCTTCCGGCAACGCCTTCTGCAAACCTTGGAGATTGCGGTGACTGCGCCGCGATCAAGCGCGCCGCCCTTGCCGGCGCTGGCTGGTCTTCCAGTGCGTTGCGCCTTGCCTTTTCGCTGAACAATGACGGATCGCTCGAAAAAGTGCTCATCGTCACCACCGATAAGGGCGATATCGTCCTTGGCAATGCCGCCCTTTCTCCGGTCGAGCGCGAAACCGCGCTTTAAACCCATCCTTTCATGCCTGCCAGACTGCGCCGGTTTTCTGACCCTGTGGGTTCAGGAAGCCGGCGATTTTTTTCGTTCCGCCACGGCAATGCCGGCCAGCGCCATGATGAGTGCTGCGATCTGGTAGGTGTGCAGGGTCTCACTGAGCACGACGACCGACAGCAACGTGCCGAAAACCGGCACCAGATTGATGAACAGGCCGGCGCGATTGGCGCCGATCTGTTCGACGCCCTTGATGTAAAGGATCTGTGCGATGAGTGACGCAAAAATGGCGGCATAGACCACCAGCACCCAGCCCTTCTGATCCGGCCAGACGACGCTGTCGCGCGACATTTCCCAGAAGACCAGCGGTACAGACGTAAGCAGTGCGAAAAAGGCGGGGATGGCCATCAGCGTCCGCCAGTCGACCGTGGGTTTCCAGCGCAGGATGACGGTGTAGATGGCATAAACCAGCACGGCGAGCAGCATGACGGCGTCGCCGACATTCATTTCCAGTTGCAGCAGCGAGACCGGATCGCCATGCGAGGCGAGCAGCGCCACGCCTGCAATGGTCAGACAGAAACCGGCGATCTGGCCGAACAGCACCCGGGTACGGAACAGGATGAAGTTCAGAACAAAAATGACCATGGGAATGCCGGCCTGTATGACGGCGGCATTGATGGCCGAGGTGTGCTGCAGGGCGGTGTAGAGAAATACGTTGAAGGCCGTGTAACCGACGCTGCCGAGCACGAAGAAATAGGGCAGGCGTTTTTTCACCACCGGCCAGTCCTTGATCAACTGCGGCACTGAAATGGCAAAGATGATGGCGACGGCGAAGACCCAGCGCAGGAAGGTGAAGGCCATGGGGCTGATGTGGCCGACGGCGAGCTTGCCGGCAACGGTGTTGCCGCCCCAGCAGAGCGTGGCGATGATGAGGGCGATATAGGCTTTCGAAGGCACGCTGATGTTTCGCTTCTTCATAAGGGCGGGAAAACGGTGAGGGGTGAGCGGCGGCCTTGCACCCGCGCTTGGCCGCCCACGGGGCGAGATAATGCGGGAAATCCGCGGCTTGTCACGGAAAAAGCAAAATTCTCCATAAGAAACAGGGTCGCTTTCCGTAAAACAACACAGTATACATTCGCGGGTTTGGGTTTCCCATCGGGTTATCGGGCGTGCAAGCGCCATGAGCAGGAAAGCAAGAAATGACGAATGTTGTGGTGGTCGGCTCGCAATGGGGCGACGAAGGCAAAGGCAAGATTGTTGACTGGCTGTCCGAGCGGGCAGATGTCGTCGTGCGGTACCAGGGCGGTCACAATGCCGGCCACACGCTTGTCATTGATGGTGTCAGCTACAAGCTTTCGCTTCTGCCGTCCGGCGTCGTGCGTCCCGGCAAGCTCGCCGTCATCGGCAATGGTGTCGTCGTTGACCCGCATGCGCTGATCGCCGAAATCGGCCGTCTGGAAGCGCAGGGCGTCAAGGTTACCCCGGAAAACCTGCGTATCGCCGACAATGCCACGCTCATTCTGTCGCTGCACCGTGAACTGGATGGCATGCGCGAAGACGCCGCCTCCAACAGCGGCACCAAGATCGGCACCACACGCCGTGGCATCGGCCCGGCTTACGAAGACAAGGTTGGCCGCCGCGCTATCCGCGTTATGGATCTCGCCGACATGGAGGCGCTTTCCGCCAAGGTCGATCGCATCCTGACGCATCACAACGCACTTCGTCGCGGTTTCGGTGCGGCCGAAGTCTCGCATGAAACGATCATGGAAGAGCTGGGCTCGATTGCCGAGCGCATCCTGCCGTTCAGCGAAACCGTGTGGCTGCTGCTCGACAAGAAGCGCCGCGCCGGTGCCCGCATCCTGTTTGAAGGCGCGCAGGGTTCGCTGCTCGATATCGACCACGGCACCTATCCCTATGTGACCTCTTCCAACACGGTTGCCGGCCAGGCCGCTGCCGGCTCGGGCATGGGTCCTGGTTCGCTGGGTTATATCCTCGGCATCACCAAGGCTTACACCACGCGCGTTGGCGAAGGCCCGTTCCCGACCGAACTCAATGACGAAATCGGTCAGTTCCTGGGTGAAAAGGGTCATGAATTCGGCACCGTCACGGGCCGCAAGCGCCGTTGCGGCTGGTTCGATGCCGCGCTGGTGCGCCAGTCGGTCGCCACCAACGGCATTACCGGCATTGCGCTCACCAAGCTTGACGTTCTCGACGGTCTGGATGAGCTGAAAATCTGCGTCGGCTACAAGCTTGACGGGCAGGAAATCGATCATCTTCCGGCCAGCCAGGGCGCGCAGGCGCGTGTGGAGCCGATCTACATCACGCTGGAAGGCTGGAAAGAATCTACCGTCGGTGCCCGAAAATGGGCGGATTTGCCTGCTCAGGCAATCAAATACGTCCGGCAGGTGGAGGAACTGATCGGGGCGCCGGTTGCGCTTCTGTCGACAAGTCCCGAGCGTGACGACACCATACTTGTGACTGATCCGTTTGAGGATTAATGTCCTCGGCGATCTAGATTCATAAACCATATCGGGCCGGTACGTCGCCGGTCACGACGAGAAAGTGCTTATGGCGGATTTTGTAGCAGTCATTCGCAAGGCCGTGGATGGCTTGGCGAACAATACTCCCGAAAACCGGGCGAAGGTTTACGACAAGGCGCGCAGTGCGGTTGTGCGCCAGCTCGAGAATATGAAGCCACGTCCGCCGGAAGAATTGTTGCGCCGGCAGATCGCCAAGCTGGACGCCGCCATTGCCGAGGTGGACAGCGAATATGCCGAGGCGCTTCCGGCGCTGGAGGAGGATGACGCGTTCTCCCCCGTCGCCGAAGACGCGGCTGCGCCTTACCACCAGCACGAAATCGAAGAAGACGACCGCGCGGCGCATGCGGCCGAGCCTGTTACGCACGAAGAGCAGGAGCAGGTTTATGAGGAGCCCGCCCCCGTCGAGGCCGACGAGCGCGAGCCGGTCTACGAAGAGCAGGCCACCGAAGAAGAACCCGGCCGTGAAACGCCCGTAGCCGAGCGGGATGAGCAGGTTTACGCTGAGCCACAGCCGCGCGTAGAACAGCATGGCGAAGCCGAGCCGGAAGAGCTTTATGAGGCGCCCGCGCCCGTGGCGCCGATATCGCCCGTCGCTTCCGACGAGGTGCATCAAACCTATTTCACCCGTGCGGAGGAAGAGCCGGCCTATCGTTCGGCCGACGAGCATGATCGTGAATTCGAAACCGCACCGCTCGCAGAGGATGCGTCCGTTCCGGCCCACTGGGCGCAGCCGGTGGATGAAGATGACTGGCGCAAGCTGGATGAGGCGCGGGACGAGGACCTGCGCGCGGCGGACGATTATGCCGACAGGCGCGCCGAGGCGGATGAGCATCCGCTCGTTGCCGATTATCCCGCGCATCATTATCAGGAACCGGAAGTGACGCTGGATCCCGAAAGGCGGGACGATGCGGATCAGCGGTTCGGCCAGACTCCGGCTTTCGGCGCCCGGGACGAGTTGTCCGAGCAGCGACAGAGCGAGGAGGCCACTCCGAAAAAGGCCGTCGTGGAAGATTTCTCGTCCTATTTTCAGGATGCGGATATCGCCATTCCCGCCAAAGACGCCCCCGTCCTGCCGCGTGCCGATAACGATCCCTTCGGCGATCAGGCGCAGGCGAAGGACAACAGGGAGCGTACGCCCTGGGATGATCTGGACGAGCTGATCGGTTACGACGGCGCGTCGTCCACCACCCGCCAGTCTTCGGATGAAACGCCCGGCCTCGGCGCGGCTGCGGCAACGCCTGCCTACATGGTCAAGAAGAAGCCGCGCCGCAACTATGCCTCCGTGGTGCTGGCACTTGTGGGCGTGGCGCTGCTTGCCGGCGGTGGTTATGCCTTCTGGCTGAACCGCGATGCGCTGAACGACATGGTCGGCGGGCTGGTCAATTCTGCCCAGAACGGTGGTACCCAGACATCTTCGCCGGAGACGGCGCAGACGCAGCCCACCACGCCGCCCGCGACCCAGCAGCCGCCTGCGGCCGGCCAGCAGCAACCGACGGCCACACCAAACAACCACCCGAACCAGTCGCATGGCGATGACGGTTCGGTTACCGGCACAAAGTTCACCCAGCGGCTTCTGGCCGATGGCACCGAGCGTGACGAGGGCCAGGCACCGGGCGCGAACGGCCAGCCCGTCACGGCGGAAGGTCAGTCGGTCTACGAGCAGAATGTTGCGCCTCCACCGGCAGGCGAAAGCCCGGCCGGCAATACAGGTGCGCCTGCCGGCACACCGGCTGGCGCACCCGCCGGACAGCAACCTGCTGCCGCGGCTTCCGGCGACCGCATGTTCCTTTATGAGGAAGTGCTGGGCCAGACGGTTCCGACCGCGATTCAGGGCAGCGTGTCCTGGTCGCTGCAGCAGGAAAATGATGCCGAAGGCAAGCCTTCGCCTACCGTGCAGGGGCAGATTACCGTTCCCGGCCGTGGCCTCAGCGCGCTGATCACCTTCAAACGCAACACCGATCCGTCGCTGCCGGCGAGCCATCTGATCGAAATCGTCTTCTCGGTTTCGCCCGGCTTTGAAGGCGGCGCGATCGACAGCGTCCAGCGTATTGCGATGAAGAGCACCGAGCAGGATCGCGGCAACGCGCTGATCGCCGTTCCGGCCAAGATCACCGACGATTTCCACATGATCGCGCTCAACGACTTCCCGGATGCGATGAAGACCAATCTGGAGCTTCTGAAGAGCCGCAACTGGATCGATATTCCGGTGTCCTACCGCAATGGCCGCCGTGCGCTGCTGACCCTGCAAAAGGGCAATGACGGCATCGCCGCTTTCGACAAGGCGCTCAGCGAATGGGCGGCATCAGCGCCGGCGACGGGCGGTCAATAAGGATTGAAAGGGCGGCTCAGGCCGCCCTTTTCGTTACATGGCTACGGCGGTGTCTTTGCTGTGTCAGGTGATGGGTTTCGGGGATGTTGGTGGGTGCGGCTCACCCCCCCCTCTGCCTGCCGGGCATCTCCCCCACAGGGAGGGAGATCGATATGCCGCGAGGTCTCGACCAACTCAACGGCCGAGGATAAAGCGGCGGTAGCGCGTCTTGCCGATCTCCCCACCTGTGGGGGAGATATCCGGCAGGGCAGAGGGGGGTAAGCGGCATCCTCTGAAGCATCGATATTTTTCCTACCGGTTTTCCTCCAGCACTATCGTCGGTCTCAGAGGCAGACCATTTCCTATCGCCCGCCTTTTACCAACAAAAAATCCCCGGCCGAAGGCCGAGGATGATTCATGGTCAGCGCATTGGCGTCATGAGCGGGCTGTCTTACGCATCCACCACGCGCAGGGCGCGCGCCGCTTCCAGCGCTTCCTTCTGCACCGCTTCCTGCACCTTCTCAAAGGCACGGACTTCGATCTGGCGAACGCGCTCGCGGCTGATGTCGAACTCTGAGGAGAGTTCTTCCAGCGTCACCGGCTCCTCGGCAAGTCTGCGGGCCTCGAAGATGCGGCGTTCGCGGTCGTTCAGCACGCCCATGGCTTTCGCCAGCATGCGGCGGCGGGTTTCCAGTTCGTCCTGCTCGATCAGCACGTCTTCCTGGCTGTCATGGTCATCCACCAGCCAGTCCTGCCATTGGCCGGACTCGCCTTCGGACGCCTTGATCGGCGCATTCAGCGATGCGTCGCCATGCAGGCGGCGGTTCATCGAGATGACTTCTTCTTCCGACACCTGCAGCTTCGTCGCGATTTCCTTGACATGCTCCGGCTTCAGGTCGCCATCGTCGATGGCCTGGATGCGGCCCTTCAGACGGCGCAGGTTGAAGAACAGACGCTTCTGGTTGGCGGTTGTGCCCATCTTCACCAGCGACCACGAGCGCAGGATATATTCCTGGATCGAGGCCTTGATCCACCACATTGCATAGGTGGCCAGACGGAATCCGCGTTCCGGATCGAATTTCTTCACCGCCTGCATCAGGCCGACATTCCCTTCGGAAACGACTTCGCCGATCGGCAGGCCGTAACCACGGTAACCCATGGCGATCTTGGCAACGAGACGCAGGTGGCTGGTGACGAGCTTGTGGGCGGCGTCGCGGTCGCCATGCTCGGCGTAACGCTTGCCAAGCATGTACTCTTCCTGCGGCTCCAGCATCGGAAATTTGCGGATTTCGTCGAGATATCTATTGAGACCGGCTTCGCCGGCTGTAATCGTAGGCAAACTATTGCGGGCCATAAAGCACCCCCTTATCTATGGTCTGGAACGGCACCCTCTTTGATCGGCGAATAACCCGCCGGAGGCGCGCCGTAAGTTGCGGGTCGTTACCGACCCCGCACGAACCCATGTGACAGATATGTACGCTCACGCCGCGTTTCAAGCGAACGCTGCGTTCACACATGCGTTATGTCGAGGCGACCCCTTCTTTGATCTGTTTAACTTTCGAGCGGTAAATTCGTTCCGAAAAACCGCCAAGGCCGGAGCGCACCATCAGCTCATACATCACCCGTCTGCGCATCGGATTGTGCAGACGCACCACCTTCGCGCCGAGGAACTGCGTCTCGACATGGGCAAGCGCCTGCAGGTCCGGATCGATGGCAATGGCCTGCGCATAGGTTGCGTGAAATTCGCGGTGGCACACATAGGTCTTGTATTTCGTCATGCCGAAGCAAACGAGGCTGTGGCCGTGGGTGCGCAGGAAATCGGCGACACCCACCGTCACTTCCGGCCAGGCGGGGTTGAAGGTGTCATCAAAAACGATGATGCCGTGCGGCGCGATCACCTCCATGGCCAGTTTCGCATCGGCCAGCACGTGATGCAGGTGATGGCCACCATCAATACTGAAAAAGCGTGCCGGACCGATGCGGGACGTGATGTCGTCTGGTGTCAGCCGCGTGCTGTCACCCTTGATGATAAGGTCCCGATCCATTGTGAAACCCAGCCGGCGGCCGTTTTCCATCAGGCGTTCATACTGGTCGAGGCTGCCGTCTTGCGGCGGGTCCAGATCGAAAAGATCGACGCCCAGCACCTTTTCCTGGCTCTGCGCGAATTTGCGCAGCAGGAAATAGGAGCGACCGTAATAGACGCCGATTTCCGCGATGCCGCCACTAAGGGCGCTTTTCGTCTGCGCCTGCAGAAGTGCCTTGAAGACGAGCGCATCCGGCGGGTCGATGTAACCTTCGACGCTGCGCAGCTCCTGGAATATAAACCGGCGGTCTTTAATCGTCATGCGCACGCGATCCCGTCATCGTGCCGGCTCCGTTCAAGGCAGTTCGAACGTGCGGCGGTTCAAGGCTTTGCGAGGCAAAGGAGGTGCGAGGATTAAAGCGAAATTGGGGCGGTCTATGAAGAGGACCGTCGGCAGAATATCGCGTTCCGCTAATCTTTTTTTGTTATCCGAAGCTTCCGGCGAAATGTGCGGCGCAGTTTTTTGGAACTGCGCCAGGCGTTTTCAGGCACGCAATGCGGCGACCAAGGCTTCCATGTCTTCTGGAAGCTCGGTTTCGAACTCCATCACCTCGCCGGTGCGGGGGTGTTCGAAAGCGAGCAGATAGGCATGCAGTGCCTGGCGCGGAAAGCGCCCGACGATGCTCTTTGCCGGTTCTTCCAGAAGGTTCGCCTTGGTACGGAAGGCCGCGCCATATTCGGGATCGCCGATCAGCGGATGGCCGATATGGGCCATGTGCACGCGGATCTGGTGGGTGCGGCCCGTTTCGAGACGGCATTCCACCATCGAGGCGAGACAGGTGGCGTCCGGCCGCTCGTGATAACGCTCGACTACCTCGTAATGGGTGATTGCCTCGCGGGCATCATCCGAATCCTCGTGCTTGACGGCGCGTTTGGTGCGGTCGACGCTGCGGCCGAGCGCTGCGTCGATTGTGCCACGCAGCGTGCGCGGGCGGCCCCAGACGATGGCCTTGTAGGCGCGTTCCAGCGGCCCGGTGCGGCCATGGTCGGCAAATTGCGCGGCCAGATGCCGGTGGGCGTTGTCGTTCTTCGCAACGACCATGACACCTGACGTTTCCTTGTCCAGCCGGTGTACGATGCCCGGGCGCTTGACGCCGCCAATGCCGGAGAGGCTGTCGCCGCAATGATGAATGAGGGCGTTGACCAGCGTTCCCGTCCAGTTGCCGGCGCCGGGATGCACGACGAGGCCGGCGGGCTTGACGAGCACGATCAGGTCTTCATCCTCATATTCCACGTTGAGGGGAATGTCCTCGCCCTTGGGTTCCGGGTCTTCCGGCTCGGGCATGACGATCTCGATACGGTCGCCGGGATGCACCTTCTTTTTCGGCTCGGTCACCGGCTTGCCGTTGAGGGAAACCGCGCCCTGTTCGATCAGCGCCTTCAGGCGGCTGCGGGAGAAGTCGCTGCCCACTTCGCCCGCCAGCCAGGAATCGAGGCGGCCTTCGGCGTCTTCCCCGGCAATCAGGACTTTCCTTGCGTCTCCGCCTTGTTTAAAGGGGTCGTTCATTCTTATTTTTCCGATCCATCAGCATTTCAGGGAACCCGATGACGCAGATCGAGCAAGACGAACAGGAAGACAAGCCGCTTGATCCGGCCATGGAAAAAGTTCGCCGCAAGATGATCCGTTTGCAGATCGTGTCGGGCTCCGTGATGTTTATCAGCCTTATGGCTGTCTTCGGTGCGGTTGTCTACAAGGCGATGGGGCCGTCGAAGGCCGTTCAGACGCAGACGGAAGCGCCGAACCTCGCCGTTCCCACTGGTAGTGGCCCGATGGCCGTCACCGCCAGCCTGCCGCAGGGCTTCACGATCGACAATGTCAGCTATTCCGGCGGTGACATGCTGTTTTACGGCCGGCTGGCCAACGGCACGCGCAAGGCGCTGGTCTTCAACGTCGCCAGCGGCCGGTTCCTGGCCGACGTGACTGTTGATGGCCAGTGAGGTCAATAACCTGCTGGATGGGCGGGCGCTGATTCCGGTCGATGACCCGGCCGATCCGCGCATTGCCGCCTTTCGCGATATTCGCGAGCGTGATCTCACCGGCCGGCAGGGGCGTTTCATCGCCGAAGGCACGGTGGTGCTGCGCATGCTGGCCGCCGCCCACAAGGCGGGTGGGGCCTTTGCGGCGGAGAGCATCCTGATCCTGCGCAACCGGCTTTCCGGCGTTGCGGATATTCTTTCCGATTTCCCCGAAGATGTGCCCGTTTATGTGGCCGAAGCGCCGGTGCTGGATGGTATCGTCGGTTTCCACCTGCATCGCGGCATTCTGGCGCTCGGGCGGCGGGTGCGCGATGACGGCCTGGAAGAGATGACGGCAGCACTTCCTGCGTCCTCCCTGGTGCTCGTTGGCTGCGGCATTTCCAACCACGATAATCTCGGCGCGATGTTTCGCAACGCCGCAGCCTTTTATGCCGATGCGGTGCTGCTGGACGAGACGTGCTGCGACCCGCTCTATCGCAAGGCGCTGCGGGTTTCCGTGGGGTCGGTGCTGTCGGTTCCCTATCATCGCGGCGGCGGGGCAGTGGAGATGCTGGAGCGGCTCGCGGCAGCCGGTTTTGCGATCTGGAGCCTTTCGCCCGGTGGCGAGACCGAAATCCGCGATATTCCCCGCGCTGAACGCATGGCGCTCGTCATCGGCACGGAAGGCGACGGGTTGCCGCAATCGGTGCTGTCGCGGTTTCATACGGCGCGGATTGCGCAGTCGCCGCAGCTGGATAGCTTGAATGCGGGGACGGCTTCGGGGCTGGCGCTTTATCAGATGGCGGGGGTGATCGGGCGGGTGTGAGGAGTGCTTAACGCCATCTTTGCGGATGAAGTTTACGCTTGCCTTGGTGGGTGGGGTTTACCCCCCTCTGTCCTGCCGGACATCTCCCCCACAAGGAGGGAGATCGGCAAGACGCGATATCGCCACTTCATTCTCTAACGTTGAGATGGGCAAAACCTTGCCGCATATCGATCTCCCCACCTGTGGGGGAGATGCCCGGCAGGGCAGAGGGGGGTGAAGCGGCATACACCGAGTACCTAACGCTTCCGCTTCTCCATCACCACCTTCGCCCGCTTCGCAAGGCTCTCCCGCCCCGATGAACCAGACGCCTTGGCCAGCAGCCCCGGAATAGGCGATGCCTCACCCTCCTGCGCGGCTGTCAGCGCGATCATCTCGGCGGCGATCCTCGCGATTTCGCGGCGGATGGGCTCGTCATTACCGGTACCACGCACATTCAACAGGCGCTCGGTGAGCGCGGTGCCCTGATTGCGGATATCCTCGATTTCCTGTTCCAGACCTTCCGGTGCCGATGCGCCCGGCTGTGCGCCCGGCTCCTCTGGCGGGGAGGCCGGGGCGGCATCCTCTGGGGCTACCGTCTGTTGTGCGTCCGTCTCGATGGTGGGCGCGGTTTCGAGCGTGGCGGCAGGGGCCGGCGCTGCGGCTTGCTGCCGCTCAACCGGCTTTTCGGCGGGAACAGCGGGGTTCGGCAGGCGGATGATCATGTCGTTGCTGCGGCCGCCGGTTGCGGCCAACTGTTCCTTGAGGCGCGCGACCTCCTGGTTGCGCAGGGTCAGCATCGTGTCGAGGTCGGCGTTTTTGGCGATGGTGCTGGCCAGTTGCTCCTCAAGCCTCGTTACCTTGCGGCTTTCGCGCGCCACGGCTTCCATCGCTTCCCGGTTGCGGCTGGCGATATCCTGAAGCTCGCGGGTGACGGTCTCGCCTTCCTTTCGGAAGCGTGTGGCGCTTTGTTTGGCCTGTTCGGCTTCGAGATCGCGGGTGGCGGCGAGGATTTTCGAATCATCAAGTTCGCGCGTCAGGTTGGTGAGGCGGGCGGTGAGATCGGACATCTGGCTGGCGCGCTCATTGGCAGCCTGCTCCTGCTGCAGGAGGTTGGCCTGGATGATGCCGGCGCGCTCTTCGCTGGCGTCAAGTGCGGCGCGCAATTCGCCGATCTCCAGCGTCAGCTCTTCGATCTTCAGGGAAAAGCTGCGGTTCTGCTCGCCGAGGCGATAGGCATCGCTGGAAGCGGCCTCGTTGGCGAGGCGGAGCGAGGTGTTCTTTTCCCGCTCCGTTTCCAGTTCCTGGCGGACCTTGGCGTTTTCGGCGGCGTAGAGCGCACGCGCCATGTCCTTCTGGGCGCGGACTTCCTGCGGGCTGATGGGCATTGTCGCGCGTATGCGGTTTTCCGTATAAGCGACGATGCGGCGGTGGATCGCAGGTGCGATCAACAGGGCCAGCAGTGTTGCGGTGAGAAAACCCAATCCGAAGAGAATGGCATATTCGATCACGCTTTACAGTCTCCGAAACTCAGATACGCGCGCATTCGGAAAGAGGGGCGCGAAAACACGTTACGCTATTATTGCAACCGTGGGGAGGGGTTTCCCTTTGGCAATTCGTGGGCGGGACCTTGCCGCTTGTTTCTTCTCCCCGAGGGGGAGAAGTCCGCGGCAGCGGTATGAGGGGGCGAGAGTTATGAGATACGGCAAGGTTGCCCGCTCATCCGACCCTTCGGGCCACCTTCTCCCCGGCGGGGAGAAGAAAGCTGCCGCAATGCCTCATCCTATAGACCACCGTTAGCTCCGGTTAGACCTCAGCGAATCAGAAGGGGTTCCAGGTCGGCTGCTGGGTGAGCTTCAGGTAACCGACATTGATGCCGAGGCGTGCGCCGATGCCGGTGCGGATGGGGGCGAGCGTGACTTCGCTGCTTTTCAGATAGGTCATGCCGACGCCGGCGACGATGAAAGCGGAGCCGCTGACGCCGCCGTAACGGCGATAGAGCGAATCAACCGAGGGCAGATTGTAGACCAGCATCATGGCGCGGGTGCCCTGGCCGCCGTAATCGAGGCCGAGCGACGGTCCCTGCCAGAAGACGGGGTGCTGGCCGGCATTCTTGGTGTAAAGCGTGCCCTCGCCATAGGTGAGGCCGGCAACGAAGGCGCCGGAGCCCTCCTGGCCGAGAATGTAACCGTTCGGAAGACCGTATTGCTGGAAGGCGCGCTCCACCACCTTGGCAAGGCCGCCGGTGGTTTCGCCGAAGAATCCGTGGCCTGCATCCACGACTTCCTGGAAAGAATATTGATCGCTGTTCTGGGCCGCGGCCGGTGCGACCCATATCAGCAGGCTCGCGAGGAGCGCGACGATCTTTCCCAGTCCGAGGCGTGCAATGGTGCGGGTTTTCTTAAGGCGCATCGTCATGTCCGTCCGTCTGTTTCGTTAGCGCGTCGGTTCGAAAATCCGAATCGGTTTCGAAAGGGCCGACGCGCAGAGTCAAAGTTCTACAGCATGTTTCGCGCATCCTGGCGGATACACGGGGCTCCAGTGTGGCCTGTTAAGGCATTTGGCATTTTGAAACCATCCTATTAACAATCGGTTTACCAAATATGGTGTCATTATGGCTTAACAATTTCCACACCGTCCGCGCCTCCCTTGCGCAGGAGAGAATTTTATGACCAGCAAACTCAATATCACGCTGTCCGGTCCCGATCTGGCGGCCCTTCTGTGCAGCCGTGTGTGCCATGATGTGATTTCTCCTGTCGGCGCCATCAATAACGGCCTCGAACTGCTGGACGAGGGCGGCACGGATGACGATGCGCTCGATCTCATCCGCACGTCAGCCCTTAACGCATCCGTGCGGCTGAAGTTCGCCCGCCTTGCTTTCGGTGCTTCCGGTTCCGCCGGCGCGTCGATCGATACCGGCGAGGCCGAGAAGGCCGCCAAGGATTTTGCAGAGGCCGAAAAGAAGGCGGAAGTCAGCTGGAACGGCCCGCGCGCCATCGTTGCCAAGAACCGCGTCAAGCTTCTGCTCAACCTCTTCCTCGTGGCCTATGGCGCGATACCGCGCGGTGGCAATGTGGATGTGCTGCTTGAAAACCCCGATGGCGACGCCAAGTTCGAAATCACCGTCAAGGGCCGGATGATGCGCGTGCCGGGCAAGTTCGTGGAAATCTACGAGGGCAGGCTGGAAGAGGCGGTCGACGCCCATTCCGTTCAGCCCTATTACACACTGCTTCTGGCCGAGGAGGCCAATATGACGGTGGAATACAAGGTGCATGACGATCGTATCGTCTTCACGGCAAAGACGATCGCGGCGTGATCGTTTCAATGCGACAGTGATGCCATCAGGGGTCGGGCCGGTTTTGCCAGCGCCCGGCCCTTTTTCGTTTCCAGGGGAGGTCTCATGATTCGTGTCGAAACCGCGCGTCTTTGTCTTCGGCCGCACGCCATCGAGGACGAAGCGCGTTATTGCGCTTTCTGGAGCGCGGCCGTTCAACCCATTCCGGGGGTGAACTCAATATCGCCGCTCGATCCCGAACTCGCTTTCGCGCGGCTTTTGCGTTTCATCGGCCACTGGTCCGTCTTCGGTTTCGGGCCCTTCGTGGTCGAGGAACTGTCCACGGGACGAATCGTCGGCGAGGTGGGTCTCGCCCATATGCGCCGCGGACATGGCGCGGATTTCGACACCGCACCGGAGGCCATGTGGAAGATCGACAGGGATCTGACGGGCAAGGGCGTGGCGAGCGAAGCCGTGCAGGCCGCGCTTGGCTGGTTCGACACGCAGGGCATGTCGAACCGGATCGTGTGCATGATCGATCCGCTCAACGTACCCTCCCTCGCAATCGCCACCCGCTTCGGCTTCCGCCCTTTCCGGGAGACGACCTTCCGGGAAAGCCCCGTGCGGCTTTTCGAGCGGATCAGGACACCCTAACTCCACGATGTCCAAAGCACGGACAAAGGGCTTTGACTCATAGTAGTGGAGGCAACCGCCGAGAGCGGCTGGCACGACTACTTCGATACGGTGAGTTCGGGCGGGGAGGGTGTCGGCATGACAGGCCATCTCCAGCAGCTTGCAGCGATCTGATCCGCCACGTGAACCTGGCCGTTGCCGCGACGGCCTCGATCACGATCGAGCACGACGACGAGCGCGTTCAAGGTCTCTCCAGCAATCGGATAAGCCAATCTTTTCTCCGTCCAGACCAACGGAGAGACAAACATGCGCATACTGACACTAGCTGCAATGCTCCTTTTCGCGCTGACCGCAAGCGTGACCGCCAAAGAGGCCGTAGGTTTCAAACAGATTGAGTTGCCGGCTGATCAGGGCGGAAAAACTCTCGCAGTTTCAAAGTGGTATCCAACCACGTCTTCCGGGAAAGCGGAGACTGTCGGCGAGAACGCCATATTTTTCGGGCTTGATGTTCTCCTGGACGCCTCCCGTGCCCCGGGTTCTCACCCGCTTGTGCTGCTGTCTCATGGTTACGGCGGCAGCTGGCGCAACCTCAACTGGCTTGCGGGTGAACTGGTGCATGATGGTTATGTCGTCGCCGCACCCGATCATGCTGGCGAAGATTTCGAGGCGCAGAAGGGAAACGAGGTGGTGGCACTTTGGGAAAGGCCACGCGCCATCAGTACGGTCCTGACAGCGCTCCTCAAAGATGAGGCGCTTGCCGGGCGCATCGACAGTCGGCGCATCGCAGTCATCGGCCATTCGCTCGGCGGCTGGACCGCGATGGAACTTGCAGGCGCAAGATATAGTGCCGATCTGGCTCTTGAAGGTTGCGATGTGACGCCGCTGCCGCCGCAATGCAAAGCCAACCGGCTCTTAAGCAAGGTGGGAATTATCGGTGGTGGAAAGGCCGATCCGCGCCTCTCAATGAGTAGGTATGATAACCGTATTCGCGCTGTCGTTTCGCTTGATCTGGGCCCGGCGGCGGGCTTTTTGCCTGAGACGTTGCGACAGGTGGACGTTCCGGTTCTGGTGATGGCCGCTGGCGTGGAAACGCCGGAGATTGCGGCGATCAAAGCCGATTCAGACCGTGTCGCCGCTCTTCTGCCAAAGGCGACGACCACCTATCATGTGATACCGGACGCCACCCATTTGAGTTTCATGCAGATATGCAAGGAAGATGGCGAAAAACGCCTGCTGGAAGAATCGCCCAATGAAGCATTCATATGCCGCAGCGGTGGCGGAAGAGACAGGGCGGCACTGCATCAGGAGATCCGTGGTGCAGTCACGACCTTTCTGCGTGACGCTTTAAAATAAAGACGGGCCGCATAAATGCGGCTCTATCGATCACGTCCTTGCATGCCGATCCCTTCGCACATCATGGCGATAGACCAGATCGGATGGCAGCGGGCGCGGCGCGGCAATGTCCAGCACCCCGCCGATTCGCTCCGCAACGGCCGCGGATTGGCGGTTGCCTGCGCTGACATAGCTGACGAGGGTTGGAAGCTTCAGCGTATCGAAGGCCCAGTCCCGCAGCGCCGTTGCGGCTTCCGCCGCATAACCCCTGCCTTCATGACCGTCGTAAAGCAGCCAGCCCAGTTCCTTCTCGGGATAGAGGGGGCCGTGATTGATGCCGACCTGACCGATGCATTCGCCGCTCTCGGCGAGATCGATCATCAGCGCGCCGTGACCGAAGAACGACCACAATGCCCTGTCCTGACAGAACATGGCCCATGCGGCGGCGAGATCATGCGGTCCGGCGACGCCGGTGGAGCGCGGTGACGCCATGAAATCACGATAGGCCGGGAAATCGTCCATTCGCGGTGGGCGAAGGTTAAGGCGATTTGTCACGAGGGTGGGGATTGTGTCCGTCATTTATTGTCCTCTCGCGCCTCCGCCTGAGCGGGACGCCGTTGCCGACCTGCCGCGACCCGCAGTCAACAAAAAACCCGCCGTTTCCAGCGGGTCTTTTAAAACAGCCCTGTTCCAGCAGGAATCAGGCGGTTTCGAGATATTCCGTCGAGCCATCCGGCTCGCGCAGAACATAACCGCGGCCCCAGACGGTTTCGATGTAGTTCGCGCCGCCGGCGGCGTTTGCCAGCTTCTTGCGCAGCTTGCAGATGAAGACGTCGATGATCTTCAGTTCCGGCTCGTCCATGCCGCCATAAAGGTGGTTCAGGAACATTTCCTTGGTCAGCGTCGTGCCCTTGCGCAGCGAAAGCAGCTCAAGCATCTGATATTCCTTGCCGGTCAGGTGAACGCGCTGGCCGCCCACTTCAACCGTCTTGGCATCGAGATTGACGATCAGCTCGCCGGTGGAGATGACCGACTGCGCATGGCCCTTGGAACGGCGGACGATTGCGTGAATGCGGGCAACAAGCTCGTCCTTGTGGAACGGCTTCGTCATGTAATCGTCTGCGCCAAAGCCGAGGCCGCGAACCTTGTCCTCAATGCCGGCCATGCCGGACAGGATGAGGATCGGCGTCTTGACCTTGGAAAGCCGAAGCGTTCTCAGCACCTCGTAACCCGACATGTCGGGGAGGTTAAGGTCGAGAAGAATAATGTCGTAGTCGTAAAGCTTGCCAAGGTCCACGCCTTCCTCACCGAGGTCGGTCGTGTAAACGTTAAAGCTTTCCGACTTCAGCATCAGTTCAATGCTCTGCGCTGTCGCGCTGTCGTCTTCAATCAGTAGAACCCGCATAATTATCCCCTTTGCCGCCCGCGAACCGGTAAAACATTGCCTCGCGCGATGCGGATCCAGACGTTGCCTGATTTGCAGGCTGCCACCAAATGGTTAACAAATTCTAATTGCCTTTGGCAAGGTGTATCGAATTTATTAAGCAAACTAGGCATTTCGCTGTTTTTGCACGTGAATCCACCATCGCCAAAATTGAAGCTTAACGTGAGGATTTCCCGCTAAGTGATTCAATCGACTCTTACATCGTCTGGCCCATTTTTTTGGACCTGGCATTTACCGACCCTTAAATGATCGTGTTTATCATTAACGATGCCCGTAAACGAAAGGTTAACGGCGGCGGTTTTTTATTAACGCCGGGTAACTTTCGGGAATCATTCCGGCACAACGGGTTAACCCGGCCGGTTGAAAGGGCGGGTTAAACGGGCCGGTCGAGGGGGCATAGTGCCCTTTTTGATCCGGGTCTCGCTATCCATGGAGTATTGCGTATGAAGTCGCGTGACAGCCTGGTTCGCCTGAAGGAATTTCAGGTTAATGAAAAACGCAGGCAGCTTAACCAGCTGCAGCAGATGATGTCCGAATTCGAGCGGATGGCAAAGGAACTGGTGCATCAGATCTCTCTGGAAGAGAGCAAGTCGGGCATTACCGATCCGACGCATTTCGCCTATCCGACCTTCGCCAAGGCCGCGCGCCAGCGGGCGGATAATCTTCAGGTTTCCATCCGGGAACTGAAGGCCCAGCAGGAGGCCGCCGAGGCATCGCTGGAAGAGGTGCAGGCCGAATATGAAAAGGCCGCCGCACTGGAAAACCGCGACGGAGCCATCCGCGCCCGCGCCTGACAGGTGGCGCAGAACTGACGAACCTCGTCCTCATTGACGGCTGCCGGTGGATCAGGAGGCGGCTTTCAATGACGGGACGACATGCTTTTTTTCGAAAGGCCGCTCCATCAGGGCGGCCTTTTGCCTTGCTGCTTCACCAGCGCGCCACGACGGGGCGGCCGCCCCGATTTCGATTGTCCGGACATGCGGAAAGGCGTATTTTACAGGGG
The DNA here is from genome assembly GCF_014138475.1 of Agrobacterium sp. RC10-4-1. NCBI lineage: Bacteria > Pseudomonadati > Pseudomonadota > Alphaproteobacteria > Hyphomicrobiales > Rhizobiaceae > Agrobacterium > Agrobacterium sp. RC10-4-1. Next base: position 122,570 of record NZ_JACJIT010000002.1, read on the forward strand.
TTCCGACCGTGAGCCGGAGGCTTTTACGCGCACGCACCCGTGCGGGTGCGGGCGGCCATTGCAGGGAGGAAAAAATGGCCCGCCAATATATCGATTGCCGTGAATTTCCCAGTGACAGCAGATGCACCGTTGCCATTTCGGCCGATTCCCAGGAGGAGCTGATGGAGGCGGCCGTGCAGCATGCCGTGGCCGTGCACGGCGCAAAGGATACGCTCGAATTCCGGGAAGAGGTCCGCCGGAGCATGCATGCCGGGACCCCACCGTTGAAGGTGGCGTGACACGCATTTATGAAATGACGCGATATTTGCAACGGCTGTGAGGGATTAAGCGTAAGCCGCTTTTTTCTTCTCCCCGCCGGGGAGAAGTTCGCGGCAGCGGGACGAGGGGGCAAGTTCTCCGCATATTACTGGCGTTTCCCCCTCATCCGACCCTTCGGGCTACCTTCTCCCCGGCGGGGAGAAGAAATATGCCGCGACGCTTGCGACTTCTGCCCTCAGACAGAGGATAAAGCGCGCTTAGCCCTGGATAACATCGGCCCAGTCTGGATGGCGCAGGGTCTGGGCCTTGAAGAAGGGGCAGAGCGGAATGATCTTCCAGCCGCCCTTGCGGGCTTCATCGATGGCGTGGGCGGCAAGTGCCTGGCCGACGCCTTTGCCGCGAAGCGCATCGGGCACGCCGGTATGATCGATGATGATGAGGGAAGGGGAGGTGCGGGAATAGGTCATTTCCGCCGTATGGCCGTCGACGGTTGCGAGATATTCGCCGCGCGATCCGGTTTCGGTTGTCTTGATATCCATTATCTCTGCCTTCCCATTGCTGTTCGTATCTCCACTGTAGCGGCTTGCGCCCGAATTGAAACAGCGGGATAGCGAACGCAGCGGACACAAACCGGTGACAATCTCTCACCGTCAGCAGGCATGGTTCTGAATGAAAAATCCGAAATCAAACCGAAAGCCCCGTCGATAAACTGACGGGGCGTTTTGAAAATCCGGCGTTGGGCGCCTTTGGCGCGCCGGCGCACTTTCTCAGTGGCGGTATTGCTGAATGCGCGTGGTGCGCAGGCCGGCAAGGCCATGATCGGCAATCGAGGACTGCCAGGACAGGAATTCTTCAACGGTGAGCGTATAACGCTCGCAGGCCTCTTCGAGGCTCAACAGTCCACCGCGCACGGCGGCAACAACCTCTGCCTTTCTGCGAATGACCCAGCGCCGGGTATTGGCAGGCGGAAGATCCGCAATCGTCAGAGGGCTGCCATCGGGGCCGATGACATATTTAACTCGTGGGCGTATCATTTCGGTCATTGGACACTCTATACAAACTCAAGACCATATGACGGGAACTTTAGCCCCGTACCTTTAAAAATTGCCTAAGCAGCTCGTGACAATTTATTAAGAATTTGAACGGTTTCGCCTGATTTGTTCGAGTCGCCTTATTTTGTCGGGGAAAAATTTTTCCAAAAATCGCAATTTTTCTCTCTCATCGGTTGTCCAGATCAGATCCACGCAAGCGAAAGGCACGTTTTGCCGTTGCCCTGGGTCAATTCCACCGTTCCCTCATGGTGCAGCCGCAGGCGGTCGCCGGCATCGAGGCGAAGGAAGGCGGTTGCCGACTGCGACGCGCCTGAGTCTGACACATTGCCCGCGATGCCGAAATCGGCCGCCGCGCCGTTGATCAACAGCGTCACCCGGTGGCCGGAAGACGAGACCACGGCAAGCGTCAATATGGCCAGATAGAGGCCCTTCGCTGGCACCACCAGGTCGCGCCCACCACCACTTGCCGCATCACCGAGGGCAAAGCCGCCCTCAGCGAGGGAGAGCACGGAAAAACCGGCGGCAGAGCCATTGGCCGGCTTCGTTGTGCCCGCCGGCAGGCCAGCGACGGCGAGCGGGCGGTTGGGCATCGAGACGCGACCATCGCCGCTGCAGACTATGGCGGTGTGCCATGAGGTCCCGTCCGTGCTGGCCTTGATCGAAAACCCGTCATTTCCGGCCAGGCCCATTTCCGCGCGGCCGCTCCAGCCGGACTGGAACAGCAATGAGGCTGTATCGGCCCGGCCCGCCTTGTTGATCGTCATGCGGTGGCTGCCGTCATCCTGCGGGTGGGTGAAAAGGCTGGCGGGGGAGGCGAGCGCCAGCCGGTTGACGGCATCGGCCTCCGTGCCGATTCCCATGCTTTCCAGCCGGCCGGTGGCCGGCAGTGGCAGGTCACGCCAGCCGCCGTCGCGCAGGACGCGATATCTGCTTTCGGCCGCAAACCATGCCGTCCAGCCGGGCTGCGGTGTGATCGAGAGCCACGCGCCATCCTGCCGGAAGGCGAGCCTGCCGCCCTTGCCGGCCCAATCGCCGGTAGCGTCGGCGGAGAGGAGGAAACAATCTCCCTCGGCGGCGTTTTCGGGCGGTGCGGCAACCACAGCCTTGACGACCAGCTGCACGATCGCGTCGAGCCGTTGCAGCGCCTCGTTGTGGGTGACGTGTTTCTGCGCCTGCGAGGGGAGGATATAGGGAAGCTGAAGTCTCGCCGTCTGTTCGGTCATGATGTGCCTTCCGCGCTGCGGTGTTTCGTTGCGGGGGCATTGTGAGGTGGTGGCGTGGGGTGGGGATGAGCGGGGGTTAATTATTTTTTGGGGGGCCTTGGTGTGTGTGGCTTTACCCCCCTCTGCCCTGCCGGGCATCTCCCCCTCAAGGGGGAGATCGGCAGGAAGCGCTACCGCCACTTCATTCGCAAACATTGAGATGGGGGGAGACCTATCCGCGAGTCGATCTCCCCCCTTGAGGGGGAGATGCCCGGCAGGGCAGAGGGGGTAAAGCCACACACACCGAAGCTCACCAATGCCGCCCGTCGCAAGAGCCGCAGCAAACGCCGAGCGCCCGTTACCCCGCGTGTTCCACCGCCATCGCCCCTTCGGCAATGAAATCCGGATTGGCCAGCGCATCCTCGCCATCGCCCTTCACCGCATAGGTTAGCGGAAGGCCCGAGCAGTCCAGCGTCCGGCCGCCGGCGGCGCGCAGCACGGCGTCGCCCGCCGCCGTGTCCCACATCATGGTGCGGCTGAAGCGCGGGTAGATATCGGCGGCACCCTCCGCCAGCATGCAGAATTTCAGCGACGAGCCGACAGAAATACAGTCCTTCAGTCCATGTTCGGCCACGAAGGCTTCCGTTCGTGCGGTGCAGTGCGAGCGGCTGATCAGCGCCACGGGGGAAGCGCCGCGCTGGCGGGCCCGGATGGGGTGGCGCGACAGGATGACGCCTTCGGCCGATATGGCGAGTTTTTCGGCGGCGTTGCCCTCGCCGGTCCACGCCTGTCCGCGACAGGGGGCGTAAACCACACCGGCCACCGGAGCGCCGTTGCGGATGAGCGCGATGTTGACGGTGAAATCATCCTTGCCGGAAATGAACTCCTTGGTTCCATCCAGCGGATCGACGAGAAAGAATTCCGCTCCGGTTTCCGGCAGGATGCCACTCGACACGGCCTCTTCGGCAACCACCGGTATATCGGAAAAATGGGCGGCCAGGGCCGCAAGAATGATCGCTTCGGCACGCTGATCGGCTTCCGTCACCGGCGAGCAGTCATCCTTGTACGACACGTGCGGGCCGGCACGGTGGACCGCCATGATGGCCTGCCCGGCGTCCAGCGCCGCTTTCGTCAATATGTCGATCATCTCTTTGCCAATTGAATCCCGTCTGCGGGATATCGCCGTTCCGATCTTCGCTACTCCTTTGCCCGCTGCCCGTCAAATAATGGCGTTGGACAATGCTAAAATAAGCATTCGACCGTCATTTTTTCAGCACTTCCTGCCAAAATCATGGCTCTTCTGATCGTGAAAGCGGCAGCTGGTGTGGAAATTCCAAATTTTGTGCAGGATCGCCCGTTTTTGACTTCACATTTTTAACGAACACGATATGCATTTTGAGGGTGGGGGTCTGCCTGCAAGGGCGCCCCTATAATTAACATAACGAGGCGTGGCCCATTTGAGGTCGTGCCCGGGGGAAAGACATGGAGTATTTTATCCAGCAGCTCATAAACGGGCTGACTCTTGGATCGATCTACGGCCTCATCGCTATCGGCTATACGATGGTTTACGGCATCATCGGCATGATCAACTTCGCCCATGGCGATATTTTCATGCTCGGCGGCTTCGCCGCGCTGATCGTTTTCCTGATCGTGACATCCTTTGTCGCCGGCATTCCGGTGGCGCTTCTTCTGCTTCTGATGATGGTCGTCGCCATGCTGATGACCGGCCTGTGGAACTGGGTGATCGAACGCGTCGCCTACCGCCCGCTCAGAGGCTCCTTCCGTCTTGCGCCGCTGATCACTGCCATCGGCATGTCGATCGCGCTGTCCAATTTCATCCAGGTCACGCAGGGTCCACGCAACAAGCCGATCCCGTCGCTGGTGACCGAAAGCTATCATTTCGGCGCCATCACCGTGTCGCTGAAGCAGCTGATCATCATGGTCGTCACCTCGGTGCTGCTCTTCGCCTTCTGGTATATCGTCAACAAGACCCCGCTCGGCCGGGCGCAGCGCGCCACCGAACAGGATCGCAAGATGGCGGCGCTGCTCGGCGTTGATGTCGACAAGACCATCTCCATCACCTTCATCATGGGTGCAGCACTCGCCGCGGTCGCCGGCACCATGTATCTGATGTATTATGGTGTTGCCTCTTTCAGCGACGGCTTCATTCCCGGCGTCAAGGCATTTACCGCAGCCGTTCTGGGCGGCATCGGCTCGCTGCCGGGCGCTGTTCTCGGCGGCCTCCTGATCGGCCTGATCGAATCGCTGTGGTCGGCCTATTTCTCCATCGCCTACAAGGATGTCGCGGCTTTCGGCATCCTGGCTTTCGTGCTGATCTTCAAGCCGACCGGCATCCTCGGTCGCCCGGAAGTCGAGAAGGTGTGATCCCATGGCCAATATCGCTTCCGAAAACACCTCTTCCGGCCCCAGCCTGATGGCGACAGCCGTGAAGGAGGGCCTGATTGCGGGCGTCATCTCGTTCGGCATGTTCATTCTTTATGTCGGCATCGTCACCTATCAGGACATCAACAACCAGCTGATCTGGGGCACGCGCTGGGGCCTTCTGGCGATCTTCGTCGCCGTTGCCGCCATCGGCCGCTTCCTTATGGTCGGCTTTATCAAGCCGTCGCTGGATCGTCGCAAGCTGGCCAAGGCCAAGAGCGGCGTTCTGGAGATTTCCGAGGAAAAGGGCTTTTTCCACAAGCACTTTCTGAAGCTGGCGCTGGTTCTGCTGCTGCTTTATCCCGTTATCGCGGTGCAGCTCTTCGGTTTCCAGGGCTCGCTGAAATTCGTCGACAATTTCGGCATCCAGATCCTGATCTATGTGATGCTGGCCTGGGGTCTGAACATCGTCGTCGGCCTTGCCGGCCTGCTCGATCTCGGTTACGTCGCCTTTTATGCGGTGGGCGCCTATTCTTATGCGCTGCTCTCCAGCCAGTTCGGCCTGTCGTTTTGGGTGCTGCTGCCGGTTGCCGGCATTCTGGCAGGCTTCTGGGGCATCATCCTCGGCTTTCCGGTGCTGCGCCTGCGCGGCGACTATCTGGCAATCGTCACGCTCGCCTTCGGTGAAATCATCCGTCTCGTGCTGCTCAACTGGACGGATGTGACCAAGGGCACTTTCGGTATTTCCGGCATCGCCAAGGCGTCGATCTTCGGCATCTGGTCGTTCGATGTCGGCGCGCCGAACAATTTCGCCAAGGCGTTCGGCCTGTCGATGTCCTCGGCCTATTACAAGATCTTCCTGTTCTACGTGATCCTGCTGCTGTGCATGCTGACGGCCTATGTCACCATCCGCCTGCGCCGCATGCCCATCGGACGGGCGTGGGAAGCGCTGCGTGAGGACGAGATCGCCTGCCGTTCGCTCGGCATCGATACGGTCATCACCAAGCTCACCGCTTTTGCCACGGGCGCAATGTTCGGCGGTTTTGCCGGCTCCTTCTTCGCCGCCCGTCAGGGGTTCGTTTCGCCGGAAAGCTTCGTGTTCCTCGAATCCGCCGTCATTCTCGCCATCGTCGTTCTCGGCGGCATGGGCTCGCTGACCGGCATTGCCATTGCGGCGCTCGTCATGGTCGGCGGCACCGAGCTTCTGCGCGAAATGGAGTTCCTGAAGCATGTCTTCGGGCCCGATTTCACGCCGGAACTCTATCGTATGCTGCTGTTCGGGCTTGCCATGGTCATCGTCATGCTGTTCAAGCCGCGCGGTTTCGTCGGCTCGCGTGAACCCACGGCTTTCCTTAAAGAACGCAAGGCCGTCTCCGGCAGCTTTACCAAGGAAGGTCACGGTTGATGGCTTCCGGAACAACAACAATGACACCCAATACCACTGGCGACACGATCCTCAAGGTCGAACATCTCTCGATGCGCTTTGGCGGCCTTATGGCCATCAACGACTTCTCCTTCGAGGCGAAGCGCGGCGAGATCACCGCATTGATCGGCCCGAACGGTGCGGGCAAGACCACGGTCTTCAACTGCATCACCGGCTTCTACAAGCCGACCATGGGCATGATCACCATGCGCCAGCAGGATGGCGAGACGCATCTACTCGAGCGCCTGCCGGATTTCGAAATCACCAAGAAGGCAAAGGTGGCGCGCACCTTCCAGAACATCCGCCTGTTTTCGGGCCTGACCGTTCTGGAAAACCTGCTGGTGGCGCAGCACAATGCGCTGATGAAGGCCTCGGGTTACACGATCCTCGGCCTTCTCGGCCTGCCCGCATACCGGCGGGCGGTGGATGCTTCTATCGAAAAAGCCAAATACTGGCTGGAAAAGGCCGATCTGATCGATCGCGCCGACGATCCGGCGGGCGATCTGCCCTATGGCGCGCAGCGCCGCCTGGAAATCGCCCGCGCCATGTGCACGGGCCCGGAACTGCTGTGCCTCGATGAGCCGGCCGCCGGTCTCAATCCGAAGGAATCCCTGGCGCTCAACACGCTGCTGCGCGGCATCCGCGACGAGGGTACGTCGCTGCTCCTCATCGAGCACGACATGTCCGTGGTGATGCAGATTTCCGACCACGTGGTGGTTCTGGAATACGGTCAGAAGATTTCCGACGGCACGCCGGACCATGTTAAGAACGACCCGAAGGTCATCGCCGCCTATCTGGGTGTCGAGGATGATGAAGTGGAAGACGTCATTGCGGAAGAACTCGACGGAGGAGCGGCCTGATGTCCGGTGAACCGCTTCTGAAAGTCCAGGGTGTCGAAACCTATTATGGCAATATCCGGGCTCTGGCCGGTGTCGATGTCGAAGTGAAGAGGGGCGAAATCGTCAGCCTGATCGGCGCCAATGGCGCTGGCAAGTCGACGCTGATGATGACCATCTGCGGCAGCCCGCAGGCGCGCGCCGGCCAGGTGATCTTCGATGGCGAGGACATTACCCAGCTGCCGACCCATCTGATCGCCCGCAAGCGCATCGCCCAATCGCCGGAAGGCCGCCGGATTTTCCCGCGCATGACAGTGCTGGAAAACCTGCAGATGGGTGCCAATCTCGATAACCTGAAATATTTCAAGGAAGACGTCGAGAAGATCTTCGTGATGTTTCCGCGCCTGAAGGAGCGTCAGAGCCAGCGCGGCGGCACGCTTTCCGGCGGCGAGCAGCAGATGCTCTCCATCGGCCGCGCGCTGATGGCGCGTCCGAAGCTCCTGCTGCTGGACGAGCCTTCGCTGGGTCTCGCTCCGCTGATCGTCAAGGGCATTTTCGAGGCGATCAAGAAACTCAATCAGGAAGAGGGTCTGACCGTCTTCCTCGTGGAGCAGAACGCCTTCGCCGCGCTCAAGCTTTCCGACCGCGCTTATGTGATGGTCAACGGCAAGGTGACGATGAGCGGTTCGGGCAAGGAACTGCTCGCCGATCCGCAGGTACGCGCCGCCTATCTCGAAGGCGGACGGCACTGAAAGATTTTACTTGCGCCGGAAATTTTGCGGCGCAAGACTGCAAACGGCGGTCCGTCGTCCTTTTGGTCAAAACCTTAAGGATCCATGGCGGGGCGTAAACAATAAAATGCCCGGCGGCAAACGACGGGACGACAGACAAGGCAGGGCCTGGGTATTCAGCCCGGCACTGATGGGGAAAGAGATGCAGGGCCTTTTTTTCGAGACGGATAACGGCGTGCGGTATGTTCTGCGCGCGTTGGTTGTTCTTCTGGGTTTCTGGACGGCTTGGCGCACCGGCAAATCCGTTGCCGACGGCTGGGGTGGTTATACGCGGGTGGTGATCTACACGCTCGCGCTCGGCGTGGTGATGCGGTTTTTGCATCACGCGCTGTTCGATGGGCCGTTCATCAACGGCTTCTACTACGTGTTTGACGTCGTTCTTCTTCTGGTTTTTTCCAGCATCGGTTTCCGCATGCGCCGGACGAGCCAGATGGTCAATAATTACTATTGGCTCTACGACCGCACGTCGGCATTTTCCTATAAAAAGAAAAATTGACAGCCGGTATTTTCCGGGGTCACTAATACTCGGCAGAGTGGAACGTTTCCTGTTCGGTTAAGGTGGGTACTGAACAGGTCCTCGCAAACAACCCATCCAAAGGAACTGGGAGTAAAGTAATGAAGAAGTCTCTTCTTTCCGCTGTCGCGCTGACCGCCATGGTCGCGTTTGGCGGTTCGGCCTGGGCCGATGTCGTGATCGCCGTCGGCGCACCGCTGACCGGCCCGAACGCTGCTTTCGGCGCTCAGATCCAGAAGGGTGCCGAACAGGCTGCGAAAGACATCAATGCCGCCGGCGGCATTAATGGCGAGCAGATCAAGATCGTGCTGGGCGACGACGTATCCGACCCCAAGCAGGGTATTTCGGTCGCCAATAAATTCGTCGCTGACGGCGTGAAATTCGTTGTCGGTCACTTCAACTCCGGCGTTTCCATTCCGGCGTCCGAAGTTTACGCCGAAAACGGCATTCTCGAAATCACGCCTGCCGCGACCAACCCCGTGTTCACCGAGCGCGGTCTGTGGAACACGTTCCGCACCTGCGGCCGTGACGACCAGCAGGGCGGCATCGCCGGCAAGTATCTTGCCGATCATTTCAAGGACGCCAAGATCGCCATCATTCACGACAAGACGCCTTACGGTCAGGGCCTTGCCGATGAAACCAAGAAGGCAGCCAATGCCGCCGGCGTGAAGGAAGCCATGTACGAAGGCGTGAATGTCGGCGACAAGGACTTCTCGGCGCTGATCTCCAAGATGAAGGAAGCCGGCGTTTCCATCATCTACTGGGGCGGCCTGCACACCGAAGCCGGCCTCATCATCCGCCAGGCGGCTGACCAGGGCCTGAAGGCCAAGCTCGTCTCGGGCGACGGTATCGTATCGAACGAACTGGCTTCCATCGCCGGCGACGCCGTCGAAGGCACGCTCAACACCTTCGGTCCTGATCCGACACTGCGCCCGGAAAACAAGGAACTGGTAGAGAAGTTCAAGGCCGCCGGTTTCAACCCGGAAGCCTATACGCTCTACTCCTATGCAGCCCTGCAGGCGATTGCCGGCGCTGCCAAGGCAGCCGGTTCCGTGGAGCCTGAAAAGGTTGCCGAAGCGCTGAAGAAGGGTAGCTTCCCGACGGCGCTCGGCGAGATCTCCTTCGACGAGAAGGGTGACCCGAAGCTTCCTGGCTATGTCATGTACGAGTGGAAGAAGGGTCCGGACGGCAAGTTCACCTACATCCAGCAGGGCAGCTAAACCTTTTGCGGCCCCCTATCGAAGCCCGGCAGTAATGCCGGGCTTTTCTTTTGCGCGACAGGCGCCACACTGGAGACAATAAGGCGAGAGACAAAACCTCCCGAAAACTGCAATGAGGGGTGGCAATGGCGATGAAACGGGTGGTGTCTCTAATCCTTGGTCTTGCCATGCTGGCGGTGGTGCTCGGTGGCGTTCATCTCTTCAGCAAATCCCGGACGACGCAATTGTTCGGAGAGATCATTCCGAGGGTCGGGACGCCGAAGCCGGTGGTGGCCCTGACGTTTGACGACGGGCCCTCGGTGCGTTTCACGCCTGAGGTCCTGGCGATCCTGAGGGAACGCGGGATCAAAGCGACCTTTTTTCTGACGGGCAAGGAAACTGAAGAAAACCTGCCGCAGGCCCGCATGATCGTCAGCGATGGCCATCAGGTTGGAAACCACAGCTATACGCATTCCAACATGGCCTTTATGGGACTGGGCAGGGTCGGGGACGAGATCGAGCGCACCGATGCGGCCATTCGGACTGCGGGTCATAAAGGTGAGATCATGTTCCGCCCGCCCTATGGCAAGAAGCTGTTCGCCTTGCCGTTATATCTTTCCCGGCATGAGCGGAAAACAATCATGTGGGATGTTGAGCCGGAATCCTATCCAGATATCGCCGAGGATGCAGCGGCTCTTGCGAAGCACGTTATCGAGCACACGAAAAACGGCTCGATCATCATCATGCATGTCATGTATCGCAGCCGCGAGGCTTCACGGCAGGCCTTGCCGCTGATCATCGATGGACTGCGTCAGCGCGGGTTCGAGTTCGTGACCGTGTCGCAGCTGCTGGAAAATCGCTGAGACAGCTGCGCTCCGTCCAGCCGCTCCAAAATGAAGTCAACACGCTCTTCGACGCCTGATTTCGGAAGGACGACGGTTTCATAGTCGAGAGCTTGATAATCCCTGACGAGGCGGTCGTATTCTGCCACGGCCGCGGCAAAATCATGCCGCCGCTCCGCGTCTGCCCGATAGATTTCCGGCCAGGGCGGGGTAAGGAAGACCAGCCTGTTATAGCGATGTTCGCGTTGCAGCGTTTCGATGACGGGGTCACCGCTGACCTCGCGTAGAGCCGAGGCGGCGTCGATCAGGCCGCGATCGAAGAAGACGGTGTCGTGCTCTGGCGCATGCTGACGGTCTTCAAGCGCCACAGCGATGGCGCGGCGCGCAAAGGCTTCGAGGTCTATCCACGGCAGAGCGTTGCCGCCATCGCGGATTTCTTCGATGACGATGCGGCGGCCGGGTTCCTCCACGGTGGCGAAACCGCGCCGGGCGAGCTCGGCGAGAAGCGTGGATTTTCCGCCGCCGGAGCAACCGGAGAGGATGATGAAACGGTTCATGGGTGTGCGTTCCTGTATTGGGGTTCAGGGCAGGGGGTGGTGATTTTTTGGGAGGTGGTTGCCGCCTATTTCTTCTCCCCCGCCGGGGAGAAGGTGGCCCGAAGGGCCGGATGAGGGGGCTAGCTCCCCGAATATCTTTGCCCTCGCCCCCTCATCCCGCTGCCGCGGACTTCTCCCCGGCGGGGAGAAGAAACAAGGGGTTACCGCTCGTTCAACAAGCAGAATTTGCGTATTTGAGCGAGAATGTGTCGGAAGAGCCTACCATAATTTGGCGAGCCGTCACCCCTGATGCAGAATATGCGCCGCCTTGACCGCGGCAGAGGCGCGGTTCTCCACGCCGAGCTTCACGTAGATCTGTTCGAGATGCTTGTTCACCGTCCGGGCGGACAGGCCGAGAATATCGCCGATATCGCGGTTGGACTTGCCCTTGGCGATCCACAAAAGCACTTCTGACTCCCGCGTCGTCAGCGCGAAATGCTCTTTCAGAAGGTGGTCATCCGACTTTTCGTTGGCGGCGGTCAGGCGAAACAGATGCTCATCCGGGCCCATCGCGCCGAGGAAGGAGAGCTGCAAGGCCGGGCGTCCGGCCTGGGTGATCGTCAGCGGTGCATCGCGACCGGTTTCCGACGCTGCCCTTTCGCCAAGCCAGCGGCCGATATGGCTGACGACGATTTCCATGCCGTCATCCCGGCCGGTCGCAGCGTTGACAAGACGCGTTGCCTGGGGTGTTGACCAGTGGATGGCTCCATTGGCGCGCACGGCAAGCAGGTGTCGGCCGGCGGCGTCAAGCGCCACGCGGGCGCTTTGCGCGGAACGGGCATTGGAAAGATGCACGCGGATGCGGGCGCGCAGCTCATCGATATTGATCGGCTTGGTCAGATAATCGACGCCGCCGGAGTCCAGCGCCCGCACCACATGTTCGGTCTCGGTCAGTCCCGTCATGAAAATGACGGGCACCTGCGCTACCGCCGCATTGGCCTTCAGGCGGCGGCAGGTCTCGAAACCGTCCATGGTGGGCATGACGGCGTCGAGCAGGATGATATCGGGCGTAATGCGTTCTGCAATGTTGAGCGCGGCCTGTCCCGATGTGGCGATGAGGGCGGAAAAGCCCGACTGTTCCAGCGCATCGGTGAGGAAACCGAGCGCTTCCGGGCTGTCATCCACCAGCAATACGATGTCTCTCGGGGCCGCCGCCTGAGCGCTCATGCCTTGAGGTCTCCCCTGTCACTGTCTTCGAACCGCTTGAGAAAATGCGCGTAACCGGCCAGATCGAAAGCCTGCACATAGGCGCCGAGCTCCTGCGTGAAGGGCAGGTTTTCCGTGTTGCGGGCAAGATCGGCGAGTTTCGCTTCGATGCCGCGTATGTAGCCTATTTCGCCCAGCCGCTGCAAATCCTGGATGTGAATGGCTCCCGGATGGACGATCTCGGCAGGCGGCTGCGGCTCCGGCGCGGGTGGCAGGTCGGTATCGTAAATCCATTTCAGCCCGAGATGCACGGCGAGCCTGTCGCAGAGGTGGCGGATATCGACCGGCTTGGCGATGGCGTCGTTGTGATTGTCATCGCCGGCGCCCGCGACAGTGCCGTCCCCTATATTGGCTGAGAGCATGATGAGCGGGGCCGTCTGACCCGCCTCGCGCAGCTTCGTCACCAGCTGCCAGCCGGTCATGCCGGGCATGGAAATATCGATGAGGAAAAGATCGGGCTTCACGCCTTCGATGAGTGTGAGACATTCGGGACCGGATTGCGCCGTCAGCACGACGAAATCGAGCGGCGAAAGCACCTGCCGCATCAGCTCGCGATGATCCTCGTTGTCATCGACCACGACGATGGTGCGGCGTGGACCGGAATAGGAGCGGATGGTCTTTTCCGGCGCCGGCGCCGTGCTTGGCCGGTGCACGGCGGATAGCATGAGGCGCACGCGGAAGGTGGAGCCTTTGTCCTTTTCGCTGGAAACGGAAATCTCGCCGCCGAGCGTATTTGTCAGAAGCCTTGTGATGGTGAGGCCGAGGCCAAGCCCTGGCATCGGGCGCACGCTTTCGGCCTCGCCACGCTGGAAGGGTTCGTAGATGCGGGCGAGGTCTTTTTCGGCAATGCCGCGGCCGGTATCGGACACGGTGAAGCTCGCCACCTGGCTGCGATAACCGACATCGAAGGTGACGGCGCCATGATCGGTGAACTTGATGGCGTTTGAAAGCAGGTTGACGAGGATCTGGCGCAGCCGCTTTTCATCGGTTCGCACATATTGAGGCAGAGCGGGCGAGCGGTCGTGGCGGAATTCCAGCCCCTTGGCCTGCGCCTGCGGGCGGAACATATCGACAATCTGATCGAGGAAATCCTGAATGTTGATCTCGTTGGAATAGACCTGCAGGCGGCCCGCCTCGATCTTGGAAATATCGAGAAGTCCGTCGATCAGACCAGAGAGGTGGTCGGCGGAGCGGCGGATGACCTTGATCGCCGATTGGCGGGGAGGGGGAATGGTCTCGTCACGTTCGAGGATCTGGGCATAGCCGAGAACGGCATTCAGCGGCGTGCGTAGCTCGTGACTGAGGCCCACGACATAACGGCTCTTGGCGCGGTTGGCGGCCTCAGCCGTTTCCTTGGCATCCTGGAGGGCGGCGTCGGTCTTCTTATGGGCGGCGATTTCCTTCAAGAGCAGCGTGTTCTGGCGGGAGGATTCCTCTTCCGCCACCACCCGGCTGTCATGGGCAAGGACGAGGAACCAGCAGACGATGCCGGCAATGACGGCGAAGACGAAAAACACGATGAGGATGGTGCGGTTCACCACATCTGCCGTTTCCGGCGAGGCCGTGCCGACCTGATGCGCGATCATGGCGAGAATGCCGCCGATTGTGGTGACGGCAATCGCCGCCGCCATGCCGTAACGCCCGAGGCGTGTGGCGAGTTTTGCCACAAGCTGTCTCGGCAGGAAGGTCTTGGCGACGGTGGCGACCTGATAGTTCAGCTTCGCCTTCGGCTTGCACATGTCGTGGCAGCGGCTGTCCAGCGAGCAGCAGAGCGAACAGATCGGCGCGGCATAGGCCGGGCACCAGGCCATGTCCTCAGGCTCGAAAGGGTGCTCGCAGATGGAGCAGGTGATACTGCTTTCCGTGCGCCATTGCTGGCGCGGCTTGCGGGCAAGGTAGAATTTGCCTTTGGTGCCCCAGGCAATCAGCGGCGAGGCGATGAAAGCGACGATGAGTGTGAGATAGGGCGCGAGCGAGGCGGCGAGCGGGCCGAAGGTGCCGAAATGCGCCATCAGCGCAATGGTGGCGGAAAGCGCCATGGAGCCGACGCCAACGGGATTAATGTCGTAGAGATGGGCGCGCTTGAACTCTATGCCCGGCGGGGCAAGGCCAAGCGGCTTGTTGATGAAGAGATCGGCCGAGATGGTGCAGAGCCACGCCATGGCGATGATGGAGAAGATGCCGAGCGTTTCCTCAAGCAGCCGGTAGATGCCGAGTTCCATCAAGAGCAGCGCAATGGCCACATTGAACACCAGCCAGACGACGCGGCCGGGGTGGCTGTGGGTGAGGCGGGAGAAAAAATTCGACCAAGCGAGCGACCCCGCATAGGCGTTCATGACGTTGATCTTCAGCTGCGAGACGACCACGAAGGCGACCATCAGCAGCATTGCCGCCGTCTGGTTTGGGATCATGTAACCGAAGGCGGTGAGATACATTTGCGCCGGATCGGCGGCGCGATCGACCGAAACGCCGGAGCTGAAGGTCAGCACGACAAGGAACGAGCCGGCCAAGAGCTTCGGTACGCCGACAACAACCCAGCCCGCACCGGCCAGAAAGACGGCGAGGCGGTGGCGCAGGCGGCTTTGGCCTTCGGCGGGGAGGAAGCGGAGGAAGTCCACCTGTTCGCCGATCTGCGACATCAAAGCCAGAATGACGGCGGAGGCTGCGCCGAATTCCACGAGATTGAAATCCGCGATGGTGCCCGGCGGGCCGGAGGCGTGGTGAATGCCGGCAAAGGCGCGCCAGAGATCGTATTTCTCCCAGTCCATCAAGGCGATGAAGATGAAGGGCAGGATGTTGAGGACGATCCAGAAGGGCTGGGTGACGATCTGGAAACGGCTGATAAGCCGCACGCCATGGGTGACGAGCGGAATGACCATGACGGCGGAGATGATGTAGCCGATCCAGAGCGGAATGCCGAGCGCCAGTTCCAGCGCGCCGGACATGATCGACGCCTCGATGGCAAAGAGCATGAAGGTGAAGGCGGCGTAAATCAGCGAGGTAATGGTGGAGCCGATGTAACCGAAGCTTGCGCCGCGTGTCAGCAGATCGATATCGACGCCGTGGCGGATGGCATAACGGCTGATCGGAAGGCCGACGGCGAGCATGGCGACGGCAGCGACAAGGATGGCGTAAAAAGCGTTGGTGGTGCCGTAGGAAAGCGTGATTGCCCCGCCGATGGCTTCCAGCGCCAGAAAGGAAATCGCGCCGATGGCGGTGTGGGAAATGCGGTTGGAGGAAAATTGCCGGGCGCTCTTGGCGGTAAAACGCAACGCATAATCTTCCAGCGTCTGGTTGGCGACCCAGCGGTTATATTCGCGCCTGACGGGGATGATGCGTTGCCGTGCCGCCATGCCTACTGAGCGCCTTTCCGCCCGCGGCCTTTCACAGGCGCACCGACATTCCGCCATCCACCGTCAGCACATGGCCGTTGACGAAGGAGGCCGCGTCGCTGGCCAGAAACAGGGCCGCACCGGCAATCTCGTCCGGTCTGCCCCAGCGCTCCAGCGGTACACGAAGCTTGGCAAAGGCCACCATCTCAGGATTTTCGGCAAGGGCGGCGTTGGTTTCGGTGGCGAACATGCCCGGCGCAATGGCGTTGCTGGTGATGCCGCGCGCGCCATATTCCACGGCGATGGCCCGCATCAGGCCCGTCAGCCCCTGTTTGGCGACGGGATAGATCGCATCGCCCGGCCGCACGATGTGGCCAAGAATGGAGGTAATGGTGATGATGCGGCCATGGGCCTTTGCCGCCATGGCTTCCGCCGCATCGCGCGACAGGGAAATGGAGGAGGTGAGGTCTGTGCGGATCAATTCCAGCACGTCCTCGTCGCTGAACTCGGACAGCGGGCGGCGGTCGCGCGCGCCGACATTGTTGACGAGAATATCGAGGTGGCCGAGTTCGCTCATGATGCGGTGGACCAGCGCCGCCCCGGCTCTGGTATCGGCAATATCGAAGGCGGCATAATCGGCCTTTCCGCCCGCTTCGCGCAGCGTGTCAACCGCCTGTTGCAACGTCTCGGCATTGCGGCCGGTCAGCCAGACGTGGGCGCCAGCTTCGGCAAAGGCTTTGGCGATTTCAAAACCGAGGCCGCGGCCGCTGCCGGTGATGATGGCGGAGCGGTTCTTGAGGGAAAATTTGTCGAGAATGCCCATCGTTCACCTTTCTGCTCGAAAGCACATGGCCTGCTTTGAGGCACCGGGGCGAACCCTGTCCGGGTCAAGGAAGCGGCGATGCCATCGCTCAAAACCACGCAGATGCCTGCGCCGGGATGACTATGCCGCATGTGGCGACGGGCGAAAGGTCACCTGTCCGCCTGGCCGTTCGGTGGACAGAAAAATGGCGTCGCCCGGTTCGGGCGACGCCATCAGTTCGATATCAGGCAGCAGCCGACTTTGCGAGCGGCACTTCCGCGATCGTCTTCAGAACGACGGAAGCGATCTGGTAAGGGCAGCCCTGCGAGTTCGGACGACGGTCTTCGAGGTAACCCTTGTAACCGTTGTTGACGAAGGAGTGCGGAACGCGGATCGACGCGCCACGGTCTGCCACGCCGTAGGAGAACTTGTTCCACGGAGCGGTTTCGTGCTTGCCGGTCAGGCGCAGGTGGTTGTCCGGACCGTATACGTCGATGTGCTCTTTCCAGTTCTTGGCAAAAGCGGCCATGAGGGCTTCGAAATAGTCCTTGCCGCCAACTTCACGCATGTACTTGGTGGAGAAGTTGCAGTGCATGCCCGAACCGTTCCAGTCGGTGTCGCCGAGCGGCTTGCAATGGAATTCGACGTCGATGCCATACTGTTCGCAAAGACGCAGCAGCAGGTAGCGAGCGATCCAGATCTGGTCGGCGGCGCGCTTGGAGCCCTTGCCGAAAATCTGGAATTCCCACTGGCCCTTGGCCACTTCGGCGTTGATGCCTTCGTGGTTGATGCCGGCTTCGAGGCAGAGATCAAGGTGCTCTTCAACGATTTCGCGGGCAACCGAACCGACGTTCTTGAAGCCGACGCCCGTGTAGTAAGGACCCTGCGGAGCGGGGTAGCCCTGTTCCGGGAAGCCGAGCGGGCGGCCGTCCTGGTAGAAGAAGTATTCCTGCTCGAAGCCGAACCATGCATCTTCGTCGTCGAGGATGGTTGCGCGGCTGTTCGACGGATGCGGGGTGACGCCATCGGGCATCATGACTTCGCACATGACGAGCGCACCGTTGGAGCGGGCCGGATCCGGGTAGATCGCGACGGGCTTCAGCACGCAATCGGAGGAGTGGCCTTCGGCCTGCTGCGTGGAGGAGCCATCAAAGCCCCAAAGCGGCAGCTGCTCGAGTGTCGGAAATTCATCGAATTCCTTGATCTGGGTCTTGCCGCGCAGGTTGGGGACCGGCTTGTATCCGTCCAGCCAGATGTACTCGAGTTTGAACTTAGTCATTACGAACCTCTCATAGGTAACAATGCGAAGCCTTGAGGCCTCCCGCGGCTTTCACCACCGGAAGCGCATTCGCGTTCAAGGGCTGACCCCTTAGATGCATGCCGCGTGCCAGATTCGCGATATCCCGCGATTTTTTCGAAAAATCTTTCAGGGGCCTTTGGCGCAGGGCCTCTGGATTTCCTGCAAAGGGGCTTCTGTTGCGACGCAGCAGGGTAAATCACCCCTCAAGTTTCATCATTGAATCCTGATAGATAGCTGGCGCCCGGCAGTCCCATGCGATGCTGCGATGCAGGAAATTCAATTGCGCGCGAGGGATTGGCATTTGCCCTAAAAACCAGCGCTTTCGGAATGGTTTTTCTTGTCGAAACCACTGTCTATGCCTATATTTTCCGCAACGTGATTTTTTTTTAATCAAAGGGAGCGAATCCGGCTTTCACGGGTTTGATTCCACGACCAAGTGCTTCGATGCAAACAGAGTGAGATGACCGAAATGGCGACTGGCTTTCATCGTGAGACGGCAACGATCTACCAATTCCCTGTTGGCGGGCGCGCTGGCGTCTCCAAGTTCCGCACCAATGGCTTGAGCGACCTCGAACGCGAGGCGAGAGAGCCGCATGTGGATTTCGGCTCCTGGTATCATGACGAGGCGATCCGGGACGAAGAGAGCGACCGCAAGCCGCATTCTTGATGTGAAACGTTGCCGCGCCTTTCTTCTCCCCGGTGGTGAGAAGGTGGCCGAAGGGTCGGACGAGGGGGCTAGCTCTCCGTATATCTCTGGCCTCACCCGCTCATCCGCTGCGCGGACTTCTCCCCGGCGGGGAGAAGAAACAAGCCGAGACCTCTCGGTCTACATAGGCCGCTCTGTCCGGTAGTCCCGTCCCCTGCACCTTTCGCCACCCCGACTACGTCAATTGACGTATACGGTTTCGCGCTTACGAGATCGATAGTCCCTCCAGCAGCGGCCGAAGATGCCGCTGAGCCTCCACGAGAGGCCAACAAGGAGAGGGGTCCTTCCGATGATGTTCCGCAAGACGCTCAGTGCCGCGCTGCTTGGCGCAATCCTGTCCACCACCGCCTTCCACGGCGCCTTCGCTGCCGATGACACGATTAAGGTCGGCGTGCTGCATTCTCTTTCCGGTACGATGGCCATTTCAGAAACCACGCTGAAAGACGCCATGCTGATGCTCATCGATGAGCAGAACAAGAAGGGCGGCGTGCTCGGCAAGAAGCTTGAAGCCGTCGTGGTCGATCCGGCCTCCGACTGGCCGCTTTTCGCCGAAAAAGCCCGCCAGCTGATTTCTCAGGACAAGGTCGCCGCCGTTTTCGGCTGCTGGACGTCCTCCTCGCGTAAATCCGTTCTGCCTGTTTTCGAAGAGCTGAACTCGATCCTGTTCTATCCGGTTCAGTATGAGGGTGAAGAATCCTCGCGCAACATCTTCTACACGGGTGCCGCCCCCAACCAGCAGGCCATTCCGGCCGTGGATTACCTTGCCAATACCGAGGGCGTCGAGCGCTGGGTTCTGGCCGGCACGGACTATGTCTATCCGCAGACCACCAACAAGATCCTGAAGGCCTACCTGATGTCGAAGGGCGTCAAGGAAGAGGACATCATGATCAACTACACGCCGTTCGGTCACTCCGACTGGCAGACGATCGTGTCCGACATCAAGAAATTCGGCTCGGCCGGCAAGAAGACCGCCGTTGTTTCCACCATCAATGGTGACGCCAACGTGCCCTTCTACAAGGAACTGGCCAACCAGGGCATCAAGGCCGAAGACATTCCGGTCGTCGCCTTCTCGGTGGGTGAAGAAGAGCTCGCCGGTCTCGATACCGCGCCGCTGGTCGGCCACCTTGCCGCCTGGAACTACTTCCAGTCCGTCGATGCGCCAGTCAATGCCGAGTTCATCAAGACCTGGCATGCCTTCACCAAGAACGACAAGCGCGTGACCAACGACCCGATGGAAGCCGCCTATATCGGTTTCAACGCCTGGGTTAAGGCCGTGGAATCCGCCGGCACGACCGATACGGACAAGGTTCTCGACTCGATCATCGGCGTTTCCGTGCCGAACCTCTCTGGCGGTTACTCCACCGTCATGCCGAACCACCACATCACCAAGCCGGTGCTGATCGGTGAAATCCAGGCCGACGGCCAGTTCGAAATCGTGCAGCAGACACCGCAGGTGGTGGGTGACGAATGGTCGGATTATCTGCCGGACTCGAAGGATCTGATCTCGGATTGGAGGAAGCCGATGTCCTGCGGCAACTTCAACGTGGCCACGGGCAAGTGCGGCGGCAAGGGTAGCTGATTAGCGGGGGCGCTGTGATGGGCCGCTCCCTTAGTGGGGGCGGTTTTATCATTGGAAACTGAACAAGCATGCCCCCCTCTGCCCTGCCGGGCATCTCCCCCACAGGTGGGGAGATCGGCAAGCGGCGAGGCCCCGCATTTCTCCTCCGTTGAGATGGGGCGATGCGAGCGCATCTTGCCGATCTCCCTCCTTGTGGGGGAGATGCCCGGCAGGGCAGAGGGGGGTAAGCCGCATACTCCTCGCCAAAAATACACCGCCGCTCCAAGGAACCCGACATGACGATCCGATCTTTTCTCGGAGCCATTCTCCTCTGGCTCACCATGGGGATCGCCGCCCAGTCCCTCGCGCAGAGCGACCCAAAGGCGCTGATCGACCAGCTCGGCACGGCTGATTTCAAGCAGGCCGAAGTGCTGATCGGGCAGATTGCCGCCACTGGCGATGCGCGCGTGGTGCCGGCGCTGGAGGCTTTTGCGGCGGGTGATCTCTACGTGCGCAAGTCAGACAATCTCGTCTTCATGACCAAGCCTGCAGGTTCCGATTTCACGCTGATCGACCCGCTGACGGGTGAAAGCGCCGGCTCGGCGCCGAAGGCGACCGTTACCAAGATCAGGGTGAACAATAATCTTCGCCGCGTCATCCGCGCCGCGATGGGCGGGCTGACGTTGCTCAGCCCGGAAAAATCCGTGCGGCTTGCAGCGGCTGACGCCGTCCTGAAAGCGCCAAGCGCCGAAAATCTCGAATTGCTGGAAGCGGCCATCGCCAAGGAAACCGATAATGAGGTGCGGACCCGGATGGAGGAGGCGCGGGCTGTCTCGCTGCTCTCCTCCGACCGCCCCCTTGAGGTGAAGAAAGAAGCGATCGCCACCATCAAGGCCCTTGGCGGGCGCGATGCGATCAGCATTCTGATGGCTGCGACGCCTTCGGTTGATCCGAGCCTGAAGCCGGATGTGGACGAGGCGATTTCCAGCATCGAGAGTTCCCTTGCCTTCTGGGATTACGCGCAGAATGTCTGGTACGGCCTGTCGCTCGGCTCTGTGCTGCTGCTCGCCGCCATCGGCCTTGCCATCACCTTTGGCGTCATGGGCATCATCAACATGGCGCACGGTGAAATGGTGATGATCGGCGCCTATTCCACCTTCATGGTGCAGGAGTTGATCCGCAGCCATTTCCCCGGCCTGTTCGACTGGTCACTGGCGATTGCCTTGCCGGCCGCCTTTCTGGTCACGGCCTGCGTCGGCCTCGTCATGGAACGCGGTGTCATCCGCTATCTCTATGGACGACCTCTGGAAACGCTGCTCGCCACCTGGGGCATCTCGCTGATCCTGCAACAGGGCGTGCGCTCCATCTTCGGCCCCACCAACCGGGAAGTCGGTAGCCCGAGCTGGATGTCCGGCTCCTTCAGTGTCGGTTACCTCAACTTCACCTGGAACCGGGTCTGGATCGTCTGTTTCTCGCTCTCCGTCTTCTTCGCGTTGCTGGTTCTCCTGAAGCGCTCCGCTTTCGGGTTGCAGATGCGCGCCGTCACCCAGAACCGCCGCATGGCTTCCTCCATGGGCATCCGCACGCCGTGGGTGGATGCCTTCACCTTCGCGCTCGGCTCGGGCGTTGCGGGCCTTGCCGGTGTGGCGCTGTCGCAGATCGATAACGTTTCGCCCAATCTCGGCCAGAGCTACATCATCGACAGTTTCATGGTCGTGGTGTTTGGCGGCGTCGGCAATCTCTGGGGAACGCTGGTCGGCGCCCTGTCGCTCGGTGTGCTCAACAAGTTCCTCGAGCCGACGGTGGGCGCCGTGCTCGGCAAGATCCTCGTGCTCGTCCTCATCATCCTGTTCATCCAGAAGCGGCCGCGCGGTCTCTTCGCACTCAAGGGAAGGGCGATCGAAGCATGATTACCGGCTTCCTCCTGCGCGCGCTCGATCGCCGCATTTCCATCGCCATCGGCATCATTCTCGCCATTGCCGTGCTGGTGCCCGCCTCCAACCTGCTGTTGCCTCAAGACAGCGCGTTCCGCATCCCGACCTATATCATGTCGATGCTCGGCAAATATCTGGCCTATGCGCTGCTGGCGCTCGCGCTTGATCTGGTCTGGGGTTATTGCGGCATTCTCTCGCTTGGCCACGCCGCCTTCTTTGCGCTCGGCGGTTATGCCATGGGCATGTATCTGATGCGGCAGATCGGCACGCGCGGGGTCTATGGCCATCCGGTGCTGCCTGATTTCATGGTGTTCCTCAACTGGAAGGAATTGCCGTGGTTCTGGCACGGCTTCGACATGTTCTGGTTTGCGGCGCTGATGGTGCTCGTCGTGCCGGGGCTGCTCGCCTTCGTCTTCGGCTGGTTCGCTTTCCGCTCGCGCGTCAATGGCGTTTATCTCTCGATCATTACCCAGGCGATGACCTATGCGCTGCTGCTTGCCTTCTTCCGCAACGACATGGGTTTCGGCGGCAATAATGGCCTCACCGATTTCAAGGATATTCTTGGGTATTCCGTGCAGGCGGATGGCACCCGCGCCGTGCTGTTTGCCATGACGGCCGTGATGCTGGCGCTCTCGCTTTTGATCGCGTCGGGCATCGTCAATTCCAAGTTCGGCAAGGTGCTGGTGGGTGTGCGGGATGCCGAAAGCCGGGTGCGCTTTCTCGGTTTTAGGGTGGAAAACATCAAGCTCTTTACCTTCGTCGTTTCGGCGATGATGGCGGGGATTGCCGGTGCCCTGTTCGTGCCGCAGGTGGGCATCATCAATCCCGGCGAATTTTCGCCTGCCAACTCCATCGAAGTGGTGGTGTGGACGGCTGTCGGCGGGCGCGGCACGCTGGTCGGGCCGATCATCGGCGCGGTGCTGGTCAATGGCGGCAAGAGCTATTTCACTGGCGCGTTCCCGGAATTCTGGCTGTTTGCGCTCGGCGGGCTTTTCATCGCGGTGACGCTGTTCTTCCCCAAGGGCATCGTCGGCACCGTGCAGCATTATCTGGCCGGGCGGCGGGAAAAGCGGGTTGCAAGCGCGGCGCGTGAGGCTGGCAACGACAGCGCGGTTGCGCAACAGGCGGCGGAGTAAGCCCATGAACACGGTTTCCGAAAACAGAGCGAAAAGCCTGCTTTATCTCGACGGCGTCTCCGTTTCCTTCGATGGTTTCCGGGCGCTGAATTCCCTCTCCTTCGTGGTGGAGCCGGGCGAACTTCGCGCCATCATCGGCCCGAATGGTGCTGGCAAAACGACGATGATGGATATCATCACCGGCAAGACGCGGCCGGATACCGGCACGGTACTCTTTGAAGACAGCATCGACCTTACCAAAAAGGACGAGGCCGACATCGCCCAGCTTGGTATCGGCCGAAAATTCCAGAAACCGACGGTGTTTGAAAGCCATACTGTGTGGGACAATCTGGAACTGGCGCTGAACCGCAAGCGCGGCGTGTTCGCAACCCTGTTCTACCGGCTGACGGAGGAAGACAAGGCGCGCATCGAGGAAATCCTCGCCACCGTGCGGCTTGGCCACCGCCGGGGTGACCTTGCCGCCAATCTCTCGCATGGGCAGAAACAGTGGCTGGAGATTGGCATGCTGCTGGCGCAGGAGCCGAAGCTTCTCTTGGTGGATGAGCCGGTGGCGGGCATGACGGATGCGGAGACCGCTGAAACCGCGGTGCTCCTGAAGGAAATCGCCAAGACGCGTTCGGTGGTGGTGGTTGAGCACGATATGGGCTTCATCCGCGAGCTGGGGGTGAAGGTGACGTGCCTTGCGGAAGGTTCGGTGCTGGCTGAGGGGTCGATCGACTTCGTGTCGAGCGATCCTAAGGTGATCGAGAATTATCTGGGGCGGTGATGGTGGTGTTTGCGTTTGCCGTGACCGTACCCCCCTCTGCCCTGCCGGGCATCTCCCCCTCAAGGGGGGAGATCAGATGCCGCCCTCGCTCGTTCCTGTGCCACGATGCTATGGGGAAGAGTGTTCGCGACTTGCCAATCTCCCCCCTTGAGGGGGAGATGCCCGGCAGGGCAGAGGGGGGTAGCGCCGCCCACCATACCGTCATTGGAGTTTCACCATGCTGACAGTCGACAACATCAACCTCCATTACGGCGCAGCGCAGGCGCTGCGCGGCGTGTCGCTGAAGGCCGAGATGGGGAAGATCACCTGCGTTCTCGGCCGCAACGGCGTCGGCAAAAGTTCGCTGCTGCGGGCCGTGACCGGCCAGCAGGCCACCAGCGCCGGCACGATCCGTTTCGGCGATGCGGCGCTGGACGGGCTGGCACCTTACCAGCGGGCAAAACGCGGCGTCGGTTACGTGCC
Source organism: Agrobacterium sp. RC10-4-1 (assembly GCF_014138475.1). Classification (NCBI taxonomy): domain Bacteria; kingdom Pseudomonadati; phylum Pseudomonadota; class Alphaproteobacteria; order Hyphomicrobiales; family Rhizobiaceae; genus Agrobacterium; species Agrobacterium sp. RC10-4-1. The sequence goes on from NZ_JACJIT010000002.1 coordinate 146,867, forward strand.
GCAGGGGCGCGAGATTTTTCCGCTGCTCAGCGTGCAGGAAAATCTGGAGAGCGGTTATGCGCCGCTGTCGCGCAAGGAGCGGTTCATCCCGGATGATATTTTCAGCCTGTTTCCCGTGCTGCAGACCATGCTGTCACGCCGCGGCGGCGATCTCTCCGGCGGGCAGCAGCAGCAGCTTGCCATCGGCCGGGCGCTGGTCACGCGGCCGAAAATCCTCGTTCTCGACGAACCGACCGAGGGCATCCAGCCGTCGATCATCAAGGATATCGGCCGGGCCATCAAATATCTGCGCGATTCCACCGGCATGGCGATCCTGCTGGTCGAGCAATATCTGGATTTCTGCCGTGAGCTTGCCGATTACGTCTACATCATGGACCGAGGTGAAATCGTGCATCAAGGCCTCGCTGAAACGCTGGATATGCCGGAAGCGAGGCGGCATCTGACAGTATAAACCGAGACCAAAGCCTGTGCGCGCCGATCACGGCGTGCAAACGGGCGATTAATATTTTGAAAGCCTATGCGCCTCGACATGGCTTTCATGCGTAATTTTAGCATTTCATTGAATAACCGCCTGTGATATTGGCAGCGAAAATGCTGCATGCGAGACACAGGAAAAGTCTATTCGCACGCCGCGACAGTTGATCCCTTACATTCCACGCACGTCCGACGTATTGTCGGAAAACTGTGCCAATAAAGGCGTGTCAATGATTCAAGACTTTGCAGTGGGCCGGGCCTCCCGGTTGGTTCGTTCCGCACGCAGCCTGCTTCTTGGGCTGGCGATCAGCGCAGGCGCAGGAGCCGCAGCGTCGGCATCGACCTGCGGTCAGGGTATTGGCCCCGGCATGGAACCGGGTCGGCATGATTTTTCCATTCTCTCTAACGGGCAGAAACGCGACGGCGTCTATTTTGTTCCATCCGCCTATGATGGAAATAAGCCCCTGCCTGTCGTATTCGATTTCCACGGCTCCAATAGCAACCCGCACGGCCAGCTGAACCGCAGCGGCTGGGACAAGCTTGCCGAGCGTGATGGTCTTGTGGTCGTCGCGCTGGCGGGCAGTTTAAACGGCGAATTGCCGGGCACCCATGCCTGGAATGTTCCCGGTGTTACAACACGCCCCGGCGGGCTGGATGAGGTGAGCTTCATTCATGAAGCGATTGCCATGGTGAAGGGCAAGTTCTGCGTCGATGAGGAACGTTTTTACGGTTCCGGTTATTCCGGCGGCGGGCGCATGCTGTCGCAATTCATCTGCACCGGAGCCAAGGATTTTAATGCCGCCGGTTTTGTCGCGTCGTTGCGCGCGGGTTATCCGCTGGAGACCGAAGGCAAATGGGCACCGGATGCGGCAAGCTGCACACCAGCGCGGCCGATGTCGATCATCGCCTTCGCCGGGCTGAAGGATCCAGCCAACCCCTATCAGGGCGGCGGCAAATCCTACTGGCAATATAGCGGCGAGACGGCGCTGAAGCGCTGGGCCGAAATGGATGGTTGCAAGGGCGCCGCCAAAAGCAAGGTGGGCGAGAGCTTCACCGTCAATTCTTACGATGTCTGCAAGGCAGGCGCACGCATCCAGTCCTATGTCATCGAGAACTGGGACCATGCCTGGCCGCGCGCCACCATGAAGGCCGAGGTTCTGGCCGCAAACGCCGTTGTTACCCGCAAGCCGGGCGGTGAGCAGACACCGAAGGCGGAGCCCGCCGTGGAGCGCAAGATGCCCACAGGCGAAGTGACGCGGACTGTTGATGCAGCCGAGAGAATGTGGGATTTCTTCCGAAACACGGAAGGTCAGCTTGTCGTGGACGCCGTCGTCAAGAAGGATTGCGTCGCCAAGGCCAATCCCGCTTCCGCAACCGCTTCGGAGACCGCGTGCAGCAGCAACAGCAAGCCATCAGCCCTTCCGGTTGCGAAGACGCTCAACCTGTCCGGCAACAGCGCGCCCGTGGCAGAGGACGCATTGTAACCAAGGCAGTTGAAGGGCGCAGCCGGCTGGACGAATTGTTTCAGGAGGGCTGCGCCAAGATCCGTCTTCCGGAAACCTACTCGAACGAAGCAGAAGCCATTCTCATCAATTCCTCCGGTGGTTTGACCGGCGGAGACGAACTTGAATGGCAGGCAGTCGCCGGCGCCGGTACCTCGCTTGTGGTCACCACGCAGGCCTGCGAGAAGGTCTACAAGGCGTCGTCCGGCACCGCCACCGTGACCGCGCGTGTTTCCGCCGGGCCGGGTGCGAAGCTGCACTGGCTGCCGCAGGAAACGATCCTCTTCGACCGGGCGTCGCTGACGCGAAGGCTGGAAGCCGATCTTGACCAGTCCTCAGAATTCATCGCAGTCGAAGCCGTGCTGCTTGGCCGCCAGGCCATGGGCGAGGCGATGACGCACGGGCTTTTCCGCGACCGCTGGCGCATTCGCCACGGCGGCAAGCTGGTGCATGCCGAAGAACTTCTGCTTGCGGGCGAGGTGGCGGCGCTGACCGCGAAACCGGCGGTTCTGGCCGGGCAGGTTGCCTTTGCCACGCTGCTTTACATCGGGCCTCTGGCCGAGGCGCTTCTGCCTAAAATCCGGGCGATTGCCGGGGAAAGCGGCGGTGCCAGCGAGTGGCAGGGCAAGCTCGTCGTGCGCGTGTCCGCCGCTGATGGTTTCTCCTTGAGAAAATTGCTTTTTCCGATCATTTCGCTCTTGCGAAACGGCGCGCCAGTGCCGAAAGTCTGGAATCTGTAAACCCCTCGGATCGTCTCGTGACAGGCGTTCTTCGGGGTCTGTCAAATGTCGGATCTGGTTTCCAGCAAACCTCGTTTGTGGAGCAGATGCCAAGCCGTGGGACGACGATGAACCTTAGCCCAAGAGAAAAAGACAAGCTGCTGATTTCCATGGCCGCCATGGTGGCGCGCCGCCGGCTGGAACGCGGCGTCAAGCTGAACTATCCCGAAGCGATTGCGCTGATTACCGATTTCGTGGTGGAGGGCGCACGCGATGGCCGCGCCGTGGCCGACCTGATGGAGGCGGGCGCGCATGTCATTTCCCGTGATCAGGTAATGGACGGCATTGCCGAGATGATCCACGATGTGCAGGTGGAAGCGACCTTCCCTGATGGCACCAAGCTGGTGACCGTTCACGAACCGATCCGGTGAGGTGACGTATGGCGCTGGAACTTCGGCCCAATTGCGAATGCTGCGACCGTGATCTAGCGCCCGACAGCGGGGACGCGATGATCTGCTCGTTCGAATGCACTTTCTGCGCTGATTGCGTGACCGGCGTGCTCAAGGGCGCGTGCCCGAATTGCGGTGGCGAACTGGTGCGAAGGCCCGTCCGCCCGGCGGGAAAGCTCATCAATAACCCGGCATCCACACAACGGGTGCTGAAGGCGGAAGGCTGCGCGGCAGCCACGGCCGCATAAGAACGATAAGGGGAACATCGATGAAACCAGGCGAAATCATTGCCGCCGAAGGCACCATCGAACTCAATGCCGGTCAGCCGACCGTGACGATCGAAGTGGCCAATTCGGGCGACCGGCCGGTGCAGGTGGGCAGCCACTACCATTTCTTCGAGACCAATGCGGGTCTCCTTTTCGATCGCGAAAAGGCGCGCGGCATGCGTCTCGATATTCCGGCCGGCACGGCGGTGCGTTTCGAGCCTGGCCAGAAGCGGGAAGTGACGCTGGTGCCGCTTTCCGGCAAGCGGGAGGTTTATGGTTTCCGTCAACAGGTCATGGGGAGGTTATGAAATGGCGACGGCGCATTATCATGGAAGCTGCCAGTGCGGCAGCGTCAGCTTCGAGGTCGATGCCGATCTCGATCACACTGTTGTCTGCAATTGTTCGCGGTGCAAACGGCTGGGCTCCACGCTCGCCTTCGCGCCACGTGACAAGTTCACGTTGCTTTCCGGCGAGGGCACGCTGAGGGAATATCTCTTCAACAAACACAGGATCCATCATTTTTTCTGCTCCACCTGCGGCATTGAAAGCTTTGCCTATGCCGACGGGCCTGACGGTACGCCGATGGTGGCGGTCAATGCCAATTGTCTCGATGGCGTCGATCCGCGGGCGCTGAAGCCGCAGGCTTATGACGGCGCGGCGGCCTGAGCGATGGCGATCAGCAAAAACAACCTCGTCACGGCCGTCGTCTTCTGCGTGACGGCAGGTCTCTCGGCGTCGGCCGCAGCGCAGACTGAGCCAAACTGCAAGGAACCGCAGACGCAGGCGGACATGACGATTTGCGCCGGCAAGGATTACGAAAAGGCCGACAAAGAGCTCAATGTCGCTTATCAGAAGCTGCGCAAGCTGCTCATCGAACGTGACAAGGCGGCGGATGCGGATGGAAAGGGTGCAACCGATGCGCTGGTGACAGCTCAGCGCGCATGGGTGGCGTTCCGTGACGCCAATTGCGCACTTGCCGGTTTTCAGGCGCGTGGCGGCTCAATGGAGCCGATGCTGATCTCTTCCTGCCTGGCCGAGACGAGCGGCAAGCGGGCGGAAGAACTGCGCCAACTCTCGGAAGGTTTCTGAACCCATGGGGCGGCGGATCACGATCGTCGGAAACGGGGAGCTGCCGCCAGGCGCGGCCCTGCTTATCGACCGGTCGGATATCGTCGTCCGTTTTAATGATTGCCGGTCTCTTGGGCTGGGCGGTACGCGCACCGATGTGGTGGCCGTGTGCAACACCGGGCGGCCGGGCCGTGAGATGACGGAGGGAAGCGAATGGCGCGAGAGCCATGGTGTGCGCCAAGCCGCCGCTATCTGGTCGGTGCGCGATCCTGCGAAATTTGCCGAAATGGAACCCGGCATCCGCGCAGCCTGGCCAGAACTCACTGATTTCTGCGCCGATTATACCGGCGAATTCGCGGCCATCGCGCGAGCTGGCGGCAAGAGCCATGTCGTTATTTCCCGCGGTGTGCATGAGAGGCTCGATACGGCGCTCGAAGCCTATAAGCCCGCACCATACGTCTGCCCCAGCACCGGGCTCGTTGCCATTGCCCATGTTCTTGAAAATGTCAGCGGCGATGATGACGAGGTGACGATTGCCGGTTTCAGCCACCAGGGCTGGAGCGGCCATCCCTTTACCGCCGAACAACAGCTGGTCGATGCCCTTGCGGGAACGGGCCGGCTGACACGATTTTCCCCCACATCGATTTTCTCCGCGTCCGAAGGAGCCTGAACCCATGCCATACAAGATTTCCCGCGCCGCCTATGCCGGCATGTTCGGCCCGACCGTTGGCGACAAGGTGCGTCTTGCTGATACCGAACTCTTCATCGAGATCGAGAAGGACCACACGACCTATGGCGAGGAAGTGAAATTCGGGGGTGGCAAGGTCATTCGCGACGGCATGGGCCAGAGCCAGGCGACGCGGGCAGAGGGCGCTGTCGATACCGTCATCACCAATGCCGTCATCGTTGACCATAGCGGCATCTACAAGGCAGATGTGGGCCTGAAGAACGGCCGAATCCACGCCATCGGCAAGGCGGGCAACCCCGATACGCAGCCGGGTGTCACGATCATCGTCGGCCCCTCGACGGAAGCGATTGCCGGCGAAGGCAAGATCCTGACGGCCGGCGGCATGGATGCGCATATCCACTACATCTGCCCGCAGCAGATCGAGGAAGCGCTGATGAGTGGTGTGACCTGCATGCTTGGCGGTGGCTCCGGCCCGGCGCACGGCACGCTTGCCACCACCTGCACCGGCGCATGGCATATCGAGCGGATGATCGAAAGCTTCGATGCTTTCCCGATGAACCTCGCGCTTGCGGGCAAGGGCAATGCCTCTCTGCCGGCTCCGCTGGAGGAAATGATCCTCGCCGGTGCCTCCTCGCTGAAGCTGCATGAGGACTGGGGCACGACGCCCGCCGCCATCGACAATTGCCTGACGGTGGCCGACGAATATGACGTGCAGGTGATGATCCATACCGACACGCTGAACGAGAGCGGTTTCGTGGAAGACACGGTCGCCGCTATCCGGGGCCGCACCATCCACGCTTTCCACACCGAAGGGGCGGGCGGTGGCCACGCGCCTGACATCATCAAGGTCTGCGGCAATCCCAACGTCATTCCGTCCTCGACCAACCCGACGCGGCCTTACACCGTCAATACGCTGGCGGAACATCTCGACATGCTGATGGTATGCCACCACCTGTCGCCGTCCATCCCCGAAGATATCGCCTTTGCCGAAAGCCGCATCCGCAAGGAAACCATTGCGGCGGAGGATATTCTCCACGATATCGGCGCGTTTTCGATCATTTCCTCCGATAGTCAGGCCATGGGCCGTGTCGGCGAGGTGGCGATCCGCACCTGGCAGACCGCTGACAAGATGAAGCGCCAGCGTGGCCGCCTGAAGGAAGAGACCGGCGAAAACGACAATTTCCGTGTTCGTCGTTACATCGCCAAATATACCATCAACCCGGCCATCGCCCAGGGTGTCAGCCACGAGATCGGCTCCATCGAAGTCGGCAAGCGTGCCGATCTGGTTCTTTGGAACCCGGCGTTTTTCGGCGTGAAGCCGGAAATGGTGCTGCTGGGCGGCTCGATCGCTGCCGCGCCGATGGGCGATCCGAATGCCTCCATCCCCACGCCGCAGCCGATGCATTACCGGCCGATGTTTGCCGCCTATGGCAAGCTGCGCACCAATTCCTCGGTGACCTTTGTCTCGCAGGCGTCGCTGGATGCCGGCCTTGCCCAGCGCCTTGGCGTCGCGAAGAAGCTGCTGCCGGTGAAGAATGTGCGCGGCGGCATTTCCAAGGCCTCGATGATCCACAATTCGCTGACGCCGCATATCGAGGTTGACCCCGAGACCTATGAAGTACGTGCGGATGGCGAGCTCCTGACCTGTGAACCGGCGACCGTGCTGCCGATGGCGCAGCGTTATTTCCTGTTCTGACGGCAGGCGCTCTTGAGACGCCTCACACGATGGATCGGCGGCGGCCTGCTGCTGCTCCTCCTGCTTCTTGTGCTGGGCACGGTTGCGCCGCGCCCGTTTTTCGCCGAGCAGGTGGGTGAAGGCGAAAAGAGCAGGGAAATCATGCTCTTATCCAACCCGATCCACACCGATATCGCCCTGCCGGTTGATGACGATCTGCGGCGGGTCTTTGCCGCGTTGCAGGAGGGTGGGATCGCGGTCAATCATCCAGCTGCGGCCTATCTGGTGTTCGGCTGGGGCGGCCGCTCGTTTTACATTCAGACGCCCACCTGGGCCGATTTGAAACCGATGCCGGTTCTGCGCTCTTTCACGCTGGACAGCTCCGTCATGCATGTGGATGTGACAGGTGATTTTCCCGCTGATCTCGCCGGAGTGAAACGGCTTCGAATTTCCGAAGCGGGTTATCAGCGTCTCGTCGCGGGCATCCGGGCGAGTTTTGCCGGAAACGATGACGGTGTCAGGCCGGTACCCGGTGCTGGCTACGGCCTGACGGACGCTTTTTTCGAGGCGAATGGCCAGTTCAATGCGTTCGCCGGCTGTAACACGTGGTCAGCCGCGATGTTGCGGGAAGCGGGCGTTCAAACCGGTTGGTGGACGCCCTTGCCGCCGCTGTTGCGCTGGTCGATAGACCTGCACAATTGATCCCCAATTCCGTGCGGCATTTCGCGCATTTGGTGGCTGGAATCCCATTTTTATGCTGCACCGCAGCGCGTCTTGCGCTATGGAAACGGCAAAAGAATTCCGCGCGGATCGATCCCAAGCGATGCCTCGCAAAACGCCAGAACAGGAGACAAGACATGCTCGGCAAAAAAGTGCCCGCCGTAACCTTCCGCACGCGCGTTCGCGATGAGGCCGTTGGCGGCCCGAACCCCTTCCGTTGGCAGGACATGACCTCCGACGATTATTTCAAGGGCAAGAAGGTCGTCCTCTTTTCGCTGCCCGGCGCTTTCACGCCGACATGCTCGACCTACCAGCTTCCTGATTTCGAAAAACTCGCAGCCGAGTTCCGTGCGCTCGGCGTTGATGAAATCTATTGCCTGTCGGTCAATGATGCTTTCGTCATGAACGCCTGGGCCAAGGGTCAGAACCTCGAAAACGTCAAGGTCATTCCTGACGGTTCGGGCGAGTTCACCCGCAAGATGGGCATGCTGGTCGCCAAGGACAATCTCGGCTTCGGCATGCGCTCCTGGCGTTACGCCGCCGTCATCAACGATGGCGTCGTCGAGCAGTGGTTCGAGGAAGAGGGCTATTCGGACAATTGCGATAGCGACCCCTACGGCGTTTCCTCGCCGCAGAACATTCTGGAAAACCTGAAAAGCCGCGCTGCGGCCTGATTTTGGTTTTGTTGTTTGAGAAAGGCCCGGCAGCGATGCCGGGCTTTTTGTTTTCCGAGGCATTGCCGCCCTGAAAACACACCTTGAAATCCCCCCGCCTATCCGTCAAAAATCAGACCCCCAAAGACTGTTTCTGAAACGGATCATCCCATGCTGCGCGTCACCTCCTATCACCCGGCCGGAACCCCTGCCGACGAGCCCTCCGGCTATGTCACGCTGGCGCATGACCAGCGGCATCTGCGCCGCAAGCTTCTGCATCTGCAGAATGACGAGATGGTGATGCTGGACCTGAAGGAAGCCGTGCTGTTTGCTCATGGCGACCTTTTGGTGGTCGAAAACGGCGATCTGATCGAGGTTCGTGCGGCGGATGAAAAGCTGTTCGAAATCAAGGCAAAGGACCGCCTTCACCTGATCGAGCTCGCCTGGCATCTGGGCAACCGGCATCTTTCGGCGCAGATCGAGGAGGAGCGTATTCTCATCCTGCGTGACCATGTCATTCGCGCCATGCTGGAAGGTCTGGGCGCCACAGTGCGCGAGGTGGAAGAGCCGTTTCAGCCGGCGCGCGGCGCTTATCACGCCCATGGCGGCCACTCGCATGGCCATGATCACGGGCACGGGCATGGCCACCACCATCATGATCACGGCTGAGGCGTGAGCGGGGAAAGCGGCGTCGCCGCGCTGCTGCGCCTGATGGCCTGGATGTCGCCGGCGTTTCCTGTCGGCGGCTTTTCCTATTCGGGCGGGCTGGAAAAGGCGGTGGAGGACGGGCGTGTGCGTGATGCCGCCGAGTTGAGCGGCTGGGTGGAAACGCTGCTGCACCACGGCAGCCTGTGGAACGACGCGGTTTTTCTGGCAGATGCCTGGCGATGCTCGCAGGATGCCGCAGCACTCGGCGAAACCGCTGATCTTGGCCGCGCGCTCGCCGGTTCGGCGGAGCGTTATCGGGAGACAGTGCTTCTGGGGGACGCCTTCGTTTCCGCCGCCAGCGCCTGGCCGCACGAGGTTCTGGAGCTGTTGCCGAAAGAGGCTCCCTATCCCGTCGCCATAGGCGCTGTGGCCGCTGGCCACAGCGTGCCGCTGCGCGAGACGCTTGCCGCCTTTCTGCATGCAGGTGTTTCACAGATCGTTTCTGCCGGTATCCGTCTCAGCGTCGCGGGCCAGAAAGATGGCGTTGCCATTCTGGCTGCAAGCGAGGCGGGGATTGCCGAGGTGGCGGCACGGGCCGTCCAGTCCACGCTTGATGACCTCGGCAGCGCCACGATCATCGCCGATACGGCGGCGATGCGTCATGAAACACAGGGGACCCGGCTTTTCCGGTCGTGAAAGCGACGGGAGCGAGCGCGTGCCACTTGTTTGTTCTCCCCGCCGAGGAGAAGGTCGCGGCAGCGGGATGAGGGGGCTCCGGTAGAGATATCCGGAGAGCTAGACCCCTCATCCGACCCTTCAGGCCACCTTCTCCCCGGCGGGGAGAAGAAACAAGTGGCACGATCCTTGCGTATATTTGAGCTGTAATTTGAGTGGTTGTCGTAAGATTGGACCACAGCATAGTGAAGGGAACAGAGTGATGAAATCGGGTAATGGTCCGCTGCGCGTTGGGATTGGCGGGCCGGTGGGTTCCGGCAAGACGGCGCTGACGGAAAAGCTCTGCAAGGCGATGAGCGCCGATTATTCGGTCGCCGTCGTCACCAATGATATCTATACCAAGGAAGATGCCGAGGCACTGGTGCGCATGCAGGCGCTGCCTTCCGAAAGGATCGTCGGGGTGGAGACGGGCGGTTGCCCGCATACGGCCATTCGCGAAGATGCCACGATCAATCTGCAGGCGATTGCCGGGCTCAACCAGCGCTTTCCCGATCTCGACGTGGTTTTCATCGAATCCGGTGGCGATAACCTCGCGGCGACCTTTTCGCCTGATCTTGCCGATATCACCATCTATGTGATTTCCGTCTGCCAGGGCGAGGAAATTCCCCGTAAGGGCGGGCCGGGCATCACCCGTTCGGACCTGCTCGTCATCAACAAGAAGGACCTTGCGCCTTATGTTGGCGCGGATCTGACTGTCATGGACAGCGATGCGACGCGCATGCGCAACGCCATGCCCTTTGTTTTTACCGACATGAAACGGGGCGATGGCGTGGACCGCATCGTCGGTTTCCTGAAAGAGCAGGGCGGTCTCTGAATAATGACGATGCCCCGCCGTTTCGGCGCTTACGAAGTTTCCCGTTTTGTCGACGGTGTCTACAAGGCACCGGTCAGCCATCTCATTCACCGCCAGGGTGCCGAAGCGCTGGCTGCGGCCTTTGCCGGCCATCACGGCGAAACAGTGGATATGGACGTCAACTGCTTCACGCTTTCGGGACCTGAGGGCATCTGGCTGATCGATGCAGGCTGCGGCACGGCCTGGGGCGAGGCCTATGGCCATGCCCGTGCGGCTATGATTGCCGCCGGTATCCAGCCCGATGATGTCAGCCGTGTCATCCTCACCCATATTCATGGCGACCACGCGCTGGGCCTCATCGATGGCGACCGGCCTTATTTTCCCAAGGCGGAGATATGGGTGCCGGAGGCCGATCTTGCCTTTTTCACCGATGCAGAGGCGCGAGAGGCATTGCCACCCGCCCGGCAGGGCGGTTTCGATCTGGCTGCCCGCCTGATCGATATTTGCGGCGCGATGTTGCGGCCGATCTCGGTGGGGACGGTTGCCGAGGACATAGAGGCAATCGCGGTGCCCGGTCATACGCCCGGACAGATGGCTTACCTCATAGGAAGAGACGATAAGCGGTTGATGTTATGGGGCGATGTGCTGCATGTCGGGGACATGCAGGCGGCCGATCCCGGAATTGCTTTTGTCTATGATATCGATTCCGAACTCGCCCACGCGACGCGTCTCGAAGCGTTGTCGGCGGCGGCTGACCATGGTTGGCTGGTGTCCGGCGGCCATCTCGGCGGCTTTTTTACGGTCGAGCGGCGGGGCGACAGTTTCGGTTTTATACCGCAGCCTGGATGACTTCCGTGCAATACCCCGAAGGGCGGAATGCCTGATGGCCTCCCGCCCTTCGTCCTCTCCCCGTATTTTCAGATCTGTTTCAGCGCCGCCACGTCATTGACCTGGACGATGCGACCGCGCACCGTGACGCCGGACTTTTTCAGGGTGGAGAAAGCGCGGGAGAGGGCCTCCGGCGCAAGGCCGAGCTTACCGGCGAGCAGGCTTTTCTGGAACGGCAACCGCAGCGAGAAGGATGTCGCGTCGCGCGGGCCCTGATTGATGAGGTAATGGGCGACACGCTGCGGTGCCGTCTGCAGGCGGTCATTGGCAACGCAGTCCATGGCGGCCAGCAGGCTGTTGGACAGGCAGCGCATGACGGCCTTGGCGATGGCCGGTTCCTGATCGATCAGGCTGCGCAGCCTGGTGAGTTCGAAACGCGCCACGGTGCAGCTTTCCGCCGCCTGCGCGCTGTAACGATAGGTGTCGCTACCGAAGATCAGGCATTCATTGAAGGTATCGCCGGGGCCGCTGACGCGCACGTCCGCTTCGCGCCCGTGCCTGTCCAGCCGGTAGAGCCTGACATAACCCGACAGCACGCAATAGAAATGCTGGGCCAGTTCGCCTTCCTTAAAAAGCACATGGCGGGCATTCACATTGGCAATGGTCGCCGCCTCCATCAGCTTCAGCGCCACCGCGTCATCCGCGATCCCGATCAAGGGCGCACGCAGCAGAATGTTCCTGTCCCTGTTGCTCAGCTTCACGGTCTTGTTCACGTCCATTCGGCTCCCGCTCAAACCTTTTGCCGGGCTGTCCGAAGCGATACGAAACCGGGGATGTTCCTTGCCCCTCACGCCCATCTGCACTGAACTCATCGCATTTTCCTCGACCGGCAATTCCCGATGCGAGGGAGACTAGCAGTTCAGGTGGAAAGCGAATTGATTTCGATCAAACGGGGGTGCGGCCGTTGTGAGGAAGGAAATGATGGGGCTGCTCATGCTTCCAATCACAAGGGAAATATGGAGCGAGCGCATGCGGCATATTTCTTCTCCCCGAGGGGGAGAAGTCCGCGGCAGCGGGATGAGGGGGCGAGGGTCGAGATATCAGGAGAGCTTGCCCTCTCATCCGACCCTTCGGACCACCTTCTCCCCGGCGGGGAGAAGAAACGATCCGCGATGTCGTGCTCTCCCAAAGTATATGGAAACGCCGGGCACATGACCCGGCGTCTCAATCTTCAAGCTGCAGCACTCACTCGGCGGCAAGCGGCGGCAGTCGCAATATATTGCTGCCCTTGTCCGCGGCCTTGTCGCCGCTGCCCTTTTCCATACTGGCCACCCGTGCCTCCAGCGAGGAAAGCGCGAGGCTGTTTTCGCGGGCGATCTCCGAGAGTTTCTCGTTGGAGAGGGCCTCTTCCTCCTCTTCCTTCTTGCCGACGAAACGGCCGAAGAGGTGGGCGAGCAGACGCGACAGGTCGTCCATGATCAGGAAGAAGGCCGGCACCACGATCAGCGACAGCACCGTGGAAACGATGATGCCGCCGATGACCGCAATCGCCATCGGTGCGCGGAACGAACCGCCTTCGCCGACGCCGAGCGCGGAGGGCAACATGCCTGCCGACATGGCGATGGAGGTCATGATGATCGGGCGGGCGCGCTTGCGGCCGGCCTCCACCATGGCATGCACCCGCTCCATGCCGTGACGGCGCATTTCGATGGCGAAATCCACCAGCAGGATGGCGTTCTTGGTCACGATGCCCATCAGCATCAGAATGCCGATGAGAACCGGCATGGAGAGCGCGTTCTGGGTGATGATGAGCGCGACTGCCACGCCGCCGATGGCAAGCGGCAGCGAGAACAGGATTGTGAAGGGCTGGATGACATCCTTGAACAGCAGGATGAGCACGACCAGCACCAGCATCAGGCCAAGCAGCATGGCGTTGACGAAGCCCTGCTGCATTTCGCCCTGCACCTTGGCGTCACCGCTTTCGGCAAGCCGAACGCTTGCCGGCAGGTTGGTTTCCGAAACGATGCGCTTGAACTCGGCCGTCGACGTATCGAGCGCCGTGCCGAAAGGCACATCCGAGCCGATGGAGACGACGCGGTTGCGGTCGTTGCGCTTGATCGAGCTCGGGCCTTCCGAGTAATCGATATCGGCCACGCTGTAGAGCGGCACCAGCGAACCGGAGGCGGTCTTGATCTTCAAGGCGCGGATGGTGGCGAGATCGCGGCGGGTATCGAGCGAAGCCTGCACGCGGATCGGGATCTGCCGGTCATCCAGCGAGATTTTCGTGAGCTGCGCATCGATATCACCGATGGTGGCGACACGCACGGTCTGCGAAATCTGCTGCGGCGTGATGCCCAGGCGGGCGATCTCATCCTTGCGCGGGCGGATCTGCAGTTCGGGACGGGGCAGAGCGCCTTCCGAACTGACATTGGCAAGGATGGGCGAAGCGCGCAGGCGGCTTTCGAGAATGCCCACGGCGTCGTTCAGATCCTTCTCGTTGGTTGAAAGGAAGTTGAAGGAAAGCTCGCGTTCCGCGCGGTCGTTCAGCTTGATGATGCGAACATCCGCAATGCCACGCACCTGCGCGAAAATATCCCGCTCGACATCCCATTGCGGACGTGTACGGCCCTTCTCCTCCAGCTTGGGAAGATATTGGCCGATGAGCGGAATGGAGCCGAGCCCCTTGTTGACGAGCGTTTTCAGCAGTGAGTGATCGATATGCTCAAGGATGACATTGACGGTGGCGCGGCGCAGCTCCAGGTCCCCCTTGGGCGAAGCACCACCGAGGATGAAGACGCTTTCCACGCCGTTGATGTCACGGATCGCCTGGTAGATCTGCGTCGTCGTGCGGTCGGTCTCATCCAGCGTCGCATTGGGCGGCAGTTCAACGGACAGGGTGACACGCGAGGCGTCATCAGGCGGCAGGAAGCTGCCGGGGACCTGGCTCAACAGCATCACTGAGGCGATGAGGAAGGCAATCGCTCCCAATAGCGTGAGATAACGCGCCCACCATTTCCGCGTGGTGGCGGTCACCATGCGCGTATAGGCCTTCATCAGCCTGCCGTCATTGTCGTGGTGATCGTCCATCGCGTCTTCGGCGCGCATCAGATAGGCCGCCATCAGGGGTGTGATGAGACGGGCCACTGCCAGCGAGAAGAATACCGAGAAGGCGACAGTGAGGCCGAACTGGATGAAGTACTGGCCCGGAATACCCGGCATGAACGAGACGGGCACAAAGACGGCGATGATGGTGAAGCTGGTCGCGATGACGGCAAGCCCGATTTCATCGGCTGCTTCGAGGGCCGCGCGATAGGGCGTCTTGCCCATCTTGATATGTCGGGCGATGTTCTCGATTTCCACGATGGCGTCGTCCACGAGAATACCCGTGGCGAGCGTAAGCGCGAGGAAGCTGACGAGGTTGAGCGAAAAGCCCATGATATCCATGATCCAGAAGGTCGGGATCGCGGAAAGCGGCAGCGCCACGGCGGCGATCAGTGTCGCGCGCCAGTTCCGGAGGAAGAGAAGGACCACGATAACGGCGAGGATCGCGCCTTCGATCAGCGTGTCTAGTGCGGCCTTGTAGTTGCCATAGGTGAAATAGACGGCGTCATCGACCATCTCGATCGAGACATCGGGGTGGTCCTTGCGGACCTGATCGAGACTTTGCGCGACGGTTTCGGCGACCGAAACCTCGCTCGCGCCCTTGGAGCGGAACACCGCAAAGGTGACGGCCGGATTGCCGTTGAAGCGCGAGAAGGACTTCTGCTCTTCATATGTGTCCGTAACCGTGCCGAGTTCGGAAAGCTTGACGAAGCGGCCGTTGGAAAGCGCAATCGTGGTGTTGGCAAGCTGGCTTACATCGCGTGTATCGCCCAGCGTGCGGATGGTCTGCTCGTTGCCGCCCACCTGGCCGCGGCCGGAGCCGAGGTCGATATTGGTGCCGCGCAGCTGGCTGTTCACCTCTGTCGCGGTGATGCCATAGGCATCGAGCTTTTCGGGGCTGAGCGAAACGCGCACCTCGCGGTCCGCGCCGCCGTAACGGTCGACCTTGCCGATGCCGGACTGGCCCTGCAGCGAGCGCTTGATCGTGTCATCCACGAACCAGGACAGTTCCTCCAGCGTCATGTTCGGCGAAGAGACGGCGAAGGTCTGGATCGCCTGTCCCTCGACGTCGATCTTGCTGACGACGGGCACTTCGATATCGGAGGGAAGATCGCTGCGGATCTTGTCGATGGCGTCCTTGGTGTCCTGAACCGCTTCTTCCGTCGGTTTTTCGATACGGAACACGACCGTTGTCGTCGACTGGCCGTCGACCACGGTGGACTGAATTTCGTCGACGCCACTGATGGCGGCAACGGCGTCCTCGATCTCCTTCGTCACCTGCATCTCCAGTTCGGAGGGCGAAGCCCCGCTCTGGGTCACGGTGACGGCGACGACGGGCACGTCGATATTCGGGAAACGTGTGATCGGCAGCGTATTGAACGCCTGCATGCCGAGCATCATCAAAAGCGCGAAGCCGAGAAGCGGCGCAATCGGGTTACGGATTGACCATGCGGAGAAGTTCATTTCATTCCCTCAGTCAGTTGGACGCAGCCGTCTGGGCTTCCACCGGTCTTATCCGGTCACCATCACGCACGAATGCTCCAGCTTTCTCGACAACCTTGTCTCCAGCGGCAAGGCCGCTGACGATCTCGATGAATCCACCGTCTTCTATGCCGGTCTCGATCTTCACCTGCTTGACGACGTCGCCCTCCACCTTGCGGGCGGTCGAGCCTTCACGCCCGGAAGTGACAGCCGAGAGCGGCAAGGCGAGCGCGTTCGTCTCCTCGATCACGATCTCTGCGCTGGCATACATGCCCGATCGCGCCGGGCTGTTTTCCGGCAGCACCACATGCACGGAACCGAGGCGCGTCGTCGGATCGACGGTCGGCGAAACGAGGCGCACCTTGCCTTCTATTTTCGCTCTTCCGCCAGCAACCGTCAAATAGGCTTTCTGGCCGACTTTCACGTTTTGAATGTCGGTTTCGGAAAGATCGGCAACAAGTTCGATGGCGCCGTCCTTGATGACGGTGAAAAGCGGGTTTCCGGCGCCGCTGGCAATCGCGCCCACCTTGGCGTTCTTGGCTGAAACGATGCCGGCGACCGGGGTTTTCACGCCGGTGCGCGTGAGCTTGAGATCGATATCGGCGATCTGCGCGTCAACCACCTTGATGTCGGCTTCGCCGGCGGAAACGGCCTGCTTGGCCGCATCGAGGCGAGCCTGCGCCACCTGCGCGAGGGCTTCGGTCTTTTCCGTTTCGGAAATGGAGCCTGAACCGGTCTGGCTGAGCTTGGCGGCGCGGTCGCGCTGGCGAAGGGCGTCGGCCAGATTGGCCTGCGCCTCCAGCACCTGCGCCTTGGACTGGGTGACGGAAGCTTCGGCCTTGGCCTTGTTGGCTTCGAGCTGGCTCTTTTGCAGGACGAGGCTATCGGAGGACAGGACGGCCAGAACCGCATTCGCCGCCACCCGGTCGCCGATATCGGCGTTCAAGGTGTCGATCGACAGGCCGTCGACCAGGGGCTGGACGTAGATTTCGTCCACCGGGCGGATTGTGCCTGTCGCAATAACACGGTCCACGAGGTCGCGCTTTGCGACATGCGCGACGATGATCGAGGGCACGTTCTGCTGTTTCACCGGCGCCTGTGCCTCTCCCTCCGCGGCTGCTGGAAGGGGAAGCGCCGTTGCGGACAGAAGAAGAAGGAAAAGAATGCGGTTAAACGTGACTTTATGCTGCATATGTCTTGGCTCGCGCAATATCCGCTCACATGTCCTGCAGGCTACGGCCCGTATCTTAAAAGGTCATGCGATGGCGAATGTGAAACAAGGGATCACAATACTCCCTTTTCGATCCTCCCGATTCGAACGCCCCTCAACGCGAATCTCAAGCACCTTTGCCCTGTGCTTTTTCTACAAGATCAAATTTGGCAGTCTTGTGGGCGGGACTGTAATTCTTGTTGTCGTGCAAATCAATCCGCATAGCCGCGAGGGTTGATATACATTTTTGTATAGGTCGAGGTGTTGTAATTGATTTGATGGGTTACCAATGCGTGACGCGGCCTGGAATTCTGAGAACGCTTAATACCCCGTCATCCTCGGGCTTGACCCGGATCCAGGCACATCGCCGCAATCGAAATGTCGGTAGATCCTCGGGTCAAGCCCGAGCATGACGGAAGAGAGGTTGTCATTCAAGAAAATCGCGCGGTCAACGCCGCGCGATACAATCTTTTCGCCTGCGCCTACTTCAACGCAGCGTCGGTAATTTCGGTCGTATATGCGCCCGAGGGCTCCTTGGTGATGACGGGGTCGGAGCCGCCGCCGAGCAGGGTCTTCACCGTTCGCTCGTAATCCGCCTTGTCGAGAGCGCCCTTCGAGCCGGCCGTCAGCTTTGCCACTTCGCCCATCATGCGCTTCTGGTGCTTTTCGGTCTGCGCGCCGGAGGCGTCGTTTTCGAGAACGATATCGGCGGCCTCGTCAGGGTTTTCCTCGGCCCATTTCCAGCCCTTCATGGAGGCACGGACGAATTTGACCATGTCCTCCTTGAACTTGGCGTCCTTCAGCTTGTCTTCGAGAACGTAGAGCCCGTCTTCCAGCGTCGCCACGCCTTCGTCTTCATATTTGAAGGTGACGAGGTCATCAGGCTTGATACCGGCATCGAGGACCTGTCCATATTCATTATAGGTCATGGTGGAAATGCAGGCGGCCTGTTTCTGCAAAAGCGGATCGACGTTGAAGCCCTGTTTCAGCACGGTAACGCCATCGGCGCCGCCGGTGGTCGGAATTTTCAGGTGCGCCATCCACGACAGGAATGGATATTCATTGCCGAAGAACCAGACGCCCAGCGTCTTGCCCTTGAAATCATCAGGCTTCTTGATGCCGGTTTCTTTCAGGCAGGTCAGCATCATGCCCGACGATTTGAATGGCTGGGCGATATTGACCAACGGCACGCCCTTTTCACGCGTGGCAAGCGCAGACGGCATCCAGTCGACGATGACGTCGGCCCCGCCGCCGGCCAGAACCTGCGCGGGCGCAATATCCGGGCCGCCGGGCTTTATGTCGACATCGAGGCCCTCGGCTTCATAAAAGCCCTTGTCCTTGGCGACGTAATATCCGGCGAACTGCGCCTGGGTGACCCATTTCAGCTGCAGGGTGATCTTGTCGGCGGCCTGAGCGCTAAATGCGGTCAGCAGTGACGCCCCGGCAAGAAGCATGGATGCAAGTTTCATTTTCATCGCTGTTCCCTTTTTCGTTATTTACGTTCGTCCCCCACGGACGGACGGATGCCAGAAGGTGACGGCCCGTTCTGCGAGCGCCACAAGACCGTAAAAGCCCGAACCTGCGAGCGCCGCCACGGCAATCTCGGCCCAGACCATATCGACATTGCTGCGGCCCATTTCCGCCGAGATGCGGAACCCCATGCCGACGATGGGCGTGCCGAAGAATTCCGCGACGATGGCGCCGATCAGGGCGAGCGTGGAGTTGATCTTCAGCGCGTTGAAGATGAATGGCCAGGCGGCGGGCAGGCGCAGCTTTATCAGCGTCGGCCACCAGCCGGCAGCATAGGTGCGCATCAGGTCGCGCTCCATGTGGCTGGCGGCGGCAAGCCCCTGCACCGTGTTCACCAGCATCGGGAAGAAGGTCATGATGACGACGACGGCGACTTTCGACTGCCAGTCGAAACCGAACCACATCACCATGATGGGTGCCACGCCGACGACCGGAAGGGCGGAGACGAAATTGCCGATGGGCAGAAGACCGCGTTGCAGGAAAGGCGAGCGGTCGATGAGGATGGCGACGAGGAAACCGAGGCCGCAGCCAAGGACATAACCCGTCAGTACGGATTTGATGAAGGTCTGGCGGAAATCCGCCCAGAGGACCGGCAGCGAGCCGAGAAGGCGGGCGAGAATGGCGCTCGGCGCCGGCAGCAGGATGGGCGGCACGGAAAATCCGCGGACCACCCCTTCCCAGAGAACCAGAATGGCAAGGCCGAACAGCAGCGGCACGGCGAGGCGGCTTATGCGTTTCGCGCTCTGGGAAATAAAGGCATGGCGTACCAGCCATTCGTTGAAGGCCCAGGCCGCAAGCCAGAAAAGGATAGCGCCGATAAACCAGCCGGGGTTGGTCATGGCCGTGCTCCCATTCGCTTGAGGACAGCGGCATGGGCGATGCCGATGATCGACACCAGAATGGCGGCGACGCCGGCTGCCATGAACAGCGCCGCCCATATCTGCACCGTCTGGCCATAATAGGAACCGGAGAGCAGTCTCGCGCCGAGACCCGCAACAGCGCCTGTCGGCAATTCACCGACGATGGCGCCGACAAGCGCGATGGCGATGGCGATCTTCAGCGATGTGAAGAGATAGGGCAGGGCGGCGGGCCAGCGCAGCTTCCAGAAGATCTGCGCCGGTGAGGCATTATAGGTGTGCATCAGGTCAAGCTGCAGTGTTTCGGGGCTTCTCAAGCCCTTCACCATGCCGACAACGATGGGGAAGAAGGAGAGATAGGTCGAGATCAGCGCCTTCGGCAGCAGCCCGGAAATGCCGATGGAGTTCAGGACAACGATGATCATTGGTGCGATGGCGAGAATGGGGATCGTCTGGCTGGCGATGATCCACGGCATGACGGAGCGGTCCATGGCGCGGTTATGGATGATCGCGACCGCCAGCAGGATTCCCAGCACCGCGCCGATGGCGAAACCGAGCAGCGTAGCCGAAAGCGTGATGCCGGCGTGGTAGACGAGGCTGCGCTTGGAGGTGACGGCCTTGTTGACGGTGGTATCCCAGAGTTCCGCGATGATCTGATGCGGGGCGGGGAGGACCGGGCGCTCCTGCGCGAAGGTTTGCGGCAGGAGTTCGAGGAAGCCCGGTGACTGGCCAGCGCGGGTGGCCTGGTCGCGGGCGAAGGGCATGTTGAGGTAGATGACGGCGAGGTGCCAGAGAATGAGGATGGCGAGGAGGACGGTGAGGGTGGGGAGGACGCGGTGGCGGAGGAGGGTCATGGGGTTTTGCTCCGCTGCTCATTCCGAGGGTGAGGCTTACCCCCCTCTGCCCTGCCGGGCATCTCCCCCTCAAGGGGGGAGATCGACTCGTGGTGGGGTCTCGCCCGTCTCAACGTTTGCGAATGAAGCGGTGGTCGCGCCTCTTGCCGATCTCCCCCCTTGAGGGGGAGATGCCCGGCAGGGCAGAGGGGGGTAATGCTGGCGCTGACCTCACCCCTCATAGCCATGCCCCGCCTTCAACCCCTCACGCACCCGATGCGCAATCGCCAGAAACTCCGGCGTCTCGCGAATTTCCAGCGGCCTTTCGCGCGGCAACGTGGATTCAATCACATCGGTCACCCGGCCCGGCCGCGGCGACATCACGACGATCTTGGTCGAGAGATAAACGGCTTCCGGAATGGAATGGGTGACGAAGCAGATGGTCTTGCCGGTCGTATCCCAGAGTTTCAGCAGCTGTTCGTTCAGATGATCGCGAACGATCTCGTCCAGCGCGCCGAAGGGCTCGTCCATCAGAAGCAGGTCGGCATCGAAGGCGAGCGCGCGGGCGATGGAGACGCGCTGCTGCATGCCGCCGGAAAGCTGCCAGGGGTATTTCTTGCCGAAACCGTTGAGGTTGACGAGGTCCATGGTGCGGTCAATGCGCTCGCGCTGCTCGGCCTTGCTGTAACCCATGATTTCGAGCGGCAGGGCGATGTTCTTTTCGATGCTGCGCCATGGATAGAGCGCGGCGGCCTGAAAGACATATCCGTAGGACCGGTCCTTGCGGGCATTTTCCGGCGTGGTGCCGTTGACGGTGATCTCACCCGACGTGTGTTTTTCGAGATCGGCGATGACCCGCAGAAAGGTCGTCTTGCCGCAGCCGGAAGGGCCGATGAAGGAGACGAAGTCGCCCTTTTTCACGTCGAGATCGACATTGGACAGCGCGTGAACCGGGCCGTCCCCCGTTTCGAAAGTGAGGCCCAGTTTTCTGGCGGAAACGACGGAGTAGGAAGAGGCCTGGTTCATCGCGGCTTGGTTTCACTTTCCGTAAGTGCGGCGCGCGCCAGCGGCAGCATCTGGGTTTCCGTCAGTCTGGCGATGGTGACGCCGGGGGTGCGGTCGAGATCGAGCCAGCGGACTTCCTCGATTTCCGCCTGCGGGGTGACCTCGCTATGAAGCCTGGCGGTAAAGGCATGGGCGACGACATCAGCGCCCGGCTCATTGGCGGCTTCCTCGCGAAAGATGCCTTCATAACGCGCGGCATTTTCGGGCAGCGTCAGGCCGATTTCCTCGGCCAGCTCGCGGTGAAGCGCCTGTTCCGGCGTTTCGCCTGGATCGATCTTGCCGCCCGGCTGCATGAACTGCGTGGTGCCGCGCTTGCGCACCACGAGCATCTGCCGCTTCTCGTTGAGCAGGATGGCGGCGGCGATGAGGATTTCGCGTTTCGGCTCGCTCATGATCACACGCCCGATGCCGGAATGCCCGTGCGTTCCACCTTGCGTGGCGATACGAGCTCCTTCCAGGTGGAAAGCGCCTGGCTGACGGCCGGATAGGGATCGCGGGCGATGAACTGGCCGTGGCCGGCCTGTGTCTCGATGGTGCCTTCCTCGACGCTCACCAGCCCGCGCGAGAGCGTGTAACGCGGCAGACCCTTTACCTTCTGCCCTTCGAACACGTTGTAATCGATGGCCGATTGGTGGTTTGCCGCACTGATGGTCTTTGTAAGCGCCGGGTCCCAGACGACGATATCGGCGTCGCTGCCGACAAGGATCGCGCCTTTTCTCGGATAGATGTTGAGGATCTTGGCTATGTTGGTGGAAGTGACGGCGACGAACTCGTTCATCGTCAGCCGGCCGGTTGCCACGCCATGGGTCCAGAGCAGCGGCATGCGGTCTTCCAGCCCGCCGGTGCCGTTCGGGATCTTGCGGAAATCACCGAGGCCGAAACGTTTCTGATCGGTCGTGAAGGCGCAATGGTCGGTCGCCACACATTGCAGCGAGCCGGAGGCGAGACCCGCCCAGAGGCTGTCCTGATGCTGACGGTTGCGGAAGGGCGGCGACATGACGCGGCGGGCGGCGTGATCCCAGTCGGGATTGGCATATTCACCTTCGTCGAGGATCAGGTGCTGAATCAGCGGCTCGCCATAAACCCGCATGCCGTTTTGCCGGGCGCGGCGGATGGCTTCATGGGCCTGTTCGCAGGAGGTGTGGACGACGTAAAGCGGCGCACCGGCCATATCGGCGATGATGATGGCGCGGTTGGTCGCCTCGCCTTCGACGGAGGGCGGGCGGGAATAGGCGTGCGCTTCCGGCCCGACATTGCCTTCCGCCATCAGTTTTTCCTGCATCTGCGCGACGATATCGCCGTTTTCCGCATGCACGAAGGGAATGGCGCCGAGCTCCGCGCAGCGCGAGAAGGAGGCGAACATCTCGTCGTCATTCACCATCAGGGCGCCCTTATAGGCCATGAAGTGCTTGAAGGAGTTGATGCCCTTTTCCTGAACCACCGTCTTCATCTCATCGAAGACCTGTTCGCCCCACCAGGTGACGGCCATGTGGAAGGAATAATCGCAATTGGCGCGCGTCGCCTTGTTGTCCCAGCGTTGCAAGGCATCGAGAAGCGATTGCCCCGGCTCCGGCAGGCAGAAATCCACCACCATCGTCGTGCCGCCGGAAAGCGCCGCCCGCGTGCCGCTCTCGAAATCATCGGCGGAATAGGTGCCCATGAAGGGCATTTCCAGATGCACATGCGGATCGATGCCGCCAGGCATCACGTAACATCCGGTGGCATCCAGCACGGTGCCGCCGGTGAGATCAGGGCCGATCTCGGTGATCCTGCCGCCCTCGATCTTCACATCGGCCTTGTAGGTGAGATCGGCGGTGACGATGGTGCCGTTCTTGATGATGGTGGCGGTCATTCCACGATCTCCGCAGTCTCCAGCACCGCATGCAGCAGCACGTCGCAGCCGGCCTTTGCCCATTCGGGTGAAATTTCCTCCGCCTCGTTGTGGGAAAGCCCGTCCACGCAGGGGCAGAAGATCATGGTTGAGGGGGCAACTCTGGCCGTCCAGCAGGCATCGTGGCCGGCGCCGGAGATGATGTCCATGTGACTGTAGCCCAGTCGTTCGGCGGCGGAGCGCACCCGGCCGACCAGCACGGGATCGAAGGTGACGGGGTCGAAATGGCCGATGGCTTCGATCGAGCAGCCGACGCCGAGTTCTTCGGCGATGGCGGGCACCTCGCGTTCGAAGATGGCGCGCATGCTGTCGAGCTTTGCCTGCGAGGGGGTTCTGAGGTCGATGGTGAAGACCACCTTGCCGGGCAGCACATTGCGGGAATTGGGCGTGAAGATCATCTGGCCGACGCCGGCGACGGCGCCCGGCTGGTGGGCCATCGCCACTTCCTGCACTTTTTCGAGGATGCGGGCGGCGGCAAGGCCGGCATTAACGCGCATGGCCATAGGGGTCGAGCCGGTATGGGCTTCCTTGCCGGTCAGCGTCACTTCCAGCCACCACAGGCCCTGGCAATGGGTGACGACGCCGATCTGTTTGTTTTCGGCCTCTAGGATCGGGCCCTGTTCGATGTGATATTCGAAATAGGCATGCATCTTGCGCGCGCCGACCTCTTCCTCACCCAGCCAGCCGATACGTTTCAGCTCCTCGCCATAAGTCTTGCCGTCGGTATCCGTGCGGCTATAGGCGTAATCCAGGTCGTGAATGCCGGCGAAGACCCCCGACGCCAGCATGGCAGGCGCAAAGCGGGCGCCTTCCTCGTTCGACCAGTTGGTGACGACAATGGGGTGTTTCGTGCGGATATTGAGGTCGTTCAGGCTGCGCACGACTTCCAGACCAGCCAGCACGCCAAGCACGCCGTCATATTTGCCGCCGGTCGGCTGGGTATCGAGATGGCTGCCGATATAAACGGGGAGCGCGTCCGGGTCCTCGCCGGCGCGGGTGGCGAACATGGTGCCCATGCGGTCGACGCCCATCGTCAGGCCTGCCGCTTCGCACCAGCGCTGAAAAAGGCGGCGGCCTTCCGCATCCTCATCCGTCAACGTGCGGCGATTATTGCCGCCGGCAATGCCGGGGCCAATCTTCGCCATATCCATCAGACTATCCCACAGACGGTCGCCATTGACCGTCAAGTTCTTACCCGCCGTCATGAAGTGTCGTCCTCACCTGTTTTGTTTTTATCAAAGCAAAGCTTGTGCCGTTCCCTTTTTTGCCGGTTAAGATAACAGCCATTGCCTTGTGGCGGCGATGATGGATAAATTGACCGGCTGGTAAACATTGCAAATTCGCGATGGCGTCAGCAAGGGAATTTGTGACGAAACGCAGTAATTTTGCCTAAGCTATGAACGTCGATTATTTTTTAAGCATACTGTAGCGGCAATTGCATTGAAAAGAAACAGAGAGCTGAGAATGGCCATACCGCGCGCAGCGAAAACACAGAAGCGGACCCGCATTCAGGAGGAAAAGCAGGAAGCGATTCTTGAAGCCGCGCTCAGTGTTTTTTCCACGAATGGGTTCCGCGGCTCCACCATCGACCAGATTGCGGAAGCGGCCGGCATGTCCAAGCCGAATGTGCTTTATTATTTCCGCACCAAGGAGGCGATGCATCGTGCGCTGATCGAGCGGGTGCTGGACACGTGGCTCGACCCGCTGCGCGCTTTCGATGCCGAGGGTAATCCTGAAAGCGAGATCCGCTCCTATATTCGTCGCAAGCTGGAAATGTCGCGCGATTTCCCGCGCGAAAGCCGGCTGTTTGCGAACGAAATACTGCAGGGCGCGCCGCATATCGAGGATGAATTGAAAGGCCCGTTGAAACAGCTGGTGGATGAGAAGGCCGAGGTGATCCGCGCCTGGGTGAAGGCCGGGCGGATGGCCAAATGTGACCCTTACCACCTTATTTTCTCGATCTGGTCGACCACGCAGCACTATGCCGATTTCGATGTACAGGTGCGGGCGGTTCTGGGCGACAAGAATGGCGGCGAGGGACGTTTCGAAGACGCGGCCCGCCATCTGGAACAGCTTTTCATGGGCGGGTTGCGGATAAACGGCTGATCGGCCTGCTTCTCGCGATTATGTGATAAGCCCTCCGCATAAAAACATGAGGAAATTTATCACCTTTATACTTTACTCCAAAACTCATCTTTATTATGGTGCCGGCATCCCGAACGTCGGGGCCCAATATCGGGGTATCAAAAACCAACCGGCAGGTGAGGGAATGGCACGCAAGGAAAAGAAGAAGGCCGAACGTGGCGGCAAGCAGGGCAAAGGCGCTCCCCAGACCGAGCGGGACGTGGCCGAACAGCAGCTTTCCGGTCCGAAAAGCTTTCTTTATGTCGGCGGCCGTGACTGTCAGGTTGCCCATCTTCGCCAGATCGCCAGCAATTTCGGCGCCGAACTGATCCACCACGACGGCGGCTTGCGTGAGGCGGTGTCGCGCATCGATACCGTGCTTCCTTCCGTCGACTGCGTTTTCTGCCCGATCGACTGTATCAGCCACGATGCGTGTCTGCGGGTGAAGTCGGGTTGCAAGAAATTCGGCAAGACGTTCATTCCGCTGCGCAATGGCAGCAAATCCAGTCTGGAGCGGGCGCTTCAGACGATGAATGAACGGAGCCCCAGCGATGAGCGACGAGCGCAATAATTTTCCCGACGAGCACCGCACGGCGGACAGACCGTGTGGTGTGGAACTGCACAAGATGGCCGAACAGGCGAGCGATCCGGCCACGACGGAATTTTATGACATCATCGGCGAACGCGAAAGACGCAGCCGCGTTGCCGGAAGCGGCGGCAATGTGGTGACCTTTCCTCATCAGCGCGCCCGCCAGCCGGGTGAAACGACGGCCTTTCAAACAGGTGTGGCGGCTGAAAAAGGCCGCAACATTCTGCCGTTTCGCTGGACGCGTGGTTAGCGTTGAATCCTTGCCGAGAGGGCAAGATGGCGCCAGGTGTGAGGGAGCTCCGCTCGCACTCCGGGTCACGATGCAGATGCCCTAAAACAATCAGCCTTTAGGCTTCAAAAACGCTCCCGCGCACAACACCAGCCAACCCGCGATCATGCCGATGCCGCCCAGCGGCGCAGCGTATGGAAACAGGCTATGGCCGGAAAAATGCCTGATAACGAGATCGCCGGCGAAGATCGCCGTGCCGAGACCGAGGATCAAGCCCGCCGGAATGGCGGTCCTGATGCGATCCGCACCGATATGGAGCGCGATAAGAACCGGCGCATGCGCCAGCGCCATGGCGGAAGCATTACCGAGCATATAGGTCTCGCCGGTATGGGTGGCAGCGGCGGCAAGCATGACGCCGGCAGCACCCAGCAGGCTGCCCAGCAACAGAATGAAGGCCCGTAATCTGGCCCCGGGCACCGTCGCTATGGTCGCGTTCTGCGTGGTCATTGGCTGTCCGCCTCCCGGTTCTGCATGTGAAAGGCGAGCCTCTCGATCGGGGGCCATATGATGTCGCGCAGCTTGGGATTTTCGATCGTCTCCTCCATGGCGCGGCGGAAGCAGAGCAGCCATTCATCCCGCTCGGCAGGGCCGATGGGGGCGACGAAATGGCGGCGGCGCAGCATCGGGTGGCCGTGCTTCTCGACGTAGACCGGCGGTCCGCCAAGATATCCAGTCAGGTAATCGTAGAACTTCGCTTCGCTGCCGGAAAGATCGGCCGGGTGGATGGCGCGGCAGCGGGCTGCTTCCGGCAGAGTATCCATCAGTTGATAGAAGCGCCGGGTGAGCGCCCTGACGGTCGCATCGCCACCGATCGCTTCATAAAGGGTAATGGTTTCGCCAGTCATAATCCGCCTCTTGTGGCCCTCCGGCTCTTATCGCTCCGCGGAGCCGGAAGAGCAACAGGCACGGGCAGGGTGCGACATTTGGGACAGATTAAAAAGGGCAGATGCCGGGCTTGCCCGGCATCATCCAAAAATCATCCAAAATTTCGGATAAGGTCGAGCCCCTTGCTCAAAAGCGTCTCGGCCTCATCCTGATTGGCAGCTTCGACGTAGCAGCGCATTTCCGGCGCGTTGCCTGACGGGCGGAAGTGGATGGTGCTGCCGTCGGTCAATGACACGCGCAGGCCGTCGATGTCGCTCAGGCCTTTCACCGTGCCAACCGGCGCGAGGAAGGCTTCGAGATTGGTGCGCGAGGCGCGCAGATGAGCCATCAGCGCGGCGCTCTTTTCCTGCGCGAAATTTTCCAGGCGGTCGGCGGCGGCGACCGGAAGGTTATAGGCTGCGGCGATTTGCGACAGCGGTTTTTTCTGTTCCGACGAAAGAAGCAGCACGGCGAGAACGGGCAGGAAGCTGTCACGCGTAGGCAGCGGCGAGAGGAGCCTGCCGTTAAGCGTGAAGGAAGAGGCCGTCAGCAGGCCGCCATTCGCCTCGAAGCCCATCACGCCGTTCTTGCCGGCTGAAAGGGCGTCTGCCATGCCGGCAATGACGAAAGGCGAGCCAACCTTCGTACGAACGACCTCAAAGGAACCATTGGCCTCGATGCCGGAATTGGACGTTACAGGGGTGACAACGACGCCTGCGCCAAGGAAATTGGCGGTGATGAGGCCAATGAGGTCGCCGCGCAGCGGTACGCCCCTCTCATCGGCCAGCAGGGGGCGGTCACCGTCGCCATCGGCGGAAACAATGGCGTCGAGACTGTGCTCAGGAGCCCATTTTTTGAGAAGCGAAAGCGTCTCCGGCGAGACCGCCTCCGTATCGACGGGGATGAAGGTCTCCGAGCGGCCGAGCGGAACGACATCGGCGCCGTAATGGGCGAGAACGTCGACAAAGAGATCGCGCGCCACCGTGCTATGCTGGTAAACACCGATCTTGAGGCCTGAGAGAGCCTTTTCCGGCAACAGCGCGATGTTGCGTTCGTAGAATAGTTCGGCTGCGATGGCGGAATGGTCTTCGGCAGTCGCCGATTCGTCGCTGATGCCTTCCGCTTCGATTTCGGCGGCGAGGGCTGCGATGGCCGTCTCGTCCTGCTTGTCGATTTCGCCATCCGGGCGGTAGAACTTGATGCCGTTGCGGTCGGCCGGGATGTGGGAGCCCGTGATCATCAGCGCGCCCGCCTTCAGCGACAGAGCATAAAGCGCCAGAGCCGGGGTGGGCACCGTGCCGCAATCGAACGGCGTGAGGCCTGCCTTTTTCAACGCCGCGATGCAGGTGGCGGACACATCAGGGCTCGAATCGCGGAAATCGCGGCCAACGAGAATGGGATCGCCCGCCTTTGCCTGGCCCGATGTGAGAAGGTGCTTCGCAAATGCCGTGGCATAAACGGCCGACGCTTTTCCTTTCAGATCGACGGAGAGGCCACGAAGGCCGCTCGTTCCAAATTTCAGGCTCATTCTCAACTCCGCTTCCGTAAAATCCTTGAGGGCCAAATGGATAGTTCAAAAATGTAACGCTTGAAAGAACCGTATCGATCCATTCACGTCAATCCTCCCCTTCCCTGGAGGCCGCGAATAGGCGATGATGACGGCAATGATGCGGGTAACCTAAAATTCACCCGTCATATTTAAACTTGTCCGTCGATAGCGGCTATGGCGACGATGAGGATCATCGGTTGCCGGCTTTTTTTGGTTCGTTCGAGTTGGATTGGCTGATGTACAGGCTTCAAAAGGCGGGACATAAGCAGGTACGTCCGCTCGATGAAAAAAAGGCGCCGGCCGCGAAAACTCATGGTTCCCTGCTGGATGATCTGGTGGATGACGACGAGGTTTTCGAACGCACGGTGCTGAAAGAGCATCTCGAGCCGAAACCGGCCGCGGCTGCCGTCGAGCCCGCTCCGGCCGCGAGACCGGTGAAGGCGTCGTCGCCCAGCGGAAGTCTGGCCGCAGCATTGCCGGGCCTCAGCCATATCGACAGGATCGGCGTTGACGACGTCCTCATCTGGCTTCGCAGGGGCATCGTCTGGATCGTTCTGGCAATCATTCTCTGCGTCGCGGCTGCGCTCAGCTATGCGTATATGACGCCGCCACGCTACACGGCCTATACGGATATCGTCGTCAATCCCTCCAATCTCAACGTTGTCAACGACGGCGTGTTCTCGCCGAACCAGCAGCGTGACACGCAGATTCTCGAAGTCGAAAGCAAGCTGCGCACGATCACGTCGCGCAACGTGCTGGCGCGGGTGGTGGAGGAACTGAAGCTCGATCAGGATCCGGAATTCATCAGCCCGCCGCCGCTCGCCCGGCTGAAGGCGATGTTTTCATCCAGGCCGGAAGATGGCGACAACCGGCTCGGTGCACTCCGCTCCCTCGGCGACCGGGTCGCAGCGGAACGCGACCCACGCTCCTTCGTGGTGACGCTTTCCGTCTGGACCAATGATGCGGACAAATCCGTGACGGTCTCAAAGGCCATCGTGAAGGCGTTTGAGACCGAGCTGTTCCAGACGACCTCCGACAGCAGCCAGCGTGTCGTCGACGATCTCAGGAAGCGGCTTGAGGAAATGCGCGAGAATGTTACTGCGGCTGAAAAGCGGGTGGCCGATTTCCGTCGCGAAAACGGCCTGCAGGAGAATAATGGCCAGCTTGTCAGCAACCTGGCCTCCGGTGAGCTCAATGCACAGGTTCTCGCGGCCCAGCAGCGCGTCATCCAGGAAGAATCCCGGCTGAAGCAGATGGAGGCGGCAATCGCGCAGAACCGCACGCAAAGCGATGCGATTTTCGATAGCCAGACCATGAACACGATCCGGGCGCAATACAGCACCCTGCAGCAGCAGATCGGAGCCATGACGCTGACCTACGGCGCGCGTCATCCGCGGCTGGCGACTGCAGGTGCGGAACGGGCCATGCTGGAACGCGGCATGGCCGACGAGGCGCGGCGCATTCTGCAGGCAGCAAAGACAAATGTCGCCGAAGCGCGCTCCTCGCTCGATGCGCTGCGACTGAAAGCCGTGGCGGAGCGTGCCAATGTCTTTACCGATAACGAAGCGCAGGTCCGGCTGAGGGATCTTGAGCGCGACGCCCGCTCGGCAGCGGCGATCTATGAGACCTATCTTACCCGGTCACGCCAGCTCGCCGAACAGCAATCGATCGATTCCACCAATGTCCGCGTTATTTCGCAGCCGGTTGCGCCGAACTCCAGAAGCTGGCCGCCGGGCAAGCTGGTCTTCCTCGTCGCTGGCGGCGCGGGCGGCCTGTTTCTCGGCCTCGCCATTGCGATCGCACTCGGGCTGTGGGGTTATCTGCGCCGGGACGATCATGCGGAAGCCGCGGCGCGTTAAACCTGGGACCCCGCGCCGACTTATTCTTCCGAGATCAGACCATCATAAACTTCAAGGAGAGCGGCGGCGATGGCCGCACCCAGCGCATTGCCGGCATCGCGAATGCCTGCCTCGTCGCCATCACGGACGGAAACGGCGAGATCGGACGCCTCGTTGGCAACGATTTCCTTCGCCCGTTCTATTGCCCAGAGGCCGAAATCGCCGCGGTTGTCGATTGAAATGGTTTCCATGGCCGGGACCTTTGTCATTGATGTTTCCGTCCATTAAACCATCGGACGCCAAACGGGAATAGGCGAGGGGAAGGTCATTCAACCAGCGGGCGTGCAATTTCCCCGCCTCAAGCGGAGGATTTATAAAAATATTAATGATAGTTCTTCGTAGTGTTTGAAGCCTTCTATTTTATGCATATGCGTGCCCATAACAATGAAACGATGCCTATCTTGGACGCCGGACAGATTATGACAGGGAGAGAGATGCCGCAGACGGAGGAGACTGGTCATTCCTGGCCGGTTATTTCTCTTGCGTCCCTACCCATTACTGACGCAACCATCGATGAAACCGCGCGGGATTTCATCCTGCGTGCAACGACGGAGCGTACGCCGGGTGCAAGGCCGTTTTATTCGACATCCGCAAACGGTCAGGTCATCGCGCTCTGCCACCACGACCGCGAATTCGACGCCATGCTGCGGCAGGCGGACCAGATTCACGCCGACGGCATGTCGCTGGTGATCTTCTCCCGCAAGTTCTGTGCCCGGGCGTTGAGAGAACGGGTTGCAACGACGGATCTCGTTCATGCGGTGGCCAAGCGCGCCGAAGAGACGGGCAGCCGGTTTTATTTCCTCGGCGGTTCCGAAGAGGTGAACCGTGCGGCGGTCGAGGAAATGCAGAGGCTTTATCCGCGCCTCGTCTTTTCGGGACGCCATAATGGTTATTTCAGTCCGGGTCGCGGGGACGAAATCATTGCCGATATTGTCGCCTCGAAGACCGATATTCTTTGGGTCGGCTTCGGCATTCCGCTCGAGCAGCGCTTCGTTTCGCGCAATCTGGACAGGCTTTCCGGCGTCGCCGTGATCAAGACCTGCGGCGGCCTTTTTGATTTCATTGCCGGCAAGAACAGCCGGGCGCCGCAGTGGATGCAGGATATGGGGCTGGAATGGCTCTACCGGGCGATGCTTGAGCCGAAGCGTCTGGGAAAACGTTACCTGCTGACCAATCCGATCGCCATATATTCGCTGCTGAAGTATCGCTTTGGCGCTTCGGGGCAGAACCGCTAGATCATTGCGCCGTCTTGCCCGATAAATGTAAGGTTTTTCTAACTTATTGAATCAGCGCGCTGCGGCGCCGAAACCCGTTGCAACTGCGAACGGGTGCGCTACACTGCACAAATATTACAAATTTATTCGAATCAGAGATATTTTGAGGCCACCAATGGTGATTACGTCCATTTCTCTTTTCATATATGGAATTGGCACCGTTACCTCTCTCGCCATGACCTATATTGAAGGCGCCCGCCGCGACAAGAGCTGGGATTTTTATCGGGTAACCGGCATTGTCCTTTGTTTTTTCTGGCCGGTGCTCGTGCCGCTTCTCGTACTTGCGACGGCCTTTTCGTCTTTCGGTTTGCAGAAGCGGCCCGCGAACCCGATGTCGTTCGGCAGGCAAAAGACGCTGGGTTAAACGTGACGGTAAGATCGGGCGTCAGCTTTTCTTCGCCGGTGCCTTATAGGGCGTGAGCGTGATGCCGAGGCTCGCCATCACCCGGCCCAGGGACATGAGGGGCGGATGGGTGGCGGGCAGCAGCGAACCGGTTTTCAGCAATGTGGAAACGGCGCGGAAGAGCGACAGGCACAGGCTGACGGCATTTTTGGCGGCGAGCAGCAGTCCGCCCCTCAGGCCGGGGCGGCGGGCGCGATCGATGCTGTAATTGATGATGCCGGTCCGGAGCGAGCGCTCCATGATCCAGCGCGGTGCCATGCGGCTTTCCGGCACGTATTCGATGATGAGGGCGTTCGCATTCCATGCGAATTTGAAACCGGCCTTGCGGCAGCGTGTGAAGAAATCCATGTCGCCGCCGCCGAGGAAGTTGAACCGCACGTCGAATTCCGGCTTCGGCAAGGTTTCGAACACTCGCCGTGAAATCAGGCAATTGCCCGAGCCGTGGATCTGGTCGACCGGGCCGGTCGGTGCTTCTATGGAACCGAACAGCGGATGCGAAAGAACCGCCCTGGAAGCCGGGGCGTCGAATTCGCGATTGACGGGTCCGCCGACGATATCGGCGTCGAAGGATTTCGCCGCCGAGACCATTTGCCCAAGCCAGACGGGGGAGGCGGCCTCGTCGTCATCGATCATCAGAAACCATTGCGCCGAAGGATAGCTCTGCCGGGCGGTGCGGAACGCCGTGTTGATGGCGTAACAATTGCCCTGTGTCGGTTCTACCAGGGCCAGCCCGGCCATGTCGTTTTCGGCAAAAAAGGCGCGCGCAACAGCAAGACCCTGCTGGCCTGCACCATCATTATCGACCACGACGACCGCGAAGGGAAAATCGACCTTCTGAGTTGCAAGCGATGCAAGTGTCTTCTTCAGGCCTTCCGGCCGGCGGAAACTGGGGATGCACACCACCGCTTCCGGCATGATCTCGGACATGGAAACTCCTAAATTCCGGCAAGTGCTGCGGCGGAAAAAACGACGGCCCGGAGGCTCTGGCGCGGGCGATGGATGACGGTGTCGGCCAGTGCCGAAAAGGCTTCCCGGTAACGGCGGGCACGAAACGCCTGGGCAACGGTATAGGCGTTCATATGGTTTTCGGATTTGCGGCGAAGCCGCCCGAGCTCCTGCGGGGGTATGGCTGCGACGATGGCGGGATCGGAAAACACGGCTTCGATTGCCGGTTCGCAATCGCGGAAGGTCAAGAGCCGGTTCATCATAACGCTCGTCCGGTGAACCCGATAATCGAGGACGTGGCGGCCGGGAAGATAAACAAAGCGGCCCGCGGCGGCTAGCCTGCACCAGCCGTACCAGTCTTCCGCATACCGCAGGGTCTCGTCGAAGCCGCCGAAATCCTGGAAGATTCGGGTTCTGACCAGCATGATGCCGCCATTGACGATGAAGTTTCCGCCGAGCAGCGGCCGAAGGATGAAGCCGTCAGGCTTTTCGCGGCGACGGATGAGGTTGCGACGGCCGATCTTTGCACCGTTTTCATCGATACGCTCGTAATCGCCATAAACGGCAACGACATCCGGGCCGGTGACGCCGGCGCAAAGCGCCGCGACGGCGCCAGGCTTCAGGCGGTCATCGGCATCGAGAAACATCGTCCACTCGCCACGTGCCTGCGAAAGACCGAAATTGCGAACCGCGGAAACGCCCTGCCGTCCCTGCGGCCGGGCAAGCAGTTTAACGCGCGGATCGGAAAAACCCTGCACCTTTTGCGCCGTGCTATCAGTGGAACCGTCATCGACCACCAGCACCTCGCAGACGGTTTTGCCCTGAAGCAATGCGCTTTCGATCGCTTCCACGATGTAACGCTCGCCATTGCGAACGGGGATGACAATCGAAACGGATATCAAGCTTTAAACTCCGTGAGGCATGGGCCAAGAATTCGCACGGCGAAGTTACTACCGGATTAAGCGGCGCTGGCCAATTATGACGTGGTATAGCGGCGGTTAACCTTGCAAATCTTTAATATCCTTTTGGCATGATCAGAATGTTATGTTTTGAGAATGGAGCGTGCCGGGCCCATCCGGATGTGCGGAAACGCTCCGACATTTTGGGCTGCGCATCGTTGCTGGCGAAAATCGATCCCGGTTTTCCCTCGATGCGCCGGGGTTGTGGAGGCGGATGAATGCGGATCGGGCGGCGGAATTTTCTGGGCGGTGCGGCAAGCGCGAGCCTTTTGCACGCCGTGACCGGCACGGCCTCTGCCGCGCAGAAAAAAACCTCGACCAAAACCGCACCTTACGGCGCGGCCATTTATCTGCCTGACCTCACCGCCGATAGCCGCATCGGCGAGGCGATCGTGAAATATTGCTCGCGCATCACTCCCGTGACTGAAATGAAATGGGAGGTCATGCGGCCATCGGAAGCGGTGTTCGATTTTGCGCCCGCCGATGCACTCGCCAACTTCGCGCGCCAGCACAAGCTTTCCATGCATGGCCATCCGCTGATCTGGTACGCCTCAAATGCCCCCTGGATTGCCGGCATCGGTGGCAGCGGCAAGGTCGAGAAGCTGATGGAAACCCATATCGTCAAGGTGATGGAGCGTTACGGGGATGTGGTCCATAGCTGGGACGTGGTGAACGAACCGATCCCGGATGTTCCCGGCAATGTGCGCGCCCGGCGTGACGCCTGGTATTACGGCGCCGGGCCGGACGCCATCAAGAAGGCCTTCGATATCGCCCATCAGGTCGATCCGAAAGCGCAGCTCGTTCTCAATGAATATGACGTGGAATTCGCGGTCGAAAAATCGCCAGCCAAGCGCGAGGCGTTCCGCAATCTCATTCTCGAGCTTCTGGAAAAAGGGGCGCCCATCAACGCCATCGGTCTGCAGGGGCACCTGCGTGGCGGCTGGCCGATCGCCAAGGACGAGCTTGCCGCCTTCGTGACGGAAATGCGCGGTTACGGCCTTGCCGTTCTGGTGACGGAGCTTGATGTGATGGACCAGACGCTGCCCGGTCCGGAAGCGGAACGCGATTTGCTGATCAACGGCCAGGTCCGGGATTTTCTTGAGGCGGCCTCGGCCGGCGGCCCGCTTTCCTCGATCACCACATGGGGTATTTCGGACCAGTATACCTGGATCCGCTGGGCCTATCCGCGTCGTGACGGCACGGCGAACCGGCCGTTGCCGCTCGACTGGAGCTTCAACGAAAAACCCATGATGGCCATCATCAATGAATTCCGGAACCGTGGTGCGTGACTATGAATGCTGAAATGCCGCTTCCTCCCGTCCAGAAAGCGCTGCAGGTCAATCTGCATCCCTTCGACGCTCCGCATGCCGCATTGACGTTGCCGCATCAGCTACGGGTCTGGGGCGGACAGGTGGACCGCATTCTGCTGACTGTCGATACCGGCCAGGTGGGGGCGGGTCGCTACAAGGGCAAAGGCTTCGAAGCGTCGCGCAAACGACTTTTCGACATGCTGGAGGAAATGCAGATCAACTATCCGCATCTCGTCGTCGATATCGTCGATTACAGTGATGAGGCGCGCAAGGCGGTGTCCGAGACCTTCTTTTCCCGGTCGGCGGTTCCCTATCCCGCCAAGGCTTTCGACGGCGGTCCTTTCCACGTCTATTTCCACGGTCTTAAACGGGCCAACGCCCGTTACGTACTGCACATGGACAGCGACATGATGTTTGGCGGCGGCAGCCAGAGCTGGTTTTCCGAGGCGATCGCGCTGCAGAAAGCCAATCCGGATGCGCTGTGCATCACGCCGTTTTCCGGGCCGCCGACAGTGCGGGGCGATCTCGATATTTCCCGCCATGTCGGCATGCCCGGCGTGAAGAACATTCCTGAGCCGCGCAAGTTGCCGTCGCGTATTCCCACCTGGCGCTTCGCCACCGTTTCCACACGTCTTTTCATGATCGACATGGAACGCTTCGCCAAGCGGATCGGTTCGCTGGAACTGCTCAGGCCCGATGTCAAACGGCGCATCCGCTCCTATGCCTATAATCAGCAGCCCGTCTCGATGCCCGCTGAGGAGGTGTTGAGCACCAACATGATGCGCCGCGGCGTCTACAGGCTGGATTTTCTCGGTACGGGTAAAGGCATGTATTCACTGCACCCGCCTTATCGCTCGCCGGAATTCTATTCGGCGCTCGCTTCCATCGTCGAGCGGATCGAAAAGGGCGATATACCCGAAGGTCAGCTCGGCGATTTCGATATCAACGGATCGATGGTGGACTGGACCAGCGCGCTGGCGGCCAAGACACGCTCCAAACGTTACGCGAAGGCCCTGCGCCATCTGATATCGGCCAATGTGGGTCGTTTTACCAAGGCTTGAGGCGGCGGCCCGGCTCGTGTCGGTCTGCGCGGGGCCTCAATAATCGGTGATGAGTTTGCTCCAGCTCTCCGAGCATAGTCCGCCTATATAGATATCCCCGGCCAGCGCCCTTTCCCTCAGCAGATCGTCCCGGGTGGCCATGCAGAAATATCCGTCATGGCGGAAGCTCATGTGGTTCTGGCGGTAAAGCGCGTTGATCAGAAAGGGCTGCGCCATGCCAGTGACATGGGCGTAATTCTCATTGTCAAAATGGTGGAACAGTGTGTTGAGGACATCGTTTTCGCGGCCGGCATCACAGACGAGATTGAGCACATAGGCGGTTCGCGCCGGCTGGCCGAAAAACAGGGCGGCTCCCATGACATGACCTTCGGCCGTCTCGATCGCCAGGCTTTTCAGTTCGCCCAGGCTCTCATTCGTCCTGCTCATGCCGATCAGCCAGTGAAATTCGTCATGGGACCATTCCGGGCGGACGGAAAAACGCTCGATCATCGGCAGCGCTGCGCGGCGGAAGGTTTCGAAATCCACTTCTTTTACCCTGGCGCCCGGAGCCTGCTGCGGCCTTAGGCCTTTTTTCCATTTGCGCAGGACGCCGTCCACGAAGCCGAGCGCCGCCAGGGCAAGCGTTGTCTTGGCCAGTTTCGAACGGCGCGGCATGCGCAGTGCGATGGTTGAGAAGGGCTTCAGCGCCTTATGCCATTGCAGGCTTTCGATGGGCAGCATGTTGCCGCCGGTCGCAACCCAATGGTCGGCGCTGACAGGCGAGGCTGTATCCGAAAACAGCATGTCGTGTTTCGATGCCCGCATGCCGCGGGACAGGCGCGCGGCCCCGAGTGCGCCAAGTTTTCCATCCGACGCGAAAGCACAGAGCAGGCGCGCCGTAACGGTTCTTCCATTGGCGACAAACCGCATGGGCACGGCCAGAATGACGCTTGTCACGCCATTCTCTCCCGCATCGTAAACCACGCTGCCGTAATCCGGATCAAAAACGGGGCTGCTGAAGAACAACGTCTCTACATAGGAGCGGAAATCGAAGCTCGTCGTGGGCCCTGTCTTCCTGAATGCGCTGTTCAGCACCCGCTCGACAGCCGGCACGTCGTCCCTGCGCATGGGGCGGACGCCGGTTGAGCTTTGCGGCGCCGGGCATCGCGTCAACTGACCGTTATCGCTATCGTCCGTCCTGGTGTGCCTCGGAACGTCCACCCTGGGTCTCCAGCCTATGCGCATTTACGAAATCAACCCAAAGATATATCTTGAGTTGTTAATATACGCTAAATAGAGTATCTGCTGGCTGCGTAAGTATACCTCCGGCATGCGAAGACGGTTCTCTTGTCGTGCAAGTAGAGGCGGGCTTTCCGGCCAGGAATTTCGTGGTAAATATTAAGGAAATCAGCGCATTAAATTTTCGATGCGAAGTTAACGCCTGAGAGCCGTTCTTCAGGGCGCAGCTTCTTTCCCGGCAGTCCTTCTCCGTTTCTAACCCTTTGACCTCGTTCCGGAAGCGCGGTCGGAAATGACGGAATTACTATTCTTCCGTGCATTATATATAACTAAAAAATAGGATTTTGGGAGGATATTCGGGTAACCGGATGAAGCATCGGACGGGATGCCGAGGCGGTGGAAAGAGGAAGAGAAAAACCCCTTATGGATGCACCGCATGACGGACAGGGGCGTGGCTACTGGCGGGACGCATTGTTTTATGTGACGTTCCTGTACTTCACAGTCGGTTTTTCGCCCTATATCTCGCTCTCCTCCACCTATCTGGGGTCCGCCATGGCGGCCGGGTCCAACCTGCTCAACCAGCTCACCGCAGTCATCCTGCTCTGCAGTTTTGTGGCATTCATGGCCAGGGAGCGCTCGTTCTCCATCATCCTTGCGCCGCGCCTGCTGACAGCGGCAATTTTCGGCTGGTTTGCCTTGACCTCGCTTCTCGGTGAAGCACCATCGTTTTCTCTACGTCGGCTTGTCATGTGCGCCATCATCTGCGTGCTCGCCGGCGGGTTCCTGCAGCTGCCGCGCACCGAGCGGCATTTCACCACGCTGCTCGCCACCTGCGTCCTCATCATATTGTTCCTGTGTTATTTCGGCGTCGTCGCCCTGCCTTCGCGGTCCATTCACCTGGCAAGCGATGCGCTGGAGCCGCTGCTGGCCGGCAACTGGCGCGGGGTCTTCCAGCACAAGAACGAGGCCGCATCGGTCATGGCGGTGCTGATCATCGTGTCGATTTATCTTTGCAGGCGCTGGTCCTTCATCGGCGGCCTCTCGGTGCTGCTGCTGTCGGTTTTCTTCCTGGTCAAGACAGGTGGCAAGACGGTGCTTGGCCTGATGCCGATCATCGTGGCAACCGGCTGGTTCATCGTTCGCTGGCCCCGGTGGCGTTATATGGTCGTGACCCTGCTTCTTTTGTTCTGCGCGGCCGTGACCGTGGGCACCACGGTAGACCCGGTGTTTTCACAGATGCTGACGAAAATGGGCATCGACGCCAGCTTTACGGGCCGAACCGATATCTGGGCTGTCGCCATCGATTACATCCGCAAAAGCCCAATCCTCGGATATGGCTACCAGGCCTTCTGGCGCAGCGATACGCTGATGTCGAGCTTCACCGAAGACAATAGCTGGGCGACCACCGCGCCGGCTTCCCATAGCGGCTATTTCGACCTGCTGCTGGAAGGTGGCGTGCCGGGGCTGGTTCTGGTGCTGATATGGATTTATCTGCTGCCGCTCCATAATCTCGGCAAAATGGACAGCGCCACGCGCAACAGTCCGTTGACGCGGCTTTATGTCGGCGTCTGGCTTTACGTCCTGCTATACGGCTTTCTGGAAACCCTGTTTCTTCTGAGCGCGGGTTTCGTCTGGTTTTTCCTGCTCGTCGCGATGATGGGCCTGCATCTGCAGGCCCATGCCAGCCTCGTCGAGGAAGAGGCGGAGCGGGAACCCGGCCAGTCCGGCGGCCCCGTGCGCAGTGTAGCGAAGCCGGGCGGGCCGCCTGCCGCACAACCGCAGGTCCTGCATTCCCGTTGACGGTTCGAGATGCGCCGCCACCGCCGGCCGCGCTGCGTCGGGTAATGATGCAAGATCACTGCTCCATACTGGTTCCATCATTTGATGTCGCGGGCAGCAGCTGCACCGCGAATCCCTGTCGGCACCTGCAATTTTTCGGCGTGAAGAAATTATAAAGTTTTTGATCATAATTATTTTGCGATAAAAGGAATCACGAGCAGCCCATCGATCGGCTCTGCTCAGCTTTTCCTCAAGATGCGGCCTGGCGCCTGGCCTTTCAGGGGCGCCATGCCACGGGGGGAGACGACCTGTGCGTATTGCAGGGACAGGCCCGGACTTTCTTCGGCGTATGCATGATGCAGAGGCAATCCCAGCCGATGATGCGGCTATCGAAGCCCTGATGACCGGGGTCCTCGACGTGCCATGCCAGCCTTGCCGAACACCTCCTGTGGCACGGGGAAGGAGCGGTTTTTTCATGACGTGAGGTTTCCGTGTCCTTTCTCCAGAACGCCAGCATCCGCACAAAAATTCTTTCCCTCATTCTGCCGATCTGCATCGTCGGTCTTGGCGCCACCGGCTTCATGTCCGACCGCTACAAGCACGCGGACACGGCCTATTCCGATTTTATCGCCAAAGACAACGCCGCCCTGGTGGAGCTTGCCCGGGCAAACCGAAACCTGCAGTCCATGGCCTATGGTGCGTATCAGATCATGGTTTATGACGCCAATAGCCCCGACTTTAAAATCGTGAAGCAGGAATATGCGGTGGACAGGGCAGAGGTGGTAACGCGGCTGGACGATGTCAAAGCCATTTTTCCGGAAGAGACAGCAGCACTCGACAGGCTGTTGCGAGACGTCAAGGGCATTATCGCCATCACGGACAAGGCCGTGGAATTCGGTTCGGCCAACCGCAACCAGGAATCCGCTGCGGAGCTTCTGAAGGCTGACGTTGCCATGCGCGCTACGGGCGCCGACATCGCCAATCTTCTTGACAAGCTTGCCAAGGGTGTCGTCAAGGGAAGCGACGACCTGACCGATCAGACCAATTCGACCATCCTCACCTCGCTGATGGCTGTCGGCGTTGCTTTCGCGACCGGCATTATTCTGGCGCTTTTCGTGGCTTCGCGCGGCATCACCACGCCGATTGCCCGGCTGCGCGAGCGCATGGTCTCGCTGGCCGCCGGTGAAACGACGGCGGAAATTGACGGAATGGCACGCAAAGACGAAGTCGGCCAGATGGCGCAGGCGGTTCAGGTTTTCCGTGAAAATGCCATCGAGCGCATTCGTCTCGAGCAGGAAACCGAAGCGAACCGCAGCCTGTCGGAACAGGACCGGATCGACCGTGAGCAGCAGAAGGCGAAGGAAGCGGCCGACGTCAAATTCGCCGTCGACAACCTCGCTGCCGGTCTCTCGAAACTCTCCGACGGCGATGTCTCCTACCGCATCCGCGAGCCGTTCACGACAACGCTCGATACCGTGCGCAACGATTTCAACACATCGGCGGAAAAGCTGCAGGCAGCCCTGACCCGTGTTGCGCAGAACGCCAACGGCATTGGCGCGGGGGCAAACGAAATCAAATCGGCCGCTGACGATCTGGCGAGACGTACCGAACAGCAAGCGGCGGCCGTGGAGGAAACCGCCGCGGCCCTGGAGGAGATAACCACGACCGTGCAGGATTCCACCAAACGCGCGCAGGAGGCGGGCCTGATCGTCAGTCGCGCCAAGGCGGGCGCGGAACAATCTGGCGAAGTGGTGCGCCGCGCCGTGGTCGCCATGGAGCAGATCGCGAATTCTGCCAATGAAATCAGCAATATCATCGGGGTGATCGATGAGATCGCCTTCCAGACAAACCTGCTTGCCCTGAATGCCGGCGTGGAGGCCGCCCGCGCCGGTGAGGCCGGCAAGGGCTTCGCCGTCGTGGCCCAGGAGGTGCGCGAGCTTGCGCAACGCTCCGCCCATGCTGCCAAGGAGATCAAGGCGCTGATC
This sequence comes from Agrobacterium sp. RC10-4-1, assembly GCF_014138475.1. NCBI lineage: Bacteria > Pseudomonadati > Pseudomonadota > Alphaproteobacteria > Hyphomicrobiales > Rhizobiaceae > Agrobacterium > Agrobacterium sp. RC10-4-1. The sequence goes on from NZ_JACJIT010000002.1 coordinate 188,302, forward strand.
ACCACCTCGAACGATCAGGTGCAGCAGGGCGTGCAGCTGGTGGGTGACACCGGCAAGGCGCTGGTGACGATCGTATCCGAAGTGCAGGAAATCAACCGGCACGTGGTTTCCATCGTGGAGGCTGCGCAGGAGCAGTCCTCGGGCCTGCAGCAGATCAACACCGCGGTCAACCAGATGGATCAGGACACCCAGAAAAACGCGGCGATGGTCGAAGAAACCAATGCCGCAAGCCACAGCCTGGCCAAGGAGGTGGCCTCTCTCAACCAGTTGCTGTCGCAATTCCGCCTCGGCGACAGCGCCTATCAGCCGCAGAGCCAGCCCGCGCCGGTGCGCACCGCCGCCGGCGGCGAAAGACCGGTAGCATCACCCGTGCGTGCGCTCGGCCACAAGCTCGCTGCCGCCTTCGCGGGCAATGCCGCCCTCGACAGATCGAGAGACGAATGGCGTGAGTTTTGATCCTGCGACTTCATTCGCCTGAAACCAGCGCCCGGTGCTTCGACCACCGGGCGGCTTTTTGCCTCTGGGTTGTCGAAGACCGGATAGCTTATCTCAGGCCACCACTGATCCGCCGCCGCCAGCCTCGCCCATCGCCTTCAATGCTTCAGTAATATCGATCGGGACGGAGTCTAACGGCGTTTTCGGGGAATCCGTCTCAGACTGCCGCGACGCGCACTTGTCAAAGCATGCCTCCTCCCGGATGCGGCAACGCCATACATGCTTTCCATAGGCTCCCGTCAAAAACGAAGCGTGGCAATCCGGGGTGATACGTTCTGCGTAAAATGGCGCACCCGACAGGATTCGAACCTGTGACCTTTGGAATCGGAATCCAACACTCTATCCAGCTGAGCTACGGGTGCAGCGGCCACGCTTGAATCGCGTGCAGCGGTTGGTTCATACCCTAGCTTTCTTTCCGCATCAATGACTAAAAATCCAAGATTTGCGAAACCTTGCCAGTTTTCGAGACCGCAGGGTGAAGAGGGCCGGAAGTGGGGGCGTGCGGGTTTTTGGCGACTTTGCGCGCGGGGCTGCGTCGTTTGGCGTGCCAGGTCTCGCGGAAATCGATTTCACTTATAAGTAGTAGCTTGTCACGGGTCCCGCATGCAGTTTCAGCATGTTCATCCGTCGTGGACCGGAGTGCCCGTATGCCTGCCAGACAAGGGTTGCCACGCGGTTCCGGCCCCTCAAAATTGGCGGGTAAATAGTCATGCTTTCGGCGCAGATTTTGTCGCCAGATGGCGGGCAGCATTGGGTTTCCGCCCATTAACTGTCAAATTCTTATACAATATTAGTATCATCTACATTTATTTAGGATACAGTTTCGTGACATTGTCAGTTATGATTTTGGCAGGGTAAAGGACGAATCAGGCGGGGGATCGGATGGCTTTGCGATTGGCACATAGCAACGGGCCGCGGACGGAAAAGGTCGAAAGCGGCAGCGCGCAAACGACGCATCTCACCGCGATCGATTACGGTTTGCTGACGACTGCGATCAGCTACCATTTGCGGCACTCGCAACTTGCCGTGGCAAACGGTTTTTCCGATGTGCTGGCGGAGCAGGGATTGCGGCCGGCCGATTTTTCCGTTCTCGTCATCGTCGGCGGAAATCCGGGTCTTAAACAAAGCGATGTGGCCGAGGCGCTCGGCATCCAGCGGGCTAATTTCGTTGCCATCGTCGACAGCATGGAAGAGAAAGGTCTGCTCGTCCGCCGCAGGTCGGAAGAGGACAGGCGCGTTCATTTCCTCGACATGACGGCCGAGGGTAGCCGTCTTCTCGAGCGCCTTTCCGATGTCTGGCGCGACCGCGAGGAAAAGCTGATCGACCGTATCGGCGGCAAGAAGGCCCGCGACCAATTGCTGGCGCTGCTCGGCCGCCTGCGCGACTGACGTCCGGCGCCGGTGTTCCCCATGCTCAGATCGGCAATGCTGGGCGGAAGGGGCGGCGGATTTCATCCGTGGTCGCACGTTACCCCCGGTTATCAGGTAATCTCCATCACGGCAGCCTGATATCCCTCGGTCCGATTTGCGTTGCAATTTGTCTGCGAAACGGTCAAGACGCATGGAATTCCCGTGCCATGCGTTGCCCGCGCGGCAGCGAGCGACTGACCGGAAAAGCCAGAGACGGAAACACCATGCTGAATATCGATACGAGTCATCCGCTTTATCGTCCCCTGTGGGTGCGGTTGCTTATCGTCGGTTTCTGTGTGGCATGGGCTGTCATCGAATTCGTCAATCGCGAGTTTTTCTGGGGAACCGTCGTGGGCGGCATAGGCGTCTATGCGGCCTATGAACTGTTGGTAAAATTCAAACCCGCAAGCGACGGCGACAAGGGTGGGGACGGGGCGGTTGCGCGCGCCGCCGAAAATCCACCCACCGATAAGGACGATGCCGGCTGACGCGTCGCGATTTTCCGTTCATCGCCTGTCTTGAGCTGCCCGCCTCTTACCGGAAATGCTCTCGCATCCGAAGCATGCGGAGCGCCTGGTCGATCAGGAGATTGGCTGCCGTCATGCGCAGTGTCGCATTGTGCCGGAACTGCGGTTTCACCCGGTCGGGATGATTGAGGCGGGCGAAGGCGCGGCGCTTTTCCGCGAGCGTTGCCGCAGTGTCGGTCTCCTGGATCGCCAGTTCCGCCGAAACATCGGCAAGTGAGGTCTTTTCGAGGTGGGCCGGCATCGGTTCCGGTTCGCTCTCCGGTTCCGGCTGGGGTTCCGCCGGTGGCGCGGGGTCTTCCAGGAAGGCGAGATAAGCGTCGAGATTGCCGTTCGCAGCCGCCGGCGCTTCGATATGCGTATCGACAACGAAGCCTGAGCTGAAGCCGGCAATGCGGTTGTCCGCGGGCGGGGGCGGCTCTGCGCCTTCGTCTTCTTTCTCCTGCTTCAGTCTTTCGACGACAGACTGGAAAACGGATTGTCCGAAGAGCATACGGCTGTTCCTTCGCCGGTCACGATTTCCGGCCCTTGTAGTGGATGAAGGTGGCGTCTGGCTTGCCGCCGTCACTGGGCAGTCAGCTTGCGGCTTTCATCCAGCACCAGATCGTAAAGCAGGCGGGCGCTGGGCGGCAGGACGCGCCCCTTGGTGGTGATGATGCTGTAGGGCTTGACGACCAGTTCGAAATCCGTCGGCAATATGCGGGTCCGGCCGATATCGGCCCGCTGGCCGGCCACGAATTCGGCCATGTCCTGCGCAATCGGCGCAATGGCATCGGTGTTGCAGACAAGCGCAAGCGTGAGAACCACGGATGGCGTGTTGATGACGTTGCGCGGCATGGCGACGCCGTGGGTAAGGAAGACATCCTCCATGGTGCGCCGCAAAAGCGCGCCAGGGGGCTGGAACACCCAGTCGTAACCGGAGAGATCCTGCAGGGTGACGGGATCGCCGCCCAGAAGCGGGTGGCCTTCGCGCACCACCAGACAGGCGCGCTCAATGCCGATTTCGTGGATGGAGAACAGGCCGGGATCAAAGTCATCCGGTATGCGGCCGATGATGAAATCGTGGCGCGCAGCCAGCAATTCCCGCGCCAGCACGTTGCTGCTCTCCACCTGAACATTGATTTCAATGCCGGGATAGGTGTCCATGGCCCGTCTTATGGCGGGAACCACGAGGCTGATGGCGGGCGCGGTCACCGCGCCGATGAAAACGGATCCGCCGCTGCCGGACTTCATCTGATTGAGTTCGCGACTCGCCTCACGCAGCTCCAGCAATATGGTGCGCGCCCGTCGCGCCAGCGCCTCGCCGAACTTCGTCAGAACCACACCGCGCGATGCTCTCTGACAGAGCGGCGATTTGACGATCGCTTCCATTTCCGAGAGCATGCGCGAGGCCGCCGGCTGCGTCATGTTCATGGCGGCGGCAGCCGCGCTGACCTGCCCGTGCTCCTCGATCATGACCAGCATGCGCAGGTGGCTCATCTTCAATCCGGCCCGCAGCAACGGGTTGTCTTCAAAGACAAAAAGGGCATCCGTTGTTTGCGCCTGCTCATACACTTTCTGGTTGCTCATTCGCGATTTTATACCCCTCATCGGTTTTTGTATCGATTTAATATATCATAATTGATATATGGAAACTGATTTATTCTATTTGACAGTTATATGGATTCAGAACAATTTGCGGAATGCCGGGGAGGAGCGGCAGCTGTTCCATTTCGCAATTGCGAAAAGGGAGCGAGCAGGGCGCGGCTTCTTCCTCTGACGGCATGAATTTCCTGGTGCACCGCAACATGCGGGTCCAGAGAAGGGCTCAAGGGAGAGAGTTAATGAAGTCCATTATTTCGCTGATGGCAGCTTGTGCCATCGGTGCTGCGTCTTTCGCAGTGCCGGCTTTCGCACAGGACAAGGGCGCTGTTGGCATCGCCATGCCGACCAAGTCTTCCGCGCGCTGGATCGATGACGGCAACAACATCGTCAAGCAGCTTCAGGAAGCTGGTTACACGACCGACCTGCAGTATGCCGACGACGATATTCCGAACCAGCTTTCCCAGATCGAAAACATGGTCACCAAGGGCGTCAAGGTCCTCGTGATCGCCTCGATCGACGGCACCACGCTGTCGGACGTGCTGAAGCAGGCCGGCGAGCAGGGCATCAAGGTCATCGCTTATGACCGCCTGATCCGCAACAGCGGCGACGTCAGCTACTACGCCACCTTCGACAACTTCCAGGTTGGCGTTCTGCAGGCGACTTCGATCGTCGACAAGCTCGGTCTGAAGGATGGCAAGGGTCCGTTCAACATCGAACTCTTCGGCGGCTCCCCTGATGATAACAACGCCTTCTTCTTCTACGACGGCGCTATGTCTGTTCTCCAGCCTTACATCGACAGCGGCAAGCTCGTCGTGAAGTCCGGCCAGACCGGCATGGACAAGGTCGGCACGCTGCGCTGGGATCCGGCAACGGCCCAGGCCCGCATGGACAACCTTCTCTCGGCCTACTACACCGACGCCAAGGTTGACGCCGTTCTGTCGCCTTATGACGGTCTTTCCATCGGCATCATCTCCTCGCTGAAGGGCGTTGGTTATGGCACGAAGGATCAGCCGCTGCCGGTCGTTTCCGGTCAGGACGCTGAAATCCCGTCCGTGAAGTCGATCATTGCCGGCGAACAGTATTCCACCATCTTCAAGGACACCCGCGAACTCGCGAAGGTTACCGTGAACATGGTGAATGCCGTTATGCAGGGCAAGGAGCCTGAAGTGAACGACACCAAGACCTATGAAAATGGCGTCAAGGTTGTTCCGTCCTACCTGCTGAAGCCGGTTGCAGTAACCAAGGAGAACTACAAGCAGGTTCTCGTCGATGGCGGTTACTACAAGGAAGACCAGCTGAAATAAGCCTGATACACATGCGGGGATGGCTTGGCGTCATCCCCGTTTTTCCATAAAAATAAAAACGCCGGAATTAATCGGGCGCTGGATTGCGATATGGCCAATACCATTCTCGAAATGCGGAACATCACCAAGACGTTTCCGGGCGTGAAAGCGCTTGAGAACGTCAACCTCAAGGTTAAGGAAGGTGAGATCCACGCACTCGTCGGTGAGAACGGCGCGGGAAAGTCGACCTTGATGAAGGTCCTTTCCGGTGTTTACCCCGCCGGCACCTATGAGGGCGAAATCCACTATGAAGGCGCCGTGCGAAACTTTCGCGCCATCAACGACAGTGAAGATATTGGTATCATCATCATTCACCAGGAACTGGCGCTCGTGCCGCTCCTGTCGATTGCGGAAAACATCTTCCTTGGCAACGAGGTCGCCTCGAACGGCGTGATCAGCTGGCAGGAGACCTTCAACCGTACCCGCGAACTTCTGAAGAAAGTGGGCCTGAAGGAATCACCGGAGACGCTGATCACCGATATTGGCGTCGGCAAGCAGCAGCTGGTCGAAATCGCCAAGGCGCTGTCGAAAAGCGTGAAGCTGCTTATCCTTGATGAGCCGACCGCTTCGCTGAACGAAAGCGATTCCGAGGCGCTGTTGAACCTGCTGATGGAATTCCGCAAGCAGGGCATGACCTCGATCATCATCACCCACAAGCTGAATGAAGTGCGCAAGGTGGCCGACCAGATCACCGTGCTGCGCGACGGCATGACGGTGAAGACGCTCGACTGTCACAAGGAAGAAATCAGCGAGGACGTCATCATCCGCAACATGGTGGGCCGCGATCTCGAAGATCGTTATCCGCCGCGCGACGTGCCGATCGGCGAAACCATTCTCGAAGTGAAGAACTGGAACGCCTATCACCAGCAGCACCGCGACCGCCAGGTTTTGCATGATATCAACGTCACCGTGCGCAAGGGCGAAGTCGTCGGTATTGCCGGCCTGATGGGGGCAGGGCGCACCGAATTTGCGATGAGCGTGTTCGGCAAGTCCTATGGCCACAGGATCACCGGTGAAGTGCTGATCAACGGCAAGCCAGTTGACGTCAGCACCGTGCGCAAGGCAATCGATGCCGGTCTTGCCTATGTCACGGAAGACCGCAAACATCTCGGTCTCGTGCTCAACGACAACATCCTGCACAATACCACGCTCGCCAATCTTGCCGGCGTCTCGAATGCCAGCATCATCGACGACATCAAGGAAATGAAGGTGGCGAGCGATTTCCGCACGCGCCTGCGCATCCGCTCGTCGGGCATCTTTCAGGAAACGGTCAACCTTTCGGGCGGCAACCAGCAGAAGGTTGTGCTCTCCAAGTGGTTGTTCTCCAATCCCGACGTGCTGATCCTCGATGAACCGACCCGCGGTATCGATGTCGGCGCGAAATATGAAATCTACACCATCATCAACCAGCTCGCTGCCGATGGTAAAGGCGTTCTGATGATCTCATCGGAAATGCCCGAACTGCTCGGCAATTGCGACCGCATCTACGTCATGAACGAAGGCCGCATCGTCGCTGAATTGCCGAAGGGAGAGGCGAGCCAGGAAAGCATCATGCGCGCTATCATGCGCTCAGGGGAGAAGAACTCATGAGTTCGGCAAACACAACAAACGAAGAAAGTAACGTCGTCTCGGTCACATCCTATATTCGCTCCAATATCCGCGAATATGGCATGCTGATCGCGCTCGTCGCCATCATGGTTTTCTTCCAGTTCTATACCGGCGGCATCCTGTTCCGCCCCGTGAACCTGACCAACCTCATCCTGCAGAACTCGTTCATCGTCATCATGGCGCTGGGCATGCTGCTTGTCATCGTGGCCGGGCATATCGACCTTTCGGTCGGTTCCATCGTCGCCTTCGTCGGCGCGATCGCGGCCATATTGACCGTGCAATGGGGCATGAACCCCTTTCTGGCGGCGCTGATTTGTCTCGTCATCGGCGGCATCATCGGTGCGGCCCAGGGTTACTGGATCGCCTATCACCGCATTCCGTCCTTTATCGTGACGCTGGCGGGCATGCTGGTGTTCCGCGGCCTGACGCTCTTCGTGCTCGGCGGCAAGAACATCGGTCCGTTCCCGACCGATTTCCAGATCATCAGCACCGGCTTCCTGCCCGATATCGGCGGCATTGAAGGTCTCAACACCACCTCGATGATCCTGACGGTGCTGATTACCGTCGTGCTGTTCTACCTCGCATGGCGTCGTCGTGTCGTGAATGTGAAGCATGGCATCGATGTCGAGCCTTTCGGCTTCTTCATCGCCCAGAACCTGCTGATTTCGGCCGCGATCCTGTTTCTTGGCTACCAGCTTTCCACCTATCGCGGCCTGCCGAACGTGCTGATCGTGATGCTTGCTCTCGTTGCGCTCTACAGCTTCGTGACGCGTCGCACGACGATCGGCCGTCGCATTTACGCCATGGGCGGCAATGAAAAGGCGACCAAGCTTTCGGGTATCAACACCGAACGCCTGAGCTTCCTGACCTTCGTCAACATGGGCGTTCTGGCTGGTCTCGCCGGCATGATCATCGCGACCCGCCTCAACTCGGCAACGCCGAAGGCCGGCGTGGGCTTCGAGCTTGACGTGATCGCGGCCTGCTTCATCGGCGGTGCTTCGGCATCCGGCGGCGTTGGCAAGATCACCGGTGCGGTCATTGGCGCCTTCATCATGGGTGTCATGAACAACGGCATGTCGATCGTCGGTCTCGGCATCGACTTCCAGCAGATGGTCAAGGGCCTCGTGCTGCTCGCCGCCGTGTTCTTCGACGTCTACAACAAGAACAAGGGCTGATCGGCTCACACTTATCGCAGTCCAAAAAGTGGCCGGTTTCCGGCCACTTTCATAAGATGCAGGCGCAAGGCGTCGCGTAGAAGAGATAAAGGCGCCTTGCGCCGGAGGAAGGAAATCCCGTGCTCATTTCACAGATTAAAGATGCCAGCGGCAAGATCACCGTAGCGGTTCGCGAAGAAGGCGGAGAGGCACGCGCAGTCAAGGGCGCAGAGTCCGTTTATGCGCTTGCCATGGAAGCCGCCAATGGCGGCAAGAACCTTGCAGATGTCATTTCCGCCCATGGTCTGGGCGATGCCGTCGATCTTGAAAAGGCTTATGCCGAAGGTCGCTTCCTGCCGCCGATCACCCATCCCGATCCGGCTCATCTGCATCTGACCGGCACTGGCCTTACCCATCTCGGTTCGGCCGCGACCCGCGACAGCATGCACAAGAAAACCACGGAAGCCGCCGAGGAAAGCCTGACGGACTCCATGAAGATGTTCCGCATGGGTCTGGAAAACGGCAAGCCGAAGGCCGGTGAAAAGGGCGTTCAGCCCGAGTGGTTCTACAAGGGCAACGGCCATGTGGCGGCAGCGCCCGGTGCGGCGCTCACCTCGCCTTCGTTTGCGCTGGATGGCGGCGAAGAGCCTGAGATGGCCGGCATCTACGTGATTTCCGACAAGGGTGAAGCGGTGCGTATCGGCTTTGCCGTCTCGAACGAGTTTTCTGATCACGTCACCGAGCGGATCAACTATCTCTACCTCGCCCATTCCAAGCTGCGCCCGGCAAGCTTCGGCCCGGAAATTCGCGTCGGCGCTCCGCCGTCCGATATTCGCGGCACCTCGCGCATCCGTCGCGGTGATAAGGTCATTTTCGAAAAGCCGTTCGTATCGGGTGAAGACAACATGTCCCATACCTTCGCGAACCTCGAATATCACCACTTCAAATACGGCCTGTTCCGTGCGCCTGGCGATGTGCATGTGCACATGTTCGGCACGGCAACGCTTTCCTTCGCCGAAGGTATCAAGCCGGAAGCGGGCGACGTCTTCGAAATCGAAGCCGCCGGTTTCGGCCTGCCGCTGAAGAACCCGCTGGCGGTCGATGCGGAAGAAGACATCGTGGTTCGGCAGATCTGATCTGCGAGAGTAGCACGTAAAGGGTTGAGGTGTGGTCTCGGAGTATTCCCACCTGTCAACGTCATCCTCGGGCTTGACCCGAGGATCCACAACCCGGCGCTCACATGGATCCTCGGGTCTAGCCCGAGGATGACGCTAGAGTTTAGGTTTTGTGACCAATCGTCCCTTTGCGAGGACGATTTTCAAGCGGGCTCTTGTCAGCCATCACCGTTAGTCAGATGCGAAACATCCGCCAGTGAAACGACGGCGCGGTTCTGCCAGTAATCGTCTTCCTTTAAATGGGTGATGCTGCCGGAGCGCGCCGGAAAGCTGACATAACCGGCGCTGTCGATCGGCATCTTGATCCATGCCGCGATGACGAAGGTCAGGGCGAAGCCATGGGTCACGATGATCTGCGTGGCGCAGTGCCGCGCGATGATCATGTTTACGGCTCGATACACCCTTTCGGCAAATTCGCGTCTCGTCTCGCCATCGGCAATACCGCCACGATGGTCAAGGCGATTATGGTGCGGTGCCGGGATTTGACGCTCATCGAGCCATTGCTGCGGCATGCCTTCGGCCTCACCATAGCTCATTTCCCTCAAGTCACGCATGGTCTCCATTCGCTGCCCGAAGCGTTCCGCGATGATTTCTGCGGTCTGCGAGGCGCGAAGCAGGTCGGAGGTGAAGATTTCCACGGGCTCACCACCGACCAGCGTCGCCAGTCTGGCAGCCGCCGCCCTGGCATCGGTCCTGCCGTGCGGCGTCAGTTCGGTATCATACCAGCCGCCGACCCGGTTCTCGACATGGTGGACCGACTGAGGATGAGTTACGACATAGATGTTCTTCACGGTGGCGTCCTGTTTCTTTGCGGTCAGCCCTGTTCAAATCCCCAGAGCTTGCCTTCTCCCACTTCCACCGAGTTCCCGGAGGGGTCGCGGATATAGACGGAATAGCTATCATTCGGCCAGCGGTGATAGTGCTCGATAGGAATCCCGAGCGTTTCGAAGTGCGCTTTCCAGCCGTCTACCTCCGATTTGTCCCTTGCGTAAAAGCAGAAGTGGCCTTCACCTGCCGTGCCATGGCGAGGGATGGGATTATCGGGATCGGCCTTGCGCGACTTCTCGGGGTCGAAAACCAGCAGTACCTGCTGCCCGCATCTGAAAAAGACGAAGCTTCCGGGCACCTTGCGGATGATCTCCAGCCCGAAGACATCGCGGTAAAAAGCCTCGGCGGCTTCCAGATCATTCACATAGATCGCGGTTTCCATGATGGCTGTTGGCGGTTGCATGGTGCCTCCTATGGTCGAGATGTGGTGAGGAATGATGGGTAGGCGGCGGGCGGCGTCATGTCTTGTAGGTCAGCACCGTCAGATCGTGCTCGCCGACGCCCCGTTCGAGGATGGTCCAGCCGCAGTTGAGGTAATAGTCCTCAAGACTTGCCTCGCAGCAGAGGTAGCACGTCTCGTGACCGAGTTCGGCGGCCCTTTTTGTTGCGGCCTGCATCAACGCGCGCGCCACGCCAGAGCGCCGGCGGTCTTCCTCCACCCACAGGGCCGCGACCCAGGGAAGATAGTGCGGGCGCTCCTCGAGATCGCAATGAATGAGAAAAGCGGAGCCGACATAGGCGTCGCCATCATGGGCGACGAAACCGGTGGGGAGGGCGTGAGGATTTGTCATCTCTTTCAGGTGCTCGAGGACATCGCCCACCTTGAGGCCGCTATCTTGCCACCACGCCGTCCAGACCCTTTCTGCTATGATGGGTCCATGCGACTGGCAGTCGCGATAGTCGGAAATGCTGTACAATGCCGTCTCCCGGCCGGTTTTGTCCCAAAAGGATAAACCGGATCATGCTTTCAACTGAGAACGGCGATTAAAACGGGTGCTGCGCCTTTTTGCAACCGTGAACCTGTCGCGGTTGGTTAGCGCTTTTTGGCCATGACATGCAGCCAGTCTGTCGGCAGCTTGTCGTAACCGCTTCCCTGCCGGGCTTCGATCTCTACGCCCGTCCAGTCATATTGCCCGTAAAGCTCCTCCAGCCATGACCTGGACGGATAATTGTAATAGCGGCCGAACGTATCGCGTCCTTCAGCCTCTCCGGCCTTGAAGCTCGCATAAAAGACGCCGCCCTGTTTCAGTGCCGTGTGGATACGGCCGATGATGCCGCGCAGAGCAGGGCGTGGCACGTGCAGCAGGCAGGCATTGGCCCAGACGCCGTGATAGCGCCCGACCTCATCGATATTTTCGAACAGCAATGTCCTGACAGGAATGCCGAGTCGGGCTTCCGCAGCCTTCGCTATATCGGGCGTTCCATCTGTGGGATGCACGTCGAAACCGGCTGCCAGCATATATTCGCTGTCCTGCCCGCCGCCGCATCCAAGTTCGAGGATGGTCGCGCCTTTTTCCAACTGCGACAGGAATGTCTTGAGATGCGGGCGGTCTGCTGCCTGCCCGCGGGTAGTATAGGCGGTTGCGTTGTCAGTATAGAAACCGATCGTATCGTCGTCTCTGGCGGCCATGATCTCAGCTCTGGGACTGGCTCTGGCTCTGCGATTGCTGCACGGTAACTGAAACGCTCAGCGTCTCACCGGCCGGGCCGATGCGCATGCCAGATATAGGCGCGCAATCGCGATAGCAGAGACCGGATGCGATGCGGACATAACGGTCATCGGGGCAGATATTGTTGGCGGCGTCGAAGCCGACCCATCCAAGGCCCTGCAGATGCACCTCGGCCCAGGCGTGGGTAGCGGTTTGTTCCTCCACCGCCTCCATCATCAGATAACCGGATACATAACGGGCAGGCAGGCCCATCTGCCGGGCAGCGGAAATGAGAATATGGGCGTGGTCCTGACAGACGCCCCTGCCAGCCTCCAGTGCCGCTTCGGCCGTGGTTTCGATGTCGGTGGAGCCGGGAACATACTCCACCTTGCCGTGAATGTTTTCCATGAGATTGTGGAGGCGGGCAAGCTCGCTCTCGCCGACGCTCACCTTCACCAGTTCGCGTACCAGCTTTCCCGGTTTGGTCCGCGGCGTTTCCCGCAGGAAGAGCCAGAGCGGCGCGTTGCCGATGTGGTGACCGAACACGCCGGCCTTGTCCTGCGTGTTCACCGTGCCGCTCGCCACCACTTTGACCCGCTGCTGTGGGCCTTCCGTTTCCACCAGCGCGACGCGATTGCCGAAATGGTCGTCATAGGTCACTTCGACGGTGGCGCCATCGACCGAGACATCCCAGTCCTCCACCGTCTGGCTCGGGCCGGTCTGCGGTGTCAGGCGCAGCCGCTGCAAGGCATAGGGCATCGGCTCGTCATAGACATATTCCGTCGTATGGGTGATTTTCAGACGCATAAGCTGTCCCCGTCTACGCGCTCATTGATAGAAGCGGTAGCCTTCCGTGATTTCCTGTCCCAGTTGCCCGTTGCGATGGACGAATCTTTCCAGAAACTCGTGCAGGCCCTCGTCCATGACCCGGGCGATGGTGGTCGCGCGCAGGCTGTCGCGGATGCTTTCCGCCGTATCGTGTGCCTTGTGCCGTTCGCTGTAGTCCTCGGCGATGTAATTGAGGTTGCTGGCGATCTTCTCGTAACAATAGGCAAGCGAACGCGGCATGCGTCCATTAAGAATGAGGAAGTCGGCGATGTTGGCCGGTTTGTATTCCGCATCATAGACCCAGCCATAGGAACGGTGGGCCGAAACCGAGCGCAGAATGGATTCCCACTGCGCATTGTCGAGCGATGAGCCGACATGCGCCACAGCTGGCAGCAGCACGTAATATTTGACGTCGAGAATGCGCGCCGTATTGTCGGCGCGTTCGATGAAGGTGCCGATACGGGAGAAATTGTAGAGATCGTTGCGCAGCATTGAACCGTGGAAGGCGCCGCGCACCAGACCGGCGCGGTGTTTGATCACGTCGATGGTCTGCGGCAGTTCCGCATGGTTGAGCTTGCGGCCGAGGATGTTCTTCAGCTCGATCCAGAATTCGTTGGTGGCTTCCCATGTCTCGCGCGTCAACGCCGTGCGCACCATGCGGGCATTGTTGCGCCCCGCTTCGATGCAGGACATGACGCTGGATGGGTTCGATTTCTCGCGGAGAAGATAATCGATAGCATTTGCCGCCGTCACCTTTTCGCGTGTTTCGAGGAATTCCTCGTGCACGCCCGCGCTTTGCAGCACGCCGTCCCAATCCTCGTCGCCGCTGCCTGAGCGCGTCAGTGAAACGCGCAGGCCCGCATCGATGAGCCGGGCGATGTTTTCAGCGCGCTCGATATACCGGAACATCCAGTAGAGCCCGTTTGCCGTTCTGCCCAGCATGGCTTAATCCTCCAGTACCCACGTATCCTTGGTGCCGCCGCCCTGGCTGGAATTGACCACCAGCGAGCCCTGCTTGAGCGCAACGCGGGTCAGGCCGCCGGGAATGATCTGCACCTTGTCCGAAACAAGCACATAAGGACGCAGATCGACATGGCGCGGCGCGATGCCGTTCTTGACCATGATCGGCACGGTGGAGAGCGACAGCGTCGGCTGCGCAATATAGTTGGATGGGCGTGCTTTCAGCTTTTCGGCAAACAGCGCCCGTTCCTTTTTCGATGCGGTGGGACCGACCAGCATGCCGTAACCGCCTGAACCGTGGACCTCCTTGACGACGAGATCGGCGAGGTTGTCGAGAACGTATTTCAGGCTGTCCGGCTCGGAACAGCGCCAGGTCGGCACGTTTTCCAGGAGCGGCTTGCGGCCGGTATAAAATTCGACGATCTCGGGCATGTAGGAATAGATCGCCTTGTCGTCGGAAATGCCGGTGCCGGGGGCGTTGGCGATGGTGATGTTGCCGGCGCGATAGACATCCATGATGCCGGGAACGCCAAGCGCCGAATCCGGCCGAAAAGTCAGCGGGTCGAGGAAGTCGTCGTCGACGCGGCGGTAGAGAACGTCGATGGCCTCATAACCGCGCGTCGTGCGCATCTTCACCTTGCCGTCCATGACGCGAAGGTCGGAACCTTCCACCAGTTCCACACCCATCATGTCGGCGAGGAACGAGTGCTCGTAATAGGCGGAATTATAGATGCCGGGGGTCAGCACCGCGACGCGCGGCTTGCCGGTGCAGCCCGGAGGGGCGAGCGAGGCAAGCGACTGGCGCAGCAGATAGGGGTAATCCTCCACCCGTCGCACGCGGTTTTCATGGAAAAGTTCCGGGAACATCTGCATCATCGTTTCGCGGTTTTCCAGCATGTAGCTGACACCGGAAGGCGTGCGGGCATTGTCTTCCAGAACATAGAACTGGTCTTCGCCGGTGCGGACGATATCCGTGCCGACGATATGGGTGTAGACCCCGCCGGGCGGCGTGAAGCCGATCATTTCCGGCAGGAAGGCTTCGTTCTTTTCGATGATCTCACGGGGGATGCGCCCGGCGCGGATGATTTCCTGTTTGTGGTAGATATCGTCGAGGAAAGCATTGAGGGCGAGAACACGCTGTTCGATGCCCTGGGCCAGTTTGCGCCACTCACGGCCGGAGATGATGCGCGGGATAATATCGAAGGGTATCAGTTTTTCTGAACTATCGGCGTGGCCATAGACTGCGAAAGTAATGCCGGTTTTTCTGAAGATGTTTTCCGCGTCTTTTGATTTCTGGATCAGGTGTGCCCTGTCCTGCCGGCTGTACCATTCGTTATAGTTTTCATATGGGCTTCGCGGCGTGTTGTCCGCATTTATCATTTCGTCAAATGCCAACTTCGATGTCCCCTTTTTTGCCATATGAATACAACGACAAATGCAATGCAAGAACTATGCAGGCCTCCCCGAGAAGATTTTTTGTCGCTCTAGAGTTTTAAAAAAGAAGCGTTTTTTCGGCTTCCGCCTATAAATGCGGCATCGGCAAATTGGTTGCGGGGCGACGAGCGGTGTAAGCGGGCGGTGGCGCTGTTTGCGCCGTGGGCGAATGCATAAATTTTGTTCGCTCGCTTTCGGTTGATGAATGTCCGGCGTCGCATCAGAAAATCTGAAAGATGTGATCACCAAAACGCCTTTGACCTTTTGCCGGGATGCGGATACCGCCATGCTGAACACCCGGCTCGACTATTCGCCGGTTTGCGTGAAGCCGCAGAAATATCAATTCGCCGACTGTTCCGCACCGGTAGCGGACACCATGCTACACAGAGGATGCGCCCATGTCGCTCGACCGTTTGGCTCCGGCCATCTTCGTCTTTCTCTGGTCGACGGGCTGGGTCACCGCCAAATATGCGGTCTATTATACCGGGCCGCTGACCTTCCTCTGTCTGCGCTATCTTCTGGCGGGCGTTTTGCTGTGGGCGATCTGCCGCTTTTCGTCCATCCAGTGGCCCGAAAGTCGTGTCGATATCTTCCGGGCGATCCTGTCAGGCGTCTTCCTGCACGGTCTTTATCTCGGCATGATCTGGTGGGCGATAGGGCAGGGCGTGCCGGCGGCGATCGGCGGCATTATCGCCGGCCTGCAGCCGCTGATGACGGCGGTGGCCGCCCGTTTCATGATCGGCGAAAGGATTTCGCCGCTGCAGCGCGCCGGCCTGCTCATCGGCTTTGCCGGCATCGCCATCGCGGTGCTGCCGAAGGTCATGGCCGCGGGTGCTGTCGGGCTGTCGGTGCCGCTTTACGCCGTGGCGGTGAATGTGCTGGGCATGACCTCGGTCACCTATGGCACGCTCTACCAGAAGAAGTACGTGCATGGCGGCAACATCATGGCGGTGGCAACGCTGCAATATGTCGGCGCACTGCTGGTAACGGTTCCCTTCGCGCTTCTGCTGGAAGATGGGCATGTGGACTGGAGCCTCGGCCTTGCCGCCACGCTCGCCTGGTCTGTCGGCGCGATTTCCATCGGGGCCGTGGCGCTGCTTCTTTATCTGATCCGGCGCGGCCAGGTTTCACGCGCCGCTTCGCTGATCTATCTCGTGCCGCCGCTTGCCGCGGTGGAAGCCGCCCTGCTTTTCGGCGAGACGCTGACGCCTGCGATGATTGCGGGTACGGTTCTGGCGGTGACAGGCGTTTATCTCGCCAATCGCAAACCTGCCGCATCGGTTGCGGCTGGTTAATTACTGCAACCTCATATTAGGGGTTTATTAACCATAAAATTATACCTCTCGTTAATCACATGATTTGGCGGGGGTTACATGTCTATTTCACGTCGTGGTGTTCTGTTTGGATTGCCGCTGTTTCTGGCTGGCTGCGCAAACACCGGCATCGGCCAGCACAGGCTGGATTACGCGGCGAAGCCGGAGGAAAAATTCCCGCTTCCCGCCATGCATCTCGATAAGGTGAAGCCCGAACTGCGCCGGCAGGAGGTGGCCTATGATACGCGCCATCCGGCTGGAACGGTGGTTGTGGATACGCCGGCGCGGCGGCTTTATTATGTTCTCGGCGACGGTCGCGCAATGCGCTACGGCGTCGGTGTAGGCCGCCAGGGTCTTGCCCTGAAGGGTGACGCCTATATCGGTCGCAAGGCGGAATGGCCATCCTGGACACCAACCGCGAACATGATGCGCCGCGATCCGCGCAATCTGAAATTCGCAGCCGGCATGCCCGGCGGCCCGAACAATCCGCTTGGCGCCCGCGCGCTCTATCTTTATCGCGGCGGCAACGACACCATGTTCCGCCTGCATGGCACCAACCAGCCGCAGTCCATCGGCCACGCCATGTCGAGCGGCTGCATCCGCATGCTGAACCACGACATCATCGACCTCTATAGCCGCGTGCCTGTCGGTTCGAAGGTGGTGGTGCTGCAGGCGTGAGGCGGGACGGTTTTTCCGCCTGTTGCGATCGAAAAAATGTCTGAAGCCCTGAGTTGATTTTTCTGTAAGAAAGTCAATTTTCTATGGTGAAATCAACTATTTGTAGAAAATGGCGTTTTGAGTATTTTAGGTAGTTCTGCAATATCGGAAACGTGATTTCCGCTATTTCGGAGGTGTATCCATAAACGTGCCATCGCGCTCTTATCGGCGCTTCACCACTTCAACGGGGACACATCAACATGGCAATTTTCGATTCTCTCTCCCGCTATCGCCCACAGGCACTCGGGGCGCTGCGCATCATGACGGCGCTGCTTTTCATTTCGCATGGAACGCAGAAGCTGTTCGGTTTTCCGGCATCGCAGATGGAAGGCTCCCTGCCGACGATGCTGCTGGTGGCGGCGATTCTGGAATTCGTCGGCGGCATTCTCGTGCTGATCGGCCTTTTCACGCGTCCGGTCGCATTCATCCTGTCCGGCCAGATGGCGGTTGCCTATTTCATCGCGCATGGGCCGAAGAGCTTCTTCCCGGCACTCAACGGGGGTGATGCCGCCATCCTGTTCTGCTTCATCTTCCTCTATCTGTTCGTGGCCGGTCCGGGCGCTTTCTCGGTGGATGAGCGCCGGGCCTGATCTGCCTGACCGGACATCGATTTGTTTTGCCGAAGCCCCGCGTGGCCAACGCCGCGCGGGGCTTCTTTTTAGAGCAGGGTCGATACTTCGGCCGCGGCCGAAGCATAGGCGTCTGTTTTCCGGTTAAGAACGGGTCACCCTCAATCTAGTTGGAAATCGATCCGTGTCCTCTGAGAACCCCATCGCCCGCGAATTGCTGCTTCTGGCCCTGTTGTCCACGCTGTGGGCCGCATCCTACACTTTCATCAAGATCGGGGTGGAGACCATTCCGCCCCTTACCTTCATCGCATCGCGCACGATGATCGCCGGTCTGCTGCTCTTCGCGGTGATCCGGCTGCGCGGGTTGCGTTTGCCCACGGATTTAGCGACATGGCGGCTGTTCTTCATTCAGGCCTGTATCAACAGCGTTCTCCCCTTCACGCTGATCGCCTGGGCCGAACAGAGCATCGATGCCGGCCTCGCCGTCATTCTCAATGCCACGACGCCGATCTTTACCTTTCTTCTCACGGCGCTCGTGATCCGGCATGAGGCAGTCAGCGGGCGCAAGCTGTTCGGCACGATTGCCGGCATGACGGGCGTTTGCCTCATTATCGGCATGGAGGCACTTGATGGGGCGGGCGAGGCGATATGGAGCCAGCTCGCCGTGCTGACAGCGGCATTTTCTTATGCCTGCGCGGCCATTTTCAGTAAAAATTTCAAAGGGCTCGATCCGATCATGCCGGCCGCCGGCTCGCTTATCTGCGGTGCTGTCCTGCTGCTGCCCGTGAGCCTGATTGTCGACCGACCCTGGACCTTGTCGCCTTCGGCGGCATCACTGGCGGCGCTGTTGTGCCTCAGTGTGTTTTCGACCGCGCTCGCCTTCATGATCTATTTCCGGCTGATGCAGACGCTCGGTTCGGTCGGGACCACCTCGCAGGCCTATCTCAGGGTGCCGGTCGGGGTCGCCTTCGGCATGGCGTTTCTGGGGGAAATGCCGACGCCCGCCATGTGGGGTGGGCTCGTCTGCGTCATTGCGGGCGTGCTGGCGATGACCCTGCCGTCACGGCGTCGTCCGGTCGCGCAGGGGAACTGAAGGCGAAGAAAAGCCCCGCTACCGAGTGTGGCTGCGGGGCTTGATTATTGGCGAGCGCGTGCCGCTTGTTTCTTCTCCCCGCCGGGGAGAAGGTCGCGGCAGCGGGATGAGGGGGCAAGGGTGATGAGATACGGCAACTTTACCGTCTCATCCGACCCTTCGGGCCATCTTCTCCCCGGCGGGGAGAAGAAACGCCCGGCAATGCCGCGGCGTCCTCAATCCATTCAGAACGACTTAACGGTTGCGGCCGCGATGGCCGTTACCGGAAGCGCGTTTTTCCTGGCCGTTGCCGCCGGCAGGGGCGTGGCGGTTGGCGCCGCTGCCGCCGGGCTTGCGGGCCGGACGACGATGCTTGCGCGGGCCAGCCGGGCGGCCTGCGTCGCCTTCGGCCTGCTTCACGCGCTTGAAGTCTGAGGTGACTTCAAGATCATTGTCCGCATCGCGCGGCGCGTGGTGGCGAGACGGGCGGGATTCGCCGTTGTGGCGTCCGCCTTCGCGCGGGCCGCGCTGCTGGCCGCCATTGTTATTGCGTCCGCCGCGGTTGTTGTTGGGGCGCGTCGGGCTGGCAAGACCGGCCGGGCGTTCACCAGAAGCAACCGGAATATCGATCTTCATCAGCTTTTCGATGTCGTGCAACAGGCGGGTCTCGTCCGGTGCGCAGAAAGCAATGGCGATGCCATCGCGGCCGGCACGGGCGGTACGGCCGATGCGGTGGACATAAGCGTCCGGTACTTCCGGCAGGTCATAGTTGAAGACGTGCGTCACGGCCGGGATATCGATGCCGCGCGCCGCGACGTCGGTTGCGACCAGAACCTTGATCTCGCCGTCCTTAAAGCCCTTCAGGGCGCGCTCGCGCTGGCCCTGGCTCTTGTTGCCGTGGATGGAGGCGACCTTGAAACCGATATGTTCGAGATGCTTGTAGAGCTTCTCCGCACCGTGCTTTGTGCGCAGGAACACGATGGCGCGGCCATCCGGGTTCTCGTTGAGAGACTTCTTCAGAAGCTCGGTCTTGTCGTTCTTTCCGGCGACGAAGTGGACATATTGCTCCACCTTGTCGGCTGCCTTGCCGGGCGGGGTCACTTCGACCTTCAGCGGATCGGTCAGGTAGCTGTGGGCCAGATCGGCGATCGCCTTCGGCATGGTGGCGGAGAAGAGCAGCGTCTGGCGCTTGGCGGGCACCATCTTCGAGATCTTGCGCAGATCGTGGATGAAGCCGAGGTCGAGCATCTGGTCCGCTTCGTCCAGCACCAGATAGGTGACCTTGGAGAGCGAGATGGCGTTGCGGGCGATGAGGTCAAGCAGGCGGCCGGGGGTTGCCACCAGAATGTCCGTGCCCTTTTCGAGCTGGAGCTGCTGCTTGTTGATCGATGCGCCGCCAACCACCTGGTTGATGCGCAGCGGCGTCTTCTTCACGAAAGCGCGCAGGTTTTCGCCGATCTGGTTCACCAGCTCGCGGGTCGGGGCAAGGATGAGCGTGCGGCAGGTGCGGTTTGCCGGGCGGTCCGCCTGCTTCATCAGCATTTCGATGATCGGCAGGCCGAAAGCGGCGGTCTTGCCGGTACCGGTCTGTGCGAGGCCGATCAGGTCGCGGCCTTCGAGCAGCAGCGGAATGGCTTTTGCCTGAATGGGGGTCGGGGTTGTGTAGCCAAGCTGGGTAACGCTGGCAACAATCTTTTCGGAGAGGCCGAGTTCGCTAAAACTGGTCAATATAATGCCTTTCGGGGCGCCAAAAACCAATCGTCCGGAACAGGGCTGCTGTCCGGCGGTTTCGGCGTCAAGAACCCCGCGTGAATTGGGAACTTGTGGGTTGGAATAACTTTCTGCGCATCAGTGCGGCACATGCCGTCTTCTGTATTCTCTGCGCTTTTCCTTCATGCGGGCCAAGTCTCTCTCGGACCAAGTCTTCTCAACATACGCTGCAGCTCACGCGGCTGCCGAAGGTGAAAGCTTGACCGGCATGTGGGCGTTTTACTCGCCAAAGTCAAGCGATAGTTTCATGACATGGCTGCCGGACGGCGCATGGCAGCCATGCGGAACGCCGCCGCCAGCTGGCCGAAGAGCTGGGTCGCAGCGAATAATTATGGTTAAAAAAGTGTATTGCCGGGCAGGGCGCATAGCAAAAACAGATTTTCTCACATAACGTTTTTGCGAAGTCATCTAGAAATATTTGATTCGACAAAGTGAAACTGCACGCTGTGGAGTATCGATTGACCGAGGGCAGCGGGTTGCTGGAAAAGGCTTGCAGGGCTGTTGCCGCCCTGAACCTGCCCGCGTGCATCAAGGACAGCGAGCTGCGCTATCTCGTGGTCAACGCCGCCTACGCACGGTTGATGGGGCGTCCCCTCAGGGCGTTCGAAGGCCACACCAGCCTTTCCCTCTCGGCTGATATCCGTGATGCGGAGCGGGAGGACAGGGAGCGCCGTTCACTCGTTTTTGCGACGGACGAGATGATCGCCTGCCATGCCTCGGTTTCCTCCCTGCCATACACACTTCGCTGCGAGCGCTTCACCGATGATGACGGCAGCCTGTTCCTGTTCGAAACGGTGGAAGACATGCCGTTGGGCGTTCTGACGGGGACGGCGGATATCGGCGGGGCGTCGGACCTGCTGTTCAGTAGCGGCCTCATGGATTTCATCGATGCCGGCATCGTCGTCTACGATCCGGAAAACCGGCTGGTTTATTGCAATGCCCGTTTCGCGGAGTTCTATAGCGGTTTTGGCGTCGAGCTGAAGCCGGGCATCCGGCTCGAGGCGCTGATGGAGGCGCTCTATTTTTCGAGCGGATATCGTCGCGTCAAAGAAGACGACCCTGCGTTCGAAGGCTGGATGCGGGAGCAGTTGCGCGATTTTTCCCTGCCCTATCTCGAAAGGGTGGAGCAGTTCGCCGATGGCCGCTGGGTGCGCATGGTCAACAAGCGGCTGGAAAACGGCATGCTGGTTGGCCTGCGCATCGATGTGACCGAGTTCAAGGCGCACGAGACCCTTCTCAGCGCCCAGATCCGCGAGACCTGGTTGCTGCGCGCTGCCCTCGAACAATTGCCTGTGGGGGTTTTCCTGAGGGATCAGGACAGGCGGCTGACCTATGCCAATGCCGCCTATGATGCATTTCTCGGCGGCAATCTCGCCGACTATATCGGCAAGACCGAATCCGAAATGTTCCCGCAGAATGGCTCCCAGTTCCAGCAGGAAAACGAACGGATCTTGCAGACCGGGGAGGCGCTCGAACGCACGGGAAACATGCCTCAGCGCAACGGACGGTCCATTCCCGTCATCACGCGGCTCGGCCGCGTTGCGACACCGGATGACGAATATTACCTCGTGGGCTCCGTCACCGATGTCAGCCTCCTGCAGGAGCGGGAAAAGGCGCTGATCGCCACACAGGCCGAAGCCGAGGCGCTGCATCGCCAGCTCGAGGCGGTGCTTCACGCGCTGCCCGTGGGGGTGCTGCTTCTCAGCGCCGATCTCGTCATCGAATATGTCAATCCGTTCTTCTACCAGGTCTGGGGCGAAATCGGCGGCGAGAAATCACTTGTGGGCAAAGACTATCGCGAATTCATGAGGATGAATTTCGATAGCGGCCTTTATGATTATGGCGATCGGCCTTTCGACGAGGTCTATAGCGAGCGGGCGCAGCGGCTCCTGAAGGATGAGGCCTTTGCCCCCCGCGAGGTGCGCAGCAAAAGCGGCAAGGTGACCGTCATCTCCAAAACGCGCCTCGAAGGCGGAAAAATCCTCAGCACCTATGCCGATGTGACGGATGTGCGAATGCGCGACGCCGAAATCAGCAAGGCGAAGGCCGAGCTGGAGCGCGTCGGCGAATATATGCAGGGCGCGACGCGCGCCATGGCGCAGGGCCTGGTGCTGGTGGAGCAGGGCACGATCATCATGTCCAACGAGGCGATGGCGCGGATGTTCGACGTGCCGCCCGAGCTGCTGGAAAAGGATCGCGACTGGTCCGGCTTCTTCGCCCATTGTGCCGCGCGCGGAGATTTCGGCACGGCCGAGGAAGCGGCCGCGATGCTTAATGCCTGGAAAGACAACATTGCCGCCAACCGGCCGTTCTCCTGGCTTATCCATGTCGCCGGCAAGAGCTGGCTCAACCTGGAAGCCACCAACAGTTCCGGCAATTACTGGCTCGTGATCGTCACCGACGTGACCGAGATGAAGATGCGCGAAGGCGAATTGCAACGTCTGCTTTCGCGGGCGGAAGCGGCGGACCGCGCCAAATCGGAATTTCTGGCCAATATGAGCCATGAAATCCGCACGCCGATGAACGGCGTGCTTGGCATGGCGGAGCTTCTGGCCAAATCCAACCTCGATACGCGCCAGAAGACTTTCACCGACATCATCGTCAAGTCAGGCAATGCGCTTCTGACGATTATCAACGACATCCTCGATTTCTCCAAGATCGAAGCCGGGCAGATGAAACTGCGCAGCGTATCTTTCGATCCGGCGGAAGCCGTTGAGGATGTGGTTTCGCTCCTGTCCTCGGCGGCGCTGGAGAAGAACATAGAGCTGGTGGTGCGGATCGATCCGTCGGTTTTCGGCAAGGTCATCGGTGACGCCGGACGCTTCCGCCAGATTGTTACAAACCTCGTCGGGAATGCCGTCAAGTTCACCGAAACCGGCCATGTGCTGGTGGAGCTTTCTGCGCAGTCAGCGGAAGCTTCGGAGGCCATCCTGTCGCTGCGTGTCGAAGACAGCGGGATCGGTATTCCCTCCGACAAGCTGGAGACGATCTTCGACAAGTTCAGCCAGGTCGATAGTTCCGCCACGCGCCGTCACGAAGGAACCGGGCTCGGCCTGGCGATCACCGTCGGCCTTGTCGGACTGTTCAATGGCAAGATCGATGTCGTCAGCGAAGTGGGCAAGGGGTCGAGTTTCGAGGTCAACATCCCGTTTCAGATGACCGAAAGGCGGAGGGATGTCCCACCTCTTTCGGTGGCGATCGAAAATATCCGGGTGCTCGTCATCGATGACAACGATGTCAACCGGCGCATCCTGACGGAGCAGCTGCAAAGCTGGGGCATAGACGGCCATGCCGTCGAGGGTGGGCCCACGGGCATCGCCGTGCTGCAGGAAGCCGCAGCGGTGGGTCTTTCGATCGACGCCATCATTCTCGATTATCACATGCCTGTCATGAACGGCCTGGACGTGGTGGAGCGGATCAGGGCGGATCGCCGTTTCGATGACATCGCCATCATTTTCCTCACGTCCATGGATGTCGTGGGTGACGAGACGCTCTTTACCGATCTCAACGTGCAGGCCCATCTGATGAAGCCCGCGCGGGCGCGGCTGTTGCGTTCCACCCTGTTCGACGTGGTGCGCGACGTGCGGCTGAAACGCGCGCGGCCGGAAGCTTTCGCAGGTGCCTCGGACGGCGGTTCGTCCCGGCCGGAAGGTCCTGCTTCAGAAAAGAAGCGGCGGGCAGAGGTGCCGACAGTTTCCGTCCGGCTGCGGCCCAGCCTGATCGATGTGCTGGTGGCCGAGGACAATGACGTCAACCAGATTGTTTTCACGCAGATTTTGCAGCAGACGGGTCTGCGGTTCCTGATCGTCGGCAATGGGAAAAAGGCCGTTCAGGCGTGGGAGGAATATAATCCCGCGATCATCCTCATGGATGTCTCCATGCCTGTCATGAACGGGCATCAGGCAACGCAGGCGATCCGGACGGCCGAACTTGCGGCCGCCGAAGGCCGGCATGTGCCGATCATTGGCGTGACGGCCCATACGCAGGATGCTGACCGCGATCTATGCCTGCAGGCCGGCATGGACGATTATCTGTCGAAGCCCATCAGCCCCGAAATTCTCGAGGATAAGATCGCCCAGTGGCTGGGTGAAGATATTCCGCGCCGGGTATCTGATGACGCAACCGGTCGCTGATGTCGTTTTGGTCAAACCGGGGGCCTGGTGCCGCAGAGCATTTCCCGTTTTCCTGCGAAACCCTTGCGTCGTTCCACATCAAAACCGGCGGCGATGAGATTGCGGCGGACGAAGCCTGCGGCGGCATAGGTGGCGAAGGTGCCTGCCGGCGCCGTCCTGGCGAACAGTGCCTGCATGATCTCCAGCGACCACATGTCCGGGTTGCGCGCAGGTGCGAAACCATCCAGGAACCAGGCATCGAAGGTTTCGTGACTGTTGGAAATACCGGTGAGCGCCTCGCCGCAGACCACCGTCAGGCGTGTTTCACCATCGAGTTCAATCTCTACCTTCCCCTTCGGTTCGGCGGGCCAGAGGGCGGTGAGCGCCCTGCGTTCGGCGTCCACCTCCGGCCAGCGGGAAAGTGCCCGGCCGATCTCGTCCGCCTTCATCGGGTAGAGTTCGAAGGAGATGAAATGCAACGTGGAGCGGCCGTTGCGGAGCTCTTTCCATTGGCGCCATGTCTCGCACAGATTGAGCGCGGTGCCGAAGCCCAGTTCCCCGATGCGGAAGACGCCTTCGCGTTCCCGCCAGCGTTGCGGCAGGCCGTTTCCTGACAGGAAGACGTGGCCACATTCCAGCCTGCCATCCGTCTGGCAATAAAAATGGTCGTCAAAAGCCAGCGAATAGGGCATATCCCCGTCACGCCAGTCGAGTGCAGTGTGGGTTTCGCCGGTTGCCGAACCGGCCTGTGCGCCAGTCTCTCTGATAGTGTCGTTGGAATCTTTCATGGCTAAAGCCGATAATCCCGCTTTCGAACAGGGTCAATCACCAAGAACGCCTTTGCCTGCTTCCGTCCCTCTCCTCATCGTCGGGGGTGGTATCATGGGTCTATGGGCTGCGGTTAAGGCGGAACGGCTCGGCATCGATACGTTGTTAGTGGAGGCGGATCATCCCGGTGGCGGCGCGAGTGGCGGGCTGCTCGGCGCGCTGATGCCTCATATGCCGGACCGCTGGTCGGACAAGAAGCAGTTCCAGTTCGCCGCCCTCGTGGCGCTGGAAAAAGAGATCGCCGGGCTGGAGGCGGAAACGGGGCTTTCCGCCGGTTATCGCCGCTCTGGCCGGATCATCCCATTGCCGAAGCCGCATCTGCGTCCCATCGCCGAGCGGCATGAAAGGGATGCGCAGGAGAACTGGGTCTCGGGTGAGCGCCGGTTCCATTGGCATGTCGGTGACAGCCCAGCGGTTGCGGGCTGGGTGGATGACGCGGCTGGCGCAGCGGGTTTCGTGTTCGATACGCTGGCGGCGCGGGTGGCTCCGCGTGCAATGATTGCGCTTCTTTCGGCATTTCTCGGCAAGGCGCGGCATGTGCGGTTGATCAAGGGTTGCCGCGTCCTTTCGCTTGACGCGGAGACAGGCCGGGCGGCGCTGTCTTCGGGTGACGAGGTCGTGTTCGGGCACGCCGTGATCGCCAACGGACATCGATCCTTTCCCCTGATCCGGGACGCACTGGGCCTCGACACCGGGCTGGTGCTCGGGCAGCCGGTGAAGGGGCAGGCGGCGCTGCTCGACGCGGCGGTCGATCCGGCCATGCCGGTGGTGTTCCTGAACGGTCTTTACATCGTGCCGCACGAAGACGGAACGGTCGCCATCGGCAGTACCAGCGAAGATTGTTTTTCCGACCCCTTCGATACGGATGAGAAGTTGGAAAAACTGCTTGCGGATGCGGCTGCGATTGTCCCCTGCCTTGGCGGGGCGCCGGTTCTCGAACGCTGGGCCGGGCTGCGGCCGAAGGCTGCGGGCAGAGACCCCATGGTGGGAACGGTTGCCGGTCACCCGAAGCTTGTGGCATTGACGGGCGGCTTCAAGGTGAGCTTCGGTCTTGCCCATTCTCTTGCCGATGCCGCGCTACAGGCCGTCTGCGGAAAGGCACCGGACGTGCCGCGGAGTTTCCAGCTTCAAGAACACGTGAACATAGCCATGGCGGGCATCGGAAAGTTCTGACCAGACCGCTTACGTCGTTAATCTGTCACGCAAATCACTTATTTGCTGGCCTGCAACGAGGCAGGTTTGTCCGCTTTTGCGGCGAGGTGACAGCGCATGCGATACGCCATTCATTTCACGCCTTCCCCCAATGACCCCCTGACGCAGGTAGCCGCTGCGTGGCTGGGGCGCGATGCCTATTCCGGTCAGGCGGTTGAGCCGCCCGGTATGATCGATCTTGGCATGCAGGAGATTTCCTATCACACGGCCCTGCCGCGCCGGTATGGTTTCCATGGCACCATCAAGGCTCCTTTCCGCCTTGCCGAGGGTCAGTCCGAAGCGGCGCTCCTGCGTGACCTGATGTATTTTTCCGGCAGGCAGGAACCCTTTCCGTTGCCGCAACTTGTGGTGGCGAGGCATGACAATGTCTTCAGCCTCGTCCCCGAACGGCCCTGTGAAGTGCTGCATTTTTTCGCGGCCCGCGTCGTGCAGGAATTCGACCGTTACCGGGCGCCTCTCACAGAGGCGGAGATCGAGCGTGCCGATCCGGACCGGCTGTCGGCCTCGCAGCTCACCAATCTGCACCGCTGGGGCAGCCCGCATGTGATGGACGAGTTCCGGTTCCAGATGTCGTTGACCGGCGGTGTGGAACCCGCCAGCAGCCAGAGGATCGAGCGGGCCGTGCGCAAGGTGTTCGAGCCGCTGCTGTCGCGGTCCTTGCAATTTTCCAGCCTTGCGCTCTTCATCGAGGATGAGCCGGGAGCGCCTTTCCGGGTGCACTCGCTTCATCCCATGGGCCGCGTTTCCGCCCGCAAGATTGCCTGACTGGCGCGCCATCATAATCGTATACAAAAAAGCTTCGGAATGTCGGCAAAATTGATCTCGACATTCCGTATGCGAATGCTACCGTTCGACATCGCATATTCGAAGTGCGCTGCGTCATCCGTCTGGATCAGGCATCTTCGAAGTTCTGTTTATGTCTCCGAAATCGGTTGCCGATTGGGAGAGATGGTCTGGGTGGCTGAATGATTTCCGAAAACTACTCCCGCAATCTGGTGGGCTATGGCCGCAATGTTCCCGATCCGAAATGGCCGGGCGGTGCGCGCATTGCCGTGCAATTCGTCATCAATTACGAAGAGGGCGGCGAAAGTTGCATTCTCGACAATGACAAGGCGTCGGAATCGCTGCTGTCGGAAATCGTCGGCGCCCAGCCCTGGCCTGGCCAGCGCAACCTGAACATGGAATCGATCTATGAATATGGCTCGCGCGCCGGCTTCTGGCGGCTGTGGCGCATGTTCACCGGGCTTGGCGTCACCACCACCGTTTACGGCGTGACCGCAGCCATGGCCCGCAACCCGGAAGCGGTTGCGGCAATGAAGGAAGCGGGTTGGGAAATCGCCAGCCACGGATACCGCTGGCTGGAATACAAGGATTTTTCCGAGGAGGAAGAGCGTAAGCACATCGTCGAAGCGGTCCGTCTGCACACGGAGGTCACCGGCGAACGTCCCTATGGCATGTATCAGGGCAAGCCCTCGGACAATACGCTGCGGCTTGTCATGGAAGAGGGTGGTTTTCTCTATTCGTCGGACTCCTATGCCGACGATCTGCCCTATTGGGTGAAGGGTGTGAAGGATGAGCCTTTCCTGATCATTCCCTACACGCTTGAGACCAACGACATGCGGTTTGCCACGCCGCAGGGCTTCAATTCCGGCGACCAGTTCTTCACCTATCTGAAGGACGCTTTCGACGTGCTTTATCAGGAAGGTATGGAAGGTGCGCCGAAGATGATGAGTGTCGGTCTGCATTGTCGTCTTGTCGGCCGTCCCGGTCGTGCAGCAGCACTTCGCCGCTTCATCGAATATGTGCTTGGCCACGAAAAGGTGTGGATCCCGCAGCGCATCGAGATCGCCCGTCACTGGCATGAGCATCACAAGCCGGAGGCGCTTTGATGCTGACGCGTGAGGAGTTCGTTACCCGTTTCGGTGGCGTGTTCGAACATTCGCCATTCATTGCCGAGCGGGCCTATGACGCTGGTGGGGCCGGCCTGGAGCTGACGGCGAAGGCGGTTCATGCCGCGCTTAGCGCGCAGTTTCGCGCGGCTTCCGAGGCGGAAAGGCTTGGAGTGTTGCGGGCGCATCCCGATCTCGCCGGCAAGCTGGCAATTGCCGGCGAGTTGACGGCGGAGAGCCGCAACGAACAGGCCGGTGCCGGGCTCGACAGGCTTGCCCCGGAAGAGCACGCCCGTTTTACCGAATTGAACAGCGCCTATACCGATAAATTCGGTTTTCCTTTCATCATCGCGGTCAAGGGGCTGAACAGGCACGATATACTCTCGGCCTTCGAGACACGCATAGGTAACGGCGCAGCCGAAGAATTCGCGACCGCCACGGCGCAGGTTGAAAAGATCGCCTGGCTTCGTCTTTGCGCAATGCTGCCGGAGGGATGATTGGCGCGTTGCGGCCATTCTGCTAGAATCGCGCCGTTTGGAGATGACGATGAGACCTTCCGAGGTGCTGGAAAAGAACAGGGAAGCGATCCGCGAAGCGACGAAACGCTTCAATGCGGCAAATCCCCGCGTGTTCGGCTCCGTCGCCCGCGGCGAGGACAGGCCGGACAGCGATCTCGACATTCTAGTGGACGCGCTGCCGGGTACGACGCTGTTTGATCTCGGCGGTTTGCTGGAAGAACTGAAGACGATGCTTGGTGTCGAGGTCGATGTCGTCACCTCGGGCGGCTTGCATTCGGATATTCGGGCGCGCGTTCTGAAGGAAGCCAAAGCGGTATGAGTACGGATCGGCTTCTGCTCTATCTGAAGGAGATGGATGTTGCTGCTGCCAGGATACGGGATTTCATTCAGGATATGGATGAGGCCGCTTTTTCTTCCGACACGCGCACGCAGATGGCGGTGATGATGGGTCTTGCCCTGATCGGCGAGGCGGTCGCCAAGCTCGACAGGCACTACCCAGCGTTTTTACAGCAGCACCCGGAAATCCCCTGGATCAAGATGAAGGGTATGCGCAATCTGATCGTGCATGATTACTTCCGGGCAGAGCTCTCGGTCGTCTGGAAAACGATAACGCAGAGTATTCCGGATTTGCAGGCGCGCCTCTCCCTTCTCCGAAACTGGCATGCCCAAGGTGAATGACATTTGACTGATTTTCTCAACATACAACCTCTTACCAAGGAGGCGTTTGCGTCCTTCGGCGACGTGATCGAAACAACACCTTCTTCCATGCGGTACATCAATGGCGGTCAGACGGAGCGGCATCATGCGCTCGCAGCGCCGGAGGCGGCAGGCGAGGGGGCACGTGTGATCCTCAATATCTTCCGCGGGCAGCCGCGCGCCTTTCCGCATGAAATCGAGATGATGGAGCGGCATCCGCTCGGCAGCCAGAGTTTTTCGCCGCTTTCCGGCCGGCCCTTCCTCGTCGTCGTTGCCGAAGACGATGGCGGCCGGCCGGGGCGGCCTCGGGTGTTTCTGGCGCGGGGCGATCAGGGCGTGAATTACCGCCGCAATGTCTGGCACTATCCGCTGATGCCGTTGCAGGCGGTTTCGGATTTTCTGGTTGCCGACCGTGACGGGCCGGGCAACAATCTGGAAGAGTATTTTTTCGACAGGCCTTATGTAATCGCGGAGCCCAGCCTATGACCGGTCTGACGACCCATGTTCTCGACGCCGCGCACGGCACGCCTGCCGAGGGGCTGGTGATTGATCTCTACCGGCTCTCCGGTGATCGCCGTGACAAGCTGAAGACGGTGCAGACAAATGGCGACGGCCGTGTCGATGGCGGGCCGCTGCTCGTTGGCGACAGTTTCATGGCCGGTGAGTATGAGCTGGTTTTCCATGCCGGCGATTATCTGCGAGGAAAGGGTGTCGTGCTTCCGGAGCCGGCCTTCCTCGATATTATCCCGATCCGTTTCGGCATTGCCGATGAGAGCGGTCATTACCATGTGCCCTTGCTGCTCTCGCCTTATAGCTATTCCACCTATCGAGGAAGCTGACGCCGATGATCTTTGCCGCCATTGCCGATATTCACGGAAACTGCGCCGCGCTGGAGGCGGTGCTTGAGGATATCGCCAGGCTCGGTATCGAGGACATTGTCAATCTCGGCGATTGTTTCAGCGGTCCGCTGGAGGCCGGTTTTACCGGCGACGTGCTGGTCGGCAACTGGATTCCCAGCATCCGCGGCAATCACGACCGGGAACTGATCGAGCGTGCGCCGGAGGAGATGGGGAGCTGGGAAAGGCCCGCCCATGCGCAGCTGAGCACTGCGCACCGGGACTGGTTGCAAACTCTTCCGTTCAGCATGGTGTTCAAGAACGTCGCTTATTGCTGTCATGGTTCGCCCCGTGACGATCTGGAATATTGGCTGGAAACGCTGTCGCCTGAAGGTGTCCTGAAATTGCGGCCTCTGGCCGAAATCGAAGCCATGGCTGAGGGTATCACGCAGCCGCTGATGCTTTGCGGCCATACCCATATTCCACGCGCCGTGCAGCTTTCAGATGGCCGGCTGATCGTCAATCCGGGCAGCGTCGGCTGTCCTGGGTGGAGGGACGATACGCCTTTCGATCACCACGTTGAAGCCGGTCACCCGCTCGCCACCTATGCGGTTCTCGAAGAAACCGCACGCGGCTGGCAGGTCTATTTCCGCAATATCCGTTACGACAACCTGGCCATGTCCGAAATGGCTCGGGTCAACGGTATTCCTTATCTGGCCGATGCGTTGGAAAACGGCTGGCTGAAGCGCTAGGGATCACCCCTCGCTGGTCATCACCACACATGCATAAGAGCGTGCCTTCAGCGCCTTGCAGGCGGAGACTGCCGAGGACTGGTCTTCGAAGCCGGTGAAGCGGGCTCTGTAGAGCGTCGCCGATCCGCTCTGCACGGCTTCGGTGTAGGGGGCGATGCCGGAATAGTTGCCGATATTGGAGCGCGCATTGGCGAGCAGCGAGCGGGCGGCGGCTTCGCTGTCGGTGGCGGCGATCTGCACCTCCCACCGGCTGCGCTGGCCGGAAGGGGCCGCGGCGGGAGCAGGCCGCGGGATGGCCGAGACCTGCATCATGTCCGCCACATCGGCGTTTGCGGTGGCAATCTGCATGGCAACCGGATCTGCCCGGCGCTCGGCGAACATCGGCAGCGGCACGGCAGCCGGCGGCACGGCGGCGGCAACATCGAAGGTGCGGCTGACATTGGCACTGGCGACGAGCTGTTCGGTGTTGCGGCCTCTCGATGCCTGCGGCACGGCCTTGTCGAGAAGTGCAGCCATCTGGGCATCGCGGCTGCGCGCGGTCTTGCCACCCAGCACGACGCCGACGACGCGGCGGCCATTGTGATTGACTGCACTGACGAGATTGAAGCCGGAGGCGTTGGTATAGCCGGTCTTGATGCCGTCCATCCCCTGATAACGATACATCAGATTGTTGTGGCCACGGATGCGCTTTCCACGAAAATTGAAGGATTGCGTGGCGAAGAGGCTGTATTCTTTGGGAAAATCCCGTTGCAAGGCAAGACCGAGCTTCGCCATGTCGCGTGCCGTCGTCACCTGAGACTTGTTGGGCAGGCCGGACGCGTTGCGGAAGACCGTTTTGGTCATGCCGAGCTGGCGGGCCTTGCGGGTCATCATTTCGGCGAACCGTGCCTCGGAGCCGCCGAGGTGATCGCCCATACCTTCGGCCATGTCATTGGCGGATTTGACGATCATGCCGTAGACGGCTTCGCGCACGGTGAAGGTCTGGCCCTGACGCACATAGAGCTTCGAGGGGATGACCGATGCCCCATTCTTGGACATGGTTATCTTCTGGTCCCAGCGAAGTTTGCCGGCATGCAGCGCCTCAAAGGTCAGGTAAAGCGTCATCATCTTGGTGAGCGAGGCGGGGTGGTTCAGCACATCGGCATTGCGGGCGGCCAGAACCTTGCCGGTATTGGCGTCCATGATGAAATGGGCATAGCCCGCCTGCGCCGGCGACGCATGGAGCGAGAGGATCGCGCAAAAGAAGGCGAGTGCAAAAATCCAGGCACCCGCCATTCCCCGTTTGATCATTCCCGACATAGTTCACCCCTTTTGTTTGATCGCCGCGCTGGGCAAAGTTTTACTGACACTTTCCGGCAACAAAACCGCTAAAACTTTAGAGATCGCTTTCATGCTTAATTAAGTATGAATTTCAACCCGACAGCTGCCCTCACAATTTCCTTGAAAAGAAACCAACCATCCGGTATGTTTGCGACATGACAAACGCTCATGAACGCAAGAAGCAGCCTGAGGTGGTGCGCCGCAATCTACTCGATTGCGCGGCGAAACTTGCTGCTGAACAAGGGGTTGCAGCACTTTCCGTGCAGGCGGTGGCGGATGCGGCGGGAGTGACCAAGGGCGGGCTGTTTCACCATTTTCCTTCCAAGCAGGTGCTGCTCGAAGCCGTCATGACTGACCTTCTGGCGGCGCTGGACAACGAGATCGATGCTCTCATCTCACAGGATCGTGAAGCTTCTGGAAGCTTTACGCGGGCCTATGTAAACGCGGTTTTCTCTGATCGGGGCAGGGATTCGGGTCGGCAATGGGCAGCGATCTCCGTTTCGATGGTCGGCGAACCGTCGCTTCGACGTATGTGGAACAGCTGGATCGAGGGTCGTCTTGTCCGTCATAAAGAAACGGATGACGGGGTGGTACTGGAGATGGTGCGGCTGGCTGCCGACGGCATCTGGTTTGCCGATCTGCTGGCCGACGATGGCAAAGCGGGTGGCGACAGGGCGGCTCTGAGGGCCCGGATGATCGCCCAGACGAAGAAGGATACGTGACGATGAATACCGCGGTCTTCACTTATGGCGCGCTTGTCGCAGCCATTGTCTGCGAGGTAATCGCCACCTCCTTCCTGCAGCAATCGCAGCAGTTCACCAGGCTAGTACCGACAGTGCTGATGGCGTTGTTTTACGGTGCAGCCTTTTATCTTCTGTCGTTTACGCTGCGGGCGCTGCCGGTCGGCGTGGCCTACGCGATCTGGAGCGGGCTTGGCATCGTGCTGATTTCCGGCATCGGATATTTCGTGTTCCGCCAGACGCTGGATATTGCCGCCGTCATCGGCCTCGGCTTCATCATCACCGGCGTGGTGATCGTGAACGTGTTTTCGAAGACGGTCGGGCATTGAGGGGCTGGGTGGTGTAGCGCGAAGGCTATACCGACCGCCGTCATCCCGGCCTTGAGCCAGGATCCGGCGCGATCAAGTCTTTGATCGCGAGAGACTCTTTCGCGGCGCAGACGCGCCGCGGCTGGATGCCGATCTAGTCCGGCGTGACGGTAGAGAGGTCTGCGAGCTGCGGTTGTCACGCCGGAACTTCTGCCTTCTGACATCACGCCAGAATGCTGCGATCCACATCGGTAATCAGCCGCTTGCCGCAGAGCGCCATGCTGACATCCATTTCCTTGCGGATGATCTCGAGCGCTGTCGTCACGCCCTGCTTGCCATCCGCACCGAGGCCGTAGAGGAAGGGCCGGCCGATATAGGTGCCCTTTGCGCCAAGTGCCACGGCCTTCAGCACATCCTGACCGGAGCGGATGCCGCCATCCATGTGCACCTCGACCCTGTCGCCAACGGCATCGACGATTTTCGGCAGCATGGCGATGGAGGAGTGCGCGCCGTCGAGCTGGCGGCCGCCATGGTTGGAGACGATGATGGCGTCGGCGCCGGTATCGAGCGAAGCGCGGGCGTCTTCCTCGTCAAGAATGCCCTTGAGGATAAGTTTGCCGCCCCAGCGTTCCTTGATCCATTCAACGTCTTTCCAGGATAAACGCGGATCGAACTGCTCGGCCGTCCAGGAAGAGAGCGACGAGAGGTCGGAGACGTTCTTGGCGTGGCCGACGATGTTACCGAAGCTGCGGCGCTTGGTCCGCGCCATGTCCAGGCACCATTTGGGCCGGGTCGCCATCTGCCAGATATGTTTCGGGGTGAATTTCGGCGGGGCCGAGAGGCCGTTGCGCAGATCCTTGTGCCGCTGGCCAAGGATCTGCAGGTCGAGCGTCAGCACCAGCGCCGAGCACCCGGCGGCCTTGGCGCGGTCAATGAGGTTGTTGACGAAGTCGCGGTCCTTCATCACATAAAGCTGGAACCAGAAGGGTTTCGAAGTGACGGAGGCCACATCCTCGATGGAGCAGATGCTCATGGTGGAGAGCGTGAAAGGCACGCCGAATTCCTCCGCCGCCTTGGCAGCCAGCATTTCGCCATCGGCATGCTGCATGCCCGTAAGGCCCGTAGGGGAAAGCGCTACCGGCATAGAGACTTTCTCGCCGACCATTTCGGTGGCGAGCGATCGGTCGGTCATATCCACCAGCACGCGCTGGCGCAGCTTTATCTTGGCAAAATCATCCTCATTGGCGCGGTAGGTGCTTTCCGTCCACGCGCCGCTATCGGCATAGTCAAAGAACATTTTCGGCACACGGCGCTGCGCCTGGTTTTTCAGGTCAGCTATGGTCAGGATTTTGCCCATGGATAAAGCCTTCACATTTGAATGATGGCTTCACTTAACATGAATAGCACGGTTGCGACATCGAAATCGTCGTTCTTGTTTCACCAAAAAGCGCGCAGGGATAGTTCGCAGCCAAGCACGAGCAGGCAGATGAGGAACCAGCGCCGAAATGTCGCCGGGCTAACGATATGGCGGATTTTCTGGCCAAGCCACATGCCGAGAAGCGCTGGCAGGACGGCGAATGCGGAAAGCGACAGATGCTCGACATGAAAAGCATTCTGCGAAGCGAGACCGGCGGCAAGTGCAAGGGTGGAAATGGTGAAGGAAAGGCCGAGTGCCTGCACCAGATCGTCTCGGCTAAAACCCAGCGACTGGATATAGGGCACAGCGGGTACGACGAAAATTCCGGTGCCGCCGGTCAGAAGGCCCGTCACCAACCCCATGATGGGGGAGAGTTTTGGTTCCAGCCTTGCCGGTATCGAGATCGGTCTGGCAAGCAGGCTGTAGGCTGCGTAAACCGCGAGGCACAGGCCGAGCGCTGAGGTGGTCCAGACGCCGGTGCCCGCCGTCATCAGCCGGATACCGATAAGGGTGCCAAGCGCAATGGCGATCATCATCGGCCACAGCCGCTTCACGATGGCCCGGAAATCAGGCCCGGCCAGCAATTGCCAGATATTGGTGATGAACGAGGGCAGGATGAGCAGGCCGGCGGCGATGACCGGAGGCATGAAGAGGCCGAGCACGCCCATCGCAACAGTCGGCAGCCCCATGCCGGTCACGCCCTTGACGATGCCGGCAACGATGAATGTTGTGAGGATCATCAGCAGGGTGGTTGTGTCTAGGTTCGGCACCGGGCACTCCAGAGGTCATTCGCATTCGGCCGAAATGGCGTCAGGCAATCATGTGGAGCGAGCGAGTGCCGCTAGTTTCTTCTCCGCGCCGGGGAGAAGGTCGCGGCAGCGGGATGAGGGGGCAAGCTCTCCGAAATCCGGCAACGTTGCCTCCTCATCCGACCCTTCGGGCCACCTTCTCCCCGGGGGGAGAAGAAACTAGCGGCACACGCTCGATCCAATAGGTGACGGATGTAAACGAGTTAGCCGCTTTATGTTTCGGCCGCAGCCGAACTATGCCAGCACGCTCTTCATCGGCTGGCCGGCCACATAGGTCTCTACCACTGTGCGGTCGTCGCCCATGGTCAGCATCAGGAAGAGTTCTTCCGTGAGGCTTTTGACCACCTCCATCTTCAGGGCCATGGCTGACGTCGAGGAGGCGTTCAGCACCGTGATGTCGGCATCCGTGCCGGCCTCCAACGTGCCAATGCGGTCGACCATGGAGAGCGCTTCGGCATTACCACGGGTCATCAGATACCAGCTTTCCAGCGGGTTGAGACGTTCGCCCAGCAATTGCTGGATCTTGTACGCCTCGTCCATGGTGCGCAGCATGGAATAGCTCGATCCGCCGCCGATATCGGTGGCAACCGCGATACGAACAGGCTTTTCGCGCCTTTGCAGCTTTTTCATCGGGAAGAGGCCGGAGCCGATGAAGAGGTTCGATGTGGGGCAATGCACTGCCACCGCGCCGGTTTCCGACAGCACATCCGCCTCGCGATCGGACAAATGAATGGCATGGCCGAGAAGGGTCTTTTTGCCCATCAGGCCGTAACGCACATAGATGTCGGTGTAGTCGGTCGCTTCAGGGTAAAGCTCGCAGGTATATTTGATCTCGTCCAGATTTTCAGACAGATGCGTCTGGATGAAGAGATCGGGAAACTCCTGCGCCAGCGCCTGTGCTGCTTCCATCTGTTTCGGCGTGGAAGTGATGGCGAAGCGCGGGGTGATGGCGACGTGGTTGCGGCCCTTGCCGTGCCAGTCGGCGATGACCTGGCGTGTCTCGTCATAGGAAGTTTCCGGCGTATCCAGCAGGCCCTGCGGGGCATTGCGGTCCATCATCACCTTGCCGCCGACCATCAGCATGTTGCGCTTCATGGCTTCCGCGAAGAAGGCGTCGGCGGAGGTTTTGTGCACGGAGCAATAGGCGGCGGCCGTTGTCGTGCCGTGGCGCAGAAGCTCGTCGTAAAAATGCGTGGCGATGCGTTGAGCATGCGCGGTTTCGACGAAGCGGCATTCTTCCGGGAAGGTATAGGTGTTCAGCCATTCCAGCAGGTTGGCGGCATAGGAGCCGATGACCTGCATTTGCGGGAAATGCAGGTGCATGTCGATGAGGCCCGGCACGATAAGGTGCGGGCGGTGGTCCTTTTCCTCGACGTCTTCGGGTGCTGTCTTACGGATATCGGCGTATTCGCCGATGGCGGCGATCTTGCCGTCTTCGAGAAGCAGGCCGCCATCTTCAATATAGAGATAGCTTTGCGTATCGTCGATTGCGAGCGGCGCGCGGCGGAAGCTCAGCAGGCGGCCACGCAGCAGAACCAGGCTCATTCAGTCTTTCCTTCGGCTTTTCCAGCCCCGGAAACCGCACTTTCATACCATGCGGTTAGCACCTTGCGCTCATCCGGGGTGATGGCGGTGATGTTGCCGGGAGGCATGGCATGGCTGCGCCCGGCTTGCAAATAGATTTCACGCGCATGGGCGGCGATCTGTTCGTCAGTTTCGAGCTTCACCGATTTCGGCGTGAACGGCACGCCTTCCCACGCCGGCTCGGCGGCATGGCACATGGAACAGCGACCCTGAACGACGTCACGGGCCTTGGTAAAATGGGCATCGCTGACGAATTGCTGCTGCATGGGTGAGAGGGTGGCAGCCTTCTCTTCCTGTTCGCCGGTCAGCACTTTCGGCACGGTGGAAAGCCACATGATGACGATGAAGATGAGGGCGGTCGCAAGCCATGTCCATGTCGGCTTGCCCTTGCGGGCATGGGTGGTGTTGAACCAGTGGCGGATGGTAACGCCCATCAGGAACACCAGCGCTGCGATGATCCAGTTAAACTGCGTGGCAAAAGCCAGCGGATAATGGTTCGACAGCATGAAGAAGATGACGGGCAGAGTCAGGTAGTTGTTGTGCAGCGAGCGCTGTTTGGCGATGCGGCCGTATTTCGGGTCCGGCGTTCGCCCGGCGATCAGGTCTGCGACGACGATCTTCTGGTTGGGGATGATGATGAAAAAGACGTTCGCCGACATGATGGTGGCGGTAAACGCACCCAGATGCAGGAAGGCGGCGCGACCGGTGAAGACCTGCGTGTAACCCCAGGCCATCGCCACCAGCGCGACATAAAGCACGATCATCAGGCCCCAGGTATTGTTGCCGAGCGGCGATTTGCAGAGGAAATCATAAAACAGCCAGCCGATGGCGAGCGATGCCAGCGACAGGGCGATGGCCTGGAACTGGGTGAGATCAAGTACGGAATGGTCGATGAGGAACAGGTCCGCCCCGCCATAATAAACGATGCAGAGCATGGCGAAGCCGGAAAGCCAGGTGACGTAACTTTCCCATTTGAACCATGTCAGGTGCTCGGGCATCTGGGCAGGGGCGACCAGATATTTCTGGATGTGGTAAAAGCCGCCGCCATGCACCTGCCACTCCTCGCCATAGGCCCCCGGCGGCAGATGCGGCCGTTTGACCAGCCCGAGATCGAGCGCGATGAAATAAAAGGATGAGCCAATCCAGGCGATGGCGGTGATGACGTGGAGCCAGCGGACGGCAAAGGCCATCCATTCCCACGCAATGGCGTATTCGTACATGCGGTTCCCCTGATCCTTGTGCAGCGCACCTTGCGAGAAATTTGGCCTTTAGGGAAGGGAAAAGCAGAGACCTGGCAGAGATTGTTCACAATGCAAAGCGGTTGTGTCTGCAATCCTGGGCCGGTCCGTTCCGGCTGGGCGATCAAGCCCTCGAAAGCTGGAAACGGTCTATCCTGTCGTTGAGTTTGTGCTTAGCTGGCTAAGGCGACTCAGCTATGATCCTGTGTGCAGCCTGCTGATGTGTTAGAATATCAGGCTGTGGACTCTCGCGCCGATGCGCAGGGCTCCCATGACATGTTTCGCTGGCGGTTTTTCCGAAAGCGGGCGCTGCGAACCTTGGGCGGAGCAGATCAGGGGGCAGGTGTCGCAGTTCCCGGTGCCATTGTGTCCGGGTGTGAGTGATATGAGATTTTAAGTTAAGGGACGCAATGATCTTCCGGCTGCCGCCGTTGTTCTCAACGGAGACCGTGCCGATGCGCCTTGTTCTGACGGTTCTTTTTCTGCTTTTTGCATTCAGCGCCACCGCGCTTGCCCATGAATCCCACAAGGGATTCAAATATGAAAGCTACTGCTGCAACGGCGATGCCGAAACCGGCGACTGCCAGATGATCCCGACGCGCAGCGTTCGGGTGACGTCTGATGGTTACGAGGTCTCGCTTGCGCCCGGCGATCACCGCATGGTCACGCGACGTCACGTTTTCAACTGGTCCCAGAGTCAGGCGCGTCGATCCGAAGACGGCGAGTACCACCTCTGTCTGTTTCCGGATGAGGATACGCCGCGGTGCTTTTATGCGCCGGATATGGGGTATTGAGGCTGCTGCTGCGGCCGGCTTTCCTCGATCCGCTTCAAAATCCAGTCGCGGAACAGCCTTATCTTGCGAATGTTCCGGCGGTTTTCGGGGTAGACCAGCCAGTAGTTCTTGCCCTCGCTGCTAAGATGCTCGAAGGGTTGATAAAGGCGGCCGAGCGCAATCTCATCGGCATAGAGTTCCGGGGTGAGCATTGCGACGCCCTGGCTGGCGATCGCCGCTGCGGCCTCGAAGGCCTGCACATTGAGACGGCTGCGGGGATAACGGTCGAGACCGGGATTTTCAACGCCCACTTCCTGAAACCACTGGCTCCACCAGATATCGCCGGGATCAATGATGCGCAGGCGCAGCAGATCTTCCGGTTTGTGCAATCCGCCGATGCTGTCAGCAAGACTTGGGTGCAGCATCGGCGTATAAACGCCGCGCAGCAGTTGATGGTAGATCAGCCCTTTACCGTTATCTTTGCTCCAGCGAATGGCGACATCGCAGTCTGATTGGGAAAAATCGATCAGTGAGCTCGATGTATCAAGCCGCACCGCGATTGAGGGATGTTCAAGCTGGAAAGCGCCCAGATGCCGAGAAAGCCAGCGCGACGCAAAGGTGGCGGTTGAGTGGATTGTCAGCGTTGCGTCGGGCGTGTCGCGCACGCTATCGACAGCCTCCTTTAAGGTATTAAAGGCTTCCGCAACTTTCGGCGCTAATTTTTCTCCAGCCTCGGTCAGCGAGACTTGCCGCGCCCTTCTTATGAAGAGCGGCTCTCCGATATTCTCCTCCAGCAGTTTCACCTGATAGCTGACTGCCGTCTGCGTCATGCCCAATTCCTCGCCGGCCTTGGTGAAGCTCTTGTGTCTTGCGGCGGCTTCGAACACCCGCAGGGCATTCAGGGGGAACTGGCGTGACATTTTCATGGATAAGTTCTCTTTATGCCAATTGCCGAAGGTTTCATTGGTTTTTATTCGGAAATCAGAGCATTTTTAGCGCAATTCATCAACTGAGCTTCTGACATTTTTGAACGGAGACGAACATGCGCACAGCACTCTTGCGCGCGTTGTCCCGCCTGCGCGCGGGCCTGCGGACAGCGGAAAGGTTTATCCTAGAGAGCCTCCAACCCGACAATCTGGCGGATGAAAGCCTGCCGGACGCGCTCAAGCGAGATCTAGGCCTTGAGGATGGCCGTATTGATTACCGCTGCGGCGGGTTTCGGCAGCGGAAAATGCTTGAAGCAACTCGGCTGCCACAAGGGCCGCTATAACGGCGGGACGCTTGTCCCTGACGCTGCTGCCGCCGATGGGCAGGGTGAGTTTCGCAAGGCGGGAAGGCGGCTCGTCTTCCCGCTCCAGCCAATGGGCAAAGGTAGCGCGTTTGGTCTTCGAGCCGATCATGCCGACATAGGCGAGATCGTTGCGGGCGAGCGCCTCCTTCGCGATCATGAAATCGAGTGCATGATCGTGGGTGACGATGACCGCGGCCCCATTTGCCGGGATTTTCCGAACGAATGCTTCCGGCATGGGGGTGAGTATGGACGCCGCTGCCGACGGAAGATCGCGCAGCTCGTTTTCGCGTGTTTCGATCACGGTCAGGGTCAGGGGCAGCAGCGACAGGGCCTCAGCCAGCGCCTTGCCCACGTGGCCGGCACCAAAAATGAAAACGGCGGGCTGCTGCTCAGCTTCGCCCTTTTGCCTTGCCTCGAGCGCGGCGGCAATATCCGCCGTGACCAGCCGAAAGCGCAGGAGCGTGCGCCCGCCGCAGCATTGGCCGATTTCGGGGCCGAGCGGGATATCCATGCGGTCTTCGGCAACACCGCTGCGCAGCATGGCGCGGGCATGGTCTATGGCCATATATTCGAACTGGCCGCCGCCGATGGTTTCCCAGATGGCCTCCTGGCTGACCAGCATGAAGGTGCCGGCCTCGCGCGGTGACGAGCCTTTCACGGCTTCGATTTCCACGAGGATTGTGGAGGTGTAGCGGGGGAGGAAAGTGGAGAGGGAGGCGTCAGGCATTGGGGCTGGCCCCCTCATCCGGCGCTGCGCGCCACCTTCTCCCCGGCGGGGAGAAGAAACCCGGAGAACTGGCTCCGTCCATCTTACGTGCTTGCAGGAAGGGTGAGGCGATGCGGCATCTTTCTTCTCCCCGACGGGGAGAAGGTGGCCCGAAGGGACGGATGAGGGGGCTCGGCCGCATGGGTACGTCCTC
Source organism: Agrobacterium sp. RC10-4-1 (assembly GCF_014138475.1). Classification (NCBI taxonomy): domain Bacteria; kingdom Pseudomonadati; phylum Pseudomonadota; class Alphaproteobacteria; order Hyphomicrobiales; family Rhizobiaceae; genus Agrobacterium; species Agrobacterium sp. RC10-4-1. The sequence goes on from NZ_JACJIT010000002.1 coordinate 229,978, forward strand.
CCTCAAACCTTCTTCAACCGTTCCACCGCCATCAGCACCCGCTCCGGCGTCGCTGGCGCGTCGAGGCGTGGGCAGACTTTGTAATCTGCCACGGAAGCGACGGCCATGGAGAGGGCTTCGAGAACCGAGATGGCCAGCATGAAGGGCGGTTCGCCCACGGCCTTGGAGCGGCCAATGGTGGGTTCGGCATTTTCCGACCATTCCGCCAGCCTGACGTTGAAGCTCTTCGGCCGGTCGGAGGCGAGCGGGATCTTGTAGGTGGAAGGCGCGTGGGTGCGCAGCCGCCCCTTGCCGTCCCACCACAATTCCTCCGTGGTCAGCCAGCCCATGCCCTGCACGAAGGCGCCCTCGATCTGGCCGATATCGATGGCCGGGTTGAGCGACTTGCCGACATCGTGGAGGATATCGGTACGTTCCATCAGATATTCGCCGGTCAGCGTATCGATCGATACTTCCGAGCACGCCGCGCCATAGGCGAAATAATAAAACGGCGTGCCGCGTCCCGCGGCGCGATCCCAGTGGATTTTCGGCGTCTTGTAAAAACCGGCGGCGGAAAGCTGCACGCGGGCGAAATAGGCCTTTTTGATGAAGTCGTTGAAGGCGATTTCTTCGAGGCCGATCCGTACCCGGTTCGGCAGGAAGACGACTTCCTCTTCCGGCACGTTCCAGTTTTCGGCAGCGAATTTGATCAGCCGCTCGCGGATCTGGCGGGCGGCGTCATAAGCGGCCATGCCGTTAAGGTCGGTGCCTGACGAGGCGGCGGTGGCTGAGGTGTTCGGCACCTTGCCTGTGGTGGTGGCTGTTATCTTCACCCTGTTGATATCCACCTGGAAGGCATCGGCCACCACCTGCGCCACCTTGGTGTAGAGGCCCTGGCCCATTTCGGTGCCGCCATGGTTCAGATGGATGGAGCCGTCATTATAGATATGCACCAGCGCGCCGGCCTGGTTGAAGGCGGTCATGGTGAAGGAGATGCCGAATTTGACAGGGGTCAGCGCGATGCCCTTGCGGATGATCGGGCTGGTCTTGTTGAACTCGACAATGGCCTGCCTGCGCGCGCGGTATTCGCTGGATGCTTCCAGCTCCTCGACGACGCGGGCGATGATGTTGTCCTCGACTTCCTGATGATAGGGCGTCGTGGTGCGGCCTGAACCGGTCTCGCCGTAGAAATTCAGCTTGCGGATATCGAGTGGGTCCTTGCCGACGGCATAGGCGATTTCTTCGATAAAACGTTCCGCCCCCAGCATGCCCTGCGGGCCGCCGAAACCGCGAAAGGCGGTGTTGGAGACGGTGTGGGTTTTCAGCGGCCGCGAGGTGAGGTGCACATGCGGATAGAAATAGCTGGAATCCGCATGGAACAGCGCGCGGTCCGTGACCGGGCCGGACAGATCGGAAGAAAAACCGCAGCGGGCGGCATAGGTGGCATCGACGGCGTGGATGCGGCCCTCATCATCGAAGCCCAGCTCGTAATCGACGCGGAAATCGTGGCGTTTGCCTGTCGCCGTCATGTCCTCGTCGCGGTCGGGCCGGATTTTCACAGCCCGGTTCAGCTTCTTGGCGGCGATGGCGCAGAGAGCGGCGAACTGGTTGCCCTGCGTTTCCTTGCCACCGAAGCCGCCGCCCATGCGGCGCACCTGCACGGTGACGGCATTGGATGGCACCTGCAGGATGTGGCTGACGATGTGCTGGATTTCGCTCGGATGCTGGGTGGAACTCCACACCGTCACCTCGTCATCCTCTCCCGGCACGGCCATGGCGATGTGACCTTCGAGATAAAAATGCTCCTGTCCGCCGATCCGCATCGTGCCGGTGAGGCGGCGTGGCGCGACATCCATTTCCAGCTTCGCATCGCCACGCTTCAGCGTCATCGGATCGATGACGAGCGCGCCGCCATTTTCAATCGCTGTATCGATGTCGGTGAAATGCGGCAGATCCTTATAGGTGATCTTTGCTTTCCGGGCGGCCTTGCGAGCAATATCGCGCGTCTCGGCGAAGACCGCGAAGATCGGCTGGCCGTGGAATTCGACCTTGGTTTCGGCCAGCAGCGGTTCGTCGTGACGGCCGCCCGAGGAGACATCGTTTTCGCCTGGCACGTCCTTGCCTGTCATCACCCAAAGCACGCCCGGTGTTGCCTCGACCTCCGAGAGGTCCATCGACACAATTTCCGCGTGGGCACGGTCCGCCATGCCCAGCGCGCCGTGGATGAGGCCCGCGGGTTCGGGAATATCGTCGATATATTCGGCGCTGCCCGTCACGTGCTTGTGGGCGGAATCGTGCCGGAGTGAGGTGTGCATCGGGCCGTCGATTTCGGTCTTGGTCTTGTCGAAGCTTGTGGTGTCCATGATCACGCCTCCTCCAGCGAGAAGCGGGCAAGTTCCTGCTTTTCCCCTGATGTCTCGAGGAAAAACCGTGTCAACAAATTCTTGGCCGTCAATTGCCGATATTCGGCGGTCGCACGCCAGTCGGTCAGCGGTGTGAAATCCTCGTCCAGCGCATCGCGCGCGGCATCGATTGTTTCCTGTGACCAGGCTTTACCGAGAAGCGCCGCCTCCAGATGTGCAGCGCGTTTCGGCGTACCGGCCATGCCGCCGAAGGCGATGCGGATGTCTTCGACTGCGCCCTCAGCATCAAGCGTCAGATTGAACGCTCCGCACAGCGCGGAAATATCCTCGTCGCGGCGTTTGGAAATTTTGTAGACGGCATAGTGGCTTTCCGGCTTCTGGAACGGAATCAAGAGCTTTTCGACGAATTCGCCGCTCAGCCGGTCCTGTTTGCCGTAATCGACGAAATAGCTTTCCAGCGGCAGGCTGCGGTTTCCCGAGGAAGAACGCAGGGTCAGCGTCGCGTTAAGCGCGATCAGCGCCGGCGGTGTATCTCCGATAGGCGAGCCATTGGCGATGTTGCCGCCGATGGTGCCCATGTTGCGCACCTGCTCGCCGCCGAGACGATCGAACAACCGGGCAAGCGGCGGGAAATGCTCTGCGATGGTCTTGAAGGCCTGGCTGTAGGTGACGCCCGCGCCGAGCGTGATACCGTCTTCCCCCACCGTGATGGTCTGCAGGTCGCCGAGATTGTTGATGAAAATGACAGGGTTCAGCGCCCGCATCTGCTTCGTCACCCACAGGCCGACATCGGTTGAGCCGGCAACGATGGTTGCTTTCGGCTCCGCGGCGTAGATTTCGGTAAGATCAGCAAGCGTTGCCGGAATTATGGTGCGGTCTTCGCCGCTGACGATCGTGATAGTCTCGTTTTCGCGGATCGCCCAAAGCCGTGCCATGATATCGGTGCGGTCCCGTTGCAGCGGGTCGAACAGGGCGCTCGGGCGGGCGGCAGCGATTTTTTCGGCGGCCTTCACGATCGGCTCGTAACCCGTGCACCGACAGAGATTGCCTTGCAGCGCCTTCTCGATATCGGCGCGGCCTGGGTTTTCGCTGGTCAGCCACAGGCCGTAAAGCGACATGATGAAGCCCGGCGTGCAAAAGCCGCATTGCGAGCCGTGGAAATCCACCATGGCCTGCTGCACGGGATGCAACGTGCCGTCGCGGGCTGCCAGATGCTCCACTGTCACGATATGGGTGCCGTGCAGCGAGCCCAGAAAACGGATGCAGGCATTGACGCTTTCATAACGCAGCGAACCGTCCAGCAGCCGCCCGACCAGCACCGTGCACGCGCCGCAGTCGCCTTCCGCGCAGCCTTCCTTGGTCCCGGTCAACCGCTTGCTGATGCGGAGGTAATCGAGAAGCGTGTCTGTCGGTCCGAAATCCCTAAGCGAGATCGTTTCGCTGTTGAGGATGAAGCTGATCGCGTCGTTCATGCAATGCCTTGCTTTTTGTCCGGCCGCCGAGCCGGTTTCTTGTTGTTCATCTATGCACGCCCCGGCAGGCATATCGATTTCCGTTTTGGCAATTCATTCTTTCCATAACGGAAAGAAAATTTGGCGATTATTGTGCCGTCCATCCACCGTCGACGGAAATATGCGTGCCGGTGATGTTGCTGGCGGCGTCGCTGGCCAGGAATATGGCCGCGGTCGCGACATCATCGACGGTGACGAATTGCTTCGTCGCCTGCAATTCCAGCATCACGTCGTTCTTCACCGCCTCTTCGCTGATGCCACGCACCTTGGCCATCTCAGGTATCTGTTTTTCCACCAGCGGGGTGAGCACATAACCGGGACAGATGGCGTTGACGGTCACCCCGGTCTGCGCAAGCTCCAGCGCCGCCGTTTTCGTCAGGCCCATGATGCCGTGTTTTGCGGCCACATAGGCCGATTTGAACGGCGAGGCGACGAGGCCATGGGCCGAGGAAATGTTGATGATGCGGCCTTTGCCAGCCTTCTTCATCAGCGGTATCGCGGCGCGCATGGTATGGAAGGAACTGGTCAGATTGATGGCGATGATCCAGTCCCATTTTTCCGTCGGAAACTCCTCGATGGGCGCGATATGCTGGATGCCGGCATTGTTGATGAGCACGTCGACCGAGCCGAGCTTATCGTGCGACGACTGGATGAGATCGGCGATCTCGTCCGGTTTCGTCATGTCTGCGGGATGGTAAAGCACGCGCCCGCCGCTTTCGGCTTCCAGCACCAGACGGAGTTTTTCGATCTCGTCCTCGTCGCCGAAACCGTTCAGCACGACATTTGCGCCCTCCCTTGCAAATCTCTGGGCAATGGCAAGGCCGATGCCGCTCGTGGAGCCTGTCACGATAACTGTCCGATGCATGCTTTCCCCTTTTTGCATTACTTCGCACATATTTAACCAGCGTATGCCCAAGAAGGCAGGCTGGCAATCGCCATTTCTGTCCGGGGTCACAGGACACGGATCCGGCGGCGCCCATCCATTTTTTCGAAGCTAAACTTCCATATTATGCGTTTGTCTGCGGGGGCCTCAGTCCCTATCTCTCGGACAGGCAAACAGAGGTATGTTCATGGAACTCGGTCTTTACACTTTCGCGGATGTCAACCCGAACCCCGCCGATGGCCGGGGGCCGGAAGGCGCGCGCCGGCTCAGGGAGCTTCTGGAGGAAATCGAACTTGCCGACCAGGTAGGTCTCGATGTGTTCGGGCTCGGCGAACATCACCGCCCGGACTATGTTGTGTCCTCGCCCTCCACCGTGCTTGCTGCGGCGGCGGTGAAGACGAAGAACATACGTCTGACGAGCGCCGTTTCGGTGCTGAGTTCGGATGATCCCGTTCGCGTGTTCCAGCAGTTTTCCACCGTCGATCTCCTGTCGAACGGCCGTGCCGAGATCATGGCGGGGCGCGGCTCCTTCATCGAATCCTATCCGCTGTTCGGTTATGATCTGGAAGATTACGACGTGCTGTTTGCCGAAAAGCTCGATCTGCTGCTGGCGCTGCGCGAACAGGAAATCGTCACCTGGTCGGGCACCAAGCACCCGGCCATCAACGGTCGGGGCGTTTATCCGCGACCGCTGCAGGAACGTCTGCCTGTCTGGATCGCCGTTGGCGGCACGCCGCAATCGGTCGCCCGCGCCGGCGCCATGGGGCTGCCGGTAGCGCTCGCCATTATCGGGGGCGAATATCGCCGGTTCGCGCCGCTCTTCGATCTCTACCACGAGGCTGCCCGGCGGGCCGGTCAGGACAAGACGACACTGCGCACCAGCATCAACGTGCATGGCTTCATTGCCGATACCACCGACAAGGCGGCCGATCAGTTTTACGGTCCGCAGGCGGAGGTGATGAACCGCATCGGCCGCGAGCGCGGCTGGGGGCCGACCAACCGCGCCCATTTCGATGCAGCGCGTGGCCCGGAAGGCAATCTTTTTCTCGGCGAGCCGGAGCTGGTGGCAGAAAAGATCATCAAGGCGCATGGGGTATTCAGGAATGATCGCTTCCTGCTGCAGATGGCCATCGGCCTGATGCCACATGATCAGATCATGCGCGGCATCGAGCTTTATGGTACGAAAGTCGCTCCGATCGTCAGAAAAGAATTGACGGGGAGCGCCGATCCGGTGAAAGCCACGGCCTCATGATTACCAAGGCGGGCGCCACGAGACCCGCCATTCACAATGACGGAAAGACATATGGTTATCTCCACCGACGAAGAACTGGTCATGCTGAAGGATATCGGCCGCATATGCGCCGTTGCCATGCAGACCATGGCGGATGCGCTGGAACCGGGCATCACCACGGCCGAACTGGATGCCATCGGCCGCAAGGTGCTCGAGGATAACGATGCGGAATCGGCGCCGGAGTTCTGCTACAAGTTTCCCGGTGCGACCTGCATCAGCGTCAACGAGGAAGTGGCCCACGGCATTCCGGGAGCGCGCATTATCAAGGCGGGCGACCTCGTCAATATCGATGTCTCGGCCGTGAAAAACGGTTTTTTCGGCGACACGGGTTCGTCTTTCGCCGTGCCGCCGGTCAAAAAGGAAATCGAGCGGCTGTGCCGCGATGGCAAGCGCGCCATGTGGACAGGCCTGCAGCAGGTCAAGACCGGCCGTCCCTTTGCCGATATCGGTAACGCCATCGGCGCTTTCGCCAAGAAAAACCGCTACACGCTGATCACCAATCTGGCGAGCCATGGCATTGGCCGTTCGCTGCACGAGGAGCCGAAGGAACTGGCGACCTGGCCGGACAAGGATGAGCGGCGCATCATGCAGGAAGGCATGGTCTTCACTGTCGAGCCATTTCTTTCGACGGGGGCTTACTGGGCGGAAGACGGCGATGATGATCCGTGGACGCTCTATAGCGATCCGAGCGCGCCGACGGTGCAATATGAACACACCGTGGTCGCGACCAAGAACGGGCCGCTGGTGCTGACGCTCGCGGACTGACGACGCCTCCTTTGCCGCCTTGTTTTCGCTGCCGGAGCGGGCGCGTGCCGATTGTTTCTTCTCCCCGAGGGGAGAAATTCGCGGCAGCGGGATGAGGGGGCAACCTGGCCCCCTCATCCGACCCTTCGAGCCACCTTCTCCCCGGCGGGGAGAGGAAATAAGTGGCACCCTCGATGCTCACCGCTTGACCGATAACGACCGCTTATAACGCCGATCAAAATAACTCGCTTGTCCCTTATCCTCCCCGTTGCGATAAGCCATGCATGAGCATCGACAAGCCACTTTCCGCCAGACATCTGACAGCGCTCGGTTTCGCCGGTGCCCTGATGATGGCCTCCGCCATGGGCTTCGGCCGTTTTTCCTTTACGCCGATCCTGCCCGGCATGATGGCGAACGTGCCCCTGTCTGCGGGGGATGCGGGGATCGTGGCGGCTGGTAACTTTGCCGGTTATCTGGCGGGTGCGGTTCTCGCCGCCTATTCATGGGGCTCGGGACGGGAAAGGCTGGTGGCGCTGAGCGGCCTGTTTGCAACCGGAGCGCTTTTGTTGGCGATGGCGGCTTTCAATTCCGTCGCCGCTTTCACAGTCATCCGGTTTCTTGCCGGAATAGCCAGTGCGCTGACCATGATCTTCACCTCGCAGATCGTTATCGGCCATGCCGTCAAGGCCGGCAGGGACAATATCCAGGCGTTGCATTATGGTGGCGTTGGCGCGGGGATCGCAATCTCCTCGCTTGCGGTCTATCTCATCGGTGTCGTGTTCGATGGGGGTGGCGCCTCGTGGCGGGAGGAATGGATCGCCGGCGCCGTCTTCTCCTTCCTGACCTTTATGCTCGTCTTCAGGATATTGCCGGCAGGCCCGCCGCGGCATGCTTCCGCGGTGACGGAACCGCCGCTCAGCTGGACACGACCGCTTTTCCTGACGACGTTGGCCTACGGTCTTTTTGGCTTCGGTTATGTCATCACAGCCACCTTCATCGTGGCGATAGCGCGCATGGCAGCAGCCGGTGTTTTCGTGGAGTTCCTCGCCTGGTTCATCACCGGCTGCGCCGCTGCGGTATCCTTGTTCCTCTGGAAGCCGCTATTGAGGGCGCAGGGGCTGAAACGTGCTTTCGTGATCGTTCTTGCCGTGGAAGCCGTCGGCGTCTTCGCCTCCGTGATGCTGCCGCCCGTGTCCGGTGTGCTCATGGGCGGTCTGCTCCTGGGGCTGACCTTCATGGTCATCACCGCTTACGGGCTACAGCTCGGCCGGGAATTTGCGGGTCCGAGCCCGCGTCGCGCCTTTGCGCTGATGACAGCCGCTTTCGGGACGGGCCAGATCGTCGGGCCGCTTGCCGCCGGCTGGATTGCCGAGGCGACGGGAAGTTTTACCGCGCCCAGCGTTCTCGCCTCCGCCGTGCTCATCGTCAGCATTCTGCTGATGCTGCCGGTGCTCGCCACGGAGCGGCGTGGTTAAGGCCGCGGGCCGCCGTCTCTTCCCCTTTCATCCTGCGTTTCCGCTGGGTATCGTCCACGGACTCTGCCTTACATCTTGTTAAGGTCAGCGCTTCGCCGTTGCTGTGCACAAATTTCTGCCCTAGGTTCGGGCAATCTAGTGCTTCGCCAATAATGGCTGATTTCAAACGCGCGTGAGTTCGAAACGTGTTTCATTCCTTCTTTCCCAAACCGAAATTGTTCTTCACGTCGGCCGCGCTGTGGACAATCGTGTGTATCGTTGTCTGGTACAGTGTCGGCCCGCAGATCGGTGCGGCCATCGGCCTGCCGCCACTGGCGCCCGGACAGACCGCGCCGATCGGGCTTGCTTATTTCTTCTCGCCTGACAATCTTTGGTTCTATCTCTATTTCACGATCTTCGTCGCCATATTCGGTGTTACATGGCAGATCATCGCCAAGGATCACCCATGGACCGCATGGTCCATCTGGGGCTCGGCATTCATCATCTTCATCGCCTATTTTGCGGTGCAGGTTTCGGTGGCGCTGAACAACTGGCGCGGCCCGTTCTTCGATCTTCTACAGAACGCGCTTGCAAAGCAGGGCGACGTGACCGCCGCGCAGTTCTACGATTATCAGCTCAAGTTCCTTGAGATCGGCGCCGTCGGGGTGGTGATGAACGTCGTGACCGCCTTCTTCACCAACCACTATGTATTCCGCTGGCGCACCGCCATGAACAACTACTACATGTCGAAATGGGACAAGCTTCGGCACATCGAGGGTGCATCCCAGCGTATCCAGGAGGATACGATGCGGTTTGCCAATATTCTCGAAGGGCTGGGTGTGACGCTTATCAATTCGGTGATGACGCTGGTGGTCTTCCTGCCGCTTCTGTTCCGCATGTCCGAACATGTGGGCGACCTGCCTGTCATCGGCGCCATTCCACATGCGCTTTTCTGGCTGGCGATCGTCTGGTCGATTTTCGGTACCGCGCTGCTTGCGCTTGCTGGTATCAAGCTGCCCGGGCTTAACTTCCGCAACCAGCGCGTGGAAGCGGCCTACCGTAAGGAACTAGTCTATGGCGAAGACCATGCCGACCGCGCCGATCCCGTCACGGTGCGGGAACTGTTCGCCAATGTGCGTAAGAACTATTTCCGTATGTACTGGCACTATCTCTATTTCAACGTGGCGCGTTACTCCTACGGCCAGCTTGACGCCATCTTCCTGAACTTCATCCTGATCCCGACATTCGTTGCCGGACGCATCACCATGGGTATCTGGCAGCAGATTGCGACGGCCTTCGGCGAGGTCAGCAACTCCTTTCAGTATCTGGTGAACTACTGGTCGACGATCATTGAGCTGCTGTCCATCCACAAACGCCTCGTCGCCTTCGAAGCTGCGATCGACGACAAGCCGCTTCCGGATATCGACGAGCGTTACCTGCGCCGCGAGGCAGAGGAAGGTGAACTGGCGGCCAACCGTCCGTGACAAACAAAAAGGCGGCCAATCGGCCGCCTTTTTTTCATGAAGAGGTTTCAGCCCTCGGTCTTCAGCTTCTTGCGCGCCTCGATCATCGGCATGGATTCAGCATAGCTCACACAGGTGACATCGGTCTTGTGGCAAACCTCGCGCAGCAGCCTTTCATAGGCGTTCCAATAGGCGCCGCCATTCATTTTCACGAAGTGAAAGCCCATCTGCAGGGGAATGCGTTCGCCATTGTACTGCCTGTCGAAAGCGTTGCGGAAGGCAGTGTAGGCGCGCTCTTCGAACTCGCTCGAGCGATCGGGCGTTTCGACTCCGACGGAGTGGCGGATGAAGAGGTTGTAATCCATGGCAATGATCGGGCGGTTGCCCGGGCCTTCGGGTATCAGCGGCAGGCCAAAATGCAGGATGCCTTCCCGCTCCACTGGCCATTCCGGTCCCTTGGTGATGCTGGTGGCGTCGTAAACGAAGCCGTGCTTTTTCTGCGCGGCGGTCAGCGCCGGACCCTGCGACAGATAGGGTGCACGGAAACCATTGATCTTTTTGACCATGTCGCGCCAGCCTTCGGGCTCCTCGCCCTTCTTGCCGATCATCTGCCAGGCGTTTTCCAGCGTGCTGGTGAAGGTGGTGAATTCGCCGTCCCACTGTTCGGCGGTCCATTGCCCGCCGTCGAAATGGCCGCAGGTGTGGTTGGCGATCTCGTGGCCTTCGCGATAGGCGGCCCAGATGTTTCTAAGCCTTGCCTCCACCTCATCCGGCGACTGGCCGAAGCCGACATTGGAGCGGCCGGCCTTCTGGCCCGGTCCCTGATAGGTCTTGGCGCTGGTCCTGCGATCCATCACCAGCGTACAGGCGAGAAAATAGGTGAAATGCGCCCCGACTTCTTTCGCCGTCGTCCGGCTTCTTTCCCACAGGGTATTGTCGCCCGCACCGTCGAAGGAAACGATGACAAGCTGCTTCGGCTTCTGCACCTCTTGCGCAAAAGCGGGAAGGGCGGCGAGAAGCGACAGGGAAAAGGCGGCAAAGGGGCGAAACATCAGTCTTCCGTCATATGAACACCGTGGCCTTTTGCGGGTGGAATAAGGCGAAGCTTTGAATAGTCTGGCGTTTTCATGACTTTCAGCCTAATTCCTGTTCTTGACTGCGGTGATTGAGCCGCTTCGTTCCACTCCGGGGGCCGTGTTCATGCTTTTTCTCGCACTCTGTCTTGCCTTGTTTTTGCTCACCCATCTCCTGAAGGTGATCGCACCGCAGTTTCGCGCGCGCATGATCGCGACGATGGGTGAAGGGCCATTCAAGGGCGTTTATTCCGTCGTCAGCCTCATCACGCTCGGCCTTGTCATTTACGCTTTCGGCGAAGCGCGGCAGAAGACGGGCATGCTGTGGTATCCGCCGGTCTGGATGAGCCACATCGCCATTACCCTGATGTTGCTGGCGATGATCTGTCTCGTGGCCAGCCTTATCCCGGCTGGCCATATCGCAACGAAGACCAAACATCCGCTCATTCTGGCCGTCAAAATCTGGGCGCTCGCGCATCTTCTCGCCAATGGCGAAACGTCTTCGATCCTGCTTTTCGTGTCGTTCCTTGCCTGGGGCGTGGTGATGCGGATTTCGCTGAAGCGCCGGGAGCGGGCAGGTGAAAAAGTGGTCCGGGACTTCGTTTCAAGCCGCTACGATCTGGTGGCGGTCGTCGGCGGCATCGTTCTGTGGGGGGCTTTCATCCTGAAACTGCACGAATGGTTGATCGGCGTTCAGCCCATCGCCATGTAGGAAATCGACGTTTCCCCCTTACATATCAGGCAAAATAGGCTAGAAGGCCGACCATGACCCGGTTGGCCTTACTTTTGCTGATCCGGGTAAGCGGCTTGGTATGTCCGCGGACGGATGGATCGGGACACGATCTCCGCGCGGGTAACGGAGAATTTGATGGCAAACGAGAATGATACCTTTATCCGCGAAGTGAACGAGCAGATCCGCTCCGAGCAGCTGTCGCGCTTCTGGGGCCGTTACGGTATCGTGGTCGTGGGTGCCGCCGTCCTCGTTGTTCTCGGTGCCGCCGGTGCCGGCATCTACGAATACTGGAACACCAGCCGTGCCTCCAATTCCGGCGATCAGTTCCTGGCGGCCCTGACGCTCGCTTCCGAAAACAAGACGGATGAGGCGCTGAAGGCCTTCGCCGATCTCGAAACCTCCGGTCACGGCAACTATCCCGTTCTGGCGAAGTTCCGTTCGGCAACGCTGCTGTCACAGAAGGGCGATGCGGCCGGTGCGATCGCCGCCTTCACCGCGATCGGCAACGATAATTCCGCGCCGCAGGTCTTCCGTGATGCCGCCAAGGTTCGCGCCGCCTGGCTGCTGGTCGATAATGGCACCTATGATCAGGTGGCTGCGCTTGCCGAACCGCTCAGCACTGACGGCCAGACCATGCGCGCTTCCGCCCGCGAGGCGCTCGGTCTTGCCGCCTATAAGGCTGGCGATTTCGCCAAGGCCAAGCAATGGTTCGAGCAGATCGTCGGCGACACGCAGGCGCCGCGTAACGTCACCAATCGCGCGCAGATCATGCTCGATAACATCACCGCTTCGGGCAAGGCTGCCTAACGCCGCTGCCCCGCCCGAGATCGCGCCGACAATCTTCGCATTGCCAAAGCGATCCAACGCATTATTTTACGCATGTCCTTTGCCCAAAACAGGTAACGTTTTGGGCAGACGTGCTTCAAGGAACCAGGATCAATGAGCTTCACCGTCGCCATAGTCGGGCGCCCCAATGTCGGCAAGTCCACGCTTTTCAACCGTCTCGTCGGAAAGAAGCTGGCGCTGGTGGATGATACGCCCGGCGTGACCCGCGACCGCCGGCCTGGCGAGGCAAAGCTCGTCGACCTGCGTTTCACCATCATCGATACCGCCGGTCTGGAGCAATCCGGGCCGGAAACGCTTCAGGGCCGCATGTGGGCCCAGACGGAAGCGGCGATCGACGATGCCGACGTGACACTCTTCGTCGTGGATGCAAAGGCAGGCCTGACACCCGCCGACGAGACGCTGGCGGAAATGCTGCGACGTCGCGGCAAGCCGGTGGTGCTGGTGGCCAATAAATCCGAAGCGCGCGGTTCCGACGCCGGTTTCTATGATGCCTTCACGCTCGGTCTTGGCGATCCTTGCCCGATCTCGGCCGAACACGGCCAGGGAATGATCGACCTGCGCGACGCCATTGTCGAGGCGATCGGCGAAGACGTCGCCTTCCCGCCGGAGGTGGACGAGGCGGAAACGGATATCGTTCTGCCACGCAGCGAGCCCGGCAGCGAGGACGAGGAAGACGAAGAGCCCGTCTATGACGAGACCAAGCCGCTGCGCGTCGCCATCATCGGCCGGCCGAATGCGGGCAAGTCGACGCTGATCAACCGTTTCCTCGGCGAAGATCGCCTTTTGACCGGCCCCGAAGCCGGTATCACCCGCGACAGTATTTCCGTCGAATGGGACTGGCGCGGCCGCACCATCAAGATGTTCGATACGGCTGGCATGCGCCGCAAGGCCAAGGTGACGGAGAAGCTGGAAAAGCTCTCTGTTGCGGATTCGCTGCGCTCCATCCGCTTCGCCGAAACCGTCGTCATCGTGTTCGACAGCACCATTCCGTTCGAAAAGCAGGATTTGCAGCTGGTCGATCTCGTCATTCGCGAAGGCCGCGCCGCCGTGCTCGCCTTCAACAAATGGGATCTGGTGGAAGACCCGCAGGCCTATCTCGCCGATCTACGTGAAAAGACCGAGCGTCTGCTGCCGCAGGCGCGCGGCATTCGCGCCGTGCCGATTTCCGGACAGACGGGGTATGGTTTCGACCGGCTGATGCAGAATATCATCGATACCGACAAGGTCTGGAACCGCCGCATCTCCACCGCAAGGCTTAACCGCTGGCTCGACGCGCAGACCACGCAGCACCCGCCGCCGGCCGTCTCCGGCCGCCGCCTGAAGCTGAAATATATGACGCAGGTCAAGGCCCGCCCGCCCGCCTTCATGATTTCCTGCACGCGGCCGGAAGCCATTCCGGAGAGCTATACGCGTTATCTCGTCAATGGCCTGCGCAAGGATTTCGACATGCCGGGCGTGCCGATCCGCGTACATTATCGCGGCTCGGACAATCCGTTCGAGAGCAAGGCGAAGAAGAGACGTTGATTTTGGCGTGAGACGTCGCGGCAATTTTCTTCTCCCTGCCGGGGAGAAGATGGCCCGAAGGGTCAGATGAGGGGGCAAGCTCTCCGTATATCGCTGGCCTAGCCCCCTCATCCCGCTGCCGCGGACTTCTCCCCCTCGGGGAGAAGAAACAAGCGGCGGACGCTCATCCAACGCCTTGTTTTGAAGAGTAAAAATCATGCTGATCAAGCAGACCGACTATCAGCGGATCTACCGCGTCATCAACAGCCTGCTCCTCGCCCAGAATGCCGATCCCGCTTCGGCCTCGATGTATTTCAGCACTTTCGGCGCCTTCATCCTGCAGCAGCACTACAAGGTGAAAGCGGTGCCGAAGGGCGGGCTTGCGGCCTATAATCTTGACGGAAAGGTGCTCCTGTTCGCGGATCATCGCGACGATGGTTACGTGACAGGTGCGGGCGAGAATTTCCACTGCTGGATCGATGCCGATGGCTGGGCGATCGATTTCATGGCGCCGGCTTTTGCCGATAGCGCCCGGGGGCTGTCGGTGCCGGCAAAAATGTTCCAGCGGCCACTCTCCGCCATGGCGGCATCCATCAACGATCTCGGCCAATCCGGCGATTTCTTCTATCGTTCGGAGCCTGAAGCAACAGCCAGGCGCTTTGCCGAATGGCACAAACAGGCGGCGATCGGAGATATGGCAAGCGTCGCCGCCAACTGGTTCCGCAAGTCACCCAAGCAGATGGCCGCATCTCTTTCGGTCAAGGACCGAGACGGAAAGGAACGGGCCGTGCCGCTGACGGGAGAATCTCTGGTCGGTGCCTGGTAGGCACCGGTTTATCGGACTAAAGGACGGCCAGCGTAATCTCGCGGCAGCCGCCTGACGTCAATCAGCAGCCCGACCCCGTTCTAAAGATAACGGCAGTCGCGTCCTGATCGCCTTGTGACATTCCCGATCGGTTTCGTCCACTATCCCTGAAGAAAATCTCGGGGATCGACTCATGCAAGTTGGGAGCGGGAGAGCAGCGGCAGCGATTTGCCAGCGGCATGAATGACATTGTCGAGGAATTGCCTGGATGCCTTTTCCCAGCTGTAGCTCCTGGAGAGCGCCAGCGCCGCCTGGGGCGAACAATGAAGGGCGGCAAGACAGGCATCGCGAAGATTGTCGTCCAGCGCTCCGGCCGCCGGGTTGCCGCCAAGGATGTCGATTGGTCCGGTAACGGGGAAGGCGGCCACGGGCACGCCGCTTGCCAGAGCTTCCAGAATGGTGTTGCCGAAGGTGTCTGTCTTGGACGGGAAAACGAAGACATCGGCCTGCGCATAGGCGTCGGCAAGATCCTCGCCGGTCTTGACGCCGGTGAAAAGGACGTCAGGGTATTTTTCCTGCAATTCATGGCGGGCGGGGCCGTCGCCGATGACGACCTTAGATCCCGGCAGGTCGAGATCGAGGAATTCCGGCAGGTTCTTCTCCACCGCTACACGTCCCACGGTCATGAAAATCGGTCTCGGCAGGTCGAAGGGCAGCTTTGCCTTCGGGCGGGGATGGAAAAGCTCGGCGTCGATGCCGCGGCTCCAGCGTTTGAGGTTGCGCACGCCGCGCGCCTCCAGTTCTGTCTCAAGGCTTGGCGTCGCCACCATGCAGGTGTTGCCGCCATTGTGGAACCAGCGCACGAAGGCATAAAGCCAGCTTTCCGGCACGGGAAAGCGCGCCGCCACATATTCGGGGAAGCGGGTGTGATAGCTGGTTGAAAAACGCATGCGGTTCTTGACGCACCAGCGCCGCGCCATGAAACCCAGCGGCCCTTCTGTGGCAATATGCACGAAGGAGGGCTGGCTTTTTTCGATCTCCGCCGCCACGCGGCGATAGCCGGCAACCGAAAGGCGGATTTCCGGATAGGTGGGGCAGGGGATGCTGTAAAAACTCTGCGGCGTCACCATGCGCACATCGACGCCGAGCCGCGCGAGTTCGGTATTGGTGTTTTCGATCGAGCGAACCACGCCGTTGACCTGCGGGTGCCAGGCATCTGTGACAATCGTGATTCTCGTCATGAACACCGATCCTGCTCATCTGCGCACGGGCGAATCCCCATTGCCCGGCTTCCGCCCGTATATGCGGCGCGCGTGTTACAGGATCATGTCAGGGTCTGTGACGGCTGCAAAACCTTGTTTGCTGGCCGGGCGTGGCGGCTATCCGACGAGAGGGAGCAATTCGGGGCTGATCAGCGCGCCGTGGTGGCCGATGACGGTTGCCGCCGCCCTTGCGGCGAAAGTGGCCGCTTCTTCCGGAGAGCTTCCGGTCACATAACGGGCGAGGAAGGCGCCGTTGAAACTGTCGCCGGCGCTCGTCGTGTCAACCACCTCAACGGCCTTCATCGCCGGGGCGTGGCTGCGGCTGCCGCCGAAATCGAGTGTTGCGCCTTTGGCGCCGTCCTTCACAACGATGTTTTCAACACCGAGCGAACGGTAACGGGCAATGGTCACTTCCACCGATACATCGCCGAAATGGCTCGCCTCGTCGTCGAAGCTCGGCATGACAAGCGTCGCGGCGCGGGCGCCATTGGAGATCGTCTCCAGCATGATGTCCTTGTCCGCCCAGAGGCGCGGGCGGATGTTGGGATCGAAGACCACGAGCTTACCGGCCGCCCTGGCGCGGCGCAGTTCCGCAAGGAATGTATCGACATCATGGGCGGAGGCGAGGATGGCGAGCGTAATGCCGGAGAAATAGACGACGTCGGCGTTTTCGACCGTTTTGCGCAGGTGGTCCGCGTCCGCAGCGAGCTGTCTTGCCGCCGCGGCATTGCGCCAGTAGCTGAAGGTGCGTTCGCCGTCTTTCAGGTTGATCAGGTAAAGGCCGGGCGTGCCGCCCTTGATGCGGCGGATTTTTTCCGTGCCGATGCCGGCTTCCGCAATGAATGCCAGCATGTCTTCCGAAAGCGGATCATCGCCGAGTGCGGTGAAATAATCGACGGACCAGTCCTCCGGCAGGCAGGCGCGCGCATACCAGGCGGTATTAAAGGTGTCGCCGGCAAAACCCTTACGCAGCAGCCCGTTGCCGGCCTGCGACAGTTCCACCATACATTCGCCAATCGACAGAAATCGTCCGCCCACGCCGTCATCCTCCCGTTTTTTCCAGCCATGCGGCTTACGACGAGTGCGCGCTGCTGACAAGGTGGTTTTGGCCGTTTGTGCAGGTGCGAAGTTAAGGTTTACGCGGAGGCGGCGGCTTTATATTCTCTCCGTCAGACACGATCAGGAGATTGCCGATGACGTTATCCCATGCCCCGGTCCACAAACCCCAAGCGCAATCGGACTGGTGGAAGGGAGCGGTGATCTATCAGGTCTATCCGCGTTCGTTTCAGGACACGACAGGCGACGGCTATGGTGATCTCGCCGGCGTGACCAAGCGCTTGCCATACATCGCCTCGCTCGGTGTCGACGCAATCTGGCTTTCGCCCTTCTTCACCTCGCCCATGGCGGATATGGGCTATGACGTCTCGGATTATTGCAATGTCGATCCGCTGTTCGGCACGCTCACTGATTTCGATGCGCTGATGGCCGAGGCGCATCGTCTCGGCTTGAAGGTCATCATCGACCAGGTCATCTCGCACACGTCGGACCAGCATCCCTGGTTCGTGGACAGCCGGGCGAGCCGGACGAACAGCAAGGCCGACTGGTATGTCTGGGCCAATCCCAAACCGGACGGCACGGCACCGACGAACTGGCTTTCAGTTTTTGGCGGGCCGGCCTGGGAGTGGGATGGCGTGCGCAAGCAATATTACATGCACAGCTTCCTGACGTCGCAACCGGACCTGAACTTCCACAATCCTGAGGTTCAGGATGCGCTGCTGGAAACGGTACGCTTCTGGCTGGATCGCGGCGTGGACGGTTTCCGGCTCGATACCGTCAATCACTATTTCCACGACAAGCTCCTGCGTGACAACCCGCCGCTGTTCGACGAGGAAAGCTTCGGGCTCGACGCTTCCGACGTCAATCCCTACGGCATGCAGGACCATCTCTATGACAAGACCCGGCCGGAAAATATCGGTTTCCTGAAGCGCTTCCGCGCACTACTCGATGAGTATGAGGGCCGCGCCACCGTGGGTGAAGTGGGTGACGGCGCGCGGTCGTTGAAGACCGTTGCTGCTTACACGTCCGGCAACGACAAGCTCAGCATGTGCTACACCTTCGACCTTCTGGGGCCGGATTTCACCGCCAAACACATCCGCGGGTCGGTCGAGACTTTCGGCAAGGTGGTGACGGACGGGTGGGTCTGCTGGGCCTTTTCCAACCATGACGTGGTGCGCCATCTCAGCCGGTTTTCGGAAGGCGCCGAAGAACAGACGCGGGTTGCCAAGCTCGCTATCTGCGTTCTCGCCAGCCTGCGCGGGTCCATTTGCCTCTATCAGGGCGAGGAACTTGGCTTGACGGAGGCTGAGCTGGCTTTCGCTGATTTGCGTGACCCCTATGGCATCCGCTTCTGGCCAGCCTTCAAGGGGCGCGATGGATGCCGCACCCCGATGGTGTGGGAAACAGGCAAGCAGAATTCCGGCTTTTCGACCGCTGACAAACCGTGGCTGCCGGTGCCCTATGCGCATGCCATGCACGCCGCGGATGCGCAGGAACGAAGGCCGGACTCGATCCTGAACCATTACCGGGCGGTTCTGTCGTTCCGGAAAAGCCATGGCGCGCTGCGTGACGGGGACATGACGTTCCTGAAAACCAATCTCGACGTGCTGGCCTTCACGCGTCACAAGGGCGAGCATACGCTGCTTTTCGTTTTCAACCTGACGCGCAAGCCGGTGGAGTTTCCCATCCCCAGGGGCATGAACGTGACGACAATCCTGCCGATGCCGGGTTTCGAGCCGCTGTTTGATGGCGGCATCGTCAAGCTTGAGGGGCTGGACGTGTTTTGCGGGAGCGTTGAATGAGCGGGACTTTCGACGTCCGAAATGCTGGCGACTATCCGGATGACTGGTGCCTTCTGCGACACCGTCTCTGGCCCGATACGGCGCCTGAAGACCATCGGGCTGAGTTGCAGGACGTTTGCGAAACCGGGGCTGGATTTATCGTTCACGATCTTGACGGATCGGCCATTGGTTTTGCCGAGGTCAGCCTGCGGCGGGATTACGTCAACGGCTGCGATACGTCACCCGTGGCGTTTCTTGAGGGAATCTACGTGGAGGAGGCGTTTCGCAGGCAGGGCGTCGCCGCCCTTCTGGTGGAGCAGGTGACCCGCTGGGCCATCGACCAAGGCGTCAGCGAACTTGCCTCCGATGCCGATATCGCCAATCTCAGCTCCCATCGCATGCATGCGGCCCTGGGATTTGAGGAAACGGAGCGCGTCGTTTATTTTCGCAGGTCGCTGATCCCGAAGCGATAAGCTGCCTGTGCTGATCCGCGAAGAGTGTCTGGCTGCGGGGCGGGTTGCCACCGCCGCATGTGACGTCATGGCTTTGTCTTAACGTCGTAACGAAGCTATTTAAGTATATTCATAATTTAGAATGTTTATATTATCGTTTTTCCTCCGCATAAATAATGGTTTCGCATTTATTTCGGCTGTACTGCAAGTCTTGGGCAAGCTTTCGGCGTCAAACATCGAGTCCTGTATATTTCCATCACCACTCGTTAGTGAAGCAGGAATTGTCATGTCCGTTTCAATCAAGAATTTCAATCAGCCCAACAGCGGTAATACTAGGTCCTCAGGCGGCAAAGCCAAGGCTGCCCTTCCGTCCATCCGCGATGTATTTCCTTCCGGGAAATCGGCGGCCCGCACATCCTCATCGACACCAGCGGCAAAAACCTCTTCGGCCGACTATATCGCGTCGCCCGCTTTCATGCGGAATCTGAAAGCGAAGCTCGCGTTGGCTGGCGACGATCCGGCGCAATATCTGCGCGCCCGGGCAATGGTAGGCGCTCTCGAGCGCGGGGCCCTGCAGGTTACCAATCCCACTCAGGGTAAAACGATCAATGCGTGGGATCCCAACCAGAAAAAAGCAACGCCGACCACAGCTACCGATACCGCCAAGACCAACTGGGTCGACTTCCTCAATACTCAACTGAAGCGCAGCGAAGACGGTGCGCTTTCCAAGGACGGAAACGGGAGTTATGTCGAAAAGGCGACGGGAAAAAATGCCTATTTCGGCAGGGTCGCGGGCAAATATTATTATGTCACCTGGCCTGCGGAGACGAAGGCATGAGGCCGCGCCAGCGGCCTCAAAAACGGAGGCGAAGCGTTCTTCGCTGCCGCTAGTCGCCAAGCCACCATCAGATCAGCGCAAACCGGTCCACATCCACCATGCCCATGTCGGAAATCTTGAGATGGGGGATGACGGGCAGGGGCAGGAAGGCGACCTGAAGGAAGGGTTCTTCCAGCGTGGTGCCCAGCGCATAGGCTGCTTTTCTCAGGGTGTGCAGCGTATCGCGAACGGTCTCGTAGGGTTCAAGGCTCATCAGCCCGGCGACGGGCAAAGCGATTTCGCCTGTCACCCTGCCGTCTTCCACCACGACAAAACCGCCCTTGATTTCGCCCAGCCGGTTAGCGGCCAGCGCCATGTCGTCTTCGCTCACCCCGACAACGCAGATATTATGGCTGTCATGGCCGACGGTGGAGGCGATGGCGCCCTTTTTCAGGCCGAAACCTTGAACGAAACCATTGGCATGGTTGCCGTTCTTGCCGTGGCGTTCGATGACGGCGACCTTGATGATATCGTTTTCGAGATCGACGGTGGTCTGGTTGCCGTCCGTCGGCAGTCTGTAGCGACGGTGCTCGGTAATGATCTTGCCGGGAAGCACGCCCATGACAGGGCTTTCGCCTTCCGTGACCGGCACGCCAAAATGCGAGGCGAGCACGGGTCTCGCCTTGACGCTGTCGAGACCGACCGGTGCGACCGGTTTGCGCGTGGCAAAGAGCGCATCGTCGACGATCCGGCCGCCGGAAAGAACCATGCTGGCTTTGCAGCTTTCCAGGCTGTCGATCACCACGAGATCGGCGCGCCAGCCCGGCGCGACCAGGCCGCGATCGCGCAGGCCAAAGGCTTTGGCGGCGGAAATAGAGGCGGCGCGATAGATGGCGAGCGGTTCCACGCCGCTGGCGATCGCGGTGCGGATCATGTAGTCGAGATGGCCCTGTTCGGCGATGTCGAGGGGGTTGCGGTCATCGGTGCAGAGCGCCAGATAGGGCGACAGCCGCTCGGTTATGATGGGCATCAGGGCATGCAGGTCTTTCGAGACCGAGCCTTCGCGCACCAGAATGTGCATGCCCTTGCGGATTTTCTCCAGCGCTTCCGTTGCACTCGTGCATTCATGCTCGGTGCGGATGCCGGCAGCGAGATAACCGTTCAGCGCTGTTCCGGAAAGAAGCGGTGCGTGCCCGTCGATATGCTGGCCCTGAAAAGCCTCCAGCTTCGCCATGCACACCGGGTCCTTGTGGATGACACCGGGGAAATTCATGAATTCAGCAAGGCCGATGACCTTCGGGTGGCTCCGGAACGGCAGCAGCTTTTCAATCGGCAGGTCGGCGCCAGCGGTTTCCAGGTGAGTGGCGGGCACGCAGGAGGAAAGCTGCACGCGGATGTCCATGATGGTTTCCATGGCGCTGTCGAGGAAGAACTGAAGCCCCTCCACCCCGAGCACATTGGCAATTTCATGGGGGTCGCAAATGGCGGTGGTGACGCCATACGGCAAAACGCAGCGATCGAACTCATGCGGTGTCACCAGCGACGATTCGATATGGAGATGCGTATCGATGAAACCGGGGACGACGATTTTGCCGGAAATATCGATTTCCCGGTAACCCTCATAGCTTTCACCGGTTCCCACGATCGTATCGCCACAAATGGCGATATCCGAGGCAACGAGTTCTCCGGTGACGAGATCGAAGAAGCGGCCGTTCTTGAGAACCATGTCTGCCGGTTCACGGCCCGTACCCTGGTCGATGCGCTTTTCAAGTCTGGAATTCATGCGGCTTTCTTCGGCTCCTGATTTACGTCGTATGCGAGAATCTTCATTATTTACATTCGAGGGTTGTTTCTGGATCTATTCGAATTGATTCTTTGAGTTTTAAATATATCGAGAGTAAAAAATTTTCATATTTGTGGTATCTAATCTTCAAGGTTCAAGTTTAGGCGGGATTGGGAAGGCTTGACTTCACCTTTATAGTTCAACCGGTTGTGCACCGGCATTTTTACGAATTGCGGTTTTAGGTTATATTCCCGGGAAGGAAAATAAAAGCGTCTGATGCTCAAACGAATTTCCACCCAGCAACTGACACTTGGCATGTTTATCGAAGCGGTCGAAGGAACGCTTTCGAATCAGGGATTTTTAAAGCGGCACCGCTTTCTTTTGCGGCAGGAGGAATTGATGCGGCAACTGAAATCAAGCGGCGCTGAAAGCATCATCATCAACACGGCCAGGGGATACGATACCGAAGGCGGCAGGCGTTCGGCTGCGGTTTCGCTGGCGCCGGACAATTGCCCGGAAACCATTGCCGCCGTAACCCATGCGGTCCGATCAGCGGCAGGCACTATTTCCGAGACCTTTGCTTCCGCAGAAGCCGGCGGCCTTGTGTCGCTGAAGGGCATGGCGGCGGCGGCGGGCAAGATTTCCGATGCCGTGCAGTCGAACCCGGCGATCTTCATCGGGGTCACCCGCCTGAAATCGAAAGATGAAACGACTTTCGTGCACTCGGTTTCCGTCAGCGGGCTGATGATCCTCTTCGGTAATTATCTCGGGCTCGACCGCGGAACGGTCGATCTGCTCGGCGTCAGTGGCCTGCTGCATGATATTGGCAAGGTGGAAATCCCCTCGTCCATTCTCAACAAGGCGGATGGGTTGAGCACCGACGAACGCAAAATCATCAATCTCCACCCTGCATTCGGGCGGGAAATATTGTCGCGAAACGAGCAGATGCCTGAGATGGTGCTTGATGTCTGCTTCAATCATCATGAGCGAATTGACGGCGGCGGTTATCCCAGCGGGCGTGCCGGCAGCGAGATCACCCTTTACGCGCGTATCGCGGCCATCTGCGACGTTTACGACGCCGTGACTTCGGTCAGACCCTACAAGAAGCCATGGACGGCGAATGACGCGCTGACCTGGATGCTGCGCCGGGAGGGACATTTCGACCTGCAGCTGCTGAAGAAATTCGCGCTTTGTATTTCCGCTGCGCTGCCGAGGGGTTAGTTGCCGAGGATGATCGCCATGTTCAGGCTGTCGATATAGCGCCCGTCGATCAGAACGGCATCGCGGGCCCGGCCCTCATGCACAAAGCCGATTTTTTCGTACAGCGCTATCGCTCTGGCGTTGTCCGCATGCACGCTCAGCTCGACACGACGCAGCCCGCCTTGACGGGCGGAATCGAGCGCTCGCCGCATCAGCTGCGCGCCAAGTCCCTTGTCACGGTAGGCCTGTAGGATACCAATGCCGAGTGTGCCGCAATGGGCGCGGGTTACTCTGTCCTGGCGGCGAATGTCGCACCAGCCCGCCACTTCGCCATCCGCAATCGCTACAAATTGCGGATGGTTGTTCTCGATCATGTCGAGAACGAAGGCGCGCACCGCATCGAGCGGCGGCGCCTCCAGGAAGCTCAGATATTTCCGCTCGCGCGATACCGCATCGAGCGCACGGTGAAAGCTCTCAACGTGCTCCGCCCGTATCGGCTCGATGTTGGTGGTATCGGCGGCAGCCATCACGCGGCTTTCGTCTTCGCCTTGCGGGTCAGATGCACCACCACGTTCTCGATCATGCGCATGCCGGCGTCCTGGCCAAGCGTCATGATCGATTCCGGGTGGAACTGAACGGCAGCCACGGGTTCCTTGGCATGTTCGATGCCCATGATCGTGCCGTCCTCGCTTTCGGCCGTGATGATGAAATCACGCGGCAGGGTGGAGGGGTCGGCAAAGATCGAGTGGTAACGGCCAACGGTCACTTCCTTGCCGAGACCGGAGAAGACGAGGCCCGGTTCCAGCACGCGGATGCGCGAGGGTTTGCCATGCATCGGCACCGCAAGCTGGCGAAGCTCGCCGCCATAGGCTTCCGCCAGAGCCTGAAGGCCGAGGCAGACGCCGAAGACCGGCAATTCGCGGGCGCGGGCCGCCTTGATCGTCGCCTTGCAGTCGAAGTCCGTCGGGCTGCCCGGTCCGGGGGAAAGCACGACGAGATCGGGCTGGAAGCGATCGAATACGTCGGCTGCGACCGGCGATCTGACGGTGGAGACGGTCGCACCGGTCTGGCGGAAATAATTCGCCAGCGTGTGGACAAAGCTGTCTTCGTGATCGACAAGCAGGATCTTCACGCCAGTACCGACCTTGGCCGCATCGCGCTTGGTGGAAGCGGCGTTGGTGGCTTTCGCGTCGCGAATGGCTGATATCATGGCGGACGCCTTGAGTTCGGTTTCGGCTTCTTCTTCCTGCGGATTGGAATCGTTGAGCAGGGTCGCACCCGCACGCACCTCGGCAATACCGTCCTTGATCCGGATGGTACGCAGAGTGAGGCCTGTATTCATGTCGCCATTGAAACCGACCATGCCGATCGCACCACCATACCAGGCGCGCGGGCTCTTTTCATGGCCTTCGATGAAGCGCATGGCCCAGAGCTTCGGTGCGCCGGTGACGGTCACGGCCCAGGCGTGGCTGAGGAAGCCATCAAAGGCGTCCATATCGTCCCGAAGGCGGCCTTCAATGTGGTCCACCGTGTGGATGAGGCGCGAATACATCTCGATCTGGCGGCGGCCAATGACCTTGACCGAACCGGGTTCGCAGACGCGGCTCTTGTCGTTGCGGTCCACATCCGAACACATGGTCAGTTCGGACTCATCCTTCTTCGAGTTGAGCAGTTTCAGGATCTGTTCGCTGTCGGCAATCGGATCATCGCCGCGCTTGATGGTGCCTGAGATCGGGCAGGTCTCGATGCGGCGGCCGGAGACGCGCACGAACATTTCCGGCGAGGCGCCGACCAGATATTCCTGATGGCCGAGGTTGATGAAGAAGGAGTAGGGGGACGGGTTGATCGCCTTCAGGCGGCGCGAAATCGCCGACGGGTTGCTTTCGCAGCGTTCCATGAATTTCTGGCCGGGGACGACCTCGAACAGATCGCCGCGGCGGAAGCTTTCCTTGGCCTTCACGACAAGTTCGGAATATTCGCCGGGACGGTGATCGCCCTTGGGCGGGATCGTATCGGTTGTCTTGAAGGGATCGGTTGCTATGTCGGAGGACTTGCCGTCCGTCGTCACGCCGCCCTTTTCGAAGTCGTAACGGTCGATCCAGGCCTTGGCGGAATAGTGATCAACGACCAGGATTTCATCGGGTAGGAACAACACCATGTCGCGCTGGTCTTCCGGGCGCGCCAGCGACAGTTTGATGGCGTCGAACTGGAAAGCGAGGTCGTAACCAAAGGCGCCGAACAGGCCGATTGCCGAATCCGCGTTCGAATAGAAGAGGTCGACTATGGCGCGCAGCGCAGTGAAGACGGTCGGGATTTTTGAGCGTTCTTCTTCGGTGAAGACGCGGTCCGGTTCGTTGACGGTGAGATCAAGACGACGCGTGGTGGAAGCGCCGAGCGTGAGATCGGGCGTCGCCTTCAGCTTTTCGGTGATGAAGGAAAGCAGTACTTCGCCGCGGCCATTATAGGCCTCAATCCACACCTTGCGGCCAAAACAGGAAATGCCGAGCGGCGGGTCGATGATGGCCGTGTCCCAGCGCGTGTAGCGGCCGGGATATTCATAGTTGGATGAGAAAACCGCGCCGCGATGGGAATCGAGCTTTTCGACATAATTGTCGATGGCGTTGGCATAATCGGCAGGCCGGCGCTTTCGGCTGACCTTGATGCCGCCTTTCGTCTCGTAGGTTTCCGCTCCGTCATCCTGAATGATCGTTACCATTTCTTTCGCACTTCCCGTTGTTCAGGCCCGATGACAGGCGGCAAGATAACAAAAAAGCCGCCTGAAAATTCGGGCGGCTTGGACTTTGTCTGAAGACATGACTGGTCAAGGCCGCGTAAAGCTGCTCCACCACCAGTTAGCAATGTTCTTAGACACGATGTTCATGCGAAAATTGTTAGCGTGCACGATCCGCCTTGGCAAGCGGATTTCGGCAAGGGAATGAACCTTACGGGCCGCCGCGGCGTTGCAACCCTGCCGAAACGGTCAGGAGTGCCCCGTCAAATGCTTCATCGCCTGTGTCTTCTGGTAACCACCCTCGCACTGATTTCTGCCTCTGAACCGCCGGCGCAGGTACCGGTGCCGCAGCCGAAACCGGGTGAGGGGCAGTCCTCCACCCCCTCGGAAAAGCCATCCGACAAGACGCCGCAAAGGCCGGCGGAAGCACCCAAACCCGTTCCCAAGCCGCAGCCCGAGGAGCAGCCGGTCGCGAAACCCGATGCTTCCGGAAACCAGCAATCCGATGGTGAAAAGACACCCGCAGACAAGGGTTCCGATGACGCCAAGAAGGAAGGCGAGGACAAGGATGGCGTGGAGCAGAAGAAACCGACTGTCGAAACGGCGAAACCTGATGAGAAGCCACCGGAGCCGGTGAAGCCGGAGGACCCGGCCGCACTCCAGGCATGCCTTGCCTCGTTGAAGGGGATCGGTGCAGAGTTCAAGCAGCTTGAGCCGATCCGCGATACGGAACAGGGGTGCGGCATCGACGCGCCTATCGAGCTTTCCGTGGTTCTGCCTGGCATCAAGCTTGAGCCATCTGGAACCATGCGCTGTGAAACCGCGCTTGCGCTTTCACGCTGGACCAAGGAGATGATGGTGCCGGCGGCCGCTCTGGCTTTGCCGGAGAAAAAGGTGACGGCCATCGCCAATGCCTCGACCTATATTTGCCGAAACCGCAACAGCGCGGAAAACGGCAAGATTTCCGAACATGCCAAGGGCAATGCCGTGGATATTTCCACCATTTCCTTCGATAAGGGCGAGCCGCTGGTGATGAAGCCGCGCGGTGAGGACCGGACGCCGGAGGGTGCTTTTCAGCGCACGATTACCGCTGCCGCCTGCCTGTTTTTCCGCACGGTCCTTTCGCCCGGCAGCGACGCAACCCATCAGGATCACCTGCATCTCGACGTGCTGGAGCGAAAAGGCGGCTATCTCTATTGCCGCTGACAAAAAGGGGCGACCCGAAAGGCCGCCCGACTGGAGTTGATGCTTCCGCCCCGGATTTAGAACTTCTGGGTCAGGGAGATTTTGAAGGTGCGGCCTGCTTCCGTGTAGAAATCGACCGGCTGATTGACCGTGCTGACCGAATTCGGGTTCACGTCGCGGACGCCGACGGCATTCCAGTATTTCCTGTCGAACAGGTTGTAGATGCCGGCCTGGATGCGCAGGCCCTTGGTCTGCTCGGGTTCCCACCAACCGGTCAGGTTGAAGACGCCGTAACCGGGGGCGTCGAAAGTGTTGGCCACCCTGTCGTCACGCATGCCGGCGGAGAAAACGCCCGTCAGTTCCGTGCCCCAGACATCCTGCGCATAACCCACGCCGAGGACGGACTTGAACGGTGCCACCGTGCGGATGAACTCGTTGGTGTCGGTGTCCTTGCCATAGGCGTAGGCGAGCGAAGCGTGGGCGAAGAAGCCGTTTGCCAGATCCTTGCGGACCTTGGCCTCCACACCGGAGATTTCGACGTTGTTGCGGTTGCGATAGGTAAACAGCGATCCGTTGCCCCTGCCGCCGAAGCCGGGGAAGAGCGTTGTCGAGGTCGTATATTGTTCGATGAAGTTCTTGTACTTGTTGTGGAACAGCGTCAGGCTTCCCGTCAGGTCGCCGGAGGCGTAGTTCGCACCGATCTCGAAACCGTTGCTGGTCTCGGGATTGAGGGCGGAGTTGCCGACAACAGCGTAACCGGAGCTGACGTTGGAGAAGTTCAGATACAGTTCGTTGATCGTGGGGGCACGATAGGCCATCGACCATTGTGCGAAAAGCTGTAGTTCGGGCGTGACGTCATAGGTGGCAAGAAGCTTCGGCGAGAAGCGCGAGCCGCTATTGCCGCTCGGCAGGCCGAATGTTCGGTAGCCGCTGTTGCTGGAAACGGAGCCATCGGGATCGTAATCGTAGGAATCGAAGCGCAGGCCGGGGGTCAGTCGGAAGCCGTTGCCGAAGGCGATTTCGTCATCGAGATAAAGGCCGAGGCTCTTGCCGCTCACGTCAGGCATGTCCGATTGCGACGATGAGGTCGAACCGGCCGTATTGGCGAAAAGCTCCTGGCTGAAATCGGTGGTCATGGCGTTGCCGCCGAAACGGACGGTGTGCTGCACGCCGCCAAGCTCGAACCCGGATTCTAGGCCGCCGACGATACCGAAGGCGCTGTTGCGCATGCTGTCTTCGCGGATATAGAGCGAATTATTGGTCAGCCGGTCGCCGGCGCCGGATTCCTTGGAGAGGCGCGTCCAGTAGAGCGACAGATTGGCGGCATCGATCACGCCGTCAGTCGAGGGCGCCTCGTATTCATAATCAAGCGAGACGCGGTCGCGCTCAGTGTCCTCGTAACCGCGGTAATCGCCGATGCGATAGGTCGAGCCCGATACGCTGACACCCTGAAGGGTTTTCATGTCGCTGCGGTCTCTCAGCGAATACCGTTCGGCAGTAAGTCCTATGCGGTGGCCACCTTCCAGATCCTGGCGGATCTTGAACATCAGGTTGCTTTCATAGGTGTCGGCGGGGTTGGGCTTGGTGCGACGCGTGCCGTAGATGTCGGCCGTACCCTTGTTGTCCGTTTCATTGCCGCGTTTGTAGGAGCCCTGGAACAGGACCGAGGTGTTCTCGATCTTCTTGGCGACGGCGAGCGATCCGCCCACGCTCCTGTCCTCGCTGTCATAGGTGGTCTTGGCGACACCGCCCCAGTCCCTGCCTTCACCGATCAGGTCCTCCGGTTCGAGCGTGCGCAGTACCAGAGCGCCGCCAAGGGCACCGGAGCCGATACGGCTGGAATCGGCGCCGCGCACCACATCGACCGTCGAGAGCGAGGAAAAATCGAAGCTTGAGCTTGTGTCGCTGAGGGTGGTGGTTGCCTGACCCTGACGGGCGAAATTGTTGAAGTAAGGAACGGGAATATTGTCGATCAAAGTGACGACGCGTGCGCCGCCGAGGCCGCGAATGAACAGGCCGCCGGGCCGGCCGGGCTTGGCGTCGACGTAATCGACACCCGGTTCCGTGCTGTTGCCGAGGTCCTTGATGCTGCCGATGTCCTTCTTGCGGATATCTTCCGCCGTCGTCTGGCTCGCCAGCGGGGTGTCGGCGACGGCATTGGCGCTTTTGACGCGCTTGCCCTTGACGACGATTTTTTCGAGCGTGGTGGTGCCATTGGTACCGGAAGCGGCATCCTGTGCCTGTGCGTGGCCGGTCAGGGGCAGAAGAGACATGGCGGTGCAGAGAAGCAGCGCGGAATGCGTGCGTGAGATGGACATTGATTACCCCCGAATATGCGCGCACAGGAGCCACGGCGCGCAAAAACGCGCCGCGCTCAGGCGCGGCTGGATATGTTCTGATTGGTTACGGGCGAGCCGATAAGCGAGGACTAAAAAACATGACGATAACTGTCAACATATTATATATGACTTTTTGCATCATGTTTTAAAGCGGGGCGCTATGTTGCAAAAATATTACGTTTGCGGGCCGCGGCCAAAAAAGATGGGTCAGGGCGAAAACGCCACGATGCGGTCAAAGTGCCGACATTGATGCTTGCTACGATCTTCGCGGCCAGTTTACATGGCGAAAGAAAGCATACCCGAAAATAACAGTTTAATAATCGGATACGGAAATGAAGTCTCTTGAACTGCTCGTCGAGCGGATCATTCTCTCCAGCCGCTGGCTGCTGGTCGTTTTTTATCTCGGCCTGGTCGCGGCGCTGGCTGTCTACGCCTTTTCTTTCGCGCTCAAGTTTCTGAAAGTTGCGAAGAACGTTTTTACCTACGACGAAGCCGACATGATCCTCGCCATGCTGGGCCTGATTGATGCGGCACTCGTCGCCAGCCTGATCGTCATGGTGATGATTTCCGGTTACGAGAACTTTGTCAGCCGTTTCGACGATGCCGATGCGGAGGTTTCGTTTCTGGGCAAGCTTGATGCCGGAAGCCTGAAAATCAAGGTCGCGTCGTCAATCGTGGCCATTTCGTCCATTCACCTGCTGCAAATCTTTCTCAATGCCAATCAGTACTCGGACAGCAAGCTGATGTGGTTCACGATCATCCATCTGGCTTTTGTCGCCTCGGCGGTCATGCTTGGTTTCCTGGAGAAACTGATGGCCAAGCCGAAGGACAAGGCCGAAAAGCCGGTGCTTTAGCAGGGTAATCCAGACGATATGAAGGTCGCAACCCCGTCATGGCCACGCATTTTTTCGCTCCTGGCGTCAAGACCCGGCGCGGAGAAGGGGCGTGAATGGTGAAGACGGAGCGTCAGGCGAGGCTATGCGATGATCTGTCGGCTGCTGCCGACAAGTCCCAATGGCTGGAGGCGCTGCAGGAAGTGATGCACGCTTTCGGTTACGCCTATGTGACCCTGCTGCTCCTGCCCGGCGGCCAAAATGCCTATGGCTTGCCGACGGTCATTGAAAGCAGCCTGCCAATCTGGGTCGTGAATGCGATGACCAGCGACGGTGCGCTCGGGGATTGTCCCGTCATCAGGCGCGGCGCATCATCGATGATGCCGCAATATTGGTCGTTGCAGGACCCGGACATTGCGTGTGAAACGCTTCAGGATGCCGTATCCTCCGTGCGCAGCATGGGCATCACTTCGGGTCTCATGGTCCCGGTACACGGCATGAACGGCAATCGGTATCTGATGAATTTCGCAGGCGATCGCGATACCCTGCAACAGGCCGCGCTGAACGAGCTGGGCATGATCGCGCTACATGCGCTGGAGGTCTATGACCGGCTTTGCCGCACCGGCTCCAGAGGGCCTTCACCGCTGACGAAGCGGGAACTCGACGTGGTGCGCTGGACGGCGCAGGGGAAGACCTCGGTGGAGATTGCCGAGCTTCTCTCCATCTCGGAACATACCGTCAACGCCTATATGAACAACGCCATCCGCAAACTCGACTGCGTGAACCGCACCCAGCTGGTGGCCAAGACCATACGCCTTGGCCTGATCGTCTGATCGGTCCCGCCCTTCGGGAAAACCTGCGCCTTATCGGTCGAGAACCGAGCGAAGCTCGACGAGATTGGAGCGAACCCGCAAAACGTAAAATCCCATGGTGGCCAGGTGCGACGGCATGATCCAGCCGCTCTCCTCACCATTGGAGATGATCGCCGGCTGGATACGCAAGGCTGCGCGGGTCTGCAGGAGCGTGTCGTTCCACAGGTTGGTGAGGTTGCGTTCGCGGATGACCTGCGCGAAGTCGGATCCGGCTGCGGAAAGTACGCCGTAATAACCGTAGAGCTGGCCATAGGCGAACCAGAAACGGTCGTCGGCGCGGGTATCGAACCAACCGCCATTATAGTTTTCCGAACGCTCACGGAGGATGGCCGATGTCGAGCCGATATCGCCGGCAATGCGGTCGATGAACTGGATCAGGTTGTCGGCGCGGGTGTCGAAGACGGCCTTGCAGGCGACGAGCTCGCCATTGAAGGCCTGGAAGCTGCGGATCGCGGCGCGGTAATAGCTGGGAGTCGGCGTCTTCGGGCCGAAAGGATCGAGACCGAAATACCAGGAATATTCGCTGAACTGCATATTGCCACGCGCTTCCTGGAGGTTGTTGTTGATGCCCGATGTCCCGCGCACGCGCCCGAGCGTATCCACCAGCTCCACCGAGGTGCGGCGCACGGCCTGGTTCACGCCGCGCTGGAATGAGGCCTTGTTGTCGAGAAACGGTGTGCTATCCCAGTCCATGCCGAAGAGACCGAGGCGATAGAGCAGCATGGAGGAAATCCACGCATTCTGGTTGACGTTGAAATCGGTGAGATCGGCGGCAGCGTCAACGATGGCCGAGCGCTGGCACACCGGTGCGGATGTGTTGGCGGCAGCACCGGTTGCGCCAGCGGGCGATGTCGGGGAGGCGGCCGGCAGTTCCTGTCCGGGCGGCACGGTCCGTTCAGCAAGCTTGTAACGGGAAATGTAATCCGGATCGAAATTGCTCCAGACCTGCGTTTGCCAGACGAAATATCCGTAGAAGCCGGCAAGCAGGATGAGAACCAGAGCGATCGGGCCCTTGATGAGCCAGTTGCGGCCGCTGTACCAGCCATGGGCGGCCATGAAGGGCCATAAAAGCCAGGCGACGAGAAGACCGGCGGCCCTGCCGATGGCACTGAAGGCTGCCTGAATCGTGGCGGTGATCCGGTCTATCATGTCGTCATAGTCTCCTCTGCCCGCGGGGCTGGATGCCGGAATAAAACCGCCATCCGGTGGGGCGCCCTTCGGCGCCTGGTCGGACTCCGGTCATTTACTGTCCTGCAGATATGTCCCGGTCAACCGGGATACAACATGATTGCGAAACTTTTCTCAACCTGCGGTCTGCGCCGGCCATCATCGCTCTCCATACGGACTGCGACGTAATGGCCGCCGCGGAGCCGGAGGGCAAACAGTCAGAGGCCGAGCCTGGCGATCTCCTCATTCAGCCGGTCGCGTGCCTTTTTCGGCAGTTTGCCGCTCTTGACGGCATCGAGGTTGGCCGGCACGGCGTCGCCCACGACAACGAGCGCGACCATGCCCATGCCGAGATGCGGCGTGCATTTGACGACGTAGGCGCCTTCCTTCTCGACCGTCAGCTTCACCGCCTCGTTCATCTTGCCCTTGAACTCGGAAACCCCCTCGGGGATCATATCCTTCACGGCTGCCGCGTCATGGCCCTTGTCCACCGGAATGAAGGTGATGACGTCACCTACGGCAGCCTTGACGGTTGCGGGCTCGAAGACCATCGCCTGACCATCGCTGCCCTTGTTGAGCATCTTCACTTCGATTTCGGCAGACAGGGCGGGGAAGGCAAAAAGTCCAGCAATGACGAAGCTGGCAAATCCGGCAATTTTGTTCTGCATAATTTTGCTCCTGAGAGAAAGCACATCCAAGCGGATGTCCCCGCCGTTCTAGCGCAGGAGCCGGGTGGTCATCTTTGCGAAAAATCAAATGCGGCAACCGGACGCAGCCGCTCAGCCGCCGTTGAACGTCTCCACCCAGTGGCGGCGGCAGAAGGAAACATATTTTTCGTTGCCGCCTACCTCAATCTGCGCGCCTTCCGTGACGACATTTCCTTCATTGTCGAAGCGGGCCACCATCGTCGCCTTGCGGCCGCAATGGCAGATGGTGCGGATTTCGCGCAGCTCGTCGGCAATCGCAAGCAGTTCTTTCGAGGCAGGGAAGAGCTTGCCCTGGAAATCCGTGCGCAGACCATAGGTCATGACCGGGATGTCCAGCCGGTCGACAATCTCGGCAAGCTGCCAGACATGGTGTTCTGAGAGGAAATTGGCCTCGTCGACGAAAACGCAGGCGACGGGCGCCTGTACATGCAGGGCCGATACTTCAGCGAACAAATCGGTATTTTCATCGAAGGTCAGGGCGTCGGAGGACAGACCGATGCGCGAGGCGACACGGCCGACGCCGGCGCGGTCGTCAAACGCGGCCGTGAAGATCAGCGTGCGCATGCCGCGCTCCTGATAATTATAGGACGCCTGCAGCAGCATGGTCGATTTGCCGGCATTCATCGTCGAATAATTGAAATAGAGTTTTGCCATTATCCACTCCCGGAGCGCCTTCGCGCCTTTCGGACGCCTCGCAACCTCACGAAACGGCGCGCCGGATTTCACCAGGCGATCACAAAGCCCGATCCGATGCCGCATCAGGCGTCTTTTGACGAGGAAGATTTGGATTGAAAAGTGCGCAGGCGCGAAAAACACAGATTTCTGCGGTCTGCTTTTTCCCATTTGCAGGTTCGAATCCCGACGTTTTTGCCGTTTTTGTCGCAAACGGGCGGGCCAAAGCACGCAAATGCACGCGAGTTGATTGTGGCCGGAAGATATTGATAATGGCAAGGGAACGAAAAAAAGGGAGCAAACAATGTTTGCAAATAGACGTCGCTGTCTGGTTCTGGCCGCAGCAATCTCCTCCATGACGTTCAGCGCGGCCGGTGCCGCCGAACCGGCAAGCTGCGGCACGGTGCGGTTTTCCGATGTGGGCTGGACCGACATCACCGCCACAACGGCCACAGCCACGGTACTACTGAAAAGCCTAGGCTATGAAACCGACGTCAAGCTTCTCTCTGTTCCCGTTACCTATACATCCCTGAAAAACAAAGACATCGATGTCTTCCTCGGCAACTGGATGCCGACCATGGAAGGGGATATCGCGCCTTACCGCGAAGACAAATCGGTCGAAACGCTGCGGGAAAACCTGACCGGCGCCAAGTATACGCTGGCGACCAACGCCAAGGGTGCCGAACTCGGCATCAAGGATTTCAAGGACATCGCCACGCACAGCGACGCGCTTGGCGGCAAGATTTACGGCATCGAGCCCGGTAATGACGGCAACCGCCTGATCCTCGACATGGTGGCCAAGGATACATTCGGATTGAAGGCGTTCGAAGTCGTCGAATCCTCCGAGCAGGGGATGCTGTCGCAGGTCGCCCGCGCGGAAAAATCCGGCGAGCCGATCGTTTTCCTCGGCTGGGAACCGCATCCGATGAATGCGAATTTCAAGCTCACCTACCTGACGGGCGGCGATGAGGTCTTCGGTCCCAACTTCGGTGGTGCAACGATCTACACCAATGTTCGCAAGGGTTATGTCGAGGAATGCCCCAATGTCGGCGCCTTCCTCAAGAACCTGCAATTTTCCCTGCCCATGGAAAACGAGATCATGGGCAAAATCCTGAATGACGGGCTTGAGGGCGAAGCTGCCGCCACCGCATGGCTGAAGGCCAATCCGGCTGCGGTCGAGCCCTGGCTCGCCAACGTCAAGACCAAGGATGGCAGCGCCGACGCCCTGCCCGCCGTCAAGAAGGCGCTTGGCCTTTAAAACGCAAGACTATGCATGACTGTATCCGGCCTGCGCGACAGGCTGGATGCAGCGGGAAATATCGATGCCCATGCATGACCTTGCCCGCGCATTTTCAACGCATTGCAGGTCATGCGCCAGCACCGCGTCCGGCCGCCGTCTGCCGGTCGTTGTTTCTGCATTTGTTTAAGAAAGGTCTTTTCTTACCGTGGAATGGCTCAGCGCTCCTGAAAACCGCCTGCCCGTCGGCCGATATGCCAAGGAGGCCATCGACTGGCTGACCGGCAATCTCGCTTTTTTCTTCGATTGGCTTTCCTTCATTTTCCAAAGCGTCATCAACGCCCTGCTTTATGTGCTCCAGGCGCCGCATCCGCTGGTCATCGTGGCGATTGTCACGGCGCTTTCGGCCTGGACGCGACGCTCGATCGGCATGCCCGTCTTCACCGCACTCGGCCTGCTGCTCATCATCAATCTCGGCTATTGGAAAGCGACGACGGAGACGCTGGCGCTGGTCATCGCCGCCAGCGCCGTGTGCATGATCATCGGCATACCGCTTGGCATATTGGCGGCGAGACGCAAATGGATCTATGCCGGCATGCGCCCTGTGCTGGACCTGATGCAGACCATCCCCACCTTCGTTTATCTCATTCCGGCGCTGGTGCTGTTCGGCCTTGGCATGGTTCCGGGGCTGATCGCCACCGTCATCTTCGCCATTCCGGCTCCGGTGCGGCTCACACGCCTCGGCATTGTCTCCACGCCGCCGGCGCTGGTCGAGGCGGCCGTCGCCTTCGGAGCAACGCCGTCGCAGGTGCTGCGCAAGGTGGAGCTGCCCTTTGCCGCGCCGCAGATCATGGCCGGTCTTACCCAGACGATCATGCTGTCGCTGTCGATGGTGGTCATTTCCGCGCTTGTCGGCGCCAATGGTTTGGGCGTGCCTGTCGTGCGCGCCTTGAACACCGTCAATATCGCCATGGGCTTCGAGGCGGGATTGTGCATCGTCATACTGGCAATCGTTCTTGACCGGCTTTTCCGCCTTCCCGGTACGGAGGATGATCTATGAGTGACGCCATCATCTTCGGAAATGTCGATATCGTCTTTGGCGACCGGCCCGATGCCGCGCTGCCGATGATCGACAGGGGCAGTACGCGCGACGAGATCAATGCCGAGACCGGTCTGGTGCTCGGTGTCGCCAATGCATCGCTGTCCGTCAGCGAAGGCGAGATACTCGTGCTTATGGGGCTTTCCGGCTCGGGCAAGTCGACGCTGCTCAGGGCCGTCAACGGGCTTGCGCCCGTGGTACGTGGCAATGTGGGGGTGAAGACCAAGACCGGCTTTGTCGATCCCTATCGCTCAACGGCCAAATCGCTCCGCGACCTGCGCATGCATACGGTTTCCATGGTGTTCCAGCAATTCGGTCTTCTGCCGTGGCGTAACGTGGCCGACAATGTCGGTTTCGGGCTCGAGCTTTCCGGCGTACCGGAAGCGGAACGCAAACGCATGGTGGCCGAGCAGCTCGAACTGGTCAATCTTTCCGCCTGGGCCGACCGCAAGGTGGGAGAGCTTTCCGGCGGCATGCAGCAGCGTGTGGGACTGGCGAGAGCGTTTGCCACCGGCGCGCCGATCCTGCTGATGGACGAACCATTCTCGGCGCTCGACCCCCTTATCAGAAGCCGCCTGCAGGATGAGCTTCTCGAATTCCAGAGCCGGCTGAAGAAAACGATCCTCTTTGTCAGCCACGATCTGGATGAGGCTTTCCGCATCGGCAATCGTATCGCCATGATGGAAGGCGGACGCATCATCCAGTGCGGGACGCCGCAGCAGATCGTCAAGCAACCGGCCACGCAATATGTCGCGGATTTCGTGCAGAATATGAACCCGATCTCCATGCTGACCGCTGCGGATGTGATGAAGCGGGGCGTAGATGAACGCAACGGCCAGATGACCGTCGCGGCCACCGCCCGCCCGTCATCCCCCCTGATCGACATTCTCGATGCGCTGGCCAAACATTCCGGCGCAATCGGTGTCGTCGACAATGGCGCGATCGTCGGCACGATTTCCGCTGACGAAGTCGTGGCAGGGCTGACCCGTCATCGCAAAAAATAACTGGCTTTTGCCAGGAAACAAAAGGGACCTCCCTCACCGGGGGGTCCCTTTTGTTTTTCCGCAGATATTCCGGGCAAGTTACCTTCCCCCTGTTGGAAAGAGTATCTTTGACATCATAAGTTATGCATGAAAATTATTACTAATAAAAACCATATTGCAAATTTCGAGAAAATTGCGCAAAGTAAAACTAGATTCTGTAGCCCGTTGCTAAATTTAAGGTGGTATAAGCTTAAAGCCTCAAAATCGGTCGCGGGTTATGGTGATTTGGGAGCTGAAATTTTTATCATTTGTTGCTTATGAATACTTATTCTAATACATGTTTTTATTGTAAATGTGATAAAAATCAGGCAGAACGCCGATATTTTAGGTGAAGTGTCTTAGATGGATAATTAGTGAAGAATAGTCTTTGAAAGGGACACGATATAAGCAAGATTTAGGTATATACAACGTATCCACCGAATTATAAAAACACCTTTTGGAACACCTATAATAGCCACCATGACCGTCTTTCCGACTGTCATCAGGAGACTTGAGCGTATGGATAACCAATCTCTGTCGGAACATAGCATCGCCGCTGCAGACTTGCTCTCAGCGATGGCGAATCCCAAGCGCCTGATGATCTTATGCACGTTGGTGGATACGGAAGTGCCGGTCGGTGTTCTCGCCTCTCAGGTTGGTCTCAGCCAGTCCGCTCTTTCGCAGCATCTTTCGAAATTGCGGGCCCAGCGGCTGGTAAAGACACGACGGGATGCGCAGACCATCTATTATTCCAGCAACTCCGAATCCGTTAAGAAAATCCTGGCCTCCCTTGAGGAAATTTATTGCCAGGCGCAGAAGAGCAGCAAGACAGCCGCCTGATCCGGGGCCGTCAGGCCTCCGGCAGCATTGAATTGAAACCGGCGCTTGACGCCGGTTTTTCGTTTGTGAGTTACCTGACCGGGAGGGTGATCCCGCAAGGAGCGCGCTGGTCTTTGCGCCGGGTGCGATCAGCGGGCGGGAACAGCCTGCATCTGCTGCTTGAGCAGGGTTGCTGCAGCCGCGTATCCGCCGTCAGCGCCGTCCACGAAATGCATGTGATCCCGTGAAAGCGGGGAGGGTACGATACAGGTCATCAATGCGGCGTCCTGCTCATGCAGGCCGAAATAACAGCTTCCAGACAGGCGGCCTTGCTCCAGCCGGTCGCGAATTTTTTCGAGCCTTGCGGCGTCGATGTCCACGGTCATCTTCAAACCGTCGTCGAATTTCCTGAAATCGGTATTGCTGGCGACGGAGCGCCGATAGCGCTCCGCATTGAACCGTCCGAGCGAAAGACCCGTCAAGCCGAGCAAATTGATAAGCAGGGTCTCGCCGAGAATACGGGACGAACGGCGCAACTGGCCCCAGACGTCGCGATGGGCCGCTCCTGCGCGTGCCTCGAGATTCAGTCCCTCCCGCACGAAACCGAGCTTCGGGCCCTCCTCAGGCACGGGGTGGCCATGCCTTCCGTCCTGCTCGGCCAGATCGACAAGATCGGTAACAAGCTTGCGGAATGCCGGCATGTCCCGCGACGGCCCCGGCACCGCTATGATGGATACAACCTTGCCACGGGTCGCCGGAATGGGATTCCAGCGGCATGAGAGGCCGGTCAGATCCGGGCGTTCGCCTGCGGCTGCGGTGGGCAGGATATAAAGGCCTTCCTTCATCCGTGCTTCAGCCCAGCTATTGCCGCCACCTGAAAACATCGCATAGGATACATCGTCGCTTGCCTGAAAACGCGCGACGCGCACATCGAAGCCATTCTCACGAATATCCTCAACCGGAACCAGCGCTACCCGCATCGTAAGGTCGAGATCGTCCTTGACCCAACGCTGAACGGAAGAAAGAGCGGCGCTGGCAAGCGGCAGCCCGCCCGGGGGCACGGTGACGGCGGCGCCATCGCCGCCGAAAACGAAGGGCAGGTCGTGACGTCCGAGACTGTTCGACACACCGGAAATGACCGCCGCGCCGGCCATGTTCACCGCCTTGTATCGGCCGGTCTGGATCGCCGTCGTTGAATCGACGATATCGGCGATGGCAAGCCCCCATCCCGGTGGCAGGGCACGATAAAGCGCCGGATCAACCACGTCCTCAAAGCGCTGGAAAACGGGCAGGCCCGTCAGAAATTCGTCATCTGCTGTGATCATGCCGCGATTATCCTCCAGCGGCGGCCAAACGCCAAGCATTTCCATGGGGCGATACCGTGCTTCGGAGTGATAGGATCATGGCCCGCTTCGCGTTTGATTTACCTCTAATAGACCTAATCCAGCAAAGGTGACTTGCATAGATCATCAATCCTTCCGTATGAGTTGAGTGGAAGGCTCGGAATTCAAAAATGGAACGAGTTTTCGCCGGGAGGCGTCCGATAGTTTCATTCGGTCGGCGCCCATGGCGCTCACCGGGTCCCGCGACCCCCTTTAAGGAGACACCAGGATGAAACTGAAGACATTGACCAGCGTGACGCTTGCAGCGTCCTTCGCATTCGCACCCCTTGCCCATGCCGAAATCGTCATCGGCCTGATTGCGCCGCTTACCGGTCCTGTCGCCGCTTATGGCGACCAGGTCAAGAACGGCGCCCAGACGGCAGTCAATGAAATCAACAAAAAGGGCGGCATCCTCGGCGAACAGGTCGTGCTGAAGCTGGCCGACGATGGCGGCGAGCCGAAGCAGGGCGTTTCAGCCGCGAATCAGCTGGTTGCCGAAGGCATTCACTTCGTCGTCGGTCCGGTGACGTCCGGCGTCGCCATTCCCGCTTCGGACGTCTTTGCCGAAAACGGCGTGCTGATGGTGACGCCGACGGCGACTGCGCCGGGCCTTACCAACCGCGGCCTTTCCAACGTCTTCCGCACCTGCGGTCGCGATGACCAGCAGGCCGAGGTTGCGGCGAAATACGTTCTCGCCAACCTCAAGGACAAGAAGGTCGCCATCATTCACGACAAGGGCGCTTACGGCAAAGGCCTGGCAGATGCCTTCAAGGCGACGCTGAATGCCGGCGGCGTGACCGAAGTTCTCTACGATGCCCTGACGCCGGGCGAAAAGGACCTCGGCGCGCTGACGGCACGTCTGAAGTCCGACAATGCCGAGATCATCTATTTCGGCGGTTACCATCCGGAAGCCGGTCTTCTGGTGCGCCAGTTGAAGGATATCGGCTCCAAGGCTGCCGTTATCGGCGGTGACGGCCTGTCGAACAGCGAGTTCTGGAACATCGGTTCGCAGGCTGGCGAAGGCACGATCTTCACCAATGCTTCCGACGCGCTGAAGAACGCTGATTCCAAGGCTGCTGCGGAAGCGCTGAAGGCCGCCAACATTCCGGCGGAAGCCTTCACGCTTAATGCTTACGCTGCTGTCGAAGTCCTGAAGGCCGGCATCGAAAAGGCTGGTGCCAAGGATTCCGAAGCGGTTGCCAAGGTCCTGAAGAGCGGTGAAGCCTTCCCGACCGCAATTGGCAAGGTCACCTATGGCGAAAGCGGTGACCTGACCTCGCAGACCTTCTCGCTGTTCAAGTGGCAGGACGGCAAGATCGTCGCAGCCGAATAAGCTGACCTTACCGGCCGCACCTGTTGCGGCCGGTTTCATTTATGGCCTGAAGAGGGTGAAGGCAGCATGGCCGATGCCGGGACGCGCATAGACGGAGATATCGCTTTCGAGCGGATATTCCCCATCCTCAGGATGTTCGACGAGGCCAAGGCACGGGAGTTCTATATCGATTTTCTCGGCTTCGAGGTCGAGTGGGAACACCGCTTCGGCGAAAATTTCCCGCTCTACATGCAGGTTTCCCGCGCGGGGATGGGTCTTCATCTCAGCGGCCATCATGGCGATGCGACACCGGGCTCGAACATCTTTGTCACGATGCACGGCGTTCATGCCTTTCAGCGCGAACTGGCAGCGAAGGATTATCGCTTCATGAAGCCGGGTGTCGAAGAGTTGCCATGGGGCGACGTGATGGAGGTGACCGACCCCTTCGGCAACCGCATCCGTTTCTGCGAACAGAAAAGCCGGCCATGAGGCCTTGAAGGCCGCTACGGCTCTTGACCTTTGCCATGGTTTGAACGATAGAACGCGCAAATTGCGAACCGCGCGCACGGGTACCCCCGTGCGCGCGGTTCGTGCGTTTTGGGACTTGATGATGCAATTCGTTCGCATCCGCACGGGGACAGAAAATGAACGTTGAAGGCAATGCGCTGGTCAGGAAGCTCGCATTCTGGGGCATTCCGCTTTCTTTCGGTGTACTCGGCCTCAAGCTTGTGGCCTGGTGGGTTACCGGCTCGGTCGCGCTGCTGTCCGACGGTCTGGAATCGACCGTCAACGTGGTCGCGGCTTTCATCGCCTATTTCGTCATTCGTTATGCGCAGAAGCCCGCCGATGACGACCACCAGTTCGGCCACCACAAGGCGGAGTATATTTCCGCTGTTGTCGAAGGGGTGCTGATCGTTGTCGCCGCCCTGCTGATCGTGCAGGAGGCCTGGGGCGCTCTCTTCAATCCGAGACTGCCGGAAGCGCCGGTACTTGGTCTTGCCATCAATGCCGCGGCCGGGATCATTAACGCTGTCTGGGCGACAATATTGATCCGCGTCGGCAAACAGCATTCTTCGCCGGCGCTTGCGGCCGACGGCCACCACATTATGTCTGATGTCGTGACATCGGCAGGCGTACTTGTCGGCCTCGTCCTGGCATTGCTGACGGGCTATGCCATTCTCGATCCCGCGCTTGCCATTCTCGTGGCCGTCAACATTCTGTTTCAGGGCTCGAAGGTCATCCTGCATTCGCTGGGTGGCCTGATGGACCGGGCAGTGGAGCCCGAGGAGGATGAGGCGATCAAGAAGGCGATCGCAGCCAATTCCGGTGGCATTATCGGTGTCCATGATCTCAGAACCCGCCGCGCCGGTTCGGCCGCCTTCATCGATTTTCACGTCGTCGTACCGGCGATCATGACGGTGCGTGAGGCGCATGATATTTGCGACCGCCTTGAAGATGCCATAAGGGACGTCATACCGGGCGCCAGCCTTGCCATTCACGTCGAGCCGGAAGGCGAAAAGGCGCATGGCGTCAAAGTGATCGTTTAAAAAACAGGAGTTTTCCATGTCCGTGACGGATGTTTCCGGCCTGTCGCAGCTGGGCACGAAGGTCGATACGCCAGAGAGCCCTG
This sequence comes from Agrobacterium sp. RC10-4-1, assembly GCF_014138475.1. Lineage (NCBI taxonomy): Bacteria > Pseudomonadati > Pseudomonadota > Alphaproteobacteria > Hyphomicrobiales > Rhizobiaceae > Agrobacterium > Agrobacterium sp. RC10-4-1. The sequence continues at coordinate 271,984 of NZ_JACJIT010000002.1, forward strand.
AAAAGGCCGTTCTCGAAAAGGTGCCCAACGGCAATGCCGGCACCGATTATGTCGTGCGCTTTACCGCGCCCGAATTCACCTCGCTTTGCCCGATGACCGGCCAGCCGGATTTCGCCCATATCGTCATCGATTATATTCCCGGCGACTTTCTGGTGGAATCGAAGTCGCTGAAGCTGTTCCTGCAGTCCTTCCGCAACCATGGCGCATTCCATGAGGATTGCTCGGTCTATATTGCCAAGCGCCTTGTGGAATTGCTGCAGCCGAAGTGGCTGCGTATCGGCGCCTATTGGTATCCGCGCGGCGGCATTCCGATCGACGTGTTCTGGCAGACCGGACCGGCGCCCGAGGGCGTATGGCTGCCGGATCAGGGCGTTGCCACTTATCGCGGCCGCGGCTGATCCGGCTCTTTAGGTGAAAAAAAGCTCAAACGAACGAGCTATCGTCGCCTGAATCGAAGTCGGCATCATCGGCGCTGTCGTCGTAATCGGCCTGCTGGATATCGTCGTCATTGTTATCCTGCGGGTTCGCGCTGTCACCATAATAGTTGTTGATGACCGTTTCTTCGACTGGCGCATTGCCAGTGCCGCTATTGCCGCCGAAGGGCGAGCCGAGACCGAGCGACGACATGTGGCTGCCGAAGATGCCGCTCAGCGAGTTCGCAAGCAGCATGCCACCTGCAACGCCGGCTGCGGTGCCAAGCGCGCCCTGCAGGAAACCGCCGCCAGACCGGCCGGCTGCTGCCGGCTGCTGACCCCACGGTCCACCGGGCTGCTGCTGGGCTGCCTGCGATCCCCACGGACCGGCCGTCTGGCCAGCGGTATCGTTGCGCCACGAGGCCGGGGCGGCAGCAACAGGTGTTGGTGTCGGAGCTGGCGGCTGCGGCTGGCCGGTGCCGAAGATGGAACTGAGAAAGCCGCCCTGCGCTGCGGCCTGAGGGGCCGGGTTGGCGCTTTCCAATGCGTGGATGCGCTCTTCGAGCTGCTTGATATGGGCTGCTGCCGCCTCCAGTCCCTTCTCCTGCACGATCACCGCCTGAGCGAGATAATAGGGAGCTGCGGGCTGATCGCGCACGGCGTCTGCGATCAACGTTTCCGCCTCGCGGTCACGCGGGGTGGCGGATGCGGCCTTGGTTCTTTCGAACAGGCCCTTGAGAAGCTGGCTTTCTTCCGGTGACATGTGCTGCCTCCTTACCGTGAAGCGAAATTCTACGATAAGGAGGTAGGCCACAATTTTGGCTTTTCAAAGCGGTCCGAATTTTAAATTTCGGTAATGATTCTCAGCCGCCGAAAGCGAGCGAGAGGCCCGCAATCGCCGTGAGCGCGCCAACCGTGCGGCTGGCGACCGAGCCGAAGCGGGCGATGCCGAGACCGAGGGCGATGCCGGCAAGGTGCAGGATGGCGGTGGCGATCATGAAGCCGATGCCGAATTGCAGCGCGCCCGCGCTGCCGAGTTCGCCGCCATGCGCATGGCCGTGGAAAAGCGCGAAAGCGCCGACAACGGCCGCGGCTGCTGCGGTGGGAAGCTTTGCCGCCATGGCGACCAGAAGGCCAAGGCCGATGACGGAGGCGAGAATGGCGGGTTCGACGAAGGGAAGGTCGATGCCGTAAACCGCCATCAGGAAGCCCACAGCCATGGTGCCGACGAAGGCGGCCGGCACGATCCAGAGCGCCCTTCGGTCACTTTGCGCGACAGCAATCTGGGAGGCCCAGATGCCGACCGCCACCATCGCCAGAATATGATCCGCACCGAAGAAGGGGTGAGAGACACCGGCCATGAAGGAGCCGTGTTCTTCCGGGTTCAAATGCGCGAAAGCGGGCAGGGTGGTAAGGCCGAGCGCGGCGGCTGCAAGGCTTAGTCTTTTCAGCATGGTTCCCTCTTAAGATTATCGCCGCTCACCTGCTGTCTTGGGGTTCCGCAGCGTGCGGCACTGCAATGAGACGCTGACGATATCGCGAAGACGAACGAGCTGTCCATGCGTCATCTGCCGGGGGTGCTGTTTATTGTTCGGGCGCGAACCTTGTCTTTTTTGCTCATTGCCTTACGTAACAAGTCGCACTATGTCCGAAGGGCATGCACGAATTTTGCTGGAGAGAGCCGTTGATGAACGAAGACGAAGACGACAAGAGCAAGGAACTGCCGATCGGCAAGGAAACGGAAGCGAATCTTTTCAAGTCGCGTTCGATCTTCATCTATGGTGGCATCACGCAGGAACTGGCGCAGAAGGTCTGCACGCAGCTCGTGGCCCTTGCCGCCGCCAGCGACGACGACATCCGCGTTTACGTCAATTCTCCGGGCGGTCATGTCGAATCGGGTGATTCCATCCACGACATGATCAAGTTCATCAAGCCGAAGGTTTACATCATCGGCACGGGCTGGGTCGCCTCCGCCGGCGCGCTGATCTATGTTTCGGTGCCGAAAGAACGTCGCCTTTGCCTGCCGAACACCCGCTTCCTGCTGCACCAACCCTCCGGCGGTACGCGCGGCATGGCGTCCGACATCGAAATCCAGGCTCGCGAAATCATCAAGATGAACCAGCGCCTGATCAAGATCTTCTCCAAGGCCACCGGCCAGAGCGAAGAAAAGATCGCCAAGGATATCGATCGCGATTACTGGCTCGGCGCGGAAGAGGCCAAGGACTATGGCCTCGTCGGCAAGATCGTCGAAAGCCAGTCGGAACTCTGAGTTCCGGATTTTCAGTCGATAAAGCCCGCATCGGTGAAAACCGATGCGGGCTTTTTCCTTTCGGGCCGTTGTTATTTCATCATATCGCAGGCCTTCATCATGTCGGCTTTCTTCATCTTGTCCATTTCCATACCGGCCTTGTGCATGCAGGCCTTCTTGCCGGTCACGGACATGCCATCTTTTTTCATCGTCTCCATTTTCATCGCGTCGGGCTTCATGGCGTCTGTCTTCATGCCGTCGGCATGGGCGATGCCCGTGAGGGAAACAGTAGAGAGCAGGGAGGCGGCGGCAACGGCGGTGAAAATGCGGGTCATGAAGGGTCTCCTCTGGACGTGATCGAATGTCCGCCGGCATCATGTCGGGGATCACGATTGTCCATTCGGGAGAAATGGACGGTCGTTACAGCTTCACACGTTTGTGACAACATCTTCGGGCGAGATTTTTCAAACCACCGTGTAACAATATGCTGCCGACCGCGAATAACCCGATAGTGACAATGACAGGCAGCCTTTCAGAAGACACTTTAAAGACGCTGATGCTGCGTTCCCTCGACGGGGACGAAGGCGCCTACAGGCATTTGCTTCATGCCCTGCGCCGGCTGCTGACTGCTTACTACGGTCGGCGCATGGGCGCCGCTTCAAGGGCAGAAGTGGAAGATCTTGTGCAGGAAACGCTATTGTCGCTGCATGCGAAGCGGGCGACCTATGATCGCTCAAGACCGTTCACGGCCTGGTTTTTTTCGATAGCGCGCTACAAGCTCATCGATCACTATCGCGGCAGGGGCGCGCGCATGCGGGGGGAGGTGGAGCTGGATGAGACCCTGGAGGCGGATTGGTCTGTCGACGCCGTCACCGCGCGGATGGATATCGAACGGTTGCTCGAGGATTTGCCGGAGCGGCAACGCGAGCTCATTCGCAGCGTGAAGCTTGAAGGGCAGTCCATTGCCGAAGCGGCAAAAAAAACCGGCCAGACCGAGCTTGCGGCACGAGTCGGCATTCACAGGACATTAAAAACCCTGGCGGCGAAGTTGCGAGGCGACACGTGAAGAAAACGGAAGATATTATCGAGCGACTGGCAGCAGATCTCAGGCCCGTTCCGGCTTTTGCGCTCGAGCGTCGGCTGGCCTTTGCAGCCCTGCCGGCGCTTGGCGTTTCACTTCTGCTGATGTTCATCATTTTGGGACCGCGCGGCGATATGCGGGATGCGGTGAGCGAGCCAGCTTTCTGGGTGAAATCTTTCTACAATGCCCTGCTGGCGATGGTCGCTTTTTTCGCGGTCAGGCGTCTTGCCCGGCCGGAGGGAGAAAGAAGCTGCCTGTTTGTCGGGATCGCGGTGATCGTTTCGGCAATGGCGGTGATGGCCTTCGTGCAGCTGGGATTTGCCCTGCCTGAAGCCTACCGCAGGCTCATCCTGGGTTCTTCAGCCCTGCATTGCCCGCTCTTGATCGTCGCCTTTTCTGTTCCGGTGTTTTTTGCGAATTTTGCCGCTCTCAAACGATCTGCTCCTGCCGATCCCGCCCTGGCAGGTTTTGCTGCGGGACTTGCGGCCGGAGCGGCCGGAGCCTGGGTCTATTCCTGGTTCTGCAGCGAAAACGGCCTGGCCTTCGTGCTGATCTGGTATTCGCTGGGTATTCTCCTCACCGGTCTGATTGGGGCCTTCGCCGGTTCACGTCTTCTCCGCTGGTGAAGGCAGGTTTCCTGTTGTGTCGTGTCCGCTCATGCCGGCCCTGTGGGCTGTCAGGGGCCGGCACGATCCTTATCGTGTGTTACTGACCGAGGTTTGCCGGCACTGCGAAGGCTGCAAACTGGGTGAACTGCTTGCCCGGGTTGAAATTATCGTCCGAGGCGATGACAAAGAGCTGTTTGCCATCCACGACCGGTCCAAAAGCAAGGCTTTCGATATTGTCTATGTCGAGGCCGAAGTCGCCTTCCTTGATTTCGAACCATGCCGATTTGGAAACGGCGGCCACGGATGCCGGATCGATCCTGTCCTTGCCGAGAATATTCTCGGCGCGGGAGAGGTCGACGACGAAGAAGCGGATATGGTTGCCGACCCCGGAGGCGAAATTGCGCTCGACGGCGACGAGGCGGCCGTCCGGCAGGGCCGCAAGAGCGGAGAGGCCATTGTCATTGTATTTCGGCTCGGCGGCTGTCGGTGTGTTGGAGATCGCCTCCGTCACATAGATATGTTCAGCGACCGGCTTCAGGGTCGCGGTATCGATGACGAGAATACGGGCCGGGCTGCCCGCCTGCGGCGTCGCCTTCGGGCCATCCTGAGTGAGCGCATTTTCGGTGGCGGCGATCAGTCTGCCAGGTGTCAACGTCAGTCCTTCGAAGCCGAGATTGTTTTGCACGCCCCTGGTCTTCGCGTCATCGATGAGATAGGCGTCGGGCAGCGCCAGCCGTTTGACATCGCTTCCATCGAGGTTTGACACATAAATCGCCGGCTGGTTTTTCAGGTCGCGTTCCGAAGACCAATAGAGCTTGCCGCCCTTGCGGTCGAGTGTGATGCCTTCCGCGTCGATGCCTTTGGGAGCGAAGGCCGCGCCGGTCTCATCCTTCAATTCATGCATGGCGGCGATATTGAGGGTGGCGACGCCTTCCGACACCGCCAGTTCCAGCTCGTAATAACGGGCCGGGCCCTTTTCCACGCGGTCGTCGGAAATTGCGAGATAACGCCCGGTTTCGCTGTCGAAAGCGAGATCGGAGATCCCGCCGAAGGTGACGCCATCGATGGCGAGGCCGGAGGGAACGACGATCTGGCCCAGAAAGGCCGGCTGCGGCAGGGTCTGGGCAGCCGCCGGAAGGGCTGCAAAACCCAGGGCTGCAATGGTGACGATACGAAACATGAAGCTCCCTCCTGTGGCGGATGATCCGTTGCGATGCAGGGAGGATTAGCGTGCTGCCGCTAAACTTTGATGACGTTTTCCATGCCGGCGTACCCGAAGTCCGGCGGTTCATCTTGCCAAGCCCCGTCTTTTTTGATCCTGAATATAGCCATGCTTCATCCAGAGCGTGCTGCTATCTTCAGATTCGCGCTTCACGCTTCAAATTTGTTCGTGTCCGTCGCCAGTGCAGATCGCTGCGGTTTCTTGCGACGGGCAGCAGGCCGCAGAGTGCTTCATGCTGAGAGATTTTTCCGTCCAGAGCCTGTTCATGGGCTGCCTCACCGCCTTTGTCGGTTTCGCCAGTTCCTTTGCCGTCGTGCTGCAGGGCCTCAAAGCCGTGGGCGCGACCGATTTCGAGGCCGCGTCGGGACTGATGGCACTTTCGGTGGCGATGGGGCTTTGCGCCATCGTTCTTTCCGTCGCCACCCGGCTGCCGGTCAGCATTGCATGGTCGACGCCGGGCGCCGCACTTCTGGCCACGACGGGCGTGATCGAGGGCGGTTTTCCTGCGGCTGTCGGCGGCTTCATTGTCTGCGCCGTCCTGATCATCGTTGCCGGCCTGTTCAAGCCGCTCGGTCGGGCGGTTGCCTCCATTCCGGCGCCACTCGCCAATGCCATGCTGTCGGGTGTCATCATCGGCCTGTGTTTCGCCCCGATCAAGGCGATCGGCTTCAACCCGGCGCTTGGCCTGCCGATCATTCTGGCGTGGATTGTCGTGGGGGCTTTCAGGCGGCTGTTTGCAGTACCTGCGGCCCTTGCCGCCTTCGTGCTGGTGATGATTTTCGGCGTCGATATTCCGGCGGGTGCGCTCGATAGCGTCGCGCAATCGCTGACGCCGCCGATGGAATGGGTAACGCCCGTCTTCAGCCTGCATGCCGTCGTCTCCATCGCGCTGCCGCTCTTCATTGTCACCATGGCCTCGCAGAATATTCCCGGCATTGCGGTGCTGAAGGTCAATCACTACGACCCGCAGCCCGGCCCGCTTTTCGCCGCGACCGGCTTTTTCTCGCTGCTTTCCGCGCCCTTTGGCGGCCATGCGGTCAATCTTGCGGCAATAACGGCGGCGATGTGCGCGGGCGAGGATGCCCATCCTGATCCAAAGCGGCGCTATTGGGCGGCGATCATCGGCGGTGTCGGCTATATTATTTTCGGTCTGCTAGCCGGCGTGGTCACGGCCTTCGTGGCGCTTGCGCCGCCTATCCTCATTCAGGCGGTGGCGGGGCTGGCGCTGGTCGGCGCTTTTTCCGGCTCCGCGGTCGCCGCGTTCAAGGACCCCGAAACCCGCGAGGCTGCGGCCATCACTTTCCTCATCACGGCCTCCGGCCTCTCCTTCGGCGGCGTTTCCGGCGCTTTCTGGGGCTTGATCGGCGGCGGGTTGATGATGGCGTTGCAACGGTTGGTAAGGCGTGGTTAGATAGTGGAAATGGTATAGTTTTTATATTATATTCTCATGGAATTCGAATTTGATCCGGCCAAGAGCGCTGGCAATAAAGACAAGCACGGGATTGATTTTGTCGATGCTCAGGCGTTGTGGCACGACAAATTCGGTTTGACCGTTACCGCGCTGGGCGTCGGTGAAGAGCGGTTTGCGCTCATCGCTCTTCTCGGCGGCAAATTATGGCTCGCAGTGCATACGCTGCGGGATGGGCGTATTCGAATCATTTCCGTTCGGCGCGCCCGTGAGTTAGAGAGGCATCATTATGAAGACAATAAGCGCAGAAGAATTCGACAGAATGGCTGATGATGGCGAGGACATCGGTGAGTATCTCGACTGGACAACGGCGCGGCATCTGAATATCGAGCCCAAACGTGTCAACATCGATTTTCCGACGTGGGTCGTCAACGACCTGGACAATGAGGCTCGGAGACTTGGGGTGACCCGGCAGTCGCTTGTCAAATTGTGGATCGCGGAAAGGCTTGAGATCGGCCGACACGCAAAATAGGCCTGCACCGCACAAGATCACTTGTCAGACCGCCAGCCGCTGTTTATACACATCGCCATGAGCAACAGCATCGCAACCATTTCCGGCATGAGCGCGCAGATTTCTGCGAAGGCCTCGCCGTGCGGTGCACTCTCGCTTCTTAGCCTCGACCTTACACGCGGTTGCCGGGTCCAGTGAGGAGCGCCCGGCGGCCGAAAGCCCGCTGGTGCAAACGCTCCTCATCTCGAAATCTCATTTTATACTGGATTTAGGCCCTCAAGGGCCGCGCATCCGCCGATGGCTTGAATAAGCCCGCGGATGGCGCAAGGAGGAAGCGACATGGACGCCAAGACCACCACTGTTTCCAAGGGCATGACCGACGCGAGCGTGAAGTATCGCCCTTATCCCACGATCAACATCCCCGACCGCACCTGGCCTTCCAAGACGATCACCAAGGCGCCGATCTGGTGTTCGGTGGACCTGCGCGACGGTAATCAGTCGCTGGTCAACCCAATGGGTCACGACCGCAAGGCCCGCATGTTCAAGCTGCTGCTCGAAATGGGTTTCAAGGAAATCGAGATCGGTTTCCCTTCCGCGTCGCAGACGGATTTCGATTTCGCCCGCTGGTGCGTGGAAGAGGGCAATGTGCCCGATGACGTCTCGTTGCAGGTTTTGGTGCAATGCCGCCCGGAACTGATCACCCGCACCTTCGAAGCGCTGGAAGGCGCTAACAAGCCGATCATCCATTTCTACAATTCGACATCGGAACTGCAGCGCCGCGTGGTGTTCGGCAAGGATGTGCACGGTATCAAGCAGATCGCGGTCGATGCGGCCAAGATGATCACCGACATGGCGGCCAAGGCCGGCGGCGGCTACCGCTTCGAATATTCGCCTGAGAGCTTTACCGGCACAGAGCTGGAAGTGGCGCTGGAAATCTGCAACGCCGTCGTCGAGGTTGTGAAGCCGACGGCCGACAACAAGCTGATCTTGAACCTGCCATCGACGGTGGAAATGGCGACGCCGAACATCTATGCCGACCAGATCGAATGGATGTGCCGCAATGTCGACAATCGCGAAAACGTCATCATCTCGCTCCACCCGCATAATGACCGCGGCACGGGCATTGCGGCGACCGAGTTGGGCCTGATGGCGGGTGCGGACCGCGTTGAAGGCACCCTGTTCGGCAATGGTGAGCGCACCGGCAATGTCGATGTCGTGACGCTGGCGCTGAACATGTATACGCAGGGTGTGGACCCTGAGCTGGACTGCCGCGATATCGAGCGCATCAAGGCGGTCTATGAATATTCCAACGAGATGACGATCCCCGAGCGCCACCCTTACGTGGGCGAACTGGTCTACACGGCGTTTTCCGGCTCGCATCAGGACGCCATCAACAAGGGCATGAAGGCGATCAAGGTCGCCAATCATCCCGTCTGGGAAGTGCCCTATCTGCCGATCGATCCAAAGGATGTGGGACGCTCATACGAGGCGATCATCCGCATCAACTCGCAATCCGGCAAGGGTGGCATCGCCTATATCCTCCAGCAGGATTACGGCATCAACCTGCCGCGCAATTTGCAGGTGGAGTTCCGCGAGGATATCCAGCGCATCACCGATGAAGAGGGTGTCGAGCTGCCGGCCAAGCGCATCTATGAGCGCTTTATCGAGCGCTACGTGACGCAGCCGAATGCGCGCCTCAAATTCGTCGATCACCACACCTATCCGGCCGGCGATTTCAAGGGCGTGCGCATCGTTGCCGCCGAGATCACCGACAATGGTGAGGTGAAGCGCATTGAAGGCAAGGGGACCGGTCCGATCGACGGGTTCATCAATGCGCTGTCGGTTTATCTCGGCATTGATCTCTCGGTGAACGATTATTCCGAGCACTCGCTGCAGCACGGCTCGAATGCCTCGGCCATCGCTTATGTCGAGATGGAACATCCGGGCGGCAAGCTGTTCGGAGCAGGGGTGAATACGAATATCGTGGCGGCTTCGCTGGAAGCGATCGTTTCTGCGGCCAACCGGGTGCTGGAAGAGCGGGCGAAGTAAGGCTGGCGTTGAGGGTGGGGCAAAGCCCCCCCCTCTGTCCTGCCGGACATCTCCCCCCAAGGGGGGAGATCGACTCCCGGACAGGTCTCGCCCATCTCAACGTTTGTGAATGAAATGGCGGTAGCGCTTTCCGCTGATCTCCCCCTTGAGGGGGAGATGCCCGGCAGGGCAGAGGGGGTAAGCCGCACGCGCTAAGGTTTACTCCTCCGGGCTCTGCTCCGCAGGCCGCGAAAACCCCAGCGGCCGCCCGTTTTCATAAAATACCCTGATATCCTCAAGCGCGACACCCGTTGCCGTCTCATTGAGGCTGTGCCGTTCGCAGGTCACGTTCCAGGTGCCGGGACCGCCGGAGATGTTGAAGAGATTATAGGCCGCGCGCGGTTTTTCTCCACCGGGCCCCTGGCTGGCAGAGGCGATGCCGACCACGGGAATGTGGTCTTCACCATGGTGCGTGTTCAGCCAATAGACTGTGTTCAAATGTGTATGGCCATGCAGCACGAGCTCCGCACCGCCGACGCCTAGCGCCGCGGCGAAACGGCGTATGCCGATCATGCGCTTGTGCGTTGGGGCGGCGCCACGGATCGGCGGGTGGTGAATCATCACGACGCGGAACAGCCCCTGTTCCCCGGCTTTTTTCAACAGTTCCGCGGTGGCGCGCGCCTGCCGGTTGCCGAAATAGCCGGTGGCCGAGAAAGGTGGCGTCGCAATCGAGGTGGAGCAGCCGATCAGCGCGATGGGGCCGCGCACGCGCATATAGGGGAATATCTTGCGGTCGTCGTCCCACTCGGCAGGGTCGCCATCGCCACGAACATAGGGGTACCAGGCCTGCATGGCCTTGTCATGCGCGCCGGACACATAGGCGTCGTGATTGCCGGGAACGACGGAGGTCTTTTCGGGGTCACCCACCTCTTCCAGCCAGTCGGCGGCGGCGCGAATTTCAATGCCGGTCGCAAGATTGACGAGATCGCCGGTGATAGCCAGATGATCCGGTGATTTTGTCTCCAGATCGTCCAGCAGCTTTTCCAGCGTATCTGTGAAGAGATGCTTGCGGCGGTTGCGATGCCAGTTGACGAAACCGGTGATACGCTTGGATGCAAGTTCGCGAAAAGTGAGTTTTGGAAGTGGCCCCAAATGGACGTCTGAAATATGCGCAAGTTTGAACATGGCGGCAGAGATAACCTATGATATGCCGCACGTCCAACAAAAGCCGGCAGGCGGGGAGAAACAGGGTGAATGACGAGACAACCGGGCGGCAGGCCCGTCCGTTCCATATGCGCGTCTTCATTCGTTTGCTGCATTTCGTTTTTCTGTTCACGCGCGGCGCAACTCTTGGCGTGCGTGCCGCCTGCTATGATGGAACCGGCAGGATTTTCCTCGTCCGCCACACCTATCTGCCGGGCTGGTATCTGCCGGGTGGAGGGGTGGAGCGGGGTGAAACCCTGCTCGCGGCGCTTCACAAGGAAATTAGGGAGGAAGGCAATCTCGAAGCCACGTCAAAGCCTGAGCTTTTCCATGTTTATCTCAATCTGGAAGGCAGCAATCGCGACCATGTCGCGCTTTATCGGCTTGAGGTTACCCAGACCAAGCCGAAAAAGCCGGATCATGAAATTGCCGAAAGCGGCTTTTTCGATCTTTCAAATCTGCCCGAAGGAGTGACAGCCGCAACCCGCCGCCGCCTTGCAGAACTTGCCGGCGAGGCGGCGCTCGCCGATCACTGGTAGCAGTGTCCACCCTCGTCAGGAAAGCGAGTCGCGGCCATGGGCCTTTGTCAGGTCCAGCTCGGGGCCGATGGGCACGATGCCTGTCGGGTTGATGGTGCGGTGGCTGCGGTAATAATGTTCCTTGATATGGCGCATATCGACCGTGTCAGGCACGCCCGGCGTCTGGTAAAGATCGCGCAGGTAACCCGTGAGGTGCGGATAGTCGTGGATGCGGCGGATATTGCACTTGAAATGGCCGACATAGACGGGGTCGAACCGAACCAGTGTGGTGAACAGGCGCCAGTCCGCTTCCGTCTGCTCCGAACCGAACAGGAAACGGCGGTGCTTCAGCCGGTCTTCCAGCATGTCCAGCGTTTCGAAGACCTTGACCGCATTCTGCTGATAGGCATCCTGCGTTGTGGCAAAGCCAGCCTTGTAGACGCCGTTATTGACGGTGTCGTAAATCACGTCGTTCAACGCGTCTATTTCGGCGCGCAACGTCTCGGGATAATAATCGGTCTGCGAGCCGGTGAGGTCGTTGAAGGCGGAGTTGAACATGCGGATGATTTCCGCCGATTCGTTGGAAACGATGGTGCCGCGCTTCTTGTCCCAGAGCACCGGCACGGTCACGCGGCCGGAATATTTGGGATCCGCTTTGGTGTAGACCTGCCAGAGCGCGGATGAACCGAAAAGGTGATCCTCGGTCGCACCTGGCGTCCGCTCACCTTCAGGCTTAAATTCCCAGCCGTTTTCCAGCATCAAAGGGTCGACAACCGAGACCGAAACAAGCTCTTCCAACTTTTTCAGCTTGCGAAAAATCAGGGTTCGGTGCGCCCAGGGGCAGGCGAAGGAGACATAGAGGTGGTAACGGTCCTTCTCCGCCGCGAAGCCGCCTTCTCCTGAAGGGCCGGGTGCGCCATCCGCCGTTATCCAGTTGCGGAATTGCGAGGCGCTGCGCTTGAAATGCCCCTTGGTTTCCTTGGTGTCGTACCAGACGTCTTTCCATACGCCTTCCACCAGCATGCCCATGACGATCTCCTTGATTGTTTCCTTGGCGGCAATCCTACCTGTTTCACTCGTTGTCGCGAACCCGCAAGGCATTGAACAATGCGTTTCCGTGCTGCAGAGCTGGAATGGGGCGGCGACGAGATTTGTTCTGGACGGGTCGTTATTTTCCTGATAATTGCGATTTTCACAAATCTGAGGAAATTTTTGATTATGATCGAACTACGGATGCTCCGACGACGCTGACGCTCCTGAACGCCCTAACCGGCGCAGCCGTCATCTATTGTCGCATCCGCATTCTGGAAGTTTCGGTCTCTTCATGTCCAAGCACGATCTTGTCTACCTCACCGAGGACGCGTCGCACGACGCCATCATCGAAGTCATCAACGAAGAAGCATTTGGCCCCGGCCGGCACACCCGTGCGGCAGCACGCATCCGCGAGCAGGGTCCGCATGACCGGTCGCTCTCCTTCGTCTGCGCCGATGATGGCGAGACGATTGCCTCGGTGCGCATGACGCCGGTTCTGGCAGGCGATGTGAAGGGTCATATGCTTGGCCCGCTTGCGGTTCGGCCCTCTCACAAGAACAAGGGCATCGGCCGGGAACTCGTCCGGATCGCCATCGCGGCGGCAAGGCGCAAGGGCTCCGAAGCCGTGATACTGATCGGCGATCCGCCCTATTACATGCCGCTCGGGTTCGAGAAAGTCGCTTATGCGGCGCTTGATTTTCCGGGGCCGGTTGATCCGAACCGGGTGCTGGTCGTGCCGCTTGGCAATGACGTGCACCAGCGGCTGAAGGGCAATATCGGCTGGCGCAAATGCGAGGCCGTGATGCCGGCCGCGACAGTGGAAGATGAGGGTTTCGAGGCGCCTCTTCGGGTTTACGGGTGACGGGATATCCGAAGAGCTTTTTGCTTCTTAGCGCAACATAAGCCCCGTCATTCCGGCCTTGAGCCGGAATGCAGCCAGGTCAAGTCTTTGGGCTGAAATCTTCTTCCAGTAGCCTGTTTCGAAACAACGCGTCTCCCTCCACAGAATTCAATTCCGTTTCCTCCCCCCATACGATAGCAAGTGAAAGTCGGTTTTTGCGAAGGGACGAGGCATGACGGCAATCACCATGAATGATGCGCTGGAGCGCGCGGGCGCAGGCGCCTATCAGCGCAGGCTGATGGGCATATTCGGCCTCGTCTGGGCGGCGGATGCCATGCAGGTTCTGGCCGTCGGTTTCACTGCGGCCTCCATTGCCGCAACCTTTGGGCTGACGGTGCCGCAGGCGCTGCAGACCGGAACAGCGTTCTTTTTCGGCATGTTGCTGGGTGCTGCGGGTTTCGGACGGCTGGCGGACCGTTACGGCCGTCGCCGGGTGCTGATCGTCACGGTGGCCTGTGATGCCCTGTTCGGCGTGCTTTCGATATTCTCGCCGGATTTCACCATTCTGCTTGTCCTGCGCTTTCTCACCGGGGCCGCCGTGGGCGGCACGCTGCCGGTTGATTATGCGATGATGGCGGAATTCCTGCCCGCCAAGAATCGTGGGCGCTGGCTCGTCTTTCTGGAAGGTTTCTGGGCTGTCGGGACGCTGATCGTGGCGCTTGCAGCGTGGGGTGCCAGCCTTGCCGGTGTTGCCGATGCCTGGCGATATATCTTTGCCGTAACCGCGTTCCCGGCTGTCCTCGGCCTTGGCCTTCGCTTTCTCGTGCCGGAATCGCCGCTTTATCTCCTGCGCACGGGCCGGTCGGAGGAAGCAAAGGCCGTCGTCAACCGTATGCTGGTCACGAATGGCCGCGCTCCGCTCGATGCCGGGACAGGGCTTTTCCAGCCTGAAGTGTCCAAGGGGCAGGGGATATTTTCACCGGCGCTGCGCCAACGCAGCATCATGATCCTCTCAATCTGGTTTCTCGTTTCCGTTTCCTATTACGGCGTCTTCACCTGGATGCCGGCGAAGCTGGCGGGAGATGGCTTCGGTTTCGTACGCGGTTATGGTTTCCTTGTGTTGGTGGCGCTGGCACAGATCCCCGGCTACGCGCTCGCGGCCTATGGTGTCGAAAAGTGGGGTCGCAAGCCGACGCTGATCGGCTTCTGCCTGCTCTCCGCGCTCGGATGCCTGCTTTTCACGCTTGCTTCCGGCGGTGCGATGATTGCCGCCTCGCTTCTCATCATGAGCTTTGCGTTGCTTGGCACCTGGGGCGCTCTCTATGCATTCACGCCGGAACTTTACCCGACGGAATCACGGGCAACCGGCATGGGTGCCGCAGGGGCGATGGCGCGGCTTGGCGGCCTGATGGCGCCATCACTCCTCGGTTATGCCATTGCGCAGGGTTTTGGTGTCGCGATCGGCATATTTGCCGGGCTGCTGGTACTGGCCGCCATTGCGGCGACAATGATCAATGCGGAAACGCGCCAGGTGGCGCTGACATAGGGTGTCAGTGCGGGACGATGGCCTGACCCTTGAGGATCAGGCCATTCTGTTCGGCTTTATAGCGTCGTGTAATTCACCGGCAGCCAATCATAATTGGTGCTGTCGGTGCGCACATGACCGATGCCGGGGAAGGCGATATGCGCCCCTGCCACCAGATATTTGCCTTCCACCGCCTGTTTAAATGCCAGATCACGCGTGGCGACGGCTGCCTTCTGATCGACGTCGAATGCGACGGCGACATCAGGTTCATCGAACTGGAGGATATCGCCATGGGTAATATCGCCCCAGAAGACGATTTTCTGGCCGTTGCTTTCGAGAACGATGCCGCTGTGGCCCGGCGTGTGGCCGGCGTAAAGGACTGAGCCGAGACCGGGAACCGCCGCGGCATTGTCGCCGAACGTCTCGAACTTGCCGGCATCGATATAGGGCTGGATGCTTTCTTTGGCTTCGGCATAGCCCTTCTTCAGCGCCTCCGGTGCTGCCTTGGCCTTCGCCTCATCGAGCCAGAAAGCGGCTTCGCGCTTGTTCACGCGCAGGGTCGCGTTGGCGAAGACGCGCTTGCCATCCGCGGAGAGACCCCCGGAATGATCTGTATGGATATGGGTGAGAACGACGTCATCTATCTCATCCGCTTTGTAGCGCGAGGCTTCGATATTGGCGACGAGCCTGCCGAGGCTTGGGCCAAGATAGGAGCCGGTGCCGGCATCGATCAGCACCAGCCTGTCACCGGTGTTGACGAGAAACGCATTGACGGACGTAGGCGTCTCTTCCGGAAGGAACGCATCCTGAAGCGCCTTCGTCGCATGTTCCGTCGTGGTGTTGGTGTAGATTTTGGCAAGCGGCAGCGCAATGACGCCGTCCGAAAGCGCAGTAACTTCCACCTTGCCGACCATCAGCCGGTAGAAGCCGGGCGCCTGCGTGGCGACAAGCGGTGCCTTGGCAAATGCGACGGAGGGCGCAACAAAGGGGGCGGCGATGAGGGCGCTGGCGGCGCCTTTGAGAAGTGAGCGACGTGATGGCATTGAAGGCTCCTGGGTTTAGGAATGTCTTGAAACTTTCCGATCTCCAGTTAAGTGTAGGCAGGTTAGCAATCAAATCGATGTGACTTATGCAAACTATCGATCATTTCAATCTCCGTTCCTTCGATCTCAATCTCCTCGTCGCTTTCGATGCGATGATGGAAGAGATGAACGTCACGCGCGCGGCACGGCGGCTGAAAATCCAGCAACCTGCCATGAGCCATAATATCTCCACCCTGCGCACACTGTTTCAGGATGAGCTGTTCATTCGCGTGGGGCAGGAAATGAAGCCGACGGCGCGGGCGCTCAATCTGGCGGGGCCGGTGCGGCAGGCGCTGAGACAAGCGCAGGCGGCGGTGCTGACGGCTGATGTGTTCGATCCGGCGACCGAGCGGCGGACGTTCCGGCTCGGCATGTCCAGTGAGGTGGAGCTGCTGCTTTTGCCGGATCTGTCCGCGCGGCTGCGCGAGATCGCACCCGGTATCCGTATCCTTGCGCGCAACGGGCAACAGCAGGAAATCACCGCTATGCTGGATACGGGCGTGATCGACATGGCTGTCGGATGCACCTATTCGAAGGAGCAGCGGCACCATTGCGAACCGCTTTATTCTTCCAGCGTGCTCTGCTGCTTCAACCCGGCTCTGCTCGATCTGCCCAATCCCGTTGGACTGGACGCCTATCTGTCGGCCAAGCACGCGGTCATATCACAGACCGACAGTCTGCATGGCTGTATCAAGGACGCGCTGGAACTGACCGGACTGGAAATCGACGTCGTCGCCGCTGCGCCGGATTTTCTTTCCGTGCTGGCAACGGCGCGCTCCTCAGCCGTGCTGGCGACCGTGTCTTCGCGCATTGCTCAGCGTTATGCGCCCATGCTGGGACTGGAAGTGAGCCCGGTGCCGGTGACGTTGAATTTCCCGCCTGTCGCCATGGTCTGGACATTGCAGACCGATGCGGATGCGGGAGCCGTGTGGCTGCGTCAACAGATTCGCGAGACCATGGGACGCACGGTCGACAGCGAGGTGTCGGGCATCGCCGCCTGAAATTTGCGTGGCTGGCGCTCTAGAACCGTTTCTCCAGCCAGGTGATGGATTGGCCGCTGGAGAGTGGCCCAAGCGAACCGATCTTGGTGAAACCGTACCGCTCGTAAGTCCTCAGCGCATCCGGGTTCATCGTGTCGATATAGGCGCCCATACAGCCGCGCTTTTTCGCCTCGTCTTCGGCCATGGCCAGAAGTTTCGCGGCCGTGCCTTGTCCGCGCATCGTCTCCGGCACGAAAAGAAGCTGCACATAAAGCCAGCCGCGGGCGGTGTGGCCCACCAGGCCGCCGGTGACCTCATTGTCGTCATTGCGGATGGTGATGATAATGTCGCGTTTGTCGCTTTCGCCGAAACGAGCAAGATTATACGCCACCAGAGGATCGCGGATGGCTTTTTCGGCCTCTGGATCGGCGGCATCGCTTAAAACGAAATTCATGTTCATCTTCCCCGGCCGCCGGGCGGTGGCCGTTTCCCGTTTACGTGCCGAGACGAGGGGAAAGCCCCACGATCTTTGCTGGAACGCCCTTACCGGCCTTCACGCCACCATAGAGCGGAGAAGGCAAGCAGCAACGCGCCTAGCCCGGCGAAACCTGCAAAGAGCGGCAGGGTGTTGACGCCTTTCAGCACCGTCTCGTCGGTCATGCGTATCAGCATGCGATCCTCATCGGCAACCCTGATATCGCCGCGGACCGGCAATATATCCGGCAGTGCGACCCGGCCGGAATTATCGGCGACACGGTGCACGCTGCCTTTGGTGGCATCTGCCAGCGGCTTCAGCGTTTCGGTCGTTGAAATCATCGCCTTGAATTCGGGTGCGTCCACTGCGCCAACATGGACGAGGGTGGTGAAATCGCCGTTCTTGATTTCG
This sequence comes from Agrobacterium sp. RC10-4-1, assembly GCF_014138475.1. Lineage (NCBI taxonomy): Bacteria > Pseudomonadati > Pseudomonadota > Alphaproteobacteria > Hyphomicrobiales > Rhizobiaceae > Agrobacterium > Agrobacterium sp. RC10-4-1. The sequence continues at coordinate 289,570 of NZ_JACJIT010000002.1, forward strand.
AACAGGCCGGTCTCATCCATGCGGCGTTCGATCCTGTAGAGACCGGGCTCGCTGCTGGTGAAAGCCATGTTTTCGGTTTTGCCGGAAGGGAAACGCACGCTGGCCTGACCGGGATCGTCACCGATGGTCTGACGGGTGATCTGCAGGGTGCGTCCGTTGGCGCGCGCCGTCAGCGCCTCTTCCTCAAGCTCGGGTTCTTTCATCAGCCAGTGGGCGATGCGGCGGTAAAGCGCCACATGCGGGCCGCCGCCCTCATAACCACGCGCCCAGAGCCAACCCTGATCCGACAACAGCATGGCGACACGGCCTTCACCCTGGCGGTTGAGCACCAGCAGCGGGTCCTGACCATCGCCCAGCATCACGGTCTGGCCCTGCGGCGGGTCGACGCTGATGGTGCGGAACCAGCGGCCCCATTGGGGCGGCTCGTTGCCTGATCCCTCTAGCCCTCGGGTGACCGGGTGTTTCTTGCCCGCTTCCGAAAGGCGCGGGTAGAAGGCGGCCTGATGCACCTGACCGGTCGGCTGCGCCGGCAGCACGGAGGCCAGAGGCGTCATGGCGATTGAATCCTGACCGGCATGTTCCGGCCCGGCGGCAATCAGCAGCGCGCCGCCTTTTTCGACATATTGGGCGATGTAATCGTAATAGAGGATCGGCAACACGCCGCGATGCTGGTAGCGATCGAAGATGATGAGGTCGAAATCATTGATCTTCTCGACGAACAGCTCCCGTGTGGGGAAGGCGATCAGCGAGAGTTCGTTGATCGGCGTGCCGTCCTGCTTTTCCGGAGGACGCAGAATGGTGAAATGCACCAGATCGACCGAGGTGTCGGATTTCAGGAGGTTGCGCCATGCCCGCTCGCCGGCGTGCGGTTCGCCGGAGACGAGCAGCACGCGCAGGTTCTGACGGATGCCTTCGATCAGATGAACGGCGCGGTTATTGGCAACAGTCACTTCGCCCGGGATTTCGGCGACGGAAAATTCCATGACATTGTTGCCGCCGCGTGGGACCTTGAAGCGGAACGGCGTCGGCTGACCGGGTGTCGCCTGTAGGGTGGCGATCTCTTCGCCATTCATCTTCACCGTCACCTCAGCCGCGCCACCGCCTGCCGGGCGTCCGTCATCGAAGACGCGCAGCGTCAGTTGCTGTTCCTCATTGACGATGCCGAAGCGCGGGGCGCGAACGATTTCGATACGGCGGTCGAACTCATCAGCCTTGCCCGTGATCAGGCCGTGCACGGGCGCGCGGAAGCCGAGCGCCTGCTCGGCGTTGGGCAGGGCATTGGGAATATCGTGAATCTGGCCATCGCTCAGGAAGATCGCGCCACCCACGCGGGAAGGCGACACATCGGAAACGGCGGAGGACAAGGCCGAAAAAAGCTGGGTCGAGGGCGAATCGCTCTCGCCATTGTCGCGCACTTCAACGATGCGCGGCTCGATGCGGGGGAAACGGGACAGCCGGTCTTTCAGCGCATTGAGCGCCGTATCCGTCATCTGCGGCCGGTCCTGCACGTCCTGGCTCTGCGAACGATCGACGATGACGGGGACGATGGTGGAAAGCGGCTCGCGCTCCTCCTGCGTCAAAAGCGGATTAGCGATGGCGGCAAGCAGGGCGGCGAGCGCGAGCCCGCGCAGCCATGCGCCACGCACGCCGCGCCACAGGCCGATGAAGGAAAGGAGAAGTGCTGCGACGGCCAGAACGGCGATCACGATCCATGGCAGGAAGGGGGCGAAGGTCAATGTCATGTCACTGCCCCAACCGTTCGAGAAGTGCCGGAACGTGGACCTGATCGGCCTTGTAGTTGCCGGTCAGCATATACATCATGATGTTGACGCCGGAGCGGAAGGCATGTTCGCGCTGCATCTCGTCAGGCGGAACGGTGGGCAGAACCGGTGCGCCCTGCGCATCGACGGCCCATGCGCCGGCGAAATCATTGCCGGTTATCATGATCGGCGTCACGCCGTCCCCGGAGGAGGAGAGGCCGGAGGTGGTCTTGGCGGCACCCTGACGCGATTCCACCCAGAGCGGCGAGCCATTGTAACGGCCGGGGAAATTGGTGAGCAGGTAGAAGGAACGCGTCAGGACGTGATCCTCCGGCACGGGCTCCAGCGGCGGAATATCGATATTGGCGAAGATCGCCTGCAAACGCTCGCCATTGGCGCTGGTCGCGCCGGTATCGAGCGAGGAGAACTGGTCACGCGTATCGAACAGCACGGTGCCGCCGGCGCGCATATAGGCGTCGATGCGCGAGATGGCGGCGCTGGACGGCATGGGCGCGGAGGCCGAAACCGGCCAGTAGATGATTGGGTAGAAGGACAATTCATCCTTGGAAATATCGAGGCCGACAGGCTGCCCGGGCTCCAGCGTCGTGCGCCAGGTCAGGAATTCGCTCAAACCCTGCAAACCCTGTTCTGAAATGCGGTCGACATCGTCTTCGCCGGTGCGGACATAAGCAAGATGGGTGGTGTCCAGCCGCTCGAATATCTGCTCGTCGCCGGGTTTGGGATCGTCGGCACGAGCATCGGTTGGCGACACCGCGGCAAAGGCGCCGAGGGCGAGGAGTATGCTCGCGGCCGTGGCGCTTCTGGCTTTCGGCAGGCGGGCAAAGGCACCGTTCATGAAAAGCACGATCAGGCTGTCGGCAATCAGCATCAGGAAGGCAGCGATGAAGAGGGCGGGACGCAGCGATTTCGCGGTTTCGCCGATCAGCGCTTCACTTGACGTGCTGACACCGGCGGCCGAGGTATCGAGCGCGCGCAGCGTCGCACCTGCCGGCAGAAGATTGAGAGCCACGAAACCATCCTCTGTGCCGTAAAGGCCGGGGGGATTGTCGAAACCGGTGCGCGGAAGCTGGCCCGCGCGCATTTCCAGCGGCCGGGCAGTGCCGATTTCGGCAGATAGCGCGCCTTCCGCCGTCAGCAGCCGGAAGGGTGGTAGAGCGGCGGCCGGGGCATTGGCGGAAGCCGAAGCGCCGCCCGCCTTGGACAATTGCACGATACGGCGAAGCATATCGACGAAGTGGCCTGATATCGGCAGGTCGGACCAGCTGGCCTCGGCGCTGACATGGAACAGCACGATGCGGCCTGCCTCGACGTTGCGGGTGGTGACGAGCGGCGTGCCATCGGCGAGGCTTGCCCAGGTGCGTTCGGCGAGGTCCGGTGTCGGCTCGGCCAGAACCTGACGTTTGACGAGAATGCCATCGGCTTTCGGCATGCCGGCGAAAGCGCCGAATGCAGGGAAATCGGCAAGCGGTTGCGGTTCAGCCCAGGAGAGTGCGCCGCCGAGCGCGCGTTCGCCCTGTCTCAGCGTCACCGGCACCAGCGGGTCGTCGGCGGGGGCTGCAGCAAGGCGTGGCCCGGCGAAGCGGATCAACGTGCCGCCGCCCGCAAGCCATTTTTGCATCGGCTCATATGTTTCCTGCGGCAGGCGGCCGATATCGGCCATGACAATGACGGAGGGGTTGGATTGCAGGATTTCCGGGATGGCCTGCGCCAGATCGGCCTGCCGCTGCGGAATGAGATCGACGAAGGGCTGAAGTGCGCGGCTGATGTAATAAAGCGGTTGCAGCAGCGGCTGGAAATCATTGCCGGTTTCGCCTGCCAGCAGCGCCACGCGGCGGCGGCGGAAGCCGTCATCGAGAAGATGCACTGCACCCGCCGTGGAAACACCTTCAAGGGAAAGACGGGCGAAATCGTTGCGCAATTCGAAGGGTGCTTCCACCGTTGCCGTTGTTTCAGCCTGGCCGGGGGCGAAGGTGGCGATGCCATTGGCGAGGATGCGGCCCTGGCTGTCCTGCGCGTTGACCGTCAACCGGGCAGCTTCCGCAGTATCGAGCCTTGAAAGCGAAACGCTCATGGCGTCGGCATTGTTGGTTGCGCCCGTTATCGCGGCAATGGCCTTGCCGTCGCCGCTGACGATACGGAATTCGGCTGGTGAAAGACTGGCCAGCGTTTTCAGGGCGCTTTCGTCCTGCGCCGTCTGCACGCCATCAGCGATATAGGCGAGGGTGCCGGGGGTCGTGCCGTTAAGCGCTTCGGTGATGGCTTCGGCCGTACGGACACGATCGGGCACGAGCGGCTTCGGTTTTGCCGCTGCCAGCTTTTCCAGGGCGACCGCTGTCGTTCCGGGTACGGCGTCATGTTCGGCATCGGCTGTAAAAGCGATGGCGACGGGGCGCTCGGCACGCTCTGCATCCCCGATCACGGCTTCCGCGGTCGCCACGCGCCGCTCCCAGTCGGGCGCAGACGCCCAGCTATTGTCAACCACCAGCACCAGCGGGCCGCTGCCGGCGATGCCGCTGTTGCGTGGATTTACCACGGGATCGGCGAGAGCAAGAATCACGGCGGCGGCAAGCGCCATGCGCAGCAAGGTGAGCCACCACGGGCTTTTCGACGGCGTTTCCTCGCGTTTCAACACCGTCGCCAGAATCTTCAGTGGCGGGAAGACCTCTGCCTTGGGGCGCGGCGGGGTCAGCCGCAGCAGCCACCAGATGGCAGGCAGCGCCAGCAAGCCGAAGAGGATGTAGGGGCTGGTGAAGACGAAAGGCAATGCGCTCATCGGCGGCCACCGCCTTGCCCACCGCCCTGTGCCGGCGCGCCGGAGAGATACATGTGCATGGCGACCAGTGCCTCGGAAGCAAGATGGTCGGTGCGGTGGAACACGAAGTTCCAGCCAAGACGGCGCAGCGATGAGGACAGCGCCTCGCGCCTTGCGAGATAGGCGCGGGTATAGTCTTCGCGAATGGTCTCGGCGCGGCCGGACACCAGTTTTTCGCCGGTTTCCGGATCGCTGAATTCGGTGCGGCCGGAATAGGGGAAGGTTTCTTCGGCCGGGTCGGCAATTTCCACCACGTGGCCGCGCAAGCCCCGCCGTGCGAGCGGTGAAATGCGCTCCATCACGGCCTGTGCATCATCGAGAAAATCACCGATCAGCACGATGTCGCTCGCGCCACGGATCATGCCCGTTTCCGGCATGCCTTCGGTCGGCGGCGCATGCATGATCGCGGTGGCGAGCCGTTCGGCAGCATTCCGGGCCGAAACCGGTTCCATGATACCGGGGCAGCCGATGCGCTCGCCGGAGCGCGCGAGGATTTCCGCCAGCGCCAGCATCAGCACCAGGGCCCGGCTTTCCTTGGAGACGGAACCGAGGGTCGATTTGAACATCATCGACGGTGACATGTCAGCCCAGAGCCAGATGGTGTGGGCCGCTTCCCATTCGCGGTCACGCACATAGGTATGATCGTCGCGGGCCGAACGCCGCCAGTCGATACGCGAGAGACTTTCGCCTTCGGCATAGGGGCGGAACTGCCAGAAATTTTCGCCGATGCCGCGCTTGCGGCGGCCATGCCAGCCAGCGGTGACGGTGTTGGCGATGCGCTTTGCCTCGACCATGCAGTCCGGCACCAGGGCAGCGCGCTGGCGCGCGCGCGCCAGAACTTCGCTACCCGGCGTCTTGTCTACGATCTGGCCGATGGATGCCACATGCAGTCCTTTCGCGAACGTCGCTTCAGTTCTTCGCCTGCTCCACGAGGGCAGCGATGACATCGCGCACCGACATGCCTTCGGCGCGGGCCGCAAAGGTCAGCGCCATGCGGTGTTCCAGCACCGGTTCGGCCAGCGCATAGACATCGTCAAGCGAGGGCGCGAGCCTGCCTTCGTAAAGCGCACGCGCACGGGCCGTCAGCATCAGCGACTGGCCGGCGCGCGGACCGGGACCCCAGGCAACGTTCTTATCGGTCAACTTGTTGCCGTGGCCGGGGCGGGCGGAACGGACGAGCGATAGAATGGCGTCCACCACCTTGTCGCTGACCGGCATCTGGCGGATGAGCGCCTGTATCTCCATCATTCGGGGCGCATCGATGACGCCGCGTGCTTCGCCCGAGGCGGTGCCCGTGGTGTCGAGCAGGATTTGGCGTTCGGCGGCAAGTTCGGGATAACCGACATCCACCTGCAGCAGGAAGCGGTCGAGCTGGGCTTCGGGCAACGGATAGGTGCCCTCCTGTTCCAGCGGGTTCTGCGTTGCGAGAACGTGGAACGGCTTCGGCAGCTCATAGGTCTGGCCGGCCATGGTGATGTGGTATTCCTGCATGGCCTGCAGCAGCGCGGACTGCGTGCGCGGGCTGGCGCGGTTGATTTCATCGGCCATCAGCAACTGCGCAAAAACCGGTCCCTTGATGAAGCGGAACGAGCGGCGGCCGTTTTCGTCCTGGTCCATGACTTCGGAACCGAGAATATCTGACGGCATCAGGTCCGGTGTGAACTGAATGCGGTTGGCGTCGAGGCCGAGCACGGTGCCGAGTGTGGTGACGAGCTTGGTCTTGGCAAGGCCGGGAACGCCGACAAGAAGGGCATGGCCGCCGGAGAGGATGGCGAGAAGCGTGTTCTGCACCACCTTTTCCTGGCCGAAGATAACCTTGGAGACTTCCGCGCGGATCGCCGCAATGTCGGACAGCGCCTTTTCGGCCGAGGCGATGATCGCCTTTTCATCGAGGGTTTCGCCGGTATTCATCACGCCCATGTCGCTCTCCTCATACCTTCGCCGCTGTCACATTTGCATTCCGGTTTTGCTGGCCGCCAGCCGGAACGGATTTTGCGCTGCATATAGCTTATTGCTCTCTTGGCCGCTGACAAGCGCCATTCGAATGACTATGTCGTGACTTAGTATTTCCTTATCGGCAAAGCGAGACTCGAATATGGCAGCGGAGACGATAAATTCGGCTGATGATGCGGCTGGCCTTGCGGCGTTGATTTCCCGCGCCGCGGAACAGACCGGTGACGCCAGGCGCGGACCGGCCCCGGTGGACCGCTGGAATCCACCCTTTTGCGGCGATCTCGACATGGAAATCCGGGCCGACGGCACCTGGTTCTACCTCGGCACGCCCATTGGCAGGGCGCCGCTGGTGCGGCTGTTTTCGACCGTTCTGCGGAAGGATGAGGATGGCAAAACCTATCTTGTAACTCCTGTGGAAAAAGTCGGGATCCGGGTCGTCGATGCGCCTTTCGTCGCCGTGGAAATGAAGGTGACGGTGGGCGAGGAGGATGGGGAGCCTGTGCTCACTTTCCGGACGAATGTTGGCGACGTGGTAGAGGCGGGGCGGGAGCATCCGCTGCGGTTTGAAATTTCGGGCGAAAACCGCGAGTTGAAGCCCTATCTTCTGGTCCGCGGCCGTCTGGAAGCGCTTGTCTCGCGAGCCGTGATGTACGACCTCGTCGCCCTCGGTGAAGTGATCGAGGTAAACGGCGTCGACATGTTCGCGGTGCGCTCGGGCGGCGTCGTTTTTCCAGTCATGCCCGCCAATGAACTGGAACGGCTTTCGCAATGACGATCACGACAATAGGCCTCAAGGCTTTTACTGCCAGCGACTTCCGCCGCCGGGTGCTGCAGGAGGGCGAGGGCGTGGCCGAGCGCGAAAATGGCGACCATGTCCTCAATCCGGGCGTGGTGCTGTCCGGGAACGGCATCAAGCTGAAAGACGCCGCCGTGCTGGTCCCCGTTATCGATGACGGCAATGATGCCCGGGTGATCTTCACCCAGCGCACCTCCACCTTACGCAAACATTCAGGCCAGATTTCCTTCCCGGGAGGCGGTATCGACGCCGAGGACCGCACGCCGGAAGAGGCAGCATTGCGCGAAGCGGAGGAGGAAATCGGTCTGTCCCGGTCCTTCGTGGAAACTGTGGGGCGATTGCCGGATTATATCTCCGGTACGGGTTTCCGGATAAAGCCGGTGCTGTCCGTTGTTCGGCAGGGCTTCGACCTCACGCTCAATCCGGCGGAAGTGGACGAAGTTTTCGAGGTGCCGCTGTCCTTTCTGATGAACCCTGAAAACCACGCGCGCGGTAGCCGCATCTTTCAGGGGAAGGAGCGGTTTTTCTATGAAATGCCCTATGGCGAACGCTACATTTGGGGCATTACGGCGGGCATCGTCAGGACGATTTACGAAAGGTTTTATTCATGAACAGCCTTGCCGGCCAGGACTGGTTCGAAAAACCGGCACTGAAGCGCATTTTCGCGCTTTTGAATGCCGATGGCGGCGAGGTGCGGATCGTCGGCGGCGCGGTGCGCAACGCGCTGATGGGCCTGCCGGTGGTCGATATCGACATGGCCACGACGCTGACCCCTGACGTGGTTGTTGCGCGGGCCAAGGCCGCGGGCATCAAGGCGGTGCCAACAGGCATCGAGCATGGCACGGTAACGCTGGTCATCGACGGTGAAGGTTTCGAGGTGACGACGCTGCGCCGCGATGTGGAGACCAATGGCCGCCACGCACAGGTGGCCTTCGGCACCGACTGGCAGACCGATGCCGAGCGGCGCGATCTCACCATCAATGCTCTTTATGCCGATGAAAAGGGCGAGATCATCGACCTTATCTACGGGTTGCCCGATATCGAAACCGGAACCGTGCGCTTCATCGGCGATGCGGCGACGCGAATTTCGGAAGATTATCTGCGGATTCTCCGCTTTTTCCGCTTTTTTGCCCATTATGGCTCTGGCCGCCCGGATGCAGATGGCTTGCGAGCCAGCGCACGGGCCAAGGACAGGCTGGCGACGCTTTCGGCCGAGCGGGTGTGGAGCGAGTTGAAAAAGCTGCTTTCGGCCCGCGATCCTTCCCGCGCCCTGCTCTGGATGCGGCAATCGGGCGTTCTAACGGAAATTCTTCCCGAAACCGAGAAATGGGGGATCGACGCCATTCACGGTCTGGTCGCGACGGAGCAGGCTCTTGGCTGGGCGGTGGATCCAATGCTGCGGCTTGCCGCGATCGTGCCGCCGGATGGCGAGAGGATGGCCTCTCTGGCCGCGCGGCTGAGGCTGTCGAAGGCAGAAGCTGCCTACCTTGCCCATTGGGCCGCGGCCCCGCCGGCAGATCCCGAACTGAAGGAGACGGCGCTCGACCGGCTGCTTTATCGTCAAGGTGTTGAAGGCGTGAAGACGCGGCTGAAACTCGCGCTTTCCTCCGCTCGTGCCGATATTTCGGCCGGCGAGACAGCCATGCAGAAGGCTGCGCGGTTTTCGACACTGCTGGCGAGGGCGGAGAAATTCCAGAAGCCCGGATTTCCGTTAAGCGGTGCAGACGTGATGGCAGCGGGCGTCGCGGCCGGTCCGCAGGTCGGCGAGGTGCTGAAAAGCCTTGAGGAAAAGTGGATCGACGTCAATTTCTCGCTTGACCGGGCAGCGTTGACCGCCCGGCTTAAAGAGATGCTTCAGAACTGATATTGCCAGAGCGCTGATACTACGGTTTAAGCCGCATTCGCCTCGTCGCGGATGCGGGCCTTGATGTTCTCGATCATATTTTCGCGGATAACGGTTTCGCCGTGGGCCGAGCGCATATGCTCCACCGTGCGGCGGACGACTTCAGCATCGTCATCTGCGCGTGTATGCCAGGCGCAGCCCGGCACGAGCGTTCCACATTCAAAAAGTCTCATGGTCTTGCCTCCCTGCTTCAGAAAAAGGCAGCATTGAAGTGACGTGCTGCCCTTCCGTTATGAAACAAAAGTCCGCCGCTTATGTTCCAAAGCGGCGTCCTTGAGCGCTGATACCGGACTTATTCGGGCATCGCCCAGCACTGGAAAACGGAGGACGTCCCGGCTGGCGGGATTTTTGTGCTGGGTCGTTCGTCGTTATCCGCGCGCTTCACGGCTTTTCCGGCGAGCGTGCGTTTCACCTGTTCGACATAAAAGGAATGCGGCAGTTCGCGATCGCCTGTTGAGCGCATTTCGGCGGCCAGGCGGTCAATCAATGCGGTGGTATCGATGGATTGCGATGCTCCCTCGGCGGAAGCAGAAATAGGCATGCTGTTCGAAGTAATCATGACGATAGCTCCTCCAGTACGTCTGCGGGAGGAGACTACCACTGCCTTGATTTTTCCATAAGTCCTAATTTACGCTATTTGCGACAAAATGGCTGATAAGCGTCAAATTTGCGTGAGGTTTTCACGGCCAGCGCACCACCGGCGGCAGGGAGGACAGGATCGATTCGACGTTGCCGCCGGTCTTCAGTCCAAAGATGGTGCCGCGATCGTAGAGAAGGTTGAATTCCACGTAGCGGCCACGGCGAATAAGCTGCTCGTCGCGGTCCTCTTCCGTCCAGTTCTGGTTGAAATTGGCGCGGACGATTTTCGGATAGACCAGATTGAAGGCCCGGCCGACATCCTGCACGAAGGCGAAATTGGCGTCCCAGCCGCCATTTTGCTCTTGCGGATGCAGCCAGTCGAAAAAGATGCCGCCGGTGCCGCGCGGCTCGTCGCGGTGCTTCAGGTAGAAATACTCGTCGCACCACGTCTTGTATCGTGGATAGTCCGCCACGGGATGGCGGTTGCAGGTGATCTCGAAGGCGCGGTGGAACAGCTGGGTATCGGCGTCCTGTTGCGTCCGCCTGCGGCCAAGCACCGGCGTCAGGTCCGCGCCGCCGCCGAACCAGTGGCTGGTGGTGACCACCATGCGGGTATTCATATGCACGGCCGGCACATTGGGATTGACCGGATGGGCGATGAGCGACAGTCCCGATGCCCAGAAGCGCGGGTCTTCTTCCGCGCCCGGTATCTGCTTGCGGAATTCCGGTGAAAATTCGCCGTAGACGGTGGAGGTGTGCACGCCAACCTTTTCGAAGACGCGCCCTTCCATCATAGACATCTTGCCGCCGCCGCCTTCACCATTGTCACGCAGCCAGTCTTTCTGGACGAAACGGCCCGGTTCCTGATCGGACAAGGGGCCGGTCAGTTCGTTTTCCAGGGTTTCGAAGGAGGCGACGATGGTGTCGCGCAGATGCTGGAACCATGCCTGGGCAACGGCCTTCTTGTCTTCAATGTCCTCGGGCAAGCCCTTCGGCAAGATCGGCCGTTCCATGTCTCATTCTCCTGCGGTGTAGTCTGTCATGCCGCCTCTAGCAGGTGTTTGCGCCGCGCACAAATTCGACTCGCCAAGTCAGCGTGTCGACACTATCTTTAAAGACGTAGGTGCCAGAGGTGAATATCATGACGAAATTTACCGGACCGCCGCCCCTCGACGGGCTGAAGCGCAGAATTGCCAATCACCGCAGGGAGCGCGACAGCGCCGGCGGCGAACAAAAGCGTGAGGGCATGTTCGTGCGGCAAACGTTTTGTCTGGGACGCGAAGAAGCCCGCGCCAAGGCCCGAGAATGGTTCGACAGCTTTCCCAAGGCCGCTTACTGGACTGAAGTGGAAAGCTGGCGGCAGCTGGAAGGTGACCGCATCGAATTCACCATGCGCCGGCTTCCCTCGGCAGACTGATTTTTAGAGTGCTTTCGTCTTTCCGTACCGAAAAACCGGGCGACGCTTCCTGAAATCCTCTAGGCGCGCGGCTCGGCGTATCGCAAACGGCTTTCGATCAGCACGCCGCTTTCATCCAGAATGGGGTGCGCCACCGAAACGATATGGGCGTTGATACGCTTGAGGTCGCGCAGCATGTCGAGATGCAGCGAGCTTGTCTGCATGCTTTCCGTCAGTCCATCGCGCAGCCGCTCCAGATGGCGGTTGGAGGATTGTTTTTCGAGGCGGCGAATATCCACCTTGCTTTCCATCAGCCTGCGGGCAAGTTCGAAATCGCCGGTCACCAGAATGCTCTGGGCGGCGCGCAGGTTTTCGATGGTCATGTCGAACAGGGTCTTCAACTCCTCATAACCGTCATCGGAAAATTTGAAGCTGTTCAGCACCTTCTTGCGGATCTGTTCGCAAATGCCCTTTTCGATGATGTCGCCGATATGTTCGAGGTTGATGGCATAATCGATGATTGCGATCGAACGGCGGGCATCCTCATCGTCAAGCCCCTTGCGGCCGAGCTGGGACAGATAGACCTTTACTTCCTGCTGGCGGCGGTCGACCTTTTTTTCGAGCAGGGATATTTCGGCAAGCGGCGCCAGGTCGTTGTGCTTGAAGGCGTTTTCGGCGCGGATCAGCATTCGCTCGATGCTGTCGCCGACGCTCAGGACCTCCCGCGTTGCATTGGCCAGTGCCACCACCGGCGTTGCCAGCGCCTGTTGATCGAGGAAATTCGGGCCGTCTTCGGCTTTCGGATCACCGGGAACCAGCTTCGCCATCAGATCCGAGATGAGGCCCGAGAAGGGCCATGCGAGCGCGGCCAGGATGACGTTGAAGATGAGATGGGCGTCGACCGGCAGTTTCGCGGGTGAAAGCGGCAATTGCTGCAGAAACTCCGCGCCATAGGAGGCGAGCGGCAGGGCGATGAGGCAGCCAGTGGTGCGCACCGCGAGATTGCCTATGGTGATGCGCCGCGCCGAGGCGGGGCCGGAAAGCGTGGCGATGACCGGAGGAATGGCGCCGCCGAGATTGGCGCCGAGAATGAGGACGATGACGAGGCCGGTGGAAAGCGTTCCGGTGGCCGCAAGCGACAGGATCAACACCACCACGGCAAGGCTGGAGGAGGAGACGAAGGCAAGCACCGCGGAGAAAATCAGCGCAACGGGCCAGGCCCCGTCGAGCAGGCCGATAAAGACGGCAAGCGCGGGCGAGGCGCGCATGGGCTCGGTCGCGCCGCTCAGCAGATGCAGTGACAAAAGCATCAGGCCGATGCCGATCAGCGCCGTTCCGCCGCCCTGCCTGGCGTTGGAGCTTCCCTTCTTGAGCACGATGCCCGCGAGGATCAGAAGCGGTGACAACCATTCGACGCCCGCCGCCACGATCCACGCGGTCACGGCGGTGCCGACATTGGCGCCAAGCAGCACGACCTGTGCCATGCGCGGCTTGATGAGATCACGTTCGGCGAAGGAGGCGACGGTGAGAGCGGTTGCCGTGGAGCTCTGCAGCGCGACGGTGGCGAAGAAGCCGGAAAAGAAGGATCGGGGCCCGTTCTGGGTGCCGGTGGCGAGTACGCTCCTCAGTTTCATGCCAAAGGCACGGGTCACGCCATCCTTCACCTGGGCGAGGCCGAAGAGCAGCAGCGCGACCGCGCCGAGAAGATTGACGATGACAATGGTGGACTGCATGCGACGTCTCCACACACCCGCCGGCGGACCGTCTCGGCGAGGGCGATTTTTATTGTCCGGCTAATCAGTATAGGAGCGTGAACGCCTCCGGTACAGGCCGGGTTGCGACAGTTTCGCGGCAAAAACGGCCAATTTTCAAATTTGCCTGAAAAATTGGCTGTAAAGATGGCAGGTCAGGACCATGAGGTCTGGCGCAAGGCCTCGCCGGTGACCATCGCAGCCGACATCGCAACGTTGATCGAGCGCTGCCCGGCGACCATCGGAATGATGATTCGCTCATCCGCCTTTTCATGCACGTGATCAGGCACGCCCGCACTTTCGCGGCCAAAGAGCAGGATATCGTCGGCACGATAGGTGATATCGGTATAGGGCTGGGCTGCCTTGGTGGAGGCGAGGACGAGCCGCCGGCCGGTGGTTGCCCGCCATTCCTCGAAGCGATCCCAGCTGACATGGCGCGTGAGGGCCGCCGCCGCAATGTAGTCCATGCCGGCCCGTTTCAGATTGCGATCCGAGATGTCGAAACCTGCGGGTTCGATGATGTCGACGCCAAGGCCAAGGCAGGCGGCCAGCCGCAGGATGGTGCCGGTATTGCCGGGAATGTCGGGCTGGTAAAGGGCGATTCTGATTTCGGTCGTGGTGCCGGACATGGAGATCTCACTGCGGTTGCTGTGCTCGTCCGATTATCACGCGCAGGCAAGGGACGACAGGCAGTTTGCGAAAAGTCCCTCTCGGGTGCCATTCCAGACCGGATATTCATGCGCGTGACACACTGGGCGGCTACCCATTCACCAGTACATCATCAGGCTTGCCCGAACCATCGGGAACGGTTGACGTCGGCCTACTTGAGCCGGATCTTCTGCACGCAGCAACAGGGGGATAGCATGTCCGAACGGGTGAATTTCGTCCATCTGACCGATCTGCATGTGGGCAATCCGCAGGTGCAGGATGACGATCTTTATTCAGAGACCTCGGCCACGCTTTCCACGACGCTTGCGCAGATCAAGGCGCTGGTGCCGCCGCCCGAATTCATCGTCGTCAGCGGCGATCTGACCAATCGGGGCGATGCCGGCAGCTATGAGGAGCTCAAGCGTCTGATAAAGGAAGCGGAACTCGGTATGCCTGTGCTTTTCGCGCTCGGCAATCACGACCGCCGCGATGGATTTTATCCCGTGATGCTCGATCGCCACGAGGATCTGGACGAGCCCTATGACCATGCCGAGGTGATTGCCGGCATTCACATCATCGTCATGGACACCAGCGTTCCCGGCAAGGTTGGGGGGGCTTTCGAACCCGGACAGGTCGAATGGCTTGAGGATGAGCTGGAAAACCATCCCGAATTGCCGAAGCTGCTGGTGATGCACCATGCGCCGGCGCTTGATTTCGACCGTCCCGATGCGGAGTGGGAATCCCTGTCCTTTGACGATACCGAGATTCTGGACGAGCTGCTGTTCGAACATGACGTCATTGGTATTCTGGCAGGCCACATCCATTACGACCGCATGTCACACTGGCAGGGCATTCCCATCGTGGTCGGTATCGGCCAGCATTTCGCGACCGATCCTCTGTGGCTGCATGAGGGCGTACGCATGCTCTCCGGCGCATCTTTCGCCATCGGCACGATAAGGGATACGGGTCTGACCGTTACCTTTGCCCCGCAGCCCAGCGACCGTCGGGAACTCAAGCGCCATACTCAGGCCGGAATGATCGAGTTGATCACGGAATATGAGAGTGGTCAGGCGCAGGACGCAGCCGAATAAGGCGGTGCAGCACGGCAGGCGGTGGTCGGAAACCTTTGCGGGTAAATCCGTCCCTTTGTGCTACTCGAACATCTCGAGTTTTCGAGCGTGTCGGTGTCTTTCCGGCTGGTCATTGCTTAATTTTTGCGCTACAAGGCCATATCTTCAACACCAGCCAAGGGAGGTTCTTATGCCAAATGACATTCGTATTCGCCTCCCGGCCCCAGTAGTGCTGCTGCTGGCCTAGGTGTTACTCTGCGGCTCGGCCGCGTTTCCCTTATTCCGATTCGTCATGTGGCTGTCACGGCCATGTTCAAAGACTTTTCCGTTCCGTCGTGGGCCATATTGCGTCCGCTTACCTTTGACGACGGGGCGATTTATTGCCGGAGCTTGGCCTATGTTTGGCTGGTTTGAAAAACGTCTCGATCCCTTTCCGTCTTCGACGCCTTCCGTGCCGCCGAAGACGCTTCTGCCGTTCCTGTGGCATTATGTGAAGCCCGCCTGGCCGTGGCTGCTGCTGCTCGGCCTGATGTCGATGGGCATCGCCGTTGCGGAAGCGATGCTTTACAAATTCCTCGGCAATATCGTCGACTGGCTTTCCACGGCCAATCGCGAGACGTTTTTTGCCGATGAGGGCTGGCATCTGATCATCATGGCCGGGCTGGTGCTGTTTCTGCTGCCGCTGATGGGCGCGATCCACACCATGACGATGCACCAGACGCTTGCCGGCAATTTCGGCATGATTGCGCGCTGGAAAATGCACCGTTTCCTGCTGCGCCATTCCATGACGTTTTTCGCCAATGAATTTGCCGGCCGGGTTTCGACCAAGGTCATGCAGACGGCGCTGGCGATCCGCGAAGTGGCACTGAAGGTCATCGACGTCTTCGTCTACGCGATCAGCTTTGTCTTTTCGATGCTGTTCATGGTCGCGGCTGCCGATTGGCGACTGGTTATCCCCCTTTTGGTCTGGCTGGGTATCTACATGGGTATACTCGCCTATTTCGTGCCCAAGCTCGGCCGGCTGGCGCAGGAGCAGGCCGATGCGCGCTCCATGATGACGGGCCGGATAGTCGACAGCTATACGAATATCTCGACGATCAAGCTGTTTTCCCATGCGGGCCGCGAGGAGAGATACGCGCGTGAGGGCATGAACGTGTTTCTCGGAACCGTTCACCGCCAGATGCGCAAGATTTCCGGCTTCAACATCCTGATCGACCTCAACAATGCGGTGGTTCTGTTTTCAACGGCCGCGCTCGGTCTCTATTTCTGGATGCAGGGTTCGGTGACGGCTGGCTCCGTCGCCATTGCCATCAGCCTTGCGATGCGCGTCAACGGCATGTCGCAGTGGATCATGTGGGAAGTCACCTCACTGTTCGAAAATATCGGCACGGTCTATGACGGCATGTCGATGATGACGAAACCGCACGATATCGTCGATGTTCCGAAGGCTCCGGAACTTGCGGCCCCGCAGGGCGGCATCCGCTACGACAACGTCCGCTTCCACTATGGCAAGAACAAGGGCGTGATCGACGGGCTGACGCTCGACATCAAGCCAGGCGAGAAAGTTGGTCTTGTCGGTCGTTCGGGGGCGGGCAAGACGACGCTGATGAACCTGCTGCTGCGTTTTTACGATCTGGAAGGCGGCAGGATCACCATCGACGGTCAGGACATCTCCAAGGTGTCGCAAGACAGCCTGCGAGAATTGATCGGTGTCGTGACGCAGGATACGTCGCTGCTGCACCGCTCGATCCGCGACAACATTGCCTATGGTCATCCGGAAGCCACCGACGAGCAGGTGATTGCGGCAGCAAAGCGGGCCAATGCCTGGGATTTCATCGAAACGCTGGTCGACATGCATGGTCGCCAGGGCCTCGATGCCCAGGTAGGTGAACGCGGCGTGAAACTGTCGGGCGGCCAGCGCCAGCGTATCGCAATTGCGCGCGTCTTCCTCAAGAACGCGCCGATTCTGGTACTTGATGAGGCGACCTCGGCGCTCGATTCAGAAGTCGAGGCGGCAATTCAGGAGAACCTGTTCTCGCTTATGGAAGGCAAGACGGTGATCGCCATCGCCCACCGTCTCTCGACGCTGACCGAAATGGACCGGCTGATCATTCTGGACAAGGGCCGGATTGTGGAAGCGGGCAGCCATGCGGAACTGGTGGCAATGGGCGGCATTTACGCCGATCTGTGGCGGCGCCAGTCCGGCGGCTTCATCGCCGATCACGAGGCGGAAGCGGCCGCGGAGTAAGGAAAGACGAAGGGCGGGAAACAGGGTTCCCGCCCTCCGTCTTTTATTCCCGCCTTTTTCATTCTCGGAACGTTACCGAAATATAATCTCTCACCGTAGCCTCCGCGGCTGTTCCCGCACCGGGAATCCGCCTATATCCGGATCATGCTCATTACCCGCATCTTCGAGTATTTCGAGAACTGGATAAAGCCCTTCGACCGCAAGGACGATTTGCGGCCGCCGGAAAGCACGTTCGCCTTCATCTGGTTTTATATTTCGCAGGCGAAAGCGCCGTTCTTCGCGATGCTGGTGCTGGGTGGGCTGACTGCGGCCATCGAGGCGGCGCTTTTCTGGTTCGTCGGTCGGCTTGTTGATATTCTCTCGACGGTAAAACCGGAAGAAGGCTGGGCCGGGTTGCTTTCCACCCATGGCGGCGAGCTCGTCGGCATGCTTGTCCTGATCGGGGTCATCCGCTTCATCGTCACGATGCTGACGGCGCTGGTGGATCAGCAGATCATCACGCCCGGCTTCTACAACCTGGTGCGCTGGCAATCCTACATGCATGTGGCGCGGCAGTCGCTGACCTTTTTCCAGAACGATTTTTCCGGCCGCATCGTCACCAAGGTCTGGTCCGGCGGGCAGGCGGCGGGCGACCTTGTGACCTCGTTGATGGAAAGCGTCTGGTTCGTCGGTATCTATTCCGTCTCGATGCTGTTTCTGATCGGGGGGCTGGACTGGCGGCTTGCGGTCGTCGTCGTTGTCTGGGTGGCGATCTTCTCGCTGCTGGCGCGCTATTTCGTGCCGCGCATCCGCTATCATTCAAAAGAAACGGCGGAAGCCGCCTCCATGCTTTCCGGCCGCATGGTAGATGCCTACAGCAATATCCAGACCCTGCGGCTGTTCGGGCGCGACGACGCCAATGACCGCTACATGCGGCAGGGCTTCGATATCTTTCAGCGTGCGACGATGACGTTCACGCGGTTCATTACCGGCGTGCGGGCATCGATGGCGCTGCTGTCAGGCGTTATGATCACGTCCATGGCGGCTCTCTGCATCGATCTGTGGCTTTCCGGCAAGATCAGTTCCGGTGCGGTGGCCTTCACGCTGGCGCTGGTGCTGCGTCTCAATTTCCTGCTGGGGCGCCTGATGACGCAGTTCAACGGCATCATGCGTAATTTCGGCACGGTGCAGAACGCCGCCGAGTTGATCTCTCAGCCGATCGGTCTCGTCGATGCGCCTGACGCGGTTATGCTGGAGGTTAAAAAACCGAGCATTCGTTTCGAGAATGTCAGTTTCCACTATGGCCGAAAGAACGGCGTCATCGACCATCTCAATCTCGACATCAGGGCAGGGGAAAAGGTCGGCATCGTCGGACGCTCCGGCGCGGGAAAATCCACCCTCGTTAATCTGCTGCTGCGGTTTTACGATGTCGAGAAAGGACGCATTCTCATCGACGGGCAGGATATTGCGGGGGTAACCCAGGAATCGCTGCGGGCCCATATCGGCATGGTTACGCAGGACACCTCGCTGCTGCATCGCTCTATCAGGGACAACATCCTGTTCGGCCGCACCGACGCCAGCGAAACGCAATTGCAGGAGGCGACGCGACGGGCCAAGGCGGACGACTTCATCAAGCGGCTGGAGGATCAGCGCGGACGCACCGGTTTCGACGCCCATGTGGGCGAACGCGGCGTGAAACTCTCCGGCGGCCAGCGCCAGCGCATCGCCATTGCCCGTGTGATGCTGAAGGATGCGCCAATCCTCGTGCTTGATGAGGCGACCTCAGCGCTCGATTCCGAGGTAGAGGCTGCGATCCAGAGTAATCTGGACGAGCTGATGCAGGGCAAGACGGTACTGGCAATCGCCCACCGCCTTTCGACCATCGCGGCGCTCGACCGGTTGATCGTGATGGATCAGGGGCGCATCGTCGAGCAGGGCACACATTCGGAACTGGTCTCGCGGGGCGGACTCTATTCGGAGCTCTGGGCGCGGCAATCGGGCGGGTTTCTCGCAGCAGACGAGGCGATCCCGTAAAGCGCGGCGCTATTTGCCGATCATGAAGTCGGCCATCAGGCCGTAATGATTGGAGCCGAGACTGTCCGGCAGGCGCGTGGTTTTTATCAGCGTTGCCGGTTCACGGGCGAAGATATGGTCGATGGCTATGCCGAAACGTCCCACTTCCGTTGGCCAAGTCGCGGGCTCCCAGGGGGCTTTCCTGAGATTGTTGGCGGCCAGAAAATCCCGCATATCGGGAGCGATGCTTGCCGAATTGAAGTCTCCTGCAAGAATGAGCGGCCCGGTGACGCGGTAGAGAATTTCGCTGACCTCGTCCAGCTCGTCGCGGTGATAATCGTCGAAATAGGGCTTGGTAAGATGTGCCGCGGCCAGCGTGACTTCCCTGCCGTCGAGATCGATTTTGGCGATCGCGAAACGGTCGCGGCGCAGGTCGCTAAGACTATGAAAATGGCCTTCGAGCAAAGGCCGCTTCGACAGGATCACGAGGTCACAGCCTGGCGTTCCCTCGAAGCAGCCCAGCCTGTGCGGATATGTCTGTTGCAGACGCGGCAGAGCCGATTGTAGGGCGTCCGCTTCAAAGAGATAAACCGCATCGGCGTGTGATTCGACAATCGCGTCGGCAATAACCTCCGCATTGGCGGCGTTATCCATCAGCACATTGAAGGAAAGCAGCCGGAACGGCTGCGCATCCGGTGCGGCCGTGGCCGATGTCGAAAAATCCAGAAGCATGGCCACCGCATGGACGGCGAGCGCAATCGACCAGACCAAGAGCACGGCGGAAAAGGCGTCGCGCATGAGCCAAAATACCAGCCATGACAACAGGATGCAGATAATGGCGATATGAAGCTGGAAGCTGGTGACGAAGGCAAGAAGCCAGAAATCGGTGATGTAGCGCAGACTGGCAATGACGAGAACGGCAGCAACCGCCGTGGAGACCATGCACGAGAGCTTCGCCGTCATCCGAATCCCTGCTTTCCAAGCTCTCCCTCGTAGTCTCCTAACATGGCGCCTTTGGGTGCACAATGTTGCCCGACTGCCAGAGGCGGCGAAAAAATGAGAAGCAAATCGGGCGCTTCGGGCAGAATTACGGCAGCTTTGTGTGCTTTGCTCTTGCCAAGTCGGTCAATATTTTGCGATCACACAGAGTGACGCGGTTTCTTGATGCCGCAGTTGTGTCCAGGACGGTGGGACGGAGATTGTCCTGGATCAAATCATAGCGGGAGGACTCATGCGATTTACGGCAAAAACAGCGCAGAGGATGGTGTAGCGGTGAGCGAGCACGTAACCAATCACGACGCTTCGGGTGAACCGACCCGTCGCGATTTTCTTTATCTAGTGACAGGAATGGCGGGCGCCGTCGGTGCCGCCGCAGTTGCATGGCCTTTCATTGACCAGATGCGCCCCGATGCATCGACGCTGGCGCTGGCCTCCATCGAAGTGGATGTCGCGGCGGTCGAGCCGGGCATGTCACTTACCGTCAAGTGGCGCGGCAAGCCGATTTTCATCCGCAACCGCACGGAAAAGGAAATCGAGGAAGCCAAGGCGGTCGCTCTTGGCGAACTCAAGGATCCGGTGGCGCGCAACGCCAACATTGCCGCCGACGCGCAGGCGACCGATATCGACCGTTCCGCCGGCGAGGGTAAGGAAAACTGGATCGTCATGGTCGGTTCCTGCACCCATCTCGGCTGCGTTCCGCTCGGCCAGGCCGGCGATTTCGGCGGATGGTTCTGTCCCTGCCATGGCTCGCACTACGATACGGCGGGCCGCATACGTAAGGGTCCGGCGCCGCAGAACCTCGCCATCCCGACATTTGCATTCACATCCGATACCGTGATCAAGATCGGATAAGGGGACAGATATTCATGAGTGGTCATTCCAGTTATCAGCCGTCCACCGGCATCGAGAGGTGGATCGATTCGCGGCTTCCCTTGCCGCGCATGATCTATGACAGCTTCGTTGCCTATCCTGTCCCGCGTAATTTGAACTACGCCTACACTTTCGGCGCGATGCTCTCCGTCATGCTGATCGTGCAGATCCTTACCGGCGTCGTGCTGGCCATGCATTATGCGGCCGAAACGACGGTTGCCTTCAATTCCGTCGAAAAGATCATGCGCGACGTCAACCACGGCTGGCTGCTGCGCTACATGCATGCCAACGGCGCGTCGTTCTTCTTTATCGCGGTTTACCTGCACATCGCCCGTGGCCTCTATTACGGCTCCTACAAGGCGCCGCGTGAAATCCTCTGGATTCTTGGCTGCGTCATCTTCCTGCTGATGATGGCGACGGGCTTCATGGGCTATGTTCTGCCCTGGGGTCAGATGTCCTTCTGGGGCGCGACCGTCATCACCGGCTTCTTCACGGCGTTTCCTGCCATCGGCGAATGGATCCAGCAGTTCCTGCTCGGCGGCTTTGCCGTGGATCAGCCGACGCTGAACCGCTTCTTTGCGCTTCACTATCTGCTGCCGTTCATGATTGCGGGCGTCGTTATCCTGCATATCTGGGCGCTGCACGTCACCGGCCAGACCAATCCTACCGGCGTCGAAGTGAAGAGCAAGACCGACACCGTTCCCTTCACGCCCTATGCGACGCTGAAGGATGCGCTCGGTGTTTCCGTGTTCCTGATCGGTTATGCCTGGTTCGTCTTCTACATGCCGAACTTCCTTGGCCACCCTGATAACTACATCATGGCAGATCCCTTGAAGACCCCGGCGCATATCGTTCCGGAATGGTACTTCCTGCCGTTCTACGCCATGCTGCGCGCCATCACCTTCAACATCTGGGTCATCGATTCCAAGCTGGGTGGCGTTCTCGTGATGTTCGGCGCAATCGTCGTGCTGTTCTTCCTGCCCTGGCTCGATACGTCGAAGGTTCGCTCCGCCGTCTATCGTCCCTGGTACAAGATGTTCTTCTGGCTATTCGTGGTGAATGCCATCATGCTCGGCTGGCTGGGTTCGCGCCCGGCGGAAGGCACCTACGTCATCATGTCGCAGATCGGCACGCTTTATTACTTCGGTTTCTTCCTCGTCATCATGCCGATCCTCGGTCTGGTCGAAACGCCCCGGCGTATTCCGAATTCGATTACCGAGGCCGTTCTCGAAAAGAACGCCGCCAAGTCGGGTGCCGCGCCTGCGGCTGCCGAAATCTGAGCGCGAAGGAAGGATGACGACAATGAAGAAGCTTGTAACGAGCATCGCGCTTTTCGCCGCCATCGGCTGTTCCTTCACCGTCGCCTCGGCGGCGGAGGAGAGCCATGACCTCGCCACCAAGACGGAACATGCGATTGCCGGGGGCCACTTCCCGGTGATCAAGCCCGAGGAGCAGAGCTGGTCATTTGCCGGTCCTTTCGGCAAATATGACAAGGGCCAGCTGCAGCGTGGTCTCAAGGTCTACAAGGAAGTCTGCTCGGCCTGCCATTCCATGAGCCTTGTCTCTTTCCGTACGCTGGAGGATCTTGGCTATTCGGAAGAGCAGGTAAAGGCTTTCGCCGCTGAATATGAAGTGCAGGACGGTCCGAATGCCGACGGCGAAATGTATAATCGCAAGGCCGTGCCGTCAGATCATTTCCCATCGCCATTCCCGAACCATGAGGCGGCTGCTGCCGCCAATGGTGGCGCCGCACCGCCAGACATGTCGCTGCTTGCCAAGGCGCGCGGCGTGGAGCGTGGTTTCCCGCAATTCATCATCGACATGATCCCGATCGTCGGCGGTTATCAGGAAGGCGGCCCGGATTACATCCATGCGCTGCTGACCGGATATCAGGACCCGCCGGCTGGTGTTGAAGTGGCCGAAGGCACACATTTCAATCCGTATTTCGTCAGCGCGGTCGCGTTGAAGATGGCGCCGCCGATCAGCGCCGATCAGGTGACTTACGACGATGGCGCGCCGCAGACCGTGGATCAGTATTCCAAGGATGTGGCCGCCTTCCTGATGTGGGCTGCAGAACCGCATCTGGAAGAGCGCAAGCGCACCGGCTTCATGGTCATGGTGTTCCTGTTCATCTTCACCGCGCTGATCTACCTCACCAAGAAATCGGTCTACGCCAACAAGGAACATTGATCGGCACTTCGGTGCCGGCAGTCATCGGCCCCCATGGTCTCCATGGGGGCCTTTTTATTTGAAGTCTGGCATTGACCTGGTTGTCGTTCACAAGATGCGGATTTGCGATGCTCCATACCAATCGGCGTTGGCCGAAGGTTGCGCCGGTCCTTTTTAGTTGGTGCGCCGCCGTCAAGTTGATAGGGTGGCCCGAACCATCCATTTCCCATTTTTAACTGGAAATACCATGACCGTTATCGCTTCGGAGCTTTCCGCTGCCATCCGTTCCATTCCCGACTATCCGAAGCCGGGCATCATCTTCAGGGACATCACCACGTTGCTTGGCAATCCCCGCGCATTCCGCCGCGCCGTGGACGAACTCGTGCAACCTTATGCGGGAACGAAGATCGACAAGATCGCGGGCATGGAAGCGCGCGGCTTCATTCTGGGCGGCGCGGTGGCGCATCAGCTTTCGGCCGGCTTCGTGCCGATCCGCAAGAAGGGCAAGCTCCCGCATGCCACTGTAAGGGTTGCCTATAGCCTGGAATACGGCGTCGATGAAATGGAAATGCATGTTGATGCGGTGCAGCCGGGTGAAAAGGTCATTCTGGTCGATGACCTGATTGCGACCGGCGGGACTGCCGAGGGCGCTGTCAAGCTTTTGCGCCAGATGGGCGCGGAGATCGTCTCCGCCTGCTTCGTTATCGATCTGCCTGATCTCGGCGGCCGCAAGAAACTCGAGGACCTCGGTGTCGAGGTACGGACTCTGGTGGAATTTTCCGGTCATTGAGCGGCGGGTGGGGCAGGTCGCAATGACATGCCCCGAAGCTGGCTTACTCGAATTCCAGAACCCCGCTCTGGAAAGTCAGGACGGTCTCTCCCGACTGGTTGACCCCTTCGTTAAATGTGGTGTTCAGCCAGATACCGGCCCGGGATTCCAGCGCCCGGGTATCGAGCAGGGTGACGAAGTAGGTGACATCGTCTCCCGCGAAGACCGGCTTTTTCCATTTAAGTTCCCGAAAGCCCGGTGAAGGGCCGAGTTTTGGCGGTTCAAGGCCCTCAAGCTTCAGTCTTTTAACCTCTTTGGCCCAGTACGAGAGAAAACACTTCATCCAGCCTGCACCAGTGTGCCATCCAGATGCGCAAAGTGCGCCGAAAACGCTGTTCTTTGCGGCTTCGGCATCAAGATGAAATGGCTGCGGATCGAAATCGCGGGCGAAGCGAATAATGTCTTCGGCGGAAAAATGCAGCGTATCGAGGGTCACTCGTTCGCCGATCGGGGAGAGTTCTGCCAGTCTCATGCCGCAATACCTCCATTGCCGCGCATCAGGAACATCACGGTGTTTTCGCCGTGCGACACCAGAACGTCGCGCTGGTTATAAAGCTCGTGGCGAAATTTCACGAGGCCGATACCGGGGCGCGAAGCCGAAGGGCGCTGCTCCAGCACGATGGATTTCCCAGAAAGCGTATCTCCTGCCAGAACCGGCTTCTTCCAATCAACGTAGTCGATGCCGGGGCTGCCCTGCGACGTCGAATCCGAGATATAGCTGTCCGCCATCATTCGCATCAGCAGACTGCAGGTGTGCCAGCCGGAAGCTGCAAGCCCACCAAGAATGCTCTGGCGGCCTGCTTCTTCGGAAAGATGCATGGGTTGCGGATCGAATTCGCTGGCGAAAGCAATGATCTGCCCCGCGGAGATCGGTTGCGGTCCAAGCGGAAACTCCCGCCCTACCGTGAAATCCTCGTAAGCATAGGTCGCGACCGGCGCCATGGTTTCCTCCCTTCGCACAGTCAATACCGTCGCATCTAAGAGGATTTTTCCCTTTACGTAAAGGTCAAATCGGTGGCGCAATATGGAGCGGGAAGGCGCTATGGAGCGAGCGGATGCGTCTCGCATCTTCCCCCGCCGCGGAGAAGGTCGCGGCAGCGGGATGAGCGGGCGAAGGTAGCGAGCTGCGGCAACGTTGCCCTTCATCCGACCCTTGGGGCAATCTTCTCCCCGCTCGGGGAGAAGAAACAAGCGGCTGGGTCCGCCCCATAAAAGAAGCAAGCCCGTTCAGATCAAATCAGGTATTAAAGCGGAAGTGGATGACGTCGCCGTCCTGAACCACATATTCCTTGCCTTCGTCGCGTCCCTTGCCAGCTTCCTTGGCGCCGACTTCGCCCTTGTAGGTAACATAATCGTCAAAGCCGATGGTGAAGGCGCGGATGAAGCCGCGTTCGAAATCGCTGTGGATGACGCCGGCGGCGGCGGGTGCTTTGGTGCCGCGCACGATCGTCCATGCGCGTGTTTCCTTGGGGCCGACGGTGAAATAGGTGATGAGGTCGAGCAGGTGGTATCCCGCACGGATCAGCCGGTCGAGGCCGGCCTCGTTAAGACCAAGGGCCGAGAGGAATTCTTCGGCTTCATCGGCTGGAAGCTGCGCGACTTCGGCTTCGATCGCCGCCGAGATGATCACGCATTCCGCACCCTGTTGCTTCGCCATTTCCGCGACGGCTGCTGTGTGCTCGTTGCCGGACGATGCGTCGGCTTCCGAGACGTTGCAGACATAAAGCACCGGGTGCGATGTCAGAAGGTTGAGGCCTTTGAGGATTTCGATTTCCTCGTCCGCCAGTGTCTTCAAAAGCAGGCGTGCCGGCTTTCCGTCGGTGAGCAGCGCGATGACGGCTTCCATGACAGGCAGTTGGGCCAGCGATTCCTTGTCCTTGCTGGTGGCGCGCTTGCGCGTCTGCTCGACGCGGCGTTCAAGGCTTTCGAGATCGGCGAGCATCAGCTCGGTCTCGATCGTTTCGGCATCGCCAACCGGGTTGATGCGGCCTTCCACATGGGTGATATCGTCGTCTTCAAAGCAGCGCAGCACGTGTACGACGGCATCGACTTCGCGAATGTTGGCGAGGAACTTGTTGCCGAGACCCTCGCCCTTCGATGCGCCGCGAACCAGACCGGCAATATCGACGAAGGAGATGCGGGTCGGGATGATTTCCTTCGAGCCGGCGATGTCGGCAAGGATTTTCATGCGCGCATCGGGCACCGCCACTTCGCCGGTATTCGGTTCGATGGTGCAGAAGGGATAGTTGGCGGCCTGTGCGGCGGCCGTTTTCGTCAGCGCGTTAAAAAGAGTGGACTTGCCGACGTTCGGCAATCCAACGATACCGCATTTGAAGCCCATGGCTTGAAACCTGTCCGTTTGAAAGAATTCGTTGAGGAGCCTTTTGCGGAAAGGGCGGGGGAAGGTCAAGCCCGCGGGTCGATTTGGGCCGGCAAAGGCTTCTTAAAGGCGAGGAATTCCTGACAGACTTGCCGATGGCGTGGTTGCGGCGCAATATAAGCGGGTCAAGCGATCGATCTTTCGTCATCAACGGGGTTTTCCCATGAGCAACCGCGATGAACGGCAGGCACGAGCGGCCATGATGAGCGACAGTCCTGTCGATCTCAAACCAAAACCGAAGGTCAAGCCAAAGCTGGAGCGGCCGAAGCTCTACAAGGTCATTCTGCTGAATGACGACTATACGCCACGTGAGTTCGTGACTTTGGTGCTGAAAGCCGTGTTCCGCATGAGCGAGGAGGCTGGCCACCGGGTGATGATGACGGCGCACCGTTTCGGCAGCGCGGTGGTCGTCGTTTGCGAACGTGATATTGCCGAGACGAAGGCCAAGGAGGCGACCGATCTCGGCAAGGAAGCGGGATTTCCGCTGATGTTCACGACCGAGCCGGAGGAGTGAGCATCAATCCTGCCGGATCTGAAAACCGGTCTTGTTCTGCACGAAGCCGCAGCTTTCGTAAAAGGCGTGAACCTCCGGGCGTTGTTGCCCTGTCAGCAGCATCACCTTGTAACAATTCGCCGCAAAAGCCGCCTCGACGGCATGGCGCACGACCGCGCGGCCATATCCGCGGCCGCGACGGTTTTCCAGTGTCACCACGTTTTCGATAAGAGCATAGGGACGGGCGGCGCGCGTGAGATTTGGAACAATCTGCAGCGTGGCGGTAGCGACCGCTTCCTCGCCTTCGGTCGCAAGAAACACGGTCAGACCCGGCTGGGCGAGCATGGCCGCAAAAGCCGTCTTTGCTTCTTCTGTCGTCATTTCCGGGTCGGATGGATTAAGCGCCCGGTAGAGATCAAGCAATCCAGCCAGATCGCTGGTTCCGGCTTCGCGCGGGGCGATGGTCTTCGAAGACATTCGCGATCTAATCCTTCTTGCCGAACATCCGTTTCAGCATCTCGGCCATCGGCCCGGTCTCCGGCAGCTTTTTAGGCTGGGCGCTGTTGCGTGCCTGGTGGATATGAGACTGCGCGGCGGGTTTGGCTGCCTTGGCCGGCTTCTCGGCTTCGGGCTTGCTGCCCGTGGCCAGCGCCAGCTTGTTCATCAGCTGGGAATCCTCCGCCTTCACCAGCATGGCGGCGTTGTCGGCAATCGCATCCAGCAGCGGCTCCAGCCAGACCCGGTCGGCCTTGGCGAAATCGCCCAGCACATGGCCGTGCACGCGCTCCTTGTCACCGGGATGCCCAATGCCGAGGCGCAGGCGTCGGTAATCCTTGCCGCAATGGGCGTCGAGCGATTTCAGGCCGTTATGGCCACCGTGACCGCCGCCGGTCTTGATGCGCACGCGCCCGGCCGGAAGATCGAGTTCGTCATGGATGGCGATGATGTCCGCCGGCGTGAGTTTGAAGAAGCGCATCGCTTCGCCCACGGATTCGCCCGACAGGTTCATATAGGTCTGCGGTTTCATCAGCAGGACCTTTTCTCCGGCGATCTCGCCTTCGGAAATCTCGGCCTTGAATTTCTTTGACCAGGGCGCGAACGAAGGCAGGCGCTGTAACGCATCCACCGCCATGAAGCCGATATTGTGCCGGTTTCCGGCATATTGCGTGCCGGGATTACCAAGTCCTGCGATGATCTTCATGAAGCATGTCCGCGTTGTGCCTGATGATGCTGTTGTCACCACCCTGAAATCCGCTGGCTGTCAATCTTTTTGTGGGGTTGCGGCAATGCCGGCCGACGCTCAGGGCCTGATGAGATCGTAACGGTCGAAGATCCGCTGTTGTGTCCCGTCGGCGATCAGCTCATCGAGACGGGCCTGCAATTTCGCGATAACCTCGTCCGGCACGCTCTTGTTGCAGGCAAGCCCAAGCTGCTGTCTCGACAGCGTTATCACTTCCCTGAAAGTGTGCGCCGGCAGGCTCTTGAAGGTGCTTTCCGACATGGGCATAAGGTCGATGCGTCCGGCCGTCAGCTTGTGAAGCGTGATCTCGAAATCCGCGCCGACATCCACCTGCGGAAAACCGAGCGTTTCCAGAAGGGTTTCGGTGTAGTCGCCGCGCTGGGTTCCAACCCGGTATTTCTTGGCGTCTTCGAGGCTCAGGACGTTGATATTCGTCTTGCGCCGCGCCACGAGAATGTTGCGATCGATATGAATTGGCGAGACCCATTTGAAGAGCTTTTCCCGCTCGGCGGTCCTCGCCGTGGCGAAGGCACAATGCATCGGCTGTGTTGTGGCAAGGGCGATCGCCCGGGCCCACGGCATGACGGCGACCTCGTAGCTGGTGCCGGTGTCCTCAAGAATGATCTTGAGCTGGTCGAAATAGACGCCGCGTACGCTGCCGTCACTGCCCTGCAGGTTGTAGGGCGGGTAGACTTCCGTGGTCAGGAAAAGCTTGGCCGCGCAGACGGGATTGGCAAGAGCAAGAAAGACCAGGCAAAAGCGGATCAATCCCATGACTACTCCCCGCGGCTCAGGCTTGTCGCGCCGCTGCGCGGCTTTGTCCAGACCCGGCCTCATAGGCGGCAATCAGCCGCTCGATGGGCTGCGGGCGAGCGAAAAAGTAACCCTGGCCATAATCGGCACCCATATCCGCCAGAAGCAGCTTCTGCTCCTCCGTCTCGACACCCTCGGCGATGACAACGCAATTCATCTTGTGCGAGATGGCTGCGATACCTTCGACCAGCATGCGGTTGCGCTGCCGGATTTCCACCGTATCGTCGCAGATCGAGCGGGTGAAGGATTGGTCGATCTTTACAATATCGACCGGAAAGCGGCTGAGATAGCTGAGCGACGAGTAACCCGTGCCGAAATCATCCAGCGCGATGCGGCAACCCAGCTGATGGATGGCGGTGAGGATCGCCCGGATCTGCGGATCGTCCTTCATGATGACCGCTTCGGTGATTTCGATGACCAGCCGCCCGGGAAGAATGCCGTGCCGGTGCAACAGTCCGGCAATGCGTGTCGGCAGTCCCGGTTCGAACTGCAATGGCGAAAAATTCACCGCCACATAGGTTTGCGCCATGCCCGGCAGGCGCGACAGCCTGGCGAGATTGGCGACCGACTGATCAAGGATCACGTTGCCGATACGGTGAATGGTTCCGTTCTCTTCCGCAAGGCTGATGATGGCAGCAGGGGAAAGCAGCCCCTTATCCGGATGGTTGAGGCGCAGCAAGGCCTCGAAACCCGCTGTCTGGCCGGTTGCAATGTTTTGAATTGGCTGAAAATAGGCCTCGAACCAGTCTTCGGAAAGCGCCTGCGCGATATCCCGTTCCAGTTCCGCATGTTCGCGGGCCCTGTCCATGATCGAGCTGTCGAAGACCTGGGAGCCGTTCTTGCCCGTCCGCTTGCGGGTATACATGGCCATGTCGGCGTTCTGCAGAAGCTCGGAGGCACTCGCGGCGTGAAGAGGGTAGACCGCCATACCAATACTGGCGCTGAGGCGGATGCTGTTGTTCTCGATTTCAAATGGAGTGTCCAGCAGGGTGCAGATGCGCTCACAGAACTGCAGGGCGCGCTCTTCCACCTTGTCACCGGCCAGCAGGATTGCGAACTCGTCTCCGCCCAGACGCGAGGCGCTGTCCAGCGGTGTCAGCAGCGGCTGCAGTTTTAATGTGAATTCGCGCAGAACGGCATCGCCTGCGGCGTGACCGAGATTGTCGTTGATGGCCTTGAACCGGTCGAGATCTATGAACAGGCACGCGAGTTCGCTGCCGTTCCTGTCCGCATCGCGAATCTGCAGGTCGAGGATGGCCTCGAAGCCCTGACGGTTGAAGAGGCCGGTCAGATGGTCGGAAATGGCCTGCTGGCGATTACGCTTTTCCGACTGCCGAAGTTCGGTCACGTCGGTCATAACGCAGAGGCAGGTGCTGTGATGGGCCGTATCGCTGGAATCGAGGGCTTTTTCTAGGATAAGGGCATCCATGACGCTGCCATCCCTGCAGTGGAAGCGAACGGTGATGCCTGCCTGTTGGGTGTCAGCCGCCTGATGCGCCGCCCTGCGTTCCTGGAATAATGTCCGGTCATCGGGGTGGATGAGGTCGGCGAAATTCAGGCCGAGTATTCTGGCACGGTCATAACCGGTAGCCTGCACCCAGTAGTCGCTGACGGCGGCGATCCTGTCGTGCCTGTCCAGCGAAAACAGCATGGCCGGCGTGCGGTTGTAGATTTCCGTCTTGCGGGCGTGGGCGTTCTTTATCTCCAGCTCTTCTTTTTCGAGCTGGCTCTGCATTTCGTTGAAGCTTTTCGCCAGCCGGCCGATCTCGTCTTTCGACCGCCAGTCGACGTGGTGGCGGGAGCCGAGGCGTCGTGTCGCTTCTATTGCCGCGGCCAGCCGCATCAGCGGGCGGATGACCATGAAGCGGTTACCGGCAATGGCGGCAAGGACCATGGTAAGAATGGCGAGGATGAAAATCGTGATAAAGGCCAGTTCGGTGCGGCTGAGGGAGGTCAGAAGACCGACATCATCGTAATACACCGTCAATTGGCCGACCGTGACGGGCCCCTTGGTCGTCTTGTAGATGACCTCGCGCGTCGTCGAGGCGGCATCCTGGATGATGTCGCTGCCGGCGGTCTGAACGACATCAAGCTGGCCGGACGTATCCTTGACCTCGACCATACGGATCATGGGATCGGAGACAAGGGTTCCGGTAATCTGGTTTATCGTGTCGTCATCGAGGTCCCACAGGGGGCGGGCCAGCGCCTGCGTATTTGTCGACAGCAGAATTTCGATATGATTGCGCTGGCTGCGAATAGCCTCGTTATAGGAAAGTGTCAGCAAAAGCGTGAAGAGCGGGGCGACCACTGTAAGAAGTGCGCCGGAAACAATCGCGATAAAGCGACTTTCGACGGAATGAGCCATGTTCGATTGCAGCTACCCTTTGCCCCAGACTTGCTGCGCCCTGTTTCATCCTTTCGGACAGAGATGCGTCAGATCCCGGGCAGAGCCCTTTCCCCACGCTATTTCTCGACCCGCCGGTGTTTCCATGAGGGCGCAAGGGTATCGTTTCATGGAAGTGTTAATCGACGCTGAAACAGGGCCCGCATCGCTGGCGGGGAGCGGGCTTTCTGTTTTTAAAGTTCATAAAAACTAAAAGGCCCGTTCCGGAAACGGAACGGGCCTCGTTCTTCAAAGCTGTCCGGCCTTGCGGCCGCCGATTTTATTCCTCGGAAGCTTCTTCAGTTGCTTCTTCTTCAACGCCTGCTGCCGGGGCAACGATCGTTGCGATCGTGAAGTCACGGTCGGCGATAACGGGCGTGATGTTCTTCGGCAGCTTGACGTTCGAGATGTGAACGCTGTCGCCGATCTTCAGGCCGGAGAGGTCAACCGTGATGGCTTCCGGAATGTCGTTGGCCGGGCAGTGGAATTCCACCGTGTGGCGAACGATGTTCAGAACGCCGCCGATCTTGATGTCCGACTTTTCTTCGTTTTCGAAGTGAACCGGAATTTCGACGTTGACGAGCGTGTTGCCCGAAACGCGCAGGAAGTCGACATGCATGGTGAAGTCGCGGACCGGATCAAGCTGGTAATCCTTCGGGAGAACCTTGATCTTCTTGCCGTCGACGTCGATCGTCGCAACCGTCGTCATGAAACCGCCGGCGTGGATACGCTTGGTGACTTCGTTGGTGGACAGGGCGATAGAAATGGGGGCCTGCTTGTCACCATAGATGACAGCGGGAATCAAACCGTTGCGGCGAAGTTCACGAGAGGACCCCTTACCAACTCGTTCGCGCGCCTCGGCCTTGAGCTCATACGATTCTTTGCTCATGGCAATTCCTTTCGAGGTTATATGGAGAGTTCATGCCCGCGGGCGCTGAACTGGGGAGGCGGCAAGCGCCATCCCACCCGCGTTGCCTCCAAGGGTGTCTACACGGGTGCGGGCGCTATAATACAAACGGGAGACAAAGACAAGAGAGGCCTGCTTTTCGATCGCACGCCTTGCGGGTTTATTAGGTTGTACTAATTCACTCGCATGTTGCAACTTTTAATATGTGCTTATCCATTCATGTAAACCGGGCGAAAACTTGGCGAATGATAAGGCTACGCGAAATTCCAACTGCGTAGATGACAATGCTTAAAGTTCTCCAGTGCCTTACCATCGATCACGACTATCGATATACCGTCGCAGCGGTTTTCGTCTGCATGCTCGGTAGTTTCGTGTCGATGCGCCTTTTTTCGAAAGCACGCCTGGCGACGGGGGTGCAGAAGGTCAACTGGCTGTTTCTGGCAGGTGTCAATGGCGGCGCGGCGATATGGACCACCCATTTCGTGGCGATGCTGGGCTATGTTGCCGCGGGTGACGTGGGATACGATCCGTATCTGACCGGGCTGTCACTTCTGATTGCGATTACCACAACGACTGCCGGTTTCGGAATTTCTGCCTATGGCGGACGCAGCGTGCTGGTGGAAGCCGGCGGGATCATCCTTGGTCTCGGCATTGCAGCCATGCACTACACCGGCATGGCGGCCTACAATGTTCAGGGCATGATTTTCTGGGATCAGAACTATGTCATCGCGTCCCTGGTGCTGGGGGCAGTGCTGGGCGCCGTTGCAGTCAATCGGGTCTCGCGGCCCGTCAATCGGTTCTGCCAGTACAGCGCGGTGGCGTTTCTGATCCTGGCGATAGCGTCGATGCATTATACCGGCATGGCCTCCATGTCTTTCGCCTTCGACCCGCGCATCGTCATTCCTGAAAATCTGCTGCCGCCGGCCATCATGGGCGGAGGCGCCATTGCGGTAACGCTGTTGCTGCTGGCGCTGGGGCTTTCCACTTATGTCATCGACGCCCAGTCCACCCAGCAGGCGGTCGCCCGCTATCGCCATCTTTCCCTGCACGATCCGCTGACCGGCATTCCCAACCGGGCAGCCTTCATCGAACATCTCAATCGTCGCACGCGTCATATTTCGTTGGGCGCACACACGGCGCTTCTTTCCATCGATCTCAACCGTTTCAAGGAAATCAATGACGTTCACGGCCATGCGGCGGGCGACGCCGTGCTTCGCACCATCGCCGACCGGGCGAGTTCCGTGCTGAAGGCCGGCGAATTTCTGGCGCGCATGGGCGGTGATGAATTCGTGGCGATGACAAATTCCTATTATACCCGCGCCGATGGCGCCGAATTCGCCCAGAGGCTGATCGACCAGATCAGCAGACCGGTGGAATGGAACGGGCAGACATTTTCGGTCGGTGCGAGTGTGGGCATTTCGGTCCGCAATACCGGCTCCATCGATGCCGATACGCTGATGGCGCAGGCGGATGTCGCCATGTACCGGGCAAAAAGCGGCAGTTCGGATACGATCTGCTTTTACGACAAATCGATGGATGAGGCCGCGCGTGAACGCAATGTGCTTGCCGTCGCCATGCGTAGCGGCCTCGCCAATAACGAGTTCGAGCTTTATTACCAGCAGCAGAACGACACCAGAAGCGGCAGTATCGTCGGCTTCGAGGCGCTTTTGCGCTGGAACCATCCCGATCGGGGCATGATTTCTCCCGCCGAATTCATCCCGATCGCGGAGCAGACGGGGTTCATCGTCGAACTCGGCGAGTGGGTTCTGAGAGAAGCCTGCGCGCAGGCGGCACTCTGGAAAAAATCGCTTTCCATTGCGGTGAATGTGGCGCCGCAGCAGCTTGCGGATAACGAGTTCCCGGACAAGGTCGAAAAAATCCTGGCAGAAACGGGCCTTGCGCCTGAAAGGCTCGAGCTGGAAATCACCGAGGGCAGCATCATCGCCGATCACCGCCATGCGCTTGTCACCATCCGCAAGCTCAAGGCGCTCGGCGTCAAGATCGCGATGGATGATTACGGCACGGGCTATTCCTCGCTTTCGACGTTGCAGAGTTTCCCTTTCGACAAGATCAAGATCGACCGCGCCTTCATCGACGGGCTGTCGACCAATGTGCAGTCCGAAGCGATCGTGCGTTCGACGCTCATTCTGGCGCATAGCCTGAATATTCCCGTGCTTGCGGAGGGTGTGGAAACCAAGGCCCATGTCGAGTTCCTGCGCCGCGAAGGCTGCCTGCAGGTGCAGGGCTTCTTTTTCGGCAAGCCCGGTCCGCTGACATCCATTGCCAGCCTCGTGGATGACACCTTCCTGTCCGTTGAGGACGAACCTGCGGTCACTGCCGGCAGGCGTTACTTCAAGGCGGTCTGACCGTCAGCTGCGCCTCCGATGCCGGTCGCGAAGTTTTTTGTTGAAACATCGACGCTTCCAGCGCACCATCGCCCAAAAGCTTTGGGAGGAGCGCATGCCGACAGATATCGCCCATGCGGAACGCGTGTATGAAA
This sequence comes from Agrobacterium sp. RC10-4-1, assembly GCF_014138475.1. Taxonomy (NCBI): domain Bacteria; kingdom Pseudomonadati; phylum Pseudomonadota; class Alphaproteobacteria; order Hyphomicrobiales; family Rhizobiaceae; genus Agrobacterium; species Agrobacterium sp. RC10-4-1. The sequence goes on from NZ_JACJIT010000002.1 coordinate 324,082, forward strand.
CCGCACGCCACCGTTCCGCAGCCGCAAGTTCGCCGATTGTCGCCTCGTGGCGTCGCTGCATGGTCAAGCACCGTCTTGCACCGGAAGAAAATCGCAAGCCGATCTTTCTCAGCGAGACGGAGTTTCGGCGCGCCCGTGAAAGTGCCGCTGGCCTGATTGCTGAAAGCACCGACGAACTTGACCGAATTTTCCACAGTGTCGGGAGATCCGGCTGCTGCCTGCTCCTGACCGATGCTCAGGGCGTTGCGCTGGAGCGGCGAGGCGCGTCCGGCGATGATCGCGATTTCCGGGCGCTCGGCCTCTGGTCCGGCGCCGTCTGGAGCGAAGAGAGCGTTGGCACAAACGGCATAGGCACCGCGCTCGTCGACGAGCGTTCGGTGGTTGTCTATCGTGACCAACATTTCTTCACGTCGAATACGGAACTGTGCTGCACCACGGCTCCCATTCGCGATCATACCGGCCGGGTGACGGGTGCGCTCGATATTTCCACCTGCCGCGATGACATCAACGAGATGACCTTTTCTTTTGTCACCCAGGCGGTGAAGGACGCGGCGCAGCGCATTGAGGGCAATCTGTTCCGCCGTGCCTTTCCGGGGGCACGCATCGTCGTCGTGCCAAGTGGGTTCGGGGCGGCGCTTTCGCTGCTCGCCGTGGATCAGGACGATCTCGTGCTCGGCGCGACCCGTGCCGCTCGTCTTGCGCTGAAGCTGGACGATGCCCGCATCGCGCAGGGTCTCCCGGCCGCGGATATCCTGCAGGAACAGCGCCATGACAGCGGTTCCGACCTCGCGGAAGCGGAGCGTTCGGCGCTGCGGCGCGTGTTGTCGCGCACCAACGGCAATGTCACGCAGGCCGCGTCCTTGCTCGGCATCAGCCGGGCCACGCTTCATCGCAAGATGAAGAAATTCGACGTTCATTGACGTCCTTGTGGTTGCGATCCGGCCGATCACGCCGGATCAACGCGGCTTTGTCGCAGATGTGAGACAATGTGCGCTGCGGAACCGCGTCGCCCCTCTACCGAACCGCGCCATCTGGGCCCACCTTCCTTTCATGCGGTCCGCTCAGGATCGTTTTCATCAGGGAGGATGAAATCATGAATATTCAGGTTCAGCAGAAAGCGGGCGAAGCGCCCTTCAAGCTGAAATACGGCAATTACATTGGCGGCAAGTGGGTGGAGCCGAAATCCGGCCGCTACATGGACAATCTCTCGCCGGTGACCGGCCACAAGATCTGCGAAGTGCCGCGTTCGGATGCAGCCGACATCGAGTTCGCGCTCGACGCGGCCCACAAGGCCCGCGACAAATGGGGCAAGACGAGCATAACCGAGCGCTCCAACATCCTGCTCAAGATCGCCCAGCGCATTGAAGACAATCTAGATCTCATCGCCCGGGCTGAAACCTGGGATAACGGCAAGCCGCTGCGTGAAACCACCAATGCGGATATCCCGCTCGCCATCGACCATTTCCGCTATTTCGCAGGCTGCATCCGCGCTCAGGAAGGCACGATCGGCGAGATCGATAACGATACCGTCGCCTATCACTTCCATGAACCGCTCGGTGTCGTCGGCCAGATCATTCCATGGAACTTCCCGATCCTGATGGCTGCGTGGAAACTCGCACCGGCGCTTGCAGCAGGCAATTGCGTGGTGCTGAAGCCGGCCGAGCAGACGCCCGCCTCCATTCTCATCGTGATGGAGCTGATTGAAGACCTTCTGCCGCCTGGCGTCCTCAACATCGTCAATGGTACTGGCCTTGAAGCCGGCAAGCCGCTGGCGCAGAGCAACCGCATCGCCAAGATCGCCTTTACCGGTTCCACCTCGGTCGGCAAGGAAATCATGCGTTATGCCGCAGACAACGTCACCAACATCACCTTGGAACTGGGCGGCAAGTCGCCGAACATCTTCTTTGCCGACGTGATGAACGAGGACGATGCCTTCCTCGACAAGGCGCTGGAAGGTTTTGCCTTCTTCGCGCTGAACCAGGGTGAGGTCTGCACCTGCCCCTCGCGTGCTCTGGTGCATGAATCGATCTATGACCGTTTCATGGAAAAAGCGATCAAGCGCGTTCAGGCCATCAGCCAGGACGATCCGCTCAATCCGTCGACGATGCTGGGCGCACAGGCCTCGCAGGAACAGTTCGACAAGATCATGAGCTATCTGGAGATTGGCAAGAAGGAAGGTGCCAAGGTTCTGACCGGCGGCGACCGCAAGACGCTGACGGGTGATCTGAAGGACGGTTATTACATTCAGCCGACCGTCTTTGAGGGCAACAACAAGATGCGGATTTTCCAGGAGGAAATCTTTGGTCCTGTTGTCTCCGTCACGACCTTCAAGACGGTGGAAGAGGCGCTCGAAATCGCCAATGACACGGTTTACGGGCTGGGCGCTGGCGTCTGGAGCCGTGACACGAACATCGCCTACCGCGCCGGGCGAGGCATCGAAGCGGGCCGTGTTTGGACGAACTGCTATCACGTCTATCCGGCGGGTGCCGCCTTCGGCGGCTACAAGCAGTCTGGTATCGGTCGCGAGACCCACAAGATGATGCTCGACCACTACCAGCAGACCAAGAACCTGCTCGTGTCCTACAGCCCGAACAAGGTTGGTTTCTTCTGAGGTCCTCCCCGGAAGCCGGCGAGGGGCTGTGGTGCCAGGTCGCCGGCGTGTTCCCAGGGGCTTCTGCCCCTGGGAGCCCGGATCGGGCTTTCAGGCAAAATAAAAGGCCGGAGGTTTTGCCTCCGGCCCTTTTTGTTTCGCATCATGCCGCGTAACGCTGGTCTCGCCGGCGGGGATCGCCCACGGAGAATTGCCCCACCTGTTCGGTCAGGCCATCCGCCTCGTTGGCGAGCGAGAAGGCGGCGGCCGTTGTCTCCTCCACCATGGCGGCGTTCTGCTGCGTCACGTGGTCGAGTTCATTGACGGAGGCATTGATCTCGCTGAGACGGCCGGATTGTTCGCGCGACGCGGTGGCGATTTCGCCGATCTGGTCGTTGACCGACTGGATGCGTTTCTGGATCTGTTCCAGGCTTTCACCGGTCTTCAACACCAGCGCCACACCGCTTTCCACATCACCCGCAGAGGTGGCGATGAGCTGCGTGATGTCGCGGGCGGCGGCGGCCGATTTCTGGGCTAGTTCGCGAACTTCCTGCGCCACGACTGCAAAGCCCTTGCCGGCCTCGCCGGCGCGCGCTGCTTCAACACCGGCATTCAGCGCCAGAAGATTGGTCTGGAAGGCAATCTGGTCGATGACATCGATGATCTGGCGGATTTTGGCCGAAGAGGTCTCGATGCGTTCCATGGCAACGATCGCTTCTTTGACGACAGCCGTGGATCTATGGGCATCCTGCATCGTATCCGCCGTGGCGGCGACGGCGACATTGCAGCGCGACAGCGACAGATTGACAGCCTGCGTCATGTCTCCGAGCGCCGCTGCCGCCTCCTCAAGGGCTGCTGCCTGACGTTCTGTGCGCCGCGACAGGTCTTCCGAGGCGCTTTTCAGCTCGCCGGAACCGGAGCGGATGGCATTGGCGCTTCCGCCGATATTGGAGATCGTCGCTTCCAGCCCTGCCATGGAGTTGTTGAAGTCGATGCGCAGATGATCGAGTGACGGAACGAAGGATTTTTCGATGCGAAGATCGAGCCTGCCGGCGGCCAGATTGGCAAGACCCGTGGCGAGCGCGTCCACGGCTTCTTCCAGTTCCCTGGCGCTTCTTGCCTTCTCCATCTCGCGCTGGGCGCGTTCCTCGTCCAGTTCTTCACCCTTGCGGTGGGCTTCGGCTTCCATCCGCTGCTTGTCCAGAATGCCCTGGCGGAAGGATTCCAGCGCGCGCGCCATGGTGCCGATCTCGTCGCCACGGGAAACTGCCTTGATCTCGATGTTGTTTTCACCGCCGTTCAGGCGTTCCATAAGACCGGCTAGTCCGGTCAACGGCTTGGTCAGGCTCGCGGAAACGAAAATCCCGATCAGCGTCATTATTGCAAGTACGGCCAGCGTTGCGACCGCTGCCCAGAAGGCGAGATCGTTGGCAGCGGCGAGAACCTTGCTTTCCTGCTGGCCGATGGCAAGAAGATGTTTCTGTCCGAAGACGGCGACCGGACGATAGGCATAGAAGATATTGCCCGCAGGTGTCTGCGCCATGACCGTTCCGGCGTCGTTTACGCTGGAAAGGGCAGCGAGACTTTCGGAAACGGCAGCATCCGCACCGCCCGAGAGGACGCCAGCCCTGAGTTTCCCGTCGGCGCTCAGGAGAACGGCGTCATCGATGGTCTTGCCGGTTTCCTCGGGCGTCACCACCGCGCCGATGCGATCGGCGGCGATGCGCATGATAACGGCACCCTTGCGCTGGAGCTGACCCCAGTTGGAGACGGCGAGCGGCATGCCGATCATGGCCGAATTATTCTCGCCATCGCTGAAGCCCGTGGTGCTGACGACGCCGTCCTTGCCGGCTTCGATGCGGTCGAACAGCTCCTTGATCGCGGCGTTCTGCGGTTCCGTTACATTGGTCAGGAAGTTCTTTCCCTTGGTCACGGAATAGATAATCAGGCCGTTCTTGTCGATCACGTAGATATCGCTGACGCGGGTATTACGCCAGACGCTGGCAATGGCGGCGTTGATGGTCGCATGACGAATGGCGTAGAGCAGCCGCAACCCTTCGCCGTTGAAGGAGGCGCGCTCCTCTTCGGAGACGCCCTCTCGGCGGAAAGCCTGGATGATGGCGTCCTTTTCCGTTGGAACAACGGTGGTCATCGTTTCCAGCGCCTGGGCCACCGCGGCGTTCTGCGACAGTTCGGAAATGCTCTGTTCGACGCGCAACGTATAGGCATCAAGCTGCTTGGACTGGTTGCCTGCAACCGTTTCGAGCCTGATCTTGCTGGCGTCGATCAGCCCCGATTTACCCATCTCGTAGGACAGCAGCCCCACCGACAGGCAGGAAACCAGTGTCGCACCGGTAACGAGCGCGGCAAATTTGGCTTTGATTGACAATGATTTAACTTTGACAGCAGTCGGATTTCCACCCGGCATCCTGTTTTCCTCCCCCCAAAAAACGTGGCCGTACCGTTGCAAAAATTGTTTACGGTCGCGTTAAAGGACAGGGAATTGTAGGATAATTTCCCGCATGGCGTGAAAAAATCGAAGAGCCGCGCCGATAGGAACCACGTAATAAAACTGCAACAGAACGGGCGCATATCCAGCGAAGATCAACGGCTGTTCATGTTCATGCAAGCTTTTCACGCTCCTTCTCTCGCCACAATCGATGATGTTTGCGGAACCCGCGCAGACGGATGTGACGGAGCCAATTTGCGATCTGCCCCGGATTTTGCCGTTGTCGTGCCCATGCACAATGAAGAAGCGAGCGTTGAAACGCTGGTGGCAGAGATCGTGAGCGCCTGTGCGCCGGTCGGCCGCTTCGAGATCGTGGTGGTGGATGACGCTTCTTCTGACCGCACGGCGGAAGCGGTTCTGGCGCTCGCTGCCCGTTACAACATGTTGCGGCTGGTGCGGCACGACCGCCAGGGCGGTCAATCGGCTGCGATCCACAGCGGAGTGCAGGCGGCGCGCGCGCCTATCGTATGTATGCTGGACGGCGACGGCCAGAATCCGCCGGACAATCTGCCGGCACTTCTTGCACCGCTTCTGTCCGCCAATGCACCGCGCCGGCTTGGGCTGGTGGCCGGCCAGCGCGTCGGCCGGCGCGACACGCTGGGAAAACGCCTTTCCTCCCGCTTTGCCAACGGGCTTCGGGCGCGAATTTTGAAGGATGGCACGCGCGATACGGGCTGCGGCCTCAAGGCCTTTCGCCGCGACGCCTACCTCGCTTTGCCCTATTTCGACCATCACCACCGCTACTTCCCGGCGCTGTTCAATCGTGACGGCTGGCAGGTCGCCCATGTCGACGTCACGCACCGGGCACGGCTGCATGGAAATTCCCATTATACCAATATCGGCCGGGCGCTGGTGGGCATCCACGATCTGATCGGCGTCGCATGGCTTTTGCGCCGGCGCAAGCGGTCAAGCTGGGCTGAAACTTTCATAACGGAGACATTGCCGTGAACGTACCGGCTTTATGGTCCATGCTGCATGTGAACAGCTGGGAAGAATTCGTATGGGTCTTGACCGGTTTCATGGGCCAGATGCTGTTCACCATGCGTTTTCTGCTTCAATGGATTTCTTCGGAACGGGCTAACCGGTCAGTCATGCCGGTGGCTTTCTGGTATTTCTCCATTCTTGGCGGTCTGGTTCTGCTTTCCTATGCACTGTGGCGGCGCGACCCGGTCTTCGTTCTCGGACAGGCTTCCGGCCTTCTCATCTATGCTCGAAATCTCTGGTTGATCCATGCAGAACGCCGCCAGCATGCATGAGGCGGCGACCTTGCCTTATGCGCAGGCGGACGATGAGCGTCGATGGCTGACATTCGCGTTTTCAGCGATTGTCCTCGTAACCGCGCTGCGCGTCCTTGGGCTGGCCTTCAACCGCACCGACCTTTTCGTCGATGAGGCGCAATATTGGCTGTGGGGCCGCGAGATGGCGCTTGGCGCCTATTCCAAACCGCCCCTGATCGGGTGGTTTATCCGCGCGGCAACCATTCTGGGCGGTGGTGAGGGCACGTTTCAGGTGCGGTTGGCCGCGCCCGTGGTGCATGGGGTCGCGGCGGCGGCCATCTTCGTGCTTGGCCGCATGATCTATGATGTCAGGCAGGCATCCCTGGCCGCCCTTATCTATCTGACCTTGCCGGCCGTGACGCTCGGCAGCCTGCTGATCTCGACCGATACGCCGATGATGCTGTTCATCGTGCTGTCGATGATATCAGTGCGCAAGCTTGCGCTGGCCCGCAACGAGGGGAGGGCGGCGCCGGGCTGGAGCATCGCTCTCGGCCTCTGTTTCGGCCTCGGCCTGATGTCGAAATATGCGATGATCTATTTTCTGCCCTGCTTCATTGCCGCCGGCTGGCTTTGCGAGGCATGGCGCATCCGGCTGCGCGACGCGGTCATTGCTGCGTTCGTCTGCGTTGCCGTCATCGCGCCCAATCTGTGGTGGAATGCGGCCCATGATTTCATGACGGCACGCCACACCGCCGACAATGCCAACTGGCACGGTGTCCAACTCAAGATCGGCTCCGCGCTTGAATTCTTCTTTTCCCAGGCAGGTGTGGTTGGGCCATACGTCTTCGTCGGTATGATTGTTGCGACAATCCGCGCAAAAACCGGTGAAGCACGCGCACTCGTCGCTCTTTCCGTACCGATCGTGCTTTTGATCACGGCACAGGGTCTCATGTCGCGGGCACTCGCCAATTGGGCGGTGGGAGCTTATGCGGCAGGCGTACTGCTGGCGGTGCCGATCCTGGCATCGCGACGTTGGCTCATCGTATCCACACTGGTCCTCGGCGGCATCGTCGCAATCGCGCTGCCGCTGATGACGATAGTGGGAACGGGCCTGCGCCTGCCGAACAGTAAACTGGCGATGGCACGTTATCTTGGAAGCTCCGAGCTGGTATCGACCGGCCTGTCACGGGCGCGTGAAGCAGGCGCGGACGCAATTGTCGCCAATGATCGTTCGATATTGGCCGAGCTCTTTTACCAGTTGCGGGACGAGAAACAGATGTTGACGCGTGCGCTTCCGGAAACCGGCGTGCCGTCCAGCCATTATGCCCTTCTTTATCCATTGAAGCCGGGCGAAGCGAAAAATCCGCTGTTTCTGGCAAGTGCCGATGGCTTGCCGGCGTGTCTTGCAGGCGAGGAGCCGGTGGCGCACTGGACCGCCGGCCCGGGCTTTGTCGAGGGCAGGGAAATCGGGCTGTGGCGCCTGCCACCACAGTGCATCCCGGAGAGCGTCAATGGGCAATGATGTCTCGCATATGCGGATCACCATCTGGGTTACGTTCGCAGCGCTTGCGCTGGTGATCCTGTTTGCGACCTTTCCCTCTATAGATCTGCGCTTTTCCGCCTTGTTTTTCTCGCCGGTGGGCCAGCCATGGCCTGGCCGGGAGCCGTTTCCGGAATGGCTGCGCGACACGTTGCGGGAAGGTGTCGAGCTCGCCGCGCTTCTGACTTTCCTGGTCCTCGTCGGCAATCTCCGGCTCGGCACTTCGCAGCGAACCGGCTGGCGAGTCTGGGCGTTCCTTTGTGGTCCCGTGATCCTCTGTGCCGGGCTGCTGGTCAACGGCGTGCTGAAGGCCATGATCGGTCGCGCGCGTCCGTTCAGCGTTACCGAATTTGGCGGGCATCAGCTTTTCACGCCACCTTTTCAGTTCAGCACTCAATGCTATTCGAACTGTTCGTTTTCTTCGGGTGAAACCGCGCTGATCGCGAGTTTTTTCCTGCCCCTCTGTGTGCTTGTCTGGCCGCGCCTGCGGCCCTATGGGCGATGGGTGGTGGGCGCCTTTGCCGCCGGGGCAATCATCCTCATGTCCGGTCTTCGCATCGCGGCCGGCGGGCATTTCCTCAGCGATGTGGTGATGTCCATCCTGTTTTCGGCCCTGACGACACTGTTTCTGTACCGGGTGCTGGCGATAAGCCACCACCGTCACCTCTTCAGCGGTGCTGCCATCTCGGCCGATACGATCAGCCTTTGGCGCAATGGCCGCCACGCCATACTTACCCGCGTTCGGGGCTGGTGGCCGAAAATCAGGGCTGCAGCCACCCGTCTCCAACGGCCCCCGGACACGGGTGCGGCGTCGTCTTAGTTGGGAGTTCGAGGTGCAGCATCGCTGGGGTGGGAGCGAGCGGCAAGACAGTTCCGACTTATCCTCGGGGTTGTCCCTATTGCCCGCGCGCCTTGATTTTATCGACGTGGTTAGCTCCTCGGCACAAGGCCGAGGATCACGTTGAGTGAATATGCGCCCACTTTGGCTCAAGCGCATGCCGGAAAAACCGGCAGACGTAGGCAACCCTCAGCGTGATTGCTGAATTTATTCAGTCGAACAGGCCGGAAACCGACTGTTCCTGCGCGGTCCGGTTGATTGCTTCGCCGAGCAGGCCGGCGGTGCTCACCACGCGGATATTATGCGCGGACTGGACACCGGTGGTCGGCTGGATGCTGTCGGTGATGACGAGTTCGCGCAGCTTGGAAGAGGCCACGCGGGCCACCGCGCCGCCGGACAGTACGCCATGGGTGATATAGGCAGTAACGCTGGTCGCGCCCTTTTTCAGCAGGGCTTCAGCGGCGTTGCAGAGCGTGCCGCCGGAATCGACGATGTCGTCAATGAGGATGCAGTCCTTGCCGGAGACATCGCCGATGACGTTCATGACTTCGGATTCGCCGGGACGGTCACGGCGCTTGTCGACGATGGCCAGAAGACAGTCGAGGCGCTTTGCCAGCGCACGGGCGCGAACCACGCCGCCGACGTCAGGCGAAACGACCATGACATTGTTGGTGTCGTAGTGATCCTTCACGTCGCGGGCGAGAATCGGTGCTGCAAAGAGATTGTCGGTGGGGATATCGAAAAAGCCCTGGATCTGTCCGGCATGAAGATCGAGGGTGAGAACGCGGTCGGCGCCGGCTTCGGTAATGAGATTGGCAACGAGCTTGGCGGAAATCGGAGTGCGGGGGCCGGCTTTGCGGTCCTGGCGGGCGTAACCGAAATAGGGAAGCACCGCGGTAATTCGTTTGGCCGAGGAGCGGCGCATGGCATCGATCATGATGAGCAGTTCCATCAGATGATCATTTGCCGGGAAGGAGGTGGACTGGACGATAAAGACGTCCTCGCCGCGCACGTTCTCGCTGATTTCTACGAATATTTCCTGGTCAGCAAACCGCTTTACAGTGGCATTTCCGAGAGGAACATTAAGATACTTGCAGATCGCTTCGGCAAGGTGCCGGTTCGAATTGCCTGCGAAAACCTTCATTGCGGCCGCCTGTTTCCATGCCATCGCCTTGCGCCACGGGGCTCAATCCGCCGTAACCAAGCGTCGTTCAAGGGGAGGAACATCCGGCTGAAAAGCCTTTGCCGGATACGCCTTGTTGCCATGCGCGCCTTAATAGCGCTGTTGCTTCCGATTGCAAGAGGACTCCGCGCTTTCACAATGATTTTCGTGAAATCTCTGTGACTTCTCCCGTCGTTTCACCTCATCCGCTTTGAGACTGCTTCCATGACGTGTAGTCGTTGAGTGTTTTTGCAGCGATGTCCTGCATGACTTTGTCGGTCACGGCGGCCCATGGATCACTGCCTCGCGCGGTCACTGCCTCCTGCCCCTGCAGGCGGTGCAGCCGCACGCCATTGGCGTCGAGAACGTCCCACACGTATACGACATTGACCTTGCCGCCATCGGCAAAGGCGGAAAAATATCCCTTCAGAATATTTTCGGCGGAATTGTCGTTGGATGCGCGGATTGTCAGCCCTTTGGCCCGCGCTTCGGCCCCCAGTTGGCGGGATAGCGGTGTCACCGCCTGTACCGGTGCGCCGATGATGGGCAGGAAGCGGATGGAATTCGCGGCGGTGGCAGGTGCAAGGGAAGCCGTCTGCTGTGATGGCGGTTGTTGCGTGACGGCGGGGGCCGCGGCCGCGGTCTGGTTCTGACGGAGCGGTTCCCCGTACTGGCTGCCATTGGACAGCGCCTGTGCCTGTGCCTGCAGGGAGTTCTGGGGTGCATAGGCAGGGACGGACGATGCGATTGCCGGCCCGCCTGCGGGTGCGCGGTCGGCGGCTGCCGCCATCTGGTCGAGATCACCCTGTGTTACCGGCGTCGACTGTGATGCATTGTGGCCGACATCCACCTGTGGCGTCAGCGCTTCCGTGGTGTTGCAGCCGGACAGGATCAGTGCCAAAGCCGGAACGATGAGGGCAACCCCCAACCGGCTCATGCGATTTTCCCTCTCATGTTCCGCTCCTTCTTGCCCAAGGTGGCGCAATGTAAGGGCGGTTTTCCCGCTGTGTCAAACCCGGGGGCGATTTAAGCTGTGAGAAGATCGAGGCTGTGACGCGACAGTGGCTCCGGCGCGCCGTCCGTGGTCAGATATGTCTGGCCGAGCGTCATGGCCGTGCCGGAATCGGAATCCATCACGATCATATGCACGAAGAGTGTCATGTCGGGCGTGATCTCCTGCGGGTTGCCGGCATGGAACATCTGATGCTCCATCCAGGAGGGCGAAAAACGCGCGCCGAGCGAGTAACCGCAGGAGTTCAGCCGATGGCGGGTGAGGCCGCGCTCGTCCATGACGCGGGCATGCACATCGAAGACATCGCCAAAGGTCTTGCCCGGCCGCAGCACCTCCTCGATGGCGGTGAGGTTTTGCAGGCAGGCGCTGTAAAGCTCCTTCTGGCGGAAGTCTTGTTCGCCGATCACCACCGTGCGCATCATGGCGGCATGGTAATGGGCGCTGACGCCGGCCCATTCCAGTGTCAACTGATCCTTGTTGTCGAGGACACGACGGCCTGCCTTGTAGCGGCATAGAAGCGCATCCGCGCCTGAGCCGATGATGAATTCATTGGCGGGGTAGTCGCCGCCGCCCGCGAGCACGGCACCCTGCATTGCCGCAAGAATGGCGGCCTCGTCCGCGCCGGGCTTGATGAGCGGCAATGCTGCATCGAGAGCCTCATCGGCCAGCTGGCCAGCCTTGCGGGCATAGGCGATTTCGGCGGGACTTTTGACGAGCCTGAGGGTGCTGACGAGATACGACGCATCGGCCATCTGGCCGAAGCTCGCAAGCTGGTGATCCAGCAGGCGGGCGACACGGCCGGTCATGCCGTGGGTGTCATATTCCACGCCGATCTTTGCGCCCAGAAGGTCCAGATCGCTCAGCAGGTTTTTGAGATCGAGCGTCGGGTCGGCATTGGGTCGATCGACCCAGAGGAGGACGTTCTCGATGATCGAAGTATTGCGGGCCTGACGCAGATCGGCCGAGCGTGTCAGCAGCGTCATGGAGCCGTCCGATTTCACCACCAGCGTCTGGAAGAAGCAGTAGCCGAAAGTATCGTAGCCGGTCAGCCAGTACATGCTTTCCTGGGCGAAAAGCAGCAGCGCATCCAGCTTCTCCTCGGCCATTTTCGCGAGCAGCCGCTCGCGGCGGGCATCGAATTCCGAAAGCTCGAAATGCAGGGCCATCTTAGTCCTCCAGAATTGCGATTGCGGAAATCTGCCGGCCGTAATCGGGTTCGGCGCGGTGGGTGGTGCGGCGGTAGGAATAGAAGCGTTCTTCGTCCGGGTAGGTGCAGAGACCAAGATTTTCCGCCTTCACACCGGCTTTGGTCAGGCGGTCGATGGTGAACTGCTTGAGATCGAACAAGGCGTGGCCCTCTTTCTCCGCCCTGGAGAAATAATCCGCGTAAGCGGGCTCGATATCGGTGAAACGCGCGACATATTCCGGCCCGACCTCATAATTGTCCTGGCTGATGGAGGGGCCGAGCGAGGCAGCAATACGATCGCGGCTGGCCCCGAGCTTCGTCATCGCCTCGATCGTGTTTTCCAGCACGCCGAACAAAGCACCCTTCCAGCCGGCATGGGCGGCACCCACGACGCCCGCTTCCGCATCGGCGAACAGGATGGGGCCGCAATCGGCGCTCAACACGCCGAGGACGAAACCGGGTGTCGCTGTCACCATCGCATCTGCCTGCGGACGGCTGCCGTCATAGGTTCCGTCAACCACGACAACCTCGGGGGAGTGGACCTGATGGACCGTGGCGAGGCGGTCTGGGGCAAGGCCGAACCATTGGGTTACGCGGCGGCGGTTTTCCTGCACCCGTTCCGGCTCGTCATCAGATCCGAGCCCGACATTGAGGCCTTGATAAAGACCATCGGAAACGCCGCCCTGCCGGGTGAAAAAGCCATGGCGGATGCGATTTTTATCGAAGGCGGCGAGGAGGGGACTCTGGATGGGGAGCGGCAGCGTTACGTTCTGCATGGTGCGGGAGTTCCTTGGAGAATTTCGCTGTAGCCCAGTGGAGCAGGGTCAAGCGAGATGTTTCCTGTTGCCGCGGCGTTGCGCGGCGTGTGTGATGCAGTGTGCCTGCTTCGTGTGTCGCGACGATGTTGGCCCAGAGGTTATTACGCTGTCAATCCACCGCACGAAACGGCAGAAGATGGAGCGCGGGACTGGAAACGGCGATGACTTTGAAAAGTTCCCCCATCTTGCCGGCGCCTTCGCCGGCGAGGCGGTTGACGGCTTCGGCGATGGCGAGGGTCTGGTCCGCGGTTGCCTTGGCGGCGAGCGCGCCGGCCCGTTCCTTGAGGCCGAGGCCGTAGAGGAAATCGCCCTGTCTCAGGGTGCCGTTAACGTGAACACCGGTCGCCTCGGCCGTTTTCACAAGACTTTCGAAATCGACATGGCTGGTCAGATCGGCTTCGCCTGGATGGGCGAGCGGCGGATCGAAGGCATGGTTGCGCATGGCCTGCAGCGTGTCGCCATAGCCGGCAACCAGATGGCCGTAATCAATGGCGAGCGCGGTGCCGCCATGGGCGGACAGGCGCTGGCAGATTGCGGTCATCACCGCTTCCCGGGCAGGCGAAATCTCGAATATCGTGCCAAGCGGCTGCCGTTCGGGCTGCGGCGGAAGCAGCGCCGGGTCTATGCTGGCAAGACCCGTGGAGAAGACGAGGTCGCCATTGGCATCGAGGCTGACCACGCGTTCGCGGAAACCCTGCGGCGTCCTGACGAATTGCCGGATCGGAATGGCGTCGAAAAGTTCGTTGGCGACAAGCAGCAGGAAACCATCAGGCACATCGTCGAAACTGTCATGCCATGCCAGTCGACCCGCATGTTCGGCCAGCGTTTCCTTCTGGATGGCGGAAAGGCGGGGGCTTGTCTCCACCAGATGCACCCGCATCGTCTCATAGAGCGGCGGCGCGATGCGGCGGATGACGCGCAGCATGTCCGCCATCATGGTGCCGCGGCCGGGGCCGATTTCCACCAGCCGGGTTTCAGCGGGTGCACCGTGCCTCTGCCACGCATGAACCACGAAAACACCAAGCATTTCACCGAAAAGCTGGCTCACCTCCGGGGCGGTGATGAAATCACCCGAACGGCCGAAGGGCTCGCGGCTCTTGTAATAGCCATGTTCCGGATCGGCGAGGCAAAGTGAAAAGAAGTCGGTTACGCTAAGCGGACCGTTGAGCCGGATAAGTGATTTGATGCGTTGCGCGAGCGGTGTGGTCATGGCTGGCCATACCGCTTTAGGCGACTTTTGTCGCGCGGCGCGCGCGCAGGACGGCCCAGAGGCCCAGAAGGAACATTGGAGTGGACAGAACCATGCCCATGGTCAGCCAGTTGCCGGCGAGGTAACCGATCTGCGCGTCCGGTTCGCGAAAGAATTCCACGAAGATGCGTGACAGCGCATAACCGCAGACGAAGATGCCAGTGACGGTGCCGGGCCGCTTCAGAGCCTTGAAGGCGTAAATGGCGATGGCCAGAACGATGGCCAACACGAGGCCTTCGAGGCCAGCCTCATAAAGCTGGCTCGGATGGCGCGCGAAAGGGCCGCCTGTGGGAAAGACGACCGCCCATGGCACATCGGCAATGCGGCCCCACAATTCGCCATTGATGAAATTGGCAATGCGCCCGAAGAGCAGCCCGATGGGCGCTACGGCCGCGACGATATCGAACATGCTCCAGACAGGAATGCCGTTCTTGCGGGCGAAAAGAAGCATGGCGATCGTCGTGCCGATCAGGCCGCCATGGAACGACATGCCGCCATTCCATATTTCGATGGCTCTGATGGGATTGGCGGCGACCGCAGCGAGATCGTAGAACAGGATGTAGCCGATGCGTCCGCCAAGCACGATTCCGCCAGCAGCCCACAGGATGAAATCGTCAAGATGCTGCGCCGAGATGGGTGAGGCGTCGTTAGGCCACAGGCGATCCGTGCGGGCGAGGCGGCGGGCGTAAAGCCAGCCGAGCATGATCCCCGCAACATAGGCGATGCCGTACCAGTGGATCGCCAGAGGACCGATGGACAACGCTATCGGGTCGATGTTCGGGAAGGGCATGATGGCGAGTGAAGTGGGAGCGGCTATCAATCCGTATATATTCCGTCATCGTTGCTGGGCGGACAACGGATCATCCATTGTCTCAAAGGACCGGGCGATGATGCTCACCGGTTCTTTGACGCCAAGGAAAATGGCGATTGCGGTGGCGGCGGTCAAGGTGATTCTTTAAGCTATGGCTCAACATACCAAAGGTGACGCAAGCTCTTGGGATTTTTCGATTTCGCTTGCAAGGCGACGGTGGAGTGCCTACCTGAATGCTATCAACAGCGGGCAAGATGATGCCCCTGAACCGACGAAGGATGAGCGCCATGAGCACGACAGGCACCAATCGTTTTCTCGATGAATTCGCCAAGCTGATGACGGATGCGGCCGGCGCGGCCCAGGGCGTGCGCAAGGAAGCCGAGGCTGCGTTCCACGCACAGGCCGATCGCTGGCTGAACAGTCTGGATGTCGTCCGGCGCGAGGAATTCGACGTCGTGCGGGAGATGGCTATCCAGGCGCGGGATGAAAATGACGCCCTGCGCGCCCGGATCGAGGCTCTCGAAGCAAAGCTTTCGGCCACGAAGGACTGATTCTTCATCACTTTTCTCAGAAGCCCCGGATCGCAGGCGATTCCGGGGCTTTTTGTTTTTCGGCTCTCTCTGGCCGACTTGGTCTCCGGTTGCCGAAAGTCGTGCTCAGACGCGAATTTTTTGGGCCTGTGGACACTTCCAAAAAACACAATCGGCAGAGTCGCTTAAGACTCTCGCCTGAGGTGATGGGGGAGAAGATATCCACTGCTCAAAAAGCAAAAATGGCGAGCGAGGGGTGGCAGCGGGACTCGGCCATTATACACTGATTTTAAATGATGATTCGAAAAGACCGGTAAGCTCCAGACAGGGTGAATGCGTTATTCTGGTGGTGTCGGGCAATCGTCTCAAATGTTTATCCCGGTTTGTATGTGCGTTTTGTGCCCGGCGTTCAAAACACGACATTCCGACCGGCTGAGAAGGTGCCGCATGAGTCTGATAGAATTTGAAATTGAGCGTCAGTCCAATCCCGTCGATATGATCGAGATTGTCGCTGCCTCGAATGACTGGTCGTTCGAGCGTTCGGGCGAGGACGAGATCGCCATGACTGTGGCGGGCCACTGGGCCGATTATCACGTTTCATTTGCGTGGATGGAAGATTTCGAAGCGCTGCATCTTGCCTGCGCCTTTGACATCAAGGTGCCCGATCACCGTGTCAACGAAGTCATTTGCCTGCTGTCGCAGGTCAACGGTCAGGTGCTGATGGGGCATTTCGATCTGTGGCGGCAGGAAGATGTCGTGATCTTCCGCCAGTCGCTGCTTCTGTCAGGCGGTGCCGAGCCGAACAACCAGCAGGTGGAAGTGCTGCTCTCCAGCGCGCTGGAGGCCTGCGAGCAATATTATCAGGCATTCCAGTTCGTCGTCTGGTCGGGTCTGGATGCGAAAAGTGCAATCGAAGCGGTCATGTTCGAGACCGTTGGAGAAGCGTAACATGGTGTACAAGGCTTCCGGGCCGCTCGTCCTAGTGGGCGCCGGCAATATGGGCGGCGCCATGCTGTCTGGCTGGCTGAAAAAGGGCGTGCCGGGATCGCAGGTCATTGTCGTTGACCCGCGGCCCTCCGACGCCATGCGCACAACGATTACGGAAGCGGGTGCGGCCCATAGCGAAAGCGCGCCTGAAGGCGTCAAGGCCGGCATTCTTTTCGTGGCGGTGAAACCGCAGATGATGGAAGCAGTGCTGCCTTCGCTGAAGCCCCTGCTGGGCCCGGAAACGGTCGTCGTCTCCATCGCGGCGGGCACCACCATTGCCACCTTCGTTTCGCATTTCGGTGCGATTGCCGCGGTG
This sequence comes from Agrobacterium sp. RC10-4-1, assembly GCF_014138475.1. NCBI lineage: Bacteria > Pseudomonadati > Pseudomonadota > Alphaproteobacteria > Hyphomicrobiales > Rhizobiaceae > Agrobacterium > Agrobacterium sp. RC10-4-1. The sequence goes on from NZ_JACJIT010000002.1 coordinate 340,847, forward strand.
CGCGCCATGCCCAATACGCCAGCGATGGTGGGCCGTGGTGTTACCGGCGCATATGCAAATGAACTTGTGACGCCCGAGCTTAAAGCCGTGGTGGACGGATTGCTGAAGGTCAGCGGTCCGGTCGAATGGGTGGATGCCGAAAGCGATATCGATGCCGTGACCGCGGTTTCGGGCAGCGGGCCAGCCTATGTCTTTTATCTCGTGGAATGCATGGCTGAAGCCGGCCGTAAGGCCGGTCTGCCGGCGGATGTGGCCATGCGTCTGGCGCGTGAAACCGTGGCTGGCGCCGGCGAGCTTCTGCACCAGTCCTCCGACGAGGCGGCGCGCCTGCGCCAGAATGTGACTTCGCCGGGCGGCACCACGGCTGCCGCACTTTCCGTGCTGATGGCCGAAGACGGCATGCAGCCCCTGTTCGACAGGGCGGTCGCCGCTGCCAAGACCCGCGCAGAAGAACTGGCGGGCTGAGGAGGCGGGCGATGAGCGGCGAAATTTCCTATGCCGATTTCGAGAAGGTGGATATCCGCGTCGGTACGATCGTGGAAGCCGAGCCTTTTCCCGAGGCGCGCAAACCGGCAATCAAGGTGAAGATCGATTTCGGGCCGGAGATCGGCATCAAGAAGTCCTCGGCGCAGATCACGGTGCACTATACGCCGGAAAGCCTTATCGGCCGGCAGGTTCTGGGCGTGGTGAATTTTCCGCCGCGCCAGATCGGGCCGTTCCGCTCCGAGGTCCTGACGCTTGGCTTTGCCGACGCCAATGGAGATATCGTACTGGCTGCGGTTGAAAGGCCGGTTCCTAACGGCGAGAAAATGTGCTGATTGGCGGCCTGCCGTCAAGCCGGGATTTTGACGATAACCCTCAATCCGCCCATCGGGCTTTTATCCAGCGACACGTCGCCGCCATGGCTGCGGGCGATGTCGCGGACGATGGAAAGGCCAAGGCCGGTGCCCGAGGCATTGAGGTTGCGCGCCTCGTCCAGTCGGAAAAACGGCTTGAATACATCCTCGCGTGAATTCTCCGGAATGCCCGGACCGTCATCGTCAAAGGTCATGATAATGGAGCGTGGCGCCTTGCGGATATCGACGTGGAGGTTGCTGGCATAACGCCGGGCATTTTCGGCCAGATTGGCGACGAGCCGTGAAAGTGCGTTCGGCCGCGCGATGATCCTCTCGATATTATAGAGTTCGTAGCTGAATTTCTTGCCGTGCAGTTCGAAATCATGGCCGATTTTTTCGAGAAGTCCGGGAAGCTCCAGCGTGCCGACATCCTCTTCCACATCCGTACGGGCAAAGGTCAGATAGGCTTCCAGCATCGACTGCATGTCTTCCACATCCTTGTCGAGCCCCTCAAGATCCGGATTGTCGCCGGCGAGCGCCAGCTGCAGCTTGAAGCGGGTGAGGATGGTGCGCAGGTCGTGGCTGACACCGTTCAGCATGGCGGTGCGCTGCTCCATCTGCCGTTCAATGCGCTCCCGCATCAGGATGAAGGCAAGGCCCGCCCGGCGTACTTCATCCGCGCCGCGGGGAGAATAGGCGCTGACCTTCTGGCCCTTGCCGAAATTCTCCGCCGCCTTGGCAAGCGCTTCTATCGGCTTGATCTGGCCGCGCAGGAAGAGGATCGAAATGGCGATGAGCACCAGCGATGCGCCAACCATCCAGACAAGGAAGATGTGGGTATTGGAGGCATAGGCCGCGCTTCTGCTGGTGAAGACGCGGAGCGTCTTATCATCGAGCTGGACACGGATTTCCACCAGTGAGCCGTTGCCATAGGTATCGATCCAGAAGGGCCTGCCGATCTGTTGGCTGAGCTGGTTTGCGAGGATGGTATCGAGAATCGAGAACAGCGGCTCCGGCCGTGGCGCGGGCAGGTCCGTCTTGGGCTCGATATAGACGCTGAGACCCAGCTTGTCGCGGGCGATGCGGATGACCCGCTGATAGTCATCCTCTTCGGGGTCTGTCTGTAGAAGTTCGATGATCGCGGCGATATCCCGGGTCACCGCTGCCGAAAGGCGTTCGGTCACCAGCTGCCAGTGGCGCTCCATGAAGACGGCTGCGACCACGGCCTGCAGCAGGATCATCGGCAGGATGATGATGAGGAGCGAACGGGTGTAAAGCCCGGTGGGCAGCCAGTGTCGCAGCCATCTGCCGATGGAGCGCCAGGTCTTTGCGACGGCGCTTTTTTTAAACGTGTCGAGAAAATCGAGGCTCGCCATGGTCGTGCGTTCGCCCTTCGTTGGGTGCTCGTCAGTCCACGCTGAGGCGGTAACCGATGCCACGCACCGTTTGCAGATAGACCGGGTTGGCAGGGTCGTCCTCGATCTTGCGGCGAAGACGGTTGATCTGCACGTCGATGGTTCTTTCGCCCACTTCCGACTCCGCTTCCACCAGCTCGTGCCGTGGAATGGTATCGCCGGCGCGTAGCGCAAAAAGCAGCATGATCTCCTGTTCACGATCTGTCAGGCGGATCGTTTCCGGACCGCGCCGCAGTTCCCTCCTGGGAATGGAGAAGCTGTAGGGGCCGAACATGATCTGTTCGATCTTCGGCGTGTCCGGGGAGGTGTTGCGCCGCAGAATATTGTTGATGCGCAGGACCAGTTCGCGCGGATCAAAAGGCTTGGCGAGATAATCGTCCGCTCCCGCTTCCAGCCCGGCAATGCGTGAATCCGCTTCCGAGCGGGCGGTCAGAAGAATGACCGGCACGGATTTGTCTTCGTTCAGCGAGCGGGTCAGCGAAAGCCCGTTCTCTCCGGGCATCATCACGTCGAGGATCAGCAGATCGAAACGGATGCCCGTCATCTTGCGGCGGGCTTCTGCTGCATCGGCCGCAACGGAGATGCGATATCCCTTGTCGCCAAGAAAACGCTGCAGGAGATCGCGGATGCGAGCGTCATCGTCGACGATCAGGAGATGAGCCGCATCGTCGTCCGCTGGTGGACGTTTTGCCGGAGCTTGCGCCATCGTCACTCATCCTCCACGCTGGTCATCGTCGCCGGACTGCGCATCTGCGCCAGAAATTTGCGCACGCAGGCGCGCGCATCGGGACCGAGGCCTTCCAGCGCGCGGTCGATGCGGCGTGATTGTGGTTCGCTGAGCGCCAACGCCAGTTCGCGGCCTGTCAGCGTCGGATAGAGCCGGCGCTGGCGGCGGTCTTCAGGACCTGCCATCTGGCGGATGTAACCGTCGTCGATCAATTGCTTCAACACTCGGGCGAGGCTCTGTTTGGTGATCTGCAGCGTATCGAGGAGATCCGCCACGGTCATGCCCGGCTGCCGGCTGACAAAATAGACCACCCGGTGATGCGCGCGCCCATAATCAAGTTTCGACAGGATGACATCGGGATCGGAGACGAAATCGCGATAGGCGAAAAACAGCGCTTCGATCGTGTCGAAGTCAATCTTGCCGTCGTCAACCTTCGGCAGTGCCGGTGTCTGTCTGGCGGCGGCGGTTTTGAGCGATTGCGGTGGCACTGCGGTTCCTTCATATTCTGCGGCTGTCTGATCATATGTTGCAGGCGTCGATGCGCCAATATTCTGTAAACATAGCCGAAAATGCGTCCGCTCGGGAGAATGCCGCGATCATTTTCTGTTGCGGTGGATAATATGGCGAGGGTGCCGGTGCAACTGGAATTCTAAGCGACCTTTACCGCAAATACAAAAGAGCGCGGAAACTCCGCGCTCTCAGCATTACTGTGGTAATGGCCGTCTTACTGGTAGACGTAGACGATACGACGTGTCGAGGGTTCTACGAGTACAGGTACATCGTTCACCCGCACATACCGATACTGATAATCTGGAACTTCAACCAGACGGGTATCGGCCGGCAGGACGCTGCCAACGGCAATGTCACCGTCATAGGTGATGGTATCGGCAGGGTGCTCGTCAATATAGGTGATGACCGACTGCGGCGGATCAACTTCGCCGACGCGGCCCAGATTCGGATCGCCGGGGTTCGGTTCAGCCTGGACACTCGAAGTTTTTTCGTAGGTCACGACCGGCACGCTGAGTTCCGTGCGGCGTTCCTTGAGAATGACGGGCGAACCTTCATACATCACGTTCAGGTAATCGGCATGGGCCCAGCCGCGCAGACCGTTCACCTCGATGCGACACCAGCTGCTGCCTTCCATGCAGCCGTCCAGCACGGCATTGCTGCCACGCGTGGCGAGGCCGACTTCCGGATAGTCGTCACCGGGGCCGGACCGGACAGAAATATCCGAGGCGGTTGTTGCGACCATGGCGGCATTTGCATAGCCCGCCATCAAGGCGAAGGCGCCACCAGCGATCAGCATTTTAAGCGTCTTGTCCATGTGTCTCACTCCTTTCAAGACTGGTGCTACAACGTCGCAATCCCCAGGGCGTTCCACATTTTTCGGGAAGATGATGTCTCATCAAGCCGCCTCTTCGTGTTATCTAACTGTATGGAATAGGGATTTTCTTCGTGAATTCGCCGCTGAGAACAAGGCGACCTGTCGCCATTGTGCCGTAACCGGTAGCGAGCTATAGGATGGCGGATCTTTCAGACAGGAGACACGGGATATGGGAAAGTTGCAGGCCGGGATTATTCCGGTCACGCCATTTGAGCAGAATTGTACCGTCCTGTTTGATCAGGACACCAAGGAAGGTGTCGTCGTCGATCCTGGCGGGGATGTGGACGTCATTCTTCAGGTAGTTGCTGAAAACGGCATCACGCTCAAGGAAATATGGTTGACGCACGGCCATCTCGACCATGCCGGTGGTGCGGATGAGTTGCGCGAAAAACTCTCCCTGCCGGTGATCGGGCCGCATGAAGATGACCGGCCCCTGCTGGAGAGAATTGAGGTGCAGGCGCAGAAATACGGCATCAGCGGTCTGAAGAACGTCGTGCCGGATTCATGGCTGAAGGAAGGTGACAAGGTCTCCTTTGGTGATCACGTCTTCGAGGTCTATCATTGCCCGGGGCACGCGCCCGGGCACGTAATCTATTACAACCGCGACCAGAACTTCGCCCATGTGGGCGACGTGCTGTTTGCCGGGTCGGTGGGGCGCACGGATCTGCCGGGTGGAAACCACGAGCAGCTGATGGCGTCCATTCGCGATAAGCTGCTGCCGCTTGGCGACGATGTCGGTTTCATCTGCGGCCACGGCCCGGGCGGACGGCTGGGTGAGGAGCGGCTGACCAACCCCTATCTCAAGGGACTGTGAGCGCCGGACGGCTGCGGTCTGCAGCGCGCACAAAAAAACCCGGCATTCCTGCCGGGCTTCAACTAGAAAAGAAAGCCGTTTTAGGGTCAGCCAGCAATCTGCAGATTGACTGCCTTCGGCCCTTTGCCGCGACGATCCGGTTCCGTGTCGAAGCTCACTTTCTGATTTTCTGAAAGTCCGGACAGGCCGGAAGCCTGTACGGCAGAGATGTGAACAAAGATATCAGCGCCACCATTGTCTGGCTTGATGAAGCCGAAGCCTTTGTCTGTATTGAAGAATTTTACGGTGCCAGTTTCGGCCATGCATCAGGTCCTTTTCGCTCTGCCCGCGTTCAGCTACAGGCAGCATTACAGTTTTGCCCCGCGTGGGCGTTGGCAGGCAGTTTTTGACTATTGAGAAAATGGACCTTCGCAGCGGGAAGTAATGGCGTTCTCATCCAACGTTTTTCGTCCCACCGCCCGAGGTTTATAGCGTCCCCAGTGCGCAAATTTATAGGCCTTCCCATGCTCGCAAATTGCCCGAACCGCAGTAGATTGCTGCGTTTATCGAAAATTGGCAAGCAAAAGTTTTTACGGGCTTTTTGTCAGATAAAAAACCTGCGGTAGAGTTACGCGTGGGAACCGCACATTTTTTTCGCATAAGTGATAGTTGATGAAATAATTGCCGGTCGGTCTGAGCTTTCCCGGCAAAAATTTGGACGCGTGACCGCGATTTCCCGAGAAAACAGAAAAAACAGTTCTTTTCGCGTCACGCCGCTTCTGTCGCGGTTTTTTGCCGTTTGCGCGTCAGTTCCGGTACCAATTCCACGATCAGGATGGCGATGAAAATGATCAGGCAGCCGACATAGCCGGCACTGGAAATGGTTTCCTTGAGGAAAATCGAGGCCAGCAGGGCGCCGAAGAGCGCCTCCGACGACAGGAAAATCGCGGCCTGCGGCGCTGTTGTGTAGCGCTGGGCAATCACCTGAAGCACAAAGGCGAGGCCGGAAGAAACGAGGCCGACATAGAGAATTTCTACCATCGACGCCTCGATGGCGACCATGCTGATCGGTTCGGATACAACGCCGATCATGCAACTAAGAAGGGAGCAAACCGCGAATTGTGTGCAGGAGAGCGCAAGCGGCCGGCCGCTTTCGGAAACAAAGCGTCCTGCGAGCGTAATCTGGATCGCCCAGAAGAAAGCACAGATGATGCTGAGAATATCCCCTTTCGTCAGCGTCTCGAAGGCGCCGCCGGAAAGGAGGAATATACCGCCGAGCATCATCAGCGCGCAGGGCCAGACGACCCAGTGGGGGTGACGGCGGTAAAGCAGAACGGCAATCACGGGCACGAAGATGACATAGAGCCCGGTCAGGAAGCTGGAATTGGTGACCGTCGTGGTCAGCAGCCCGACCTGCTGGGTGGTGGCACCGCCGAACAGCGCAAGACCGACGAGAATGAAGCTGCCGATCTGACGCGGGCGCGGCGGTGATTTCAGGGACCGGGTTTCCATGAGCGCGAAGGGCAGCACGGCGATGGCGGCGATGGCGAAACGCAAACCGACGAACCAGAAAGGGCCAATCGAGGCCATGGCTGAGGATTGTGCGACAAAGCCGCCTCCCCAGATTGCTGCGGCGAGCAGAAGCAGCATATTGGCCTGAATTCGCGTCATTATTGGCACCAGCAACGCGGGGCCGGGAGATCATTGACGTCACGGCCGGGCAAACAGGGGATTTTGTGAGGTGTCATCCAGCTGTGTCGGACGACTGTTTCCCGGGTGCTTTAGCAGCAACATGCCGATGCCGCAAGTCGAGGGGAGGGCCGTTATCTATAACGGCGGGCCTCGTCCTTCAGGCTGCGCCGGGTAAGCATCAGGCCGCCAAGGCCTAGGCCGACGAACGCCGCGGCCGAGAGGACGATGAGCAGGATATGCGGACCTGCCTTCGTCGTCGCAGCCACCTGCGGTATGGCGGAGGTATGCAGGGTGTCCACCGCTTGCGCAGCCGCATTGGCCGATGTCGCGATGCCGGCTGCCATGGTGATGATGACAAGGAAAGCCGCGACCGCCATCCAGAGGGAAAACAGCGTTCTCTGTGCCCTTAACCTTTCAACGGAAGTGCGGTCGTTGGTAAACATGGCTGTCGCCTCTTGTCCCTGTTCTTAAAGGACAAAAGAGGCTTCGAAATGGACGGCTTGGAGACCGAATTCTGGCGTTCCGCGGCATTTATTGCGGCAATATTGTGGCGGGGGCGTTTTTGAACCGGAATTGGCGTCAGAGGCCGCGTTTTCCGAAGGTCCGAGTCTGGCGAAGGGGATGCGCGTCAGTGGTACGCTCCTCACGGAAAAAAGCCGCGGAGCCTTTCTCCAGTCGCGCGGCAGGGGAAAAATAAGCGCTGCCCAGCTCGGGAAAGCGCGCATCGAAACTGGTGGGCGCAAGTTCCGGTTTTGCCAGAATGTAGCCCTGCATCAGGAAAACGCCGAGTTCCTCACATTGCTCCACCTGCCAACCGGTTTCCAACCCCTCGAAAACCGGCTCTATCCCATCCTCCCGAAACTGGCTGACAATGACGCGCAGGAGAGCGGCGCCCGCAGAATTCTGCATGAAGTCGCGCACCCAGCCCGCTTCGAATTTCACATAGTCCGGCTTGATGAGCTTTACCCGTTCGATGGCGGTATCGCCGGCGCCGTAGTCATCGAGCGCCACGCGAAAGCCGATATCGTGCATGTGGTAGGCGAAATCTGCGACCATCTGGGTGTCGGAGGCCTTCTTCTCGGAGATTTCGCAGACGATACGGTCTGCCGTCATGCCGGCCTCGTGGGCTGCGAGACGCATGCGCTCCACTTCCTGCCGCATCTTGGCTGGCGTCTGGAACAGGCCGGGATGGAAATTGACGAAGATGCGCGCGCGGGAGCGGCTGAGCCTGCCGGTGTTGAGAATGTGGATGGTCCGCAGGATGCTGTCGATATTTTCGATGTCTTCCGGTGCCACCAGCGAGAAAAATTCACCTGGTGTTACCGGTTCGCCGTTGCGGTGGGGTCGCACAAGACCTTCGAAGGAATCGATGTCCAGCGGCCCGCTTGATGTGCGACGGAATATGGGCTGCAGGGCGGACTTGAGGTTGAAGCTGTTATAGGCGGTGGACCATGTGCCATCGGCCTCGCGGACAAGACTGGAAAAGATGCTTTTGGGCGCCATTTTTCAACCAGCTATAGAGAGACACGACCCCTAGGCTCGCGAATGTAGCTCAACAAGCGTTACTTCCGGGTTAAGGAAGGCTTAAATTGTACCCCACGGCGGATAGGCTGGCTTTTGGCCTTGAAACTAGGCCCGTCTTTCGACATAGAAATTGCCGCAGCAGACGAGATTTCCAAGCTCTGCGATGTCAACCCCAATAGGACCGATTAAAAATGGCCTTCCTTGCCGACATTCTCTCCCGCGTAAAGCCATCCGCCACCATCGCCGTTAGCCAGAAAGCCCGCGAGCTTAAAGCGCAGGGCCGCGATGTGATTAGCCTTGGCGCCGGCGAGCCGGATTTCGATACGCCCGACAATATCAAGGAAGCGGCCATTGACGCGATTAAACGCGGTGAAACGAAATACACGCCTGTTTCCGGCATTCCGGAACTGCGCAAGGCGATTGCCGACAAGTTCAAGCGTGAAAACGGCCTCGACTACAAGCCGGAGCAGACGATTGTCGGCACCGGCGGCAAGCAGATCCTGTTCAACGCTTTTATGGCGACGCTGAACCCCGGTGATGAAGTCGTTATCCCGGCGCCGTACTGGGTCAGCTATCCCGAGATGGTCTCGATCTGCGGCGGTACGCCGGTATTCGTCGACGCGACGCTGGAAGACAATTTCAAGCTGAAGCCGGAAGCGCTGGAAAAGGCGATCACGCCGAAGACCAAGTGGTTCGTGTTCAACTCGCCGTCCAACCCGTCGGGCGCGGCCTATTCGCACGACGAGTTGAAGGCGCTGACCGATGTGCTCGTCAAGCACCCGCATGTATGGATCCTCACGGATGACATGTATGAGCACCTGACCTATGGCGACTTTAAATTCGTCACGCCGGTGGAAGTAGAGCCTTCGCTCTATGACCGCACGCTGACGATGAACGGCGTTTCCAAGGCCTATGCCATGACCGGCTGGCGTATCGGTTACGCTGCCGGCCCGCTGCCGCTCATCAAGGCCATGGACATGATCCAGGGTCAGCAGACCTCGGGCGCGAGCTCCATCGCACAATGGGCCGCGGTCGAAGCCTTGAACGGCACGCAGGATTTCATTCCGGCGAACAAGAAAATCTTCGAAGGCCGCCGTGACCTGGTCGTCTCCATGCTCAACCAGGCCAAGGGCATCAGCTGCCCGGCTCCGGAAGGTGCGTTCTACGTTTACCCGTCCTGCGCCGGCCTGATCGGCAAGACCGCGCCGTCGGGCAAGGTCATCGAGACGGATACGGATTTCGTCTCCGAGCTTCTTGAAGCCGAAGGCGTTGCCGTTGTGCAGGGCTCGGCCTTCGGTCTCGGCCCGAACTTCCGCATTTCCTATGCCACCTCGGAAGAGTTGCTGGAAGAGGCCTGCAAGCGCATCCAGCGCTTCTGCGCCGATTGCCGCTGATCGGTTTGTAACCTCGATTGAAAAAGCCCGGCAGCGATGCCGGGCTTTTTTCGTTTCGGTCAGAGCCCCAGGAACAGCAGCATGATGAAGGTGGCGAAGAGAATGAAATGCGTCATTCCTTCAATCGCGTTGGTTTCACCGTCATTGAGGTTGATGGCGGCGGCGATGAGCGTGATGAAGACCATGACGGTCTGAACGGGCGTCATCGCCATGATGAAGGGCTGGCCGGTATAGAGCGCGATACCCTCCATCACGGGCACGGTCAGGATAACCGTCGAGAGCGATGCGCCCATGGCGATATTGACCACGGCCTGCATACGGTTGCGCAGGGCAGACCTGAGCGCGGTGAGGATTTCCGGCGATGCCGAGATCGTCGCCACCACCACGGCCATCAGCGCTGGCGGTGCGCTGGTGCCTTCAAGACTTTCGCCCAGGAAGGCGGACATGAATTCCGCCAGTACGCCGATCAGAACCACGCCGGCGATGATGAGGCCGATGGAGAGTAATACGTTGCCTTCATCGTCCTCTTCCGCATGGCTGCCTGCTGGCTGGCCGGCCGGATGTGGCTTTCGAGGGTAAGTGTAGCTGAAAAAATAGCTGTGCGGGCCCACCTGCATTTTGAGGAACAGCGCATAAAGCGCAATCATCGCCACGATTGTGAACACCGAGTAGATGTGCCAGCTCTGTTCAGGAATGAACTCAGGCACTATCATCGATATGCCCATGGCTGTCAGGATCATCACGCCATAGGTCTTGCCGGAATCATCGTTATACGGCTGTTCTCCGTGGCGAAGGCCTCCAAGAAGCGCGGCGAGACCAAGAATGCCGTTGATGTCGATCATCACGGCGGAATAGATCGTATCCCGCACCAGCGTGGGTGAACTGGATTCGCTCATGATGATGGCAAGGATCAGCACTTCCACCGCAACGGCCGACAGCGTCAGGATCATGGTGCCGTAGGGGTCGCCCACCTTGGCGGCCAGGATTTCGGCGTGATGGGCAACCCGCATCGAGACGAGAACAATGAGCCCGATCAGCACGACGGCAGCGATGATCGTCGCCGTCTTTCCCGCTTCGAAGATTGCATGTTCGGCCAGATAGGCGACGATTGCCGCCGGTATCGCCAGAAGCAGCATACGCTCCTGTTTCAGAATAGAACCCGCCATTGACTTCCCTTCCCCCGGATCGGCTTAGGCTGTGACGTATCGTCCCTCAGATCAAGCAGGATTTGCGCTTGAGTGCTTTTGGTAGGATAGTGATGTCGCAGGACATGCTGCTCATGCCGCGGTGTCCCCATCGGGTGCAATGCTTGAAGCGCGGTTGTGGTTGCCATGTCGCCTACCGAAACAGGAGGAACATGCATGACCAAAGTGGTGTATGAAATCGTCGAACATGACGGGGGCTTCGCCTACCGCATGAACGGCGCTTATTCCGAAACATTTCCTACCTATGCGGATGCCGTCGAGGCTGCGCGCATCGTCGCTGCCGAACAGCAGGTGGGTGGCGATGACGAGGAAATCAGCTATCAGGATGAGAGCGGCCACTGGCATGAAGAATACAGCCAGGGCGGCGATCGCCCGGAAGCCGAGGTGGTGGACAAGACAACGCAGCAGGCCGAACCATTCTGACGGGCGATCCGTGGATTTTATGCAAACCAGGATCGCTTTTCCGTTCCGCCGGTCCCTTCCAGTTGGGGATCGCGGGCCTGCCTCGTATCGACGCGGCACTGCCTTAGCGCTGTTTCGGTGGCGCGCCCGGATCGGTTTCCTTGAGATGACTCTTGAGGCCTTCGACCAGGGCGCTGAAGACGGCGCGGCATCGCGGTGAGGTCTTGAGGTTTTCGTGCATCGCGACCCAGGTATGGAGCGGGATATCGATGTTCGGCAGAACCTGAACCAGTCGCGGGTCCTTGCGGGCCAAGCCAATCTGACAGACGCCGATGCCCGCGCTGGCGCGGATCATGGCAAGTTGTGCAAGGTTGCTGTCGGCGCGTATTTCGAAGGAAATTTCCTCAACATCGGGGATGTCAGGATCGAGCGAACGCATCCGCTGGATGGCCGCCCGGATGAACGGCGTCTTGCGGTCAAAACCAACCATCCGGTGGTGGTTCAGGTCTTCCATGCTCTTTGGCGTTCCGGCTTTTGCCAGATAGTCGCGCGTCGCATGAAATCCAAGACGGAAATTGCCGATGTAACGCATGACGATCGCGTCCTGCAGCGGCTCGGTCATGCGAATGGCAATATCCGCCTCGCGTCTTAGAAGGTCTTCCAGCGTATCTGATAATGACAGCTCGATTTCAAGCCGCGGGTGAACCTCCTGCATGGCCGTGATAATCGGCGGCAGCATTTCGACGCCGATGATGTCAGATGCGCTGATGCGCACCGTGCCTTCGATCTTGCCGACTTCGCCGGAGGCCGCGCGCATGAGGGCGGCGGTCGTCGCCGCCAGATTTTCCGCATAGGGGCGGAGCGCAAGGGCTGCTTCCGTCGGCATTAAGCCGTGCGGCGAGCGGATGAACAGAGGAAAGCCGACGGCCTCTTCCAGCGCGCCGATGTGACGTCCCGCCGTCGGCTGGGTGATGCCAAGCTCGCGGGCGGCGGCGGACAGCGAACCGTCGCTCAGCACGCTAAGGAAGGTGCGATAAAAATCCCAGCTGACGTCGCGGTTCTTGCTCATAAAATTTTGTATAGCCGATCCACTGATTTCGATAATTTCGTATATCGCAAAACGCGACGATACTCCATCCCAGAACAAGGAGTACGGCGATGATATATGAAAACAACGCAGATTCAGCAGAGAATGATCGGCGACTGGCGCTGGTTCTGGGCGTGAATGGGGGTGTCGGCGGCCAGGTCTCCCGTATGCTGCAGCAATGGGGATGGCGCGTGAGGGCGATGACGCGGCGGAAGGCGGCTTCCCACATCACTGGCGATGTCGAGTTCGTGGTGGGTGACGCCATGAGCGGTCAGGACGTCTTGAAGGCGGCACAAGGTGTTCGGCTGATCGTCCATGCGGTTAATCCTCCCGGATACCGCGATTGGGAGAAGCAGGTATTGCCGATGCTGGACAACACGATCGCGGCTGCTGAAAGCTGTGGGGCGAGGATTGTTTTCCCGGGGACCATCTATAATTTCGGCTCTGACGCCTTTCCGCTGCTGAGCGAGGAGAGCCCGCAAAAGCCCTTTACCCGCAAGGGCGCTTTGCGTGTGGAGATGGAGCGGCGGCTTAAACTGGCTTCAATGCGCGGCGTGCCGGTGCTGATCGTCCGGGCGGGCGACTTCTTTGGGCCAGATGCGAGAAACAACTGGTTTTCGCAGATGCTGGTGCGACCCGGCAGGCCGGTTCGCAGCGTGCAGAACCCTTCCGCCCGCCATGCAGGACACCAATGGGCTTATCTGCCTGACGTGGCGGAAACCATTGGCCGACTGCTCGACCGTGCAGACGAGCTTCCGGCCTTTGCCGTCTATCACATGGAAGGTTTCTGGGATTTCGACGGGCTGCAACTGATTGAAGCGATCGAGCGGGTTGTGGGCCATCCGGTCAAGCGGCGACGTTTATCCTGGACAGGCATCAAAATAGTTGCGCCGTTCGTTCCGCTGTTCCGCGAAGTGCTGGAAATGCAATATCTCTGGCAGATGCCGATCAGGATGAGCAATCGTAAGCTGACAGATTTCCTTGGAAGTGAGCCGAAGACACCTATCGACATTGCGGTGGCGACCACGTTGGCGGGTCTCGGCTGCCTTGACGAGAGGCCGCGGCCGTCGAACCTTGCGCATCCGGCCGACGCCGAAGGCAGGGCGTGATGGGCGCGGTTGCGAACGGAATGTCGACCAGGCGTCGCGCCTTTGCCGTGATTTCGGCAAGCGTGCCCGTGCTGATCTTCGCTCAGGTGCTGCTGGCCGGGCTGTCGATCTATTACGATGGATCACTGCTGTCGCTGCACAAGGGGCTCGGCCTTCTGATCGCCGTTCCGATCCTGTCGCTGGCGGTCCTCGCTTTGCGATACGAGGACCTGCGGCCCAATCTTGGCCGTTCGCTGGTGCTGCTTGCTATCTATTGTCTGCAGGTGGCGCTGATGAGCATCGGTCGGGAAACGGGCAATGGGCTGTTGCAGGCGCTGCATCTGCCCAATGCCTTCGTAATGGGCGCCTTTTCCGACTTTGCCGCCCGGCAGGCGAGAAGCGCGCGATGAACGAAAACGCCGCATCAACGATGCGGCGTCTTTTTCATTACTATTGGGCGAGGGCCGGATAGTCGGTGTAACCTTCGGCGCCGCCGCCATAGAAGGTCGGCTGGTTCGGTTCGTTCAGCGGCGCGTCGTTTTTCAGGCGGCGCACCAGATCAGGATTCGCGATGAAGGCCTTGCCGAAAGCAACGGCATCAACCTTGCCACTTTCCACGGCTTCGATGGCGCTCTGCCTATCGTAACCATTGTTGGCGATCCACAGGCCCTTGCCCCCGGCATTGCGATAAGCCGCCTTGAAGGACGCGTAATCGAAAGGCTTGTCGCCCTGCTTGAAATCGCGCGGACCGCCCGTCGCACCTTCAACGACATGAATGAAGGCGAGATTGCGCTTGCCCAGCTGCTCAACCACGTAATTATAGAGCGGTTGCGGATCAGCCTCGAAAATATCGTTGGCAGGGGTAACTGGCGAGAGGCGGATGCCGGTGCGGCCGGCGCCGATCTCTTCCGCCACCGCGTCGACGACTTCCAGCAGGAAGCGAGCGCGGTTTTCGATGGAGCCACCGTAATCATCCGTGCGCTGGTTGGTGCTGGATTTCAGGAACTGCTCGATCAGGTAACCATTGGCGGCATGGATTTCGACGCCGTCGAAACCGGCCTCCAGTGCCGCGCGCGCGCCGCTGCGGTAATCCTCGAGGATGAGGCCGATATCGTCGATGGTGAGGGCACGGGGCTCGGAGGTTTCGGCAAAGGCACCGGTGCCGTCATCATTGATGATATAGGTCTTCGATTTGGCGGTGATGGCCGAGGGGGCGACCGGCTGGCCGCCATGCGGCTGCAGCGAGGTGTGGGAAATTCGGCCCACGTGCCAGATTTGGGCAACGATCTTGCCGCCCGCCGAATGAACGCCGTCAGTGATCTTTTTCCAGCCTTCAATCGCTTCCCGCTTATAAAGACCGGGAACATCGGCGTAACCCTGGCCCTGCTGGGAAATGGGCGTGCCTTCAGTGACGATCAGGCCGGCTGTCGCCCGCTGCTCGTAATAGGTGGCGTTGAGATTGTTGGGAATGGCGCCCGGGGAGCGATTGCGGGTGAGAGGGGCCATGACGATGCGGTTGGCGAGTGCGATATCGCCGGCCTGTGCCGGTTCGAAAAGACTGGTCATGCGACTTCACTTTCTGGTCGGTTGGCGAAATTGCGCGGCAGGCGCGCTATCCTGATATGGGTGCCGGTGCGAAACCGTGTCGCGGTTCCGTCCGGCACCCCGGGCTCAAAGCTTGGGAGGCTCAGAGATTGGTTTGCAGATAATTGCGGAAAGCATCGATGGTTTCCTCGTTGCGCTCAAAAAACACCCATTGCCCCACCTTCTTCGACCTGATCAGGCCCGCCGCCTGCAGTACCGCAAGATGCGAGGAGACGGTGGATTGCGACAGGCCGCTGATCTGAAACTGGTTGGCGCAAACACCCATGCTGAGCGGATGCTCCTGACAGAAGTGACTTTCCGGAGACTTCAGCCATTCCAGAAATTTCAGCCGTGCGGGGTGCGAAAGGGCTTTGAGGACTTCCTCCGGGTTCATTGGGGTTTCTTCAATATCTGGCATACCCGATATTTATATCGACTATTATCGATATACAAGTCACGTCTCTGTGAGGACTGCACGGGCGCGGTGGCATCGGCAAAAAAAAGGCCGCTGGATATTTCCGCGGCCTGATAAGTTTGAAGGTCAAAACCTCCAGAGGGGAACAGCTGTCGCGTGCCTGAGCGAGCGTGACAGCCAACCAAGATATGGTGGGAGCGACAATGCAAAACAAGGTTGCATCATCCGATATTTCGCCAATTTGGAGAAAATTCTTGCGGGTAAAAAAAGAGGGCCGCCGGATGTATCCAGGGCCCTTTAAGTGTGAAGGTCAAAAACCTCCAGAGGGGAACAGCTGATGCGGTGGAACTGGGAGGAAAAGCCACCGTGTGCATCAGCTGAGAGCGATATGGTGCTTTTTTGTGCACGAAACAATTCTTTTTTGTGCAGGTCAGGCATGCGTCGGGTGCAGGCCTCGATATTTCAGGTATATTTTATGTGCAAAGCTGGCGAAGGGCGACTGGTCGCCCTTCCATGAATTCCCCTGTATCTCCTTGAAAAATAACGTCTATTTCAGCCCCTCGGCTATTTAAACGTCAGAAATTCCAATTGCGCGCCTTGGCGACGATAAAGTCGCGGAAGGCCTTCAGCTTTGCAGCATTTTTCATCTCGTCCGGATAGCAGAAATAGGTGTCGAATGACGGAATGTCGGCCGCGAGCGATAACTGGATGAGGCCGGGGTCCCGGCCGACAATGTAATCCGGCAAGCAGGCGATACCTATTCCCAGCAGGCATGCGCGCTTGATCGAGGTCTGGCTGTTGATCTGCAGATGGGGGGTGCGGGTATTGTCGGAAGACCGCCCGGCATTTTCCAGCCAGTTGACATCTAGCAGGTAGTTCGGCGCGGGTTCGCCAAACGAGATGATGCGGTGGTTGTCCAGATCCTCAACCGACTGGGGCTCGCCATGGCGATTGATGTAAGACGGCGCGGCATAGACGTGCATGTGCACCGTGAACAGCTTGCGCTGGATGAGGTCCGATTGCTGGGGCTGGCGCAGGCGAATGGCGCAATCTGCGTGGCGCATGTTCACATCCAGCTCCTCATTGTCGAGGATGAGCTGGATCGACATTTCCGGATAGAGCTGCAGGAATTCCTGCACCTTGTCCGTCAGCCAGCCCTGACCGAGGCCCACCGTCGTCGTGACGCGCAGCTTGCCGCTCGGCTTTTCCGTCGTTTCGGTGAGTTGCATCTTCACCGTTTCGAGCTTCAGCAGCACATCGTGAGCGGTGCGATAGAGCAGTTCGCCCTGTTCGGTAAGAATAAGACCGCGGGCGTGGCGATGAAACAGCTTGACGCCGACATCCTGCTCCAGCGCGCTGACCTGGCGGCTGATGGCCGACTGGGACAAATGCAGCTTGTCGGCAGCATGGGTGAAAGACCCTGCTTCGGCTGCGGCATGAAATATGCGCAGTTTATCCCAGTCCAATGGCATTGCCATGCCTATCCTGCCTTTCAGTTATTCCGCTGCGACAGCAAGCGGTTGATGCGCGGTGAGATAACGTTCCGCTTCCAGCGCGGCCATGCAGCCCATGCCGGCGGCGGTGATTGCCTGACGGTAGATGTCGTCGGTGACGTCGCCGGCCGCGAAAATGCCTTCCACGTCGGTGGCGGTGGAATCGGGAGCGGTCCACATATAACCGTTGTCCTTCAGCTTCACCTTGCCCTTGAAGAGCTCCACGGCAGGCGCGTGACCAATGGCGACGAAGACGCCGTCAATGGGCCTTTCGCTGATCGCGCCGGTTTTGGTGTCGCGCAGCTTGACGCCGGAAACGGAGGGCGGCATCGGCGGTTTTGCGGGCGCGCCGGTAATTTCGGCAACTTCCGTGTTCCAGAGGATATTGACGTTGTCCTTGGCAAAGAGCCGTTCCTGAAGGATTTTTTCCGAACGGAAGCTGTCGCGTCTGTGCACGACCGTTACCGTCTTGGCGATATGGGCGAGATAAAGCGCCTCTTCCACGGCGGAATTGCCGCCGCCCACCACGATCACATCCTTATTGCGATAGAAGAAACCATCGCAGGTGGCACAGGCGGAAACGCCGAAGCCCTGGAAATGTTGCTCGCTCTCGATGCCGAGCCACTTGGCCTTGGCGCCGGTGGCGATGATCAGCGTGTCGGCGGTCCATACCTGGCCAGAATCGGTCTTCACGACGAACGGGCGAACGCTGGTTTCAACTTCGGTCACCAGGTCACTGACGATTTCCGCGCCGACATGCGTCGCCTGCTTCAGCATCTGGTCCATCAGCCACGGGCCCTGGATAGGGTCTGCAAAGCCCGGGTAATTCTCGACATCGGTGGTGATCATCAGCTGACCGCCCTGTTCCATGCCGGCGATCAGCACCGGCTTCAGCATTGCGCGTGCCGCGTAGATCGCCGCCGTGTAGCCTGCGGGACCGGAGCCGATGATCAATACCTTGGTATGGCGGGCAGACATGGGAAATTTCCTTCTCAATAGCAGGGTCTTCAGTCGAGGGCCTTCCAGCCGCGGCAGGGCGGACGGGCCATAACCCCTTCGTTGGCGGGTATTTAAGGTTGTCTAGTGCCTTTATTCAAGGGCAGCCTTGCGTTACCAACAAGGCAGTTGTGGATGCACGCGCAATTTTGTGACCGGTTGGCGGCATATTGTTGCGAATCCCGCGCCGAATAGTACAAGGAAGTTCTCCAGCTTAACGAGGTACTCCTCCGTGACCAGCGTCGAACTCGATGCCATCGATCTGAAAATCCTGCGCGAATTGCAGCGCGACGGGCGCATGACCAATGTGGAACTGGCCGAAAGGGTCGGTATCTCGGCTCCTCCGTGCCTGAGGCGTGTCCGCAAGCTCGAGGAGGCGGGGGTAATCGAGGGTTATCACGCCATGTTGAACGCGCCGAAGCTCGGTTTTGATCTCGTCGCCTTCTGCATGATCGGTCTCAAGCGCCAGTCGGACAGCAATCTGAAGGCCTTTGCCGCGGCGACGGCCGGGTGGCCTCTCGTGCGCCAGGCCTGGATGGTATCCGGCGAAAGCGACTTCCTGTTACATTGCGTCGCAAGAAACCTGACGGAATTTCAGGACTTCGTCATCGAGGTTCTGACTGCGGATGAGAATGTCGATACGGTGCGCACCATGCTGACCATCCGTCAGGTCAAGCGCGTCGGTCTCGTGGAAATCTGATTTTCCGGCTTGCGACGCATTACCCCCGCCGCAACGCCTCATAGACTTCGCCAAGACTGGCCGCTTCTTTTTCCAGCGGAAAAGTGCTGCGCACATGCGCAAGTCCGGTACTCGCGTGGACTTTGGCCATGGCGGGATCGGCGAGATAGGTCTTTATTGCATCCCTCAGTGATGCATAGTCGCCCGCTTCAACAACCGCCCCGGTCTCGCCCGTGACGATCATTTCCTCGTAGGCACCGGCATTGCTGGCGACGACGGCCGTTTCCGAGGCCATTGCTTCAAGCGGAGTCAGCCCGAAACCCTCGTTGCGCGAAGGCGCGACATAGAGCGTCAGCCGCCTGTACCACGGCTTGATGTCATCAACTTCACCCTGAAACACGATACGATCTGCGAGGCCGGCGGCGTTGACATCTGCTTCAAGGGCTTCGGCAAAAGCCTTGTGTTCCGCCGTCACGCGGCCTGAAACCACAGCTGTCCATTGCGGATAGGCGGGCAGAAGTTCGATCATGGCACGCACGAAAAGATCGGTGCCCTTCTGGTGGCGGACCCGCCCGAAGCAGCCGATCAGATATTGTCCCGGCAGGCCGGTCGCGGCTATCGTGTCCTCAGGACCGGTTGCCGGATGGAAAAGTTCGGTATCCACGCCATGCATGACAACGCGATGGGGCACTTCAAGAAATGAGCCTGAGCGGATGTTGGTGGCCACCACGGCATCCATCCTGGAGATCAGGAAACGGGTATAGGCGGAATGCCGCCTCTGCGCGGCCGAGGTGAAGAGAAGCTTCACCTTCATGCGCAGCACATCACGCATGAAAATTCCCGGTAACATTTCGAGGTTGCGGCGGGCATGCCAGATGCGCGGGCCGCCAAACGGGCCGCCTTGCCAGAGCCGCCACAGGTCGCGGAAACGCACATGCGGCAGATGCGGCGGCAGGCCGGGGCCGATGGTGGCGACCTTCTGTCCCAGCCGGTTCTGCACCGGTATCAGCTGAACGATTGTAGAGGTGACGCCGGAGAGCCTGCGTTTGAAATTCGGCGCAAGCACCTGCACATCTTTCAGGCTGACGTGGGACAAGATGGGCTTCCGTCTTTGCGGCTGGTTCAGGGGAGCAACAGGTCAAAAGCAATGCGCCCGCTGGCGGGCGCATTGCATGGGGCAATCAGCCCCACTGAACCGCGAGGATCTCGTAACCCTTGGCGCCGCCAGGCGCGTTGACTTCGATGCTGTCGCCAACTTCCTTGCCGATCAGGGCGCGGGCAATCGGCGAAGAGATGGAAATACGGCCGGCCTTTACGTCGGCTTCCTGGTCGCCGACGATCTGATAGGTCTTTTCCTCGTCGCTGTCTTCGTCAACCAGCTTCACGGTGGCACCGAACTTGATCTTCGAACCCGACATCTTGGAAAGGTCGATGACTTCAGCGCGCGCCGTCAGATCTTCGAGTTCCGTGATGCGGCCCTCGTTATGGCTCTGCGCTTCCTTGGCAGCATGGTACTCGGCGTTTTCCGAAAGGTCGCCATGGGCGCGCGCTTCCGCAATCGCCTCGATGATGCGGGGGCGTTCCTCCTGCTGGCGCCAGCGAAGCTCCTCCTGAAGCTTGACGAATCCACCCTGGGTCATCGGTACTTTTTCTACCATTTTTTTATCCTTCGCATTCCGGTCGCTTTACCTGCAGACACAAAAAGAAACAGGTTCCGGAGGGGAACTCCGGAACCATGCCAAAATCATAACTGAGCGGACTATATCAGAAGACGACAGCGAAATGCCAGCAAATTTGAGGCATCAATATTTCTTTGTCTTTCCAATGACTTGAATATCCTGATTGACAATCTTCAAGAGAACATATAGTGAACATTATTATGAAGAAGTCAATCAGGCAACGGCTGGCCATTCTCTCTGACGCCGCGAAATACGACGCCTCCTGCGCATCGAGCGGGACGGCGAAACGGAACTCCGCAGCCTCTGGCGGATTGGGCTCGACAGAAGGGTCTGGCATCTGTCATGCCTATGCGCCGGATGGGCGCTGCATATCGCTCCTGAAAATCCTGCTCACCAATTTCTGCATCTATGATTGCGCCTATTGCATCAACCGTTCTTCCAGCAATGTGGAACGGGCGCGGTTTACCGCAGAAGAGGTGGTGTGGCTGACGCTCGAATTTTACCGGCGCAACTATATTGAAGGGTTGTTCTTATCCTCGGGTATCATCCGTTCCTCTGATCACACGATGGAGGAGATGGTGCGTGTGGCGCGTGAACTGCGCGTCACCCATGGCTTTCGTGGATACATCCACCTCAAATCCATCCCGGAAGCGTCTCCGAAATTGATCGAGGAGGCGGGGCTTTATGCGGACCGGTTGTCGATCAACATCGAGTTGCCCACCGATAGCGGCATCGGCCGTTTTGCGCCGGAAAAGCAGCCCGCCAATATTCGCCGCTCTATGGCCGATATTCGCCTGAAGATCGAGGAGGCGGGCGAGCCTACCGTCAAAACGCGAAAAACCAAGCGTTTTGCGCCCGCCGGACAGAGCACGCAGATGATCGTGGGCGCCGACGGTGCCGATGACAGCACCATTCTTTCCACCAGCGCGCGGCTCTATGGAAGCTATGGTCTGCGGCGCGTCTATTATTCGGCGTTCAGCCCAATTCCGGATTCGTCGAAGAACCTGCCACTCATCAAGCCGCCGCTGATGCGCGAACACCGCCTCTATCAGGCGGACTGGCTTTATCGTTTTTACGGTTTCGATATCGGCGAGATAACCGCTATCGGCGGAAACGGCATGCTGGATCTTGACATCGACCCGAAGCTTGCCTGGGCATTGAAGCATCGCGATCAGTTTCCGGTAAACGTCAATGCGGCGGATCGCGAAATGTTGCTGCGTGTACCCGGTTTCGGCACCAAGACGGTTGCCTCGATTCTCTCGTCGCGGAAGTTCCGCAGCCTGCGGCTGGAAGATATCGCCCGCTTCGGCGTATCTCTCAAAAAGGTGAAGGCCTTTATCGTCGCGGAGGGATGGACACCGGGCAAGCTGATCGAACGGCCGGATCTGCGCGCGATGTTTGCGCCGCAGCCTGAACAATTGTCGCTGTTGTGATGTATGGCCCGGTGCTGGAGGGGCGGGGGGATTTCACCGAGTGGCGCGATGCTGCGCGCGCGGCGCTTGCGGCCAATATACCGCCGGAGAAGATCGACTGGCGGCTGCAGGATGACGGGTTTGGGCTTCTCGACTTTTCCGGTGCGCCATTGCCAACGGAGGGCGGCGCCCCGGTTCCCGTACCTGCCGCATTTGTCGCACTGGCGCAGGCCGTCATCTGCCACAGCGATCCCGGCCGTTTCGCGCTGCTCTACAGGCTATTGTGGCGGCTGAAACGGGATCGGGCCCTGCTGCAGTTCAAGTCCGATCCGGATGTTTCCGATGTGCGGCTGCTCGAAAAGTCTGTCCGTCGCGATTATCACAAGATGACGGCCTTCGTGCGTTTCAAGGAGCTGTCATTGCCGCAAGGGCAGGGCGGGCGACGGCGGTTCGTGGCGTGGTTCGAACCGGACCATTTCATCATCGAACGTACGGCTCCGTTTTTTCAACGTCGCTTCACCGACATGGACTGGTTGATTGTCTCGCCGAAGGGCAGCGCCCGATGGGACGGAAACCTGCTGCAGACATCACGGGAGGCTGCCGCCAAGCCTGATCTCAAGGATGAAACGGACGATCTCTGGCGGACCTATTACGCCAATATTTTCAACCCGGCCCGCTTGAAGATCAAGGCCATGACAGCGGAGATGCCGAAGAAATACTGGAAGAATCTGCCGGAAGCCGAGCTCATCCCTGACCTGATTCTGGGCGCGGAGGCGCGGGTGCTGGAGATGGCGGCGAAGGAGGCGAGCCAACCGAAGCCGTTTCACCATCGCCTCCAGGCAGCGGCTTCCGCACGGGAAGAGCAGCCACCTTTGCCGGATGGCACGCTTGCTTCGCTGGCGCATGAAGCGCGCCACTGCACACGGTGTGCCCTGCATTGCAAGGCGACGCAGACCGTTTTTGGTGACGGGCCGGAAAACGCGAAGATCATGGTCGTCGGTGAGCAGCCGGGCGATCACGAGGATCTGGCCGGAAAACCTTTTGTCGGCCCCGCAGGCCAGCTGTTCGACAGGACGCTCAGAGAGATCGGTGTGGACCGCGGCGGGCTTTACGTTACCAATGCCGTGAAACACTTCAAATACGAAACGCGCGGCAAACGGCGCATCCACCAGCGGCCGAATGCGGGGGAAGTGGAGCAATGCCGCTGGTGGCTCAACCAGGAAATCGCGCTTGTTCAGCCGAAGCTGATCGTTGCGATGGGTGCAACGGCGCTATATGCGCTGACCGGCGGCAAAGAAAAGGTCTCGGAGATTCGCGGCCGGCCCTTGCCAATGCAAGAAGGGCGGACGCTTTTTGTCACCGTGCACCCATCCTACCTGCTTCGCCTCCCTGATGAGCAGGCTAAAGAGATGGAAATCAAGAAATTCAAACAGGACATGCTTTATGTAAGAAATTTTGAATAGTCTTTTCTATGTATATATTTTATCGAATATCAACTTGGCGTTGTTATGCTTTGCGCATCGTTAGTTTTTCGTTTTAATTGAAATTTATTCGAGTCATTTTATATGTCTCATCAAAATATTTATAAACGGGCGTATTATGCTTGGTGAACTTGACCTTGCAACAGTCATACTAATGCAAAAATGCTCCTACATCGTGGGGCTAATGAGTTTTATTTATTTGATGCTGACCAATCGCGGCCTGCGCGGTCCTGTCACTCTTGCCGCGGGCTTTGCGGCAATGGCCGTCGGCTCAACGCTTGCCGGATATGGCGAGTGGAAGATATTGTCGCCGGCCTTGTGGCGGTTGGGCAGTATCGTATTCGGTATTGCAGGTTATGCGCTTATCTGGCTTGGTCTGAAAGCGTTGAGCGACGGCCGTTTTGTATCGCCGAAAACTCTGCTTGGGACTTGTCTTGTCGTGGTTCTCGGGATTGTCCTCGCGTATGAGGTGGCGGAGAACAATGCGTTGCGCGCTGCGCTGTTCAATGGCTGTGCGGCGCTCGCCTATCTCGGCGCAGCCGTGGTGCTGTTTAGCGGCTGGCGCAAGGAGCCGCTTCTTTCCCGCATCGCGATGGGCGCGATCACCACCGTCTCGGGGCTGATTTCACTTCTGGTGGTAAAGGGGGTGCTTTCACCCTCTCTCGCCTCCATCGACATCGTCAATGCGTTCTTCCTCATCATTATGCTCAACTTTGCGATTGCCCTGTTCGTGATGGTGCTGGTGGCTGAACGCTCGGAGCGGAAACTGTTGATCCTTGCCAATACGGATCCGCTGACAGGCGTGAAGAACCGGCGCTTCTTCTTCCAGACGATGCCCACAAAGCCTGATCCCACCGATGCGACAATGCTACTCGATATCGATCACTTCAAATCGATCAACGACCGCTTCGGCCATTCCGTCGGTGACAGCGTCCTGCAGGAAGTGGCAAAGCGGATCGGCGGCAGTATTCGCAGTGGCGACGTGCTGGCCCGTTATGGCGGCGAGGAATTCATCATCTTCCTGCCCGGCGCAGGAAGCCAAAAGGCGTCAATGATAGGCGAGCGCATTCGCAACGCGGTTGCTTTGAAAGAGGTGGACTGCGGCGGGCTGCGTGTCGGTGTGACAATCAGCATCGGCATTGCGACAAGCGGCGAGATACACTGTGATCTCCAGACGCTGGCCGACATGGCCGACCGCGCGCTGTACCGCGCCAAGAGCGAAGGCCGCAACTGCGTACGGGAAGCACTGGCGGCTTAAAGCCTGCCGTTTCAGATGCTATTCGCTCTCGTTCGATTTGTGGCCCAGGTCATGGCCTACCTCTCGCTCACGCTGCCTAAGGGCTTCTTTCAGAAGAATTTCGATCTGCGCGTTAATGCTGCGCAGCTCGTCGCTCGCAGTCTGGCGGACAGCGTTCAAAATCACCGGTTCGATGCGCAGTGGGAAAGCTACACGCATCGGGCCGGGCGGTCGTCCAGTCATGCTTTTGCTCCAGATGCGGGTTCAGGAACTGGGTGATCGGCGATGGCGGAGAATTCTCGGGACAGGGAAAAATCGTCATCGGCCTGCGGGTGGAAATGATGTTTTTTTGATACCGGCGTTGGATTGCAGGTGTATTACGCAATGAGAAACGCCGCCAACCCGGTGGTTCGCGGCGTTCCGGCGTTCATTCAGTTCGTCAGGCTTTCTTGCTGATCTCTTAGTTGAAGTAGCTCTGCAGCGGCTTCACTTCCAGATTGCCGGCCTTCAGCGCCTTGATGGCGAGGGCGGCTGCTTCGGCACCTGCCATCGTTGTGTAATAGGGCACCTTCTGCATCAACGTTGCGCGGCGCAGAGACTTGCTGTCTGAAATCGCCTTGTTGCTGTCGGTGGTGTTGATGACGAGCTGGACCTGACGGTTGCGGATTGCGTCCTCGATATGCGGACGGCCTTCCTGCACCTTGTTGATCTTTTCGGCGTTGATGCCTTTTTCGGCAAGGAAACGCTGGGTGCCGCCGGTGGCCAGCACTCTGAAGCCGCTTTCCACGAGAATGCGGATGGCGGGCAGAACGCCTTCCTTGTCCTCATCACGGACCGAGACGAAGACCGCGCCGGAGCGCGGCAGGTCAACACCGGCGCCGAGCTGGCTCTTGGCGAAGGCGAGCGCGAAATCAGTGTCGAGGCCGATGACTTCACCGGTCGAGCGCATTTCCGGTCCGAGCAGAATGTCGACGCCGGGGAAGCGCGCGAAGGGGAAGACGGCTTCCTTGACGGCAATGTGCGTGAGGTTACGCGGATCAGGCTTCTCGCCGTAAGCGGCAATCGCCGGATCGAGCCTCTCGCCCGCCATGACGCGGGCGGCGATCTTGGCGATCGGCGCGCCGATGGTCTTGGCGACGAAAGGCACGGTACGCGAGGCGCGCGGGTTGACTTCGAGAACGTAGATCGTGCCGTCCTTGATGGCGTATTGAACGTTCATCAGGCCGCCGACCTTGAGCGCCTTGGCAAGCGCCGTCGTCTGGCGCTCCAGTTCGTCGAGGGTTTCCTTGCTGAGCGAACGCGAAGGCAGCGAGCAGGCCGAGTCGCCCGAGTGGATGCCGGCCTCTTCGATGTGCTCCATGATACCGGATACGAAGACGTTTTCGCCATCGCACAGCGCGTCGACGTCCACTTCGACGGCGTTGGTCAGGTAGCTGTCGAACAGCAGCGGGTTCTTGCCGAGCAGGGTGTTGATCTGGCCGGTCTTGTCGTTCGGGTAACGCTGCTTGATGTCCTCGGGTACGAGACCCGGAACCGTGTCGAGCAGGTAGGTCTGGAGCTGGCCTTCCGAATGGATGATCTGCATGGCGCGGCCACCCAGAACGTAGGACGGGCGAACCACCAGCGGGAAGCCGATTTCAGAAGCGACAAGGCGGGCCTGCTCGACCGAATAGGCGATGCCATTGTTCGGCTGGGCGAGATCGAGCTTCATCAAGAGCTTCTGGAAGCGGTCGCGGTCTTCGGCAAGGTCGATCATGTCAGGCGCGGTGCCGAGGATCGGGATACCGTTCTTTTCCAGCGCTTCTGCAAGCTTCAGCGGTGTCTGGCCACCGAACTGCACGATGACGCCGACGAGTTCACCCTTTTCCTGTTCGGCGCGCATGATTTCGATCACGTCTTCGGCCGTCAGCGGCTCGAAATAGAGGCGGTCGGAAGTGTCGTAGTCGGTGGACACCGTTTCCGGATTGCAGTTGATCATGATCGCTTCAAAGCCGGCATCCTTCAGCGCGAAGGCGGCGTGGCAGCAGCAATAATCGAACTCGATGCCCTGGCCGATACGGTTCGGGCCGCCGCCGAGGATGACGACCTTCTTACGGTCGGAGACCTGCGCTTCAGAGCGGGCTGCGCCGACGAAGGGTATTTCATAGGTCGAATACATGTAGGCGGTCGGCGAGGCGAATTCGGCGGCGCAGGTGTCGATGCGCTTGAAGACCGGGCGGACGTTCAGGCTGTTGCGCAGCTCGGCCACTTCCTTCGGGCGCTTCGAGGTCAGGCTGGCGAGGCGGGCATCGGAGAAGCCCATGGCCTTCAGCATGCGCAGGTTCTCGGCATCCTGCGGCAACCCATGCTCGCGGATGCGGGCTTCCGTGTCGACGATGGCCTTGAACTGGGCGATGAACCAGGGGTCGATCTTCGAGTTCTCGTGGACTTCCTCTTCGCTCATGCCCATGCGAAGCGCCTGGGCGACCATGCGCAGGCGATCCGGCGTCGGCGTGCCGATGGCAGCACGGATCGCGTTCTTGGAGCCTTCGCCCTCTTCGTAACCGGGAATTTCGATTTCATCGAGACCGGTAAGGCCGGTTTCGAGACCGCGCAGCGCCTTCTGCAGGGATTCCGCAAAGGTGCGGCCGATGGCCATGACTTCACCGACCGACTTCATCGCGGTGGTGAGGATCGGCGACGCGCCCGGGAACTTCTCGAAGGCGAAACGCGGGATCTTGGTGACGACGTAGTCGATGGACGGTTCGAACGATGCCGGGGTGGCGCCGCCGGTGATGTCGTTTTCGAGTTCGTCCAGCGTGTAGCCGATGGCCAGTTTGGCGGCGATCTTGGCGATCGGGAAGCCGGTTGCCTTGGAAGCCAGCGCAGAGGAGCGCGATACGCGCGGGTTCATTTCGATGACGACAAGGCGGCCGTCCTTCGGGTTGACGGCGAACTGCACGTTGGAGCCGCCGGTCTCGACGCCGATCTCACGCAGCACCGCAATCGAGGCGTTGCGCATGATCTGGTATTCCTTGTCGGTCAGCGTCAACGCTGGCGCAACAGTGATGGAGTCACCGGTGTGGACGCCCATCGGATCGATGTTTTCGATGGAGCAGATGATGATGCAGTTGTCCGCGGTGTCGCGGACGACTTCCATCTCATACTCCTTCCAGCCCAGAACCGATTCTTCGACCAGAACTTCCGTCGTCGGCGAGGCGTCGAGGCCGCCGGAGACGATGTCGAAGAATTCCGAGCGGTTATAGGCAATGCCGCCGCCCGTGCCGCCCAGCGTAAACGACGGGCGGATGATGGCGGGCAGGCCGACATGATCGATGGCCTGGGCGGCAATGGCCATGGCGTGGGCCATGTAACGCTGCTTGCGGTCGGTTTCGCCGAGGTTCCACTGGTTTTCGAGGTCGTCCAGCGCCTTGTCGAGTTCGGGGCCGGAGAGCTTGCCCTTCAGTTCCGCCCGCGCAGCTTCATGCTTCTTGCGGTCTGCATCCTTGATTTCCGTGGCGTTGGCGAGCATCGAGCGCGGGGTTTCAAGGCCGATGCGGGCCATGGCTTCGCGGAAGAGGGCCCGGTCTTCAGCCATGTCGATGGCTTCGGGCTTCGCGCCGATCATTTCGACATTGTAGCGGTCGAGAACGCCCATGCGCTTGAGAGAAAGCGCGGTGTTGAGCGCGGTCTGGCCGCCCATGGTCGGCAGCAGCGCGTCGGGACGCTCCTTTGCAATGATCTTGGCCACGACTTCAGGGGTGATCGGCTCGACGTAGGTGGCGTCCGCGAGACCCGGATCGGTCATGATCGTCGCCGGGTTGGAGTTGACCAGAATGACCCGGTAACCTTCTTCCTTCAGCGCCTTACAGGCCTGCGTGCCGGAGTAATCGAATTCACATGCCTGACCGATAACGATCGGTCCCGCGCCGATGATGAGGATGGACTTGATATCTTGGCGCTTCGGCATGGGCTCTCTCGTTCCGCTTTTCGGTTGCGCAAAACACCGGCCAGGGTGGAAGATCACCGGCCGGGGAGCGCAATTCAAATGTTTTCAGGCTAGAAGCGGCTTATAGGCAAATGTTTTTGAGAACGGAACCCCATAAATTCCGGAATCGACAGAAACTCTTAACGGGCAGGGGCAAGCGCGGCAAAACGGGCCTGTACCGCCGCGGTATAGGAGCGGCTGACGGGAATTTCTGTGCCGTCCCTTGTCATGAGAAGCAGACGGCCTGTCTGTTTACGCAGCGCGACGACATTCGTATCGGCAATCCAGTGGGAGCGGTGCACCTGCAAGCCCCGCGTCTCGCCAATCTCCTTCAGCGCATCGGCAAAACGCAACAGGACGAGTTGACGCCCGCGCGTGGTGACGATTTCGGTATAATGGTCCTGTACTGAGAGCCGCAGCAGTTCGCCACGCTTTTGCGGTGGAAGCCGCTCCAGCAGCGGTGCGAGGCCCTTAGCGTGTTTGATGTCTTCGTCTCTGACCGTAGAGGCATTGGCCGTCGTCTCGAACGACTGGCAGGCGGTGAGATAACTCAGCAGGCAGAAGATGGCGCAGAGAGGCAGGGAGGACAGGCTGCTCTGCAAAAAGGGGCCGAAACCCATTTCCCTGCCTGAAAAGACCCCGTTTGTGATGGTAAGCAAGAGCCCGATCGGCAAGGCGGCCGTCAGCGAGCCGATCATCATGCGCGCCAGCATATTTTCGATGCGGCCGGCAAGGATGCTGTTGGCGATGATGGAAAAGGATATGGCAAATATCCAGGCGCCGGCCTGAATGATTGTCCAGTAAAGCAACCGGTCGGCGAAGCTCATGGTTTCGCTCGTTCCGAAAGGCCCGGTCACGATGAAGATCGCCAGCACCGCAAGGAATGTCAGCCACAGCCTGCGCGATTGCAGAACGGCGTGCATTTCACGAAGCGTGGATTGCAGATACGGGTGATCCACGAAGTTTTCCTGCTGATGGCGCCAATCCGTTTTTCCTGTCCGCATGTTTCGCCGAAATTGCCGGTGATTTCAACCGAGCCGAAACAGCAACCATGTCATTCCAGCCTCTGTTAGACGCACCGCTTGCCGTGCAATTCCATGTCGCCACCGTCATGCCCGCAGCCATTCTCGGGGCCTTCATCTTCCTGCGTCCCAAGGGAACCGCCATCCACCGGCTGCTCGGCAAGATCTGGGTGATGCTGATGGTTTCGACTTCCATTTCAACCTTCTTCATCCATGAATTGAGGATGTTTTGCGGTTTCAGCCCGATCCATCTCCTCTCCGCTTTCACGATATATGGCTGTCTGCAATCGATCTACTTCGCCCGGCGTGGCGATATCAGACGCCATATGCGGATTATGCAGAGCGTTTATCTGGGCGGCATCGTTATTGCGGGAGGATTCACCTTCGTTCCCGGACGCCTTATGAATAAGGTTGCTTTCGGTGGCGGCGGAGCGGGATTTGTGGCCGTTTCCGCCGGCGCTCTGGTCTTTGCCTTCCTGTTTCTGACCGTGTTGAAACAAAGACGCAGAGCCGCATGAAAGACTCCGCTGACCGCCTCTGCTTTCTTCCGGAACAAGATGTATTATAGTGCCGTTATAAGGCAGCTTGTTGAGGCGATAGTCGCCGGGAGAATAGCATGGAATGGAGAGGGCGCCGCCAGTCGGACAATATTGAGGATCGGCGCGGCATGTCGGCGGGGCCGAGTGATCCTTTTTCCCGAGGCGGGATGCGCGTGCCAATCGGGCGTCGCGGCGGCGGTATCGGGATTGGCGGTCTTCTGGTCATTCTGTTGATCAGCTGGGTGCTCGGCATCAACCCGCTGACGCTGCTGACCGGCGGCGATCTGTCGATGGATGGCGGCGGTACGACGCAGTCGGGGACCCAGCAGTCCGGCACACGACCACAGGGGCAATCGTCCGACGAGACGACCGCCTTCGTCCGCACCGTTCTTGCCGAGACCGAGGATACGTGGAGCGGCATTTTCCAGTCGGCAGGCGAAACCTATCAGAAGCCGACGCTGGTTCTGTTCTCCGGGCAGGTGTCTTCCGCCTGTGGTTATGCTTCCGCTGCCAGCGGTCCGTTCTATTGCCCGGGCGACCGTAAGGTCTATCTCGATACCAGCTTCTTCAAGGAACTGGACCAGCGTTTCGGCGCGGCTGGCGATTTCGCGCAGGCTTACGTGATTGCTCATGAGGTCGGCCACCACATCCAGAACCTGACCGGCGTTCTGCCTGAGTTCAACCGCCGCCGTCAGTCGATGAGCCAGACGGACGCCAACAAGATGTCGGTGCGTGTGGAGCTTCAGGCGGATTGTTATGCGGGCATCTGGGGCAAGTTTACCGAACAGAAGGGCATTCTTGAGACCGGCGACCTTGAGGAAGCCCTGAACGCCGCCCACCAGATCGGCGACGATACGCTGCAGAAGCAGACTCAAGGCTATGTGGTGCCCGATAGCTTCAACCACGGCACCTCGGCGCAGCGCATGGAATGGTTTAAGCGCGGCTTCCAGAGCGGCCGGGTCGAGGACTGCGATACTTTCTCGGCTAATATCTGAGGAGAGGGGGCTTTTCAGCCCCCTTTTCGTTTAGCTCATCAAGAGCGCCACGACATACATGCCGAGGGCGAAGATGGTATGGGCCACGAGGTTGAGGACGCGAACCTTCGTTGGGTTCGGTGTCTTCGATGCGGCCCAGCCAATGCCGAGACCCGGCTGCAGCAGGAACCAGCCTGCGCCCACCGTTATGATGCCGACGACCCACGGCGCTATAAAGGACGGGTTTGCAAACCAGGCGGGCGGGACCACCAGGGCAAGAATGACACCATAGAGAATCCCGACGGCGTAATGCGAAATCCAGCCGAGCGCCAGTTCATGCTCGTAGGGTTCAGCTGTGGCGATGCTGTCGTGAAATATCCTGCCTTTCGGCACATGCCAGAACCAGCGGCCGACCGGCGCCCAGTTCGGGGCGGACTGGCCGAAGAACCGGTGCAGTATGATTGCCCATATATCCATAAACACGGTGCCGCCAATGCCCATGGCAATGCCGCGCCAAATCAGTTCCAGCATGAATCCCTCCGCATGATCATGATCGATCAAGCTCTAGCGGATCGTGTGAATGGCGGGAACCGACTATTAGGAGGGTGGACAAAAAAATGGCCGGATCGCTCCGGCCATGAGGTGAGAAAGGCGTAAGATTTCACCTCCGTCATGCTCGGGCGTGTCCCGAGCATCTGCGACGTATGTTTTACACGAGACGTGGTTGGATCCTCGGGACAAGCCCGAGGATGACGTCGAGCGTGGTGATGGTTGGCCATGATCCGGTGCTATAATGATCGGCCAATATCCATTCTCCCTTAAGCAGCCCGCCCATATTCCGCCTGCCGCCGCGTAGCCGTGGCGAGCTGGAACTGCGCTAGCAACTCATTCAGCGCCGCCGCTTCCGAGGCGAGGCCATGACTTGCTGCCGTCTGCTCCTCGACCATGGCGGCATTCTGCTGCGTGCCCTGATCGATGGTGTTGATGGCGGTGTTGATTTCCTGGAGGCCGGTCGACTGTTCGCGCGATGCGGTGACGATCGCGTCGATGTGGCGGTTGATCTCCTGCACTTCGCGGACGATGGTTTCCAGCGCCTTGCCGGCATTGCCGACGAGTTCGACGCCGGACTGCACCTGCGAGGTGGAGGCGTTGATCAGCGTCTTGATCTCCTTTGCCGCATTGGCGGAACGCTGGGCAAGTTCGCGCACTTCCTGGGCGACGACAGCAAAACCCTTGCCGGCCTCGCCGGCGCGGGCGGCTTCAACACCGGCGTTGAGCGCGAGCAGGTTGGTCTGGAAGGCGATCTCGTCGATCACGCCGATGATGTTGCTGATCTCGGAAGATGATTTTTCGATGCCTTCCATGGCGCGCACGGCATCTTCGACGATGACGCCGGACTGTTCGGCATTGCCGCGGGCGCGGTCGACCAGACGGCCGACTTCTTCCGCACGGCGGGCGGAATCCTTGACAGTCGTGGTGATTTCCTCAAGCGCCGCCGCCGTTTCTTCCACGGAGGCTGCCTGCTGTTCGGTGCGTCGCGCCAGATCGTCGGCTGACTGGCGAATTTCGCCGGCACCGGCATCGATCGCAAGCGCGTTCTGTCCGACGGTGCTGAGCGCAGCATTCAACTTCGCAACTGAATTGTTGAAGTCGTCGCGCAGGCGATCGATGCGGGACACAAACGGCGTATCGATACGATAATTGAGATCGCCGTTGGAGAGATGAGCAAGACCCTTTGCCAGTGAATCGACTGCAAACTGGATATCGGCCGCGTCTTTTGCTGCCAGTCGTTCCCGCTCGTTACGCTCCTGTTCGGAAAGTGTGCGGTTCTGTTCGGCGTCCCCTTCGAGCCGCAGGCGTTCCATGGCGTTCGAGCGGAACACGGCAACGGCCGCAGCCATGGAGCCGATCTGATCGGTGCGTTCCTGGCCAGGAATGGCGACCTCGAGATTGCCGGCAGCCAGGCCTTCCATGGCGGAGGTCATCTGCGTTACCGGGCGAACGATGAAGCGGGAGAGCACGGTCGCCAGCAGGCCGATCATGATCGTGGCGGCGAGAATGGTGGCGATGGTCGCGGCCATGCGGAACTGCCCGATGGCGCCATAGGCAACATCGGAATCAACAACAAAGCCAAGATACCAGTCGACCGAAGGCAGGCCGGCAACGGGAATGAAACTGGTGATTTTGCCCTTGCCGTTGATTTCCGTCTGGGAAATTGCAGAAGAAATCACCGGCGTATCGACTTTGAAGAGATCGGTCAGCGGCTTGTCGACGAATTTTGCATCGGGATGGATGAGAATCTTGCCATCCTTGCTGACGAGGAAGGCGTAACCGTCCTTGCCGGCATCCACTGACGTGATCATCTTGACCAGGGAGTCGAGCGAGAAGTCGCTGCCGGTCACACCGGTAAGCTTGCCGTCGACGGAGACCGGAATGGCAGCCGTGATGATGAGGCCGCCGGTGGAGGCGTCGTTATAAGGCTCGGTCAGCACCGTCTTGCCGGCTTTCACCGCATCCAGGTACCACGGGCGCTTGCGCGGGTCGTAGCCTTCCGGCAGCGGTGTCTTCGGGAAGGTGGTGAAGGTGCCGGTTTCCGCATTGCCAAAATATGTGGACATGAATTGCGCGGTCAGCACCTCATTCTCCAGGAACTGCAGCTTCGCACCGTCCTCGGGAAGCTTGGCAAGCGTCTTTGCCACGGTTTCCGTCAGCATGATGCGGCCATTCAGCCAATTCGCGATGCTCTGGGCGGCCTGCTTGCCGGAAGAATCGATATTTTCCGCCACCGCTTCGGTGGTGACCCGATGCTGAAGGCTGTCGATATAATACGAGAAGCCCGCGAAGGCGGCGACGACAAGAGATGACGCGGCAACCAGAATGCGCGTCATAAGATTGGTTTTCTTTGGCAAGCTACAGATCCTTGAAGCCCGATGCACCGATAAGGTCATCTTGAACAATGGTTGGGGAAACATGCCTCGAAGGCGGGAATATTCTGCGTCATGCAGCTTATGATTTTAGAAGAACTATTCGATGTTCTAATGGATAAAGGCGAATGGTAAAATTCGACTAAACTTGTGTTTGGTGAGGGCTCGTATTGCGAATTTGTCGAGCCTTTTCAGAACTGCGTAATTTTTAACCATGCACTGCTGCCGGTTGCATGCAGACAGCGATTATTTTATTCATCCTCGTGCTGCCGTTGCGCAAATCGCGGGCAACGGCCAATGTTCGGGTGAATTACAATGTCTTCGTCGGTTGTTGCAGGAACCGTTCCGTCCGGATCGGGGTCGTGGTTTTCGCATTTCAAGGCTACGCTTGTTCTCGGGATTCCGCTTATCGGCGCGCAGCTCGCGCAGCTTGGCATCCATACCACCGATATGGTGATCGTCGGTCAGCTGGGTGCAGAGAAGCTGGCGGCCATGGTGCTGGCCGGGCAGTTTTTCTTTGTCGTCTTCATTTTCGGCTCGGGCTTCTCCGTTGCCGTCGTACCCATGGTGGCCCAGGCTTACGGGCAGGGCGATGCGACATCTGCGCGCCGCTCTTTGCGCATGGGCATGTGGGTGGCCATTGCCTATTGGCTGCTGGCGCTGCCGATCTTCATGAATGCAGAGCGCATTCTGGTTGCGCTTGGGCAGAACGCCAACGTAGCGGCACTGACCGGCCATTATCTCGCCATCGCCAAATTCGGCCTTCTGCCGGCGCTGCTGTTTTATGTGCTGCGTGGCCTTGTCAGCGCCATCGGCCGCGCAGGCATCATTCTTTATGCCACCATCATCATGCTGGTGATGAATGGTATACTCGCCTATGCTCTTGTCTTCGGACATTTCGGGCTGCCGGCCATGGGCATGAATGGCGCGGCCGTGGTTGCGGTCATCGTCAACGCCTTCAGCTTCATCTTCATCGTGGCTTATGTGCAGACGCGCGAGGAAACGAAGAAATACGAGCTGTTCGTGCGCTTCTGGCGGCCGGACTGGCATGCGCTTTTTGAAGTGCTGCGTCTTGGCCTGCCGATCAGCATCACCATTCTTGCCGAGGTGACCCTGTTTGCCGCCGCCTCGATCCTGATGGGGCAGATCGGCACGGTACAGCTCGCGGCGCACGGCATTGCCCTGCAGCTCGCTTCCATCGCCTTCATGATCCCGCTCGGCCTTTCGCAGGCAGCGACCGTTCGCGTCGGCGTGGCGCGGGGCCAGGGGGACTTCAAGAACCTCATCCGCGCTTCGATCATGATTTACGCCATCGCCTGTGGCATCGCCCTGTGCGGTGGCATCCTGTTTGCGGCGGTGCCGGAATTTCTGGCGAAGTGGTTCCTTGATCCCAAACTTCCGGAAGCTGCGGAAGTGCTCGCTTATGCGAGCAGCCTGGTGGTGATTGCCGGCATCTTCCAGCTTGTCGATGGCATTCAGGCCGTGACGGCAGGCCTGCTGCGCGGGTTGAAGGATGCGCGCATACCGGCGATGCTGGCGCTGATCTCCTATTGGCCGATTGGGCTGGCGCTTGCCTGGACCATGGCTTTTCCGCTCGGTTTCGGCGGGCGCGGTGTCTGGTTCGGCTTTGTGATCGGTCTTTCGACAGCCGCCGTTCTTCTCACCATCCGCTTCGTGCTGCTTGTGAAGCGTGAAATGAAAACGGCCCGCTGAGAAGCGGGCCGCATGTAACGTCCGGATTGGAAAAGTATCAGCGCTCGGCGAGCGCTGCCTCACCCTTCTTTTCACGCAGCAGGTTGACGAAGCGGCGGAAGAGATAGTGGCTGTCCTGCGGGCCCGGCGATGCTTCCGGGTGGTGCTGGACGGAGAAGACCGGCTTGCCGGTGATGCGCAGGCCGCAATTGGTACCGTCGAACAGCGAGATGTGGGTCTCTTCGACGCCCTCGGGCAGCGACTTGGTATCCACCGCAAAGCCGTGGTTCATCGAAACGATTTCCACCTTGCCGGTCGTGAAGTCCTTGACCGGATGGTTCGCGCCATGGTGGCCCTGATGCATCTTTTCGGTCTTTGCGCCAACCGCAAGGCCGAGCATCTGGTGGCCGAGGCAGATGCCGAAGATCGGCAGGTCGGTCTTGATGAGGTTCTGGATGACAGGAACGGCATATTCGCCCGTCGCAGCCGGGTCTCCGGGGCCGTTGGACAGGAACACGCCATCCGGCTTCAGCGCCAGGATGTCTTCGGCCGAGGTCTGCGCCGGAACGACCGTGACCTTGCAATCGAGACCGGCAAACAGGCGCAGGATGTTGCGCTTGACGCCAAAATCGACGCAGACGACGTGATACTTGGCATCGGCTTCGCCGAGCGTGCCGTAACCCTTGTTCCAGACCCACGGCGTTTCAGCCCAGGTGGAAGACTGGCCGGAGGTGGCTTCTATGGCGAGGTCGAGGCCGACGAGGCCGCTCCATGCCTTGGCTTCCGCCTTCAGCGCTTCGATGTCGAAGACGCCGTTCGGATCATGGGCGATAACCGCGTTCGGGGCACCGTTTTCGCGGATCCATGCCGTCAGGGCGCGGGTGTCTATGCCGCAGAGGCCGATGACGCCGCGGGCCTTCAGCCATGCATCCAGATGCTTGACCGCGCGGAAGTTCGAGGGGTCGGTGATGTCGGCCTTGAAGATGACGCCGACGGCGCCGCGCCGGGCGGCGGGCGTCAGGTCTTCGATATCTTCTTCATTGGTGCCGACATTGCCGATATGCGGGAAGGTGAAGGTAACGATCTGGCCGAGATAGGAGGGGTCGGTGAGGATTTCCTCGTAACCCGTCAGCGCCGTGTTGAAGCAGACCTCGGCCTGAACCTTGCCGGTTGCGCCTATGCCTGTTCCTTCAATCACCGTGCCATCGGCAAGAACAAGCATTGCGGTCGGTTTGCGGGTAGTCCAGGGCGCTGTCTCGGTCATCTCGTTCCGTTTCTGCCGCTTCGCACCCCGCCTCTTGAAAGGCAGGGGGTAAGGGGCCATTTTTGTCGCAGGCTTCGTGACATAAAGGGGCGCGCGATAAAGCTCGCGTTCCGACCCTTCGTTAAAATCTCGTGCAGGTGCCGGAAAATAACGAAAGCAGCCCAAGCGGTCAACCGCAGGGCCAAGATTTACGTGGAATTAAACCGACGTATTTTCAAGGTCTTATGCATTTGATTTGCTTGAGCGTGTCGGCTCGTTTATGTCGTTTCGCAAAATGAGGTGGAAAGTTTCCGTATCGAGAAGCTGCGGAAAGCGCTTTCCCAAGGAGAAGAAAAATGATGCGCGACACGTTCGCAAACGCTTTGAAGGACGCATTGAAGGCTCGTGATGCACGCCGCACCTCGACCGTGCGTCTCATCCAGACGGCCATCAAGGATCGCGATATCGCCAACCGCGGCGTGGGCAAGGACCCCGTCAGCGATGAAGATATCATGCAGATTCTGACCAAGATGGTGAAGCAGCGGGAAGAATCCGCCAGCATCTATGAAGGTGCGGGCCGTCCCGAACTTGCCGCTCAGGAGCGCGAAGAAATCGTCATCATCAAGGAATTCATGCCGGAAGAAATTCCGGCCGAGAAGGTGCGCGAACTTTGCCAGGCCGTCATCGCCGAAACCGGTGCTTCCGGCCTGCGTGACATGGGCAAATGCATGAATGCGCTGAAGGAACGTTATCCCGGTCAGATCGACTTTGCGAAGGCCTCCGGCGTCGTGAAGGATTTGCTGAAGTAGGTTTGCCGCTCCAGAAAAACCAAAAGCAGGGCAGCCATGGCTGCCCTGTTTTTTTTTGTCCGCAGAGACCCACTCAGGTGAACCGAAATGTTGTCATGCGCAGGTATCAAGGGCGGCGTAAAAGCCCGCTCGGCTGCGGCATAAAAATCCGGCAGTCCGAGCAAAACAAGTGGTATGATCGCATTTGCCCCATTTGTTTTGTCACATCCAAAGGCTTGTTCGCTGGTGGGATATTAACAACGGAGTGGGTCGTGAATTTCAGTCTCGATGCAGCATCGGTAGCCGATATGTCTGCTGTTCAAAATATGATGCAATTATACACGCATGATTTCTCCGAATTTTGGGCTGGGACGCCGCGAGGTGAACTTGGCCAAGATGGCAGATTTCCCGATTATCCGATCGCGCCGTATTTTGAGTGCCCCCGGTGGTCAGCTTTCCTGTTTAAGATAGACGATAAGCCTGTTGGATTTGCACTTATCAATGATAAGGGCCACTCGGCCTTACCGACCGAATATTCCGTCGGAGAGTTTTTCATCGTGCGAAAGTATCGCGGACAGGGGCTTGGTCTGATTGCGGCACAGAGACTTTTTCATCGGTACCCGGGGGCCTGGGAAGTTGCCGTCGCCAGAAAAAACACGACGGCGCTGGTATTCTGGCAGGGAGCAATCCGGAAATGTGCCGCTGAGGGCAGCGTTTCCGAACTGGACTGGAACCGTCCTGAATGGAATGGCGCCATCTTCCGGTTTCGCATTTGCGCATAGGAACGCGCCGGAGCCAGAAGTATAGCGAAAAAGTAAAGGCAGGGCAGATGTGGGCTGCCCTGCCTTTTTCTGTCGACGAAAACGCATTCCGGCGGATCAGAATGCTCTCAAGCGCAGGCGTTTTTCGGGGGACGTGCCTGCGGGCGTCGGCAGATTTCTGCGATTTCGTTGCTTTGGCTGTGGCTGTGTTTTTACATCGCGCGGACGGACTGCTCAAATTACAAAAACATAATTTTTAGTGATGATGCAGCGCCACAAA
Organism: Agrobacterium sp. RC10-4-1; assembly: GCF_014138475.1. Lineage (NCBI taxonomy): Bacteria > Pseudomonadati > Pseudomonadota > Alphaproteobacteria > Hyphomicrobiales > Rhizobiaceae > Agrobacterium > Agrobacterium sp. RC10-4-1. Next base: position 379,560 of record NZ_JACJIT010000002.1, read on the forward strand.
TTTGCCTAAAGCAGGCGCAAAGGGCTTTGCCAGCTTTTGCGCCACCCTGTGAATAACGGGTATTGTGGCTGTGAACTGGTTCATAGGGTTGGTGCTGGCGCCATTCTGCGCTTATATGAAAGACTGGCCTCGAACAGGTAACCCATGCGCTTTTCCAACTCTTTCCTTGATGAGATACGCGACCGCGTGAACATCTCCGATGTGATCGGCAGACGTGTGTCCTGGGACAAGAAGAAGACCAATGCGCCGCGCGGGGATTATTGGGCCTGCTGCCCGTTCCATGGCGAAAAAAGCCCGAGCTTTCACTGTGAGGACCGCAAGGGGCGGTATCATTGCTTTGGTTGCGGCGTTTCCGGCGATCATTTCCGCTTTCTGACCGAGCTTGAGGGCTTAAGTTTCCCGGAAGCCGTGCAGCAGATCGCCGATATGGCCGGCATTTCCATGCCGCAGCCCGATCCGCAGGCGGAGAAGCGGGAGCGTGAGCGCACCTCTCTTCAGGACGTCATGGAAATGGCGACGCTGTTCTTTCAGGATCAGCTGCAAACGGCGCTCGGCGCTCGGGCTCGGGCTTATCTGCGCGATCGCGGGCTGACCGGGCGTACCATCGAGACTTTTCGGCTGGGTTATGCGCCTGATAGTCGCAACGCGCTGAAGGAGCATCTTGCAAGCAAGGGTGTTTCCAAGGAGCAGATGGAAGCCTGCGGGCTGGTGGTCCATGAAAACGTGCCGGTTTCCTATGACCGTTTTCGCGACCGCATCATGTTCCCGATCCTGTCCTCGCGGGAAAAGGTGATTGCCTTCGGCGGCCGCGCCATGGCTTCGGATGCGGTGGCGAAATATCTCAATTCCAACGAGACCGAGCTCTTTCACAAGGGCAATGTTCTCTATAATTTCGCCCGTGCACGTCGGGCCGCACAGGCGGCGGGCGGCACGGTCATTGCAGTCGAAGGGTATATGGATGTCATCGCGCTTTATCAGGCGGGCGTCGAAAATGCCGTCGCACCGCTCGGCACTGCCTTGACCGAAAGCCAGCTCGATCTGCTCTGGAAGATGTCGCCGCAGCCGATCCTCTGCTTCGATGGCGACGGCGCCGGCATTCGCGCCGCCAACCGTGCCGCTGATCTCGCCTTGCCACATATCAAGCCGGATCGCTCCGTCAGCTTCGCGCTTCTGCCCGACGGCAAGGATCCGGATGATCTCGTGCGTCTGGAGGGTAGGGCGCCTTTCGACCGCGTTCTTTCCGAGGCAAAGCCGCTGGCCGCGATGATCTGGAGCCGCGAGACCTCAGGCGTTACTTTCGATACGCCGGAAAAGCGTGCCCAGCTTGAGAGCCGCCTGCGGCAGATCGTGGCCGTTATTGGTGACGAGACGGTGCGGCGCTTCTATCAACAGGACATGCGTGACAGGCTGAATGCCTTCTTCCAGCCGCGCTTTCAGGCAGGCGGGCAGCAGGGTGGCAATTTCCGCCGCAATGGCGCACAGGCGCCGGGGCGTGGCTTTCAGCGCAACGCACCGGGCCGGGGTGGGGCTATGGCGACACCTGCCAGCAGTATTTCGGAACGGTTGGCGCAATCCGGCCTTGTCAGGGGTTATCAGACCAAGCCGTCGCTTCGGGAGAGCGTTCTGGCCATCACCATCGTCAACCATCCCGAACTGCTTCTCGAGGAATATGACGAGATCGCCGCGATCGATTATGAGAACCGTGACCTGCAACGCCTGTGGTCTACGGTTCTGACCTACGCGGCCGAAAATGCGGCTGCGATATCGCGGGCGGGGCTGATCGAGCGCCTGTCGCAGCAGGGCTTCGACGTGCTGCTGAAAACCATGGATCAGCAGGTGCGCAATGCCCGTCTGTGGACGGCGACCGGCGAGGCGGCGATGGAGGATGCACGGGAAGGTTACGTGCAGGCGCTTTCCCTGCACAAAAGGACAAAGTCGCTCCTCTGGCAGAAAAAGGAGCTGGAGCGCGAAATTGCCGAGGCGACGGATGATGAGCGCGGGACCCTTCTGGTGCGCGCGCTTGCCGAGGTTCAGCTGGAGATCGGCCGAATGGAAAATCAGGAGGCCATCATCGATGGTTTCGGGGTTATGTCCGGCCGGGTGAAGGGACCGGCCGTCGGGCATGGATGATCGTCGCGGCAAGAATTGAAAGGTGTGTGGGGTTGCCTTTTGCGGCAGGCGTCCTAAATAGGGGATAGTCTGGTGATAATTCGCAAAATGCGGCTCTTTTTAAGAATTTCCGTGGCTGTCTCGCCTTCAAAGGCTTGACGGGGCGGGAAATAGCGGGAATCACCAATTCAGGAAAAGTAAGGTGGAATGAGCCTTGGCGGATAGAAATTGCATGAGCAAGCATTTCCGGGTGCACTGTCCTTGCATTCTGCCTGAGGCTGCCGTGGTTAATCGGCAATTAAAGATCACTCCGTTAGGTGTCTGACAGTGATTCGCGGCAATGCGCCGGATGCTCAAGGGGCGGACGGCGATGCGGCGGAACAGGTGTTAGCGTCAGGGAAAGCGACGAGATAGATGGCAACCAAAGTCAAAGAAAACGAAGAAGCAGAAAACGAACGCGACGGTGCGACGGACGGCCCGCTTCTCGACCTTTCGGATGACGCGGTCAAGAAAATGATCAAGGCCGCCAAGAAGCGCGGCTATGTGACGATGGACGAGCTGAATTCGGTCCTGCCGTCCGAAGAGGTGACCTCCGAGCAGATCGAAGACACGATGGCGATGCTGTCCGACATGGGCATCAACGTGATCGAGGACGAGGATGCCGAGGAAGCCGCCGGTGGCGATGACGACGGCGATTCCGACGGTGACGATTCCGAGGGTGGCGAACTTGCGCCTTCCAGCGGCACCGCGCTTGCGACCGCCAAGAAGAAAGAACCAACCGACCGCACCGACGACCCCGTGCGCATGTATCTGCGCGAGATGGGTTCTGTCGAGCTTCTGTCGCGCGAAGGCGAAATCGCCATCGCCAAGCGCATCGAGGCTGGCCGCGAGACGATGATTTCGGGCCTGTGCGAAAGCCCGCTGACGTTCCAGGCGCTGATCATCTGGCGCGACGAACTCAACGAAGGCACCACGCTGCTGCGCGAGATCATCGATCTCGAAACGACCTATTCCGGCCCGGAAGCCAAGGCTGCGCCGCAGTTCCAGAGCCCGGAAAAGATCGAGGCCGACCGCAAGGCCGCCGAAGAAAAGGAAAAGACCCGCAAGCTGCGTGCTCCGACCGGTGACGAGGATGTCACCGATGTTGGTGGTGACGGCCTGCCGCCGGAAGAGGAAGAAGAGGACGACGACGAGTCCAATCTTTCCCTTGCCGCGATGGAAGCCGAACTGCGTCCGCAGGTCATGGAAACGCTCGACACCATTGCCGACACCTACAAGAAGCTGCGCAAGCTTCAGGATCAGCAGGTGGAAGCGCGTCTGGCCTGCACCGGTACGCTCTCTTCCGGCCAGGAGCGCCGTTACAAGGAATTGAAGGATCAGCTGATCACGGCCGTGAAGTCGCTTTCGCTGAACCAGAACCGCATCGACAGCCTTGTCGAGCAGCTCTACGACATTTCCAAGCGTCTGATGCAGAACGAAGGCCGGCTGCTGCGCCTTGCGGAATCCTATGGCGTCAAGCGCGACAGCTTCCTCGAGCAGTATCACGGTGCGGAACTCGATCCGAACTGGATGAAGTCGATCGCCAATCTGGCCGCCCGCGGCTGGAAGGAATTCGCGCGCGAAGAAAGCAACACGATCCGGGAAATCCGCCAGGAGATCCAGAACCTCTCCACGGAAACCGGCATTTCCATCGCCGAATTCCGTCGCATCGTTTCGATGGTGCAGAAGGGTGAGCGCGAAGCGCGCATCGCCAAGAAGGAGATGGTCGAGGCCAACCTGCGTCTCGTGATCTCGATTGCGAAGAAGTACACGAACCGTGGTCTGCAGTTCCTCGATCTCATTCAGGAAGGCAATATCGGCCTGATGAAGGCGGTGGACAAGTTTGAATACCGTCGCGGTTACAAGTTCTCGACCTATGCGACATGGTGGATCAGACAGGCGATCACCCGCTCGATTGCTGATCAGGCCCGCACGATCCGTATTCCGGTGCACATGATCGAAACGATCAACAAGATCGTTCGTACCTCGCGCCAGATGCTGCACGAGATTGGCCGCGAGCCGACCCCGGAAGAACTGGCCGAAAAGCTGGCCATGCCGCTGGAAAAGGTGCGCAAGGTTCTGAAGATCGCCAAGGAGCCGATCTCGCTCGAAACCCCCGTGGGTGACGAAGAGGATTCGCATCTCGGTGACTTCATCGAGGACAAGAACGCGCTGCTGCCGATCGACGCCGCCATTCAGGCGAACCTGCGCGAAACGACCACCCGCGTTCTGGCTTCGCTGACACCGCGTGAGGAACGTGTTCTGCGCATGCGCTTCGGCATCGGCATGAACACGGACCATACGCTGGAAGAGGTCGGCCAGCAGTTCTCGGTCACGCGCGAACGTATTCGCCAGATCGAGGCGAAGGCGCTGCGCAAGCTGAAGCACCCAAGCCGCTCAAGAAAGCTCCGCAGCTTCCTCGACAGCTAAGCTTTTGCTTCCTTTAAAATTGAACCCGGTCAGTCAGCTCTGGCCGGGTTTTTTGTTTTCCGCACCGGCGAACTCTGCGACAAGCCTTATGTGTGAGGCAGGCGATCCGCTTCCGCTGGATATGTCCGGGTTCGATTTGGTTCGGTAAGATGCAACAGGTTTCGGCAGGCAGGTGGCGGTGGAAGGGATGGGCGATGCCCGTCTCCGTTCTTCTGCATCTTGTCGTCGTGGCGATTTTCCTTTTCGAATTGCCGGAGCGTGTAGCCGAGCCGCAGGAACCGGAAAGCATCAGCGTCGATCTGGTGCCACCGCCTGAGGAAAAAAAGGCAGAAGAGGCCCCGCCGCCCGGTGAGGAGAAGGCGAAAGAGGAAAAACCGCAACCTCCGCCACCACCTCCCGCGCCACCGGCTGAAGAAGCGAAACCGGTGCCGCAACCGCAGGCGACGTTGCCTTCCATCGCCATGCGGCCGGAAGAGGCGCAGGCAGACCCTGAGGACAAGGCCGGCAAGACTGAAGAAGCGGAAAAGACACAACCATCCGCAGAACCGCCGCGCGAGCCCGAGAAAGCGGCCGAGGAAAAGCCTGCGCCCGCCGCCGCCAACAGCGACCTCAAGGTTTCCGCCGAGCAGGGAGAGATCGCGGTTGCGCCGATGAAAGAAGAAGCGTCACCGGAGCAGCCGCCAGTACCGCAACCAAAGCCGCCTGAGGAAAAGCCTTCTGAGGCAAGGGAAAACAAGCCCGCGAAACTTCCTGCGGCTAAGAGTTTGCTTTCATCGGCTCTACTGACACCGGCGCAGAGACGGCAGATGTTTGGCGATCTACCGCCGCGGCGTCGTATCGTGCAGCTTTGCCAAGCGGAAGCACTGGCCCAAATAAGACAGGTTTACGCTGATACCCGCGGCATGTATGGCTTTTCCGACACGGGCGGACGTATATCGGGCAATGTTCTTGACGCGACTGGCGGCGCATTCAACGTCGGCGACGTCTGGCGCGATGTCACGTTTCAATGCGAGGTGGATGTCGATAACTATGCAGTGACGGCCTTCAGAATTAAGATGGGGGACGTCATCACGCCAGCTGAAGCAAGGAAACGGGGTTTCACCGGTCGGTAGCAGATCGGTCGCCGAATTAAAAAATGATCCGTCCTCCAAATGCACGGAAAACCTCGGTTGACGTTTGTCACTTGTCGCTCAAACGCGCTCCGCATCGCCCACCAAAACCCCAATCCCGGCCATTAGCGCATCCTCGTCATAGGGCTTCCTGATCACCGGAACAGCGCCGAATTCATCCGGCACCATGCTGCCATCGGCGTAGCCGGTAGCGAACATGAACGGGATGCCACGGCGGTGAAGTTCCCGGGCGACGGGAATGGAGGTGTCCGAACCGAGATTGATGTCGAGAATTGCCACGTCAGGCACATAGCTTTTCAGCTTTTCAATTGCCATCGCAGACGAAGTCGCCGTTTCGATGGTTTTGATGCCGTTATCCTCGAGCATGTTTTCGACGTCCATGGCGATCAGCATCTGATCTTCGACGAGTAATATTTTCAACGGCTCCTCCCGGTTATAGCGGCTGGATTGCCGCGCGGGCTCATTTTCTGTCGGTATTTCGACACTTTCGGTGGCTGACGAGACATGACGGAAGGGCAGCATAATTTCTGCCTCCAATCCATCGGGCAAATAGCGCAACGTACTGCGTCCGCCGAGATCGTAAGGAATGCTGCGGCTGATAAGCGCCGTGCCGAAGCCGGCGCGGGATGGCGTCGGCAGTTTGGTGGTCAGCACTTCCCGCCACTCGATTTCGCAATCGCGGTTTTCGTTGACCCACCAGCGCACATGCAATTGCCCACCGTTCTGCGAAAGCGCGCCGTATTTGGCGGCGTTCGTCGCCAGTTCGTGCAGAACGAGCGCCATGACGGAGAAGGCGCGCGAATCAAGTGTGACGTGGGGACCTTCGAGTTTCACCGTCGTTTCCGGGGAACGATGCGGCGATAATTCCGCGTCGAGAAGATCGCGCAGCGCGCCGCCACCTTCGCCTCGGATGATCTGATCATGGGCAAAGGACAAGGCTTGAATACGGCCCTTCAGGGCAGCCACATATTCCTGCAGGGTCTTGCCTTCCTGTGAGGGATTGCCGACCAGCGATTTGATGATGGCGAGAACATTCTTGACGCGGTGGTTGAGCTCCTCGTTCAACATGCGCTGGCGCACTTCGGCGCGTTCCCTTTCGCCGGCCATTAGCTCGCTGTGATGGAAGGCGACCTCGACCAGCGCAATTCTGGCGGCTTCCGCTATTTCCCGGTCATCTTCCGACCAGGGCTGCGCCCTCTGATGCACCGTCTCTTTCCAGATCGCGAAACTCTTGCGTGGTGTGAGACGGTCCCCCATCGGGCCGGTTTCATAGGATTTTTCCGGATTGCCGGCCCAGTTCAGATTTTGCACGATCTCCTTGCGGAAAAACAGGAGATAGTCCTGTTTCACCTGAGAAAGTGGGATGGCGAGCATTCCCGCTGCCGTGTCGGCGTAGATTTCCGCCTCAGGTATCGCCTGCGACAGCGCATGGGTCGCCCAGACCCTGCCTTCCGAGGCCGAGGCGACGAAACGCGCGAGCCTTGGAATGGCGTCATGCGGTGGTGTTGCGCCATGGCCGTGCCAGTTGTTGTCTACCCAGAGACCGACACCATCACACGGCATCAGATCGGCAAAATCCTGAAAACTGTCGATCAGCAGTTCTTCGATATTGGCGTGGTGCGCGGCTAGCCGCAGGAAGCGATCGAGCGCGGCATGGGCATGGTTGACGGTGTCCAGCCGACGTTTCTGCTTGAGGACCTGCAAATGCATGGAGAAGAATTCTCCAAACATTTCAGCGGCAATCCTCACCGGCATTGTCAGGACACGCGGGGAATAATGGTGACAGGCGATCAGACCCCAGAGGGTGCCATCGACAATCACCGAAATCGACATGGAAGCGGCGACGCCCATATTGCGAAGATACTCGCAATGGATGGGAGAGACGCTGCGGAGGTGCGCGAAAGAGAGGTCGAGCGGTTCGCCGGAGATATCAAGGGCGGGCAACACGGGGATTCGTGTGCCGCTGGCATCAGAGATAATGCGGAGCGTGTTCTTGAGATAAAGCGTGCGGGCCTGCTGGGGTATGTCGCTGGCGGGGAAATATTGGCCGAGGAAGCTTTCCAGTTCCGGTTGCTTTGCTTCCGAGACGACCTTGCCGGCTCCATCTTCCTCAAAGCGGTAAATCATTACCCGGTCGTAGCCAAGCGTCGCCTTTACCAGCCTGGTCGTTCTGGAGATGAGGCTTTCCACGCTGTCCGCCTCGCGAATGCGATCCACCATCTTGCGTGCGGTGCCCAGGGGCTGGGTTTCGCTGCGGGACGGTTCGAATTCGATGATCGTGGTGGATTTGTAGCGGTGGAGCGAAATGTCGAAGCTTCGGCCGTCGCCCATTTCCGTTGCGGGCAACATGGCCGGGCGCGTTGTCCTCCCGGTTACAGTCAGCGCGTTGCGGAGGTTGTGTACGATGTCCTTGCCGAGAACCTCTTCGGCGGTCCGGCCATTGATATCGCCTTCCACACCCAGAATGTCGCAGCAATTTGCCGAATGCCGCAGCACCATGCGCAAAGCGTTATCGCAGGCGATGAGACAGCCATGGGGTTGAATATAGCCGGGGATATGGATGGGCTCGCGGTCGCAATTGGTCAGATCGACACGATAGTCAGTGGGTGCCATGAGAAAGTCTTTCGCACCCTGTGTCAGTCCTGCGCTGCAAATGCCGTGTTTGTCTATGGAAGGGATAGCCTGGATAATTCATTATTATATTGCCAACCCTTCCCCGTTTTATGCAACTGCAGTGGCGGTTTTCCGTTCTGCTGTCATGGGCTGTTATCGCCCTGTCGTCTTATACTTATCGCCATCGGATAGAATTTGACATGGTGCAACGTTCGCAGCGCCGATTTTGTTCCCGACTATTTGAAAGAAAAACGTGCCGCAGAAGAAAATAATCATCTCTACCCACGGGCAGGGCCTTTACGAGTTTACGTCTGAAGCAAAAGGCTTCGTAAATCAGGCCGGCTCAACGGAAGGCTTGCTGACAGTCTTTGTCCGGCACACGTCCTGTTCCCTGCTCATCCAGGAAAATGCCGATCCCGACGTCCGGCGCGATCTCACGGAGTTTTTCTCCCGTCTCGTCCCGCCTTCGAGCGATCCTTCCATGCGGTGGGTTGTCCACACCCTGGAGGGGCCCGACGACATGCCCGCCCACATCAAATCGGCGCTGACGATGGTTTCCATCGGCGTTCCCATCACGGATGGCAGGCTCGTGCTTGGCACCTGGCAGGGCCTTTATCTCTTCGAACATCGCGATCAGTCGCATCGGCGCGAAGTCGTGCTGCATATCTCGCCGTGATGTGCGGATCCTGATCGGGGTGTCCGCGTTAACCACCCTGAACGCCTGCTGAACATTCGGTTCTGCTGATATTCAGATGGGCGAGTCTAGGGTCTCGTCAATCGCCGGGGGATGTTCCCCCGACGTCAAAGAAACAAACGGAGTGAGTTCATGTTCAGCACCTTCGCAAAAGCCGGCCTGGCTGCCCTCATCGCCCTTGGTGGTATTTCCGTCACCGCTCCAGCTGCTTCGGCCGGCTCGGATGTACAGTTCCGAGTTCAGGTTCAGGATGGTTATGGTCATCGTCCCGGCTGGGGCCGCCCGGATCGCCCGCGCCGTGGCTGCTCGCCCTGGCTTGCGGAAGAAAAGGCAAGCCGCATGGGTCTTCGCCGCGCGCGTGTTGTTGATGTATCTCCGCGCCGCGTCGTCGTTGCAGGTTTTGACCGCCACGGCCGTGACCGCATCGTATTCGCCAATGAGCGCGGCTGCCCGGTGATCCGCCGCTAAAGGCAGCGATCCTGATCGATCTGCCGGCATCCCCGTCCCGGCAGATGGACAAAACGCCCCTCGCTTCCTGAACGGTAGCGAGGGGCGTTTCATTTTATCTGTGCTATGGCGGAGGCCGAGCCGGTGCGGGCGGCCCAAAAGCCGCCCTTGCCGATTACTGCTCGAGCGCAAAGGTGACGTTAACCACAACGCTGTAGCTGTTTTCACCAGAGGCAATCGGGACACTGTCCGCTTCCTTCGCCATGGAGGCGCGCATCATGGCCTGCGGCACCGGCATCGGGCGCTGCGAGTTTTCGGTGATCTGGATAACACGGCCGAGCTTTACGCCAGCAGCTTCGGTCAGGGTCTTGGCCTTGGAAAGAGCGTCGGCCACGGCCTGTTTGCGAGCCTCGGTGACGGTGGCTTCAGGCTTGTCGTTGGTGAAGCTGATGTCTCCACCCTGGTTGATGCCGAGCTTGACGGATGTATCGAGGATCGCGCCGAGTTTCTTCAGGTCCCGCACCCGCACGGTCAGGCCGTTGGACACCTGGTAACCGGTGATTTCGGGAGCGACATAGACGCCGTCCTTTGGCTCATAATGCTTGTAGAGCGGCTGCACCGAGAAGTTGCTGGTCTGCAGGTCACGATCCTCGATCGCCGCCTCCTTCAGCGCCTTCAGAACATCGGCCAGCGCCTTTGAATTTTCCGAAAGAGCGGCCGCCGCGGTCTCTGCCTGCTTGACGACGCTGAACGACAGGATTGCCATATCAGGAGCGATGGCCGCCTGGCCTTCGCCGGAAACGCTGATTGTGGCTTCACGCGGGGTGGCCTCCTGCGCGAGCAACTGGCCGGAGAGCGGCATCATGGCTGCTGCTGTCATTGCGGTAAGTGCAAAAAGGCGGGCCGATTTTGTCTTCATGGTGTTTCCTCGTTGATTGAGTCCCTTGAACGGGTATTGCCTTAGATTGTGTAGCTAATACGGCGGCACTGTTTAGCGAAAGCATCAATGGCTTGTCGGGCTGTAAAAATTGCGTTAGAGCGTGACCACCGGATTCGAACCATTGCGAAACCGGTGTTTCGGATAGCGTTTTCCGAAGGGGCCTGTAGCTCAATGGTTAGAGCCGGCGGCTCATAACCGCTTGGTTGGGAGTTCGAGTCTCTCCAGGCCCACCATTTTTCTTTTTTAATCAGATGGTTGTTGATTTTCTGTGCTGATCGCGGGGGTGCTGTCGCGCCGCACGCAGTATCGGTGAAAGCGCGTGGTGGGGATGAAAATCGTATCTCGCAATCTCATTCGCTGAAAGCAGCCCGGCTTGCCATTTGAAGCAAACCGGGCCGCAGGATCGGACATCAGTTGCAGACCCGCATGCTTTCGGTGTGCCAGCCGCCGTCATAGGAATTCGGAACCCGCCGGTCTTCAAACCAGCAGCGCGGCGGCGGCGGTGGCGGTTCGTAATAACGGGGGCCGCTATTATTGGCGATGGCGCCGCCGATCAGGCCACCGATGACGCCTGCTGCGAGGCCTCCGGCAATGGCTGCGCCATCATTGTGGCGACGGTGTTCGCGATAGGGCGGTGGCGGCGGGCCGCCACGGTCGTAGCCCCGATCGTAACGCGGACGGTAGGGATAGTCCTGCGCGCTGGCGCTGCCATAGGATGCGAAAATGCTGCCAGTGGCAACAAGCGCGGCAATCGTGGAAAGAATTATCTTTTTCATCGGGCTACTCCATAAGCCTGCTTCGGGAGATAGAGGCTCATTATGCCCGCATGATGGCACGGAACTGCTGAACGGCTTGTGAATGTTTCATTTTTACGGAGTTCATATTGTTCCGTTTTTTCGCAGAGCGGATCGTAGCCTGCGCTGGGCTTCTGCAACGAAAGAAGCCCGGCGGATGGCCGGGCTTCGGGTCTACAAAACTCGATTGTGATCAGAACTTCACGCCGAGGCCCACCTTGACGGTGTGCTGGTCAAGGTCGGTATTGATGCCAAATATGTCCTTGTCGCCGTAATCGTTGTAACGATATTCCAACCTGCCGAAGACATTGTCGGTGAAGGCGTAATCCAGACCTGCGCCAACGGTGTAGCCGTTGAAGGTGGCGGTGTCCTTGCCGGCGCCGGGGGTGTCGATGAAGCCGCGTGTGGCGGTCCAGCCGGCCGTGCCATAAAGGAGAGCGCGATCGAAGGCATAACCAACGCGGCCACGAACGGACCCTTGCCAGTCGGTGCCAATGTTCACGCCTGCATAATCATTGTCATTCCAGTTATAGTCGACGTCACCCTCGATGCCGAGAACGAAATTATTGTCGAACTGGTAATTGTAACCGGCGAAGGCGCCGAGAATGCCGCCATCGAAATTATCCGAGCCTATGGGGGCACCGGCCGAAAAGTCACCATTTGCCCAGCCCGCGCCACCTTGAATACCAAGATAAGGACCAGACCAGGTGAAGACCGGTAACGTTTCCTGTGCGACCGGAGGCGCCGGTGTTTCGTAGACGGCATCCGCGGCCATTGCGGTGCTGGCCGAAAGGGCCAGGAGCGACGTTACGATCAGCGTTTTCATCGTTTTCTCCCTGAGCTGACTGATATGTAGCATAGTTTAGTAACTTTTAATATGGGGTGGCTTTCGGCGGTGCCAAGGGGCGGCTTGTCGTCCCTGCCGGCTGGCCTACTTACCTCCATGCCGCGGCGTTTCGTTATGTCCCGCCATGCTGTTCTGATGCTGCGAACGTCTTCGGCGGCGTTTGGTTCCCTTCGCCGTTCTTTCTGAGGACGGCAATGCCGGCGCTATCTGTCACGCTTGGTTGTCTTGACACCGGGGGGAGCACCCATAGAGTTGTGGCTGACGGCTGCGATGCCGGTGCTTCGCGCCATATGCTAGAGGCTTGAGCCGCCGTCGAGATAATACCCCAACGACCGCCTCGCGCGGCCGTTTGTGGCTGGAAGGGCAGGGGAGGGCAGAAACGTATGGAGCTTTATTTTAGCGGAGGAGGGGCGACGTGATTGTCGGAGCCGTTCTCAGCGCCATTCTTCTCCTCACCCTTATTGCATTTCCGCGGCATCTCAAACCAGTGGTCATCTGCCTGCTCCTGATATGGGCCGGCACGGCTGCCTTTGTCATTTACGACTGGCGTCGCAGCAGCCAGCGGCTGGAGCATATCGTCGCGACTGCCGGGTTCGAGGCCGCCTGTCCGGACCCTGCATTGCCCGTTCGCGTCAGCTTCCGCAATGATAACAATGTCGCGGTGCAGCGTCTGACCTACACGCTGGAGGGCTTCGAACCGGCCTTTCGAGCTTCCGTATCGTTCGATCCCTATCAGGTGAGCGAAAGGCGGATCGAAGCCGGGGAAACCTTCGCCGCCTGCCGGACATTTCGCCTGCGCAACAACGAGCGGGTGGAACCGCAAAGGCTGGAGTGGCGGGTTACCGTCATTTCCGCCGAATTTGATTGAAGAGATCACACCGGTGCCAGCAATCACGGTATTTTGAGAATTTATGCTTGGGTCCAAAGGCCCTGCATTGCAACCGCTCCATGGGCCTGCCGTGCCCCGGCTGCTTGCGAAGCGCACGGGCCGCGACGGGGCGTGACTTGTTTTCGCCGGTTTGCGGTGTCATCTGCCACACATTGGATTGATGTCGCGGGTTGATGTTTTGCGTATTTTTCTGAAGTTTTTGAAGATCACGGCCATTGGCCTCGTTGCCCTCCCGGTTTTGGCCGGCGCACATATGGGCATCGGCCAGCTGACGGGGAATTTTCATGAGGTCATTCCCGGCGAGCTTTATCGTTCGGCTCAGCCGAGTGGCAAGGACATCGCCGCTTACGCCAAGGCCTATGGCATCAAGACCATCATCAACCTGCGCGATGAAAAGCGTGAAGCCTGGTATGATACCGAAAGCAAGGCCGCGAAAAACAACGGCATCCGGCTGGTCGACTATCCGCTGAGCTCAAGCGAGAAAGTCTCGGTGGAAGATTCAGAAACGCTGGCGGCGGTGCTGCGCAACGCGGAAAAGCCTGTTCTCATCCATTGCGAACATGGGGCGAACCGCACCGGGCTTGCCTCTGCGATCTATGTTGCCGCCGTGGCAGGCAAGAGCGAGGCGGCCGCCGAGTTTCAACTTTCGCCCTATTACGGCCATGTGCCGATCCCTGGCATCGGGCGTTATGAAATGTATCAGTCCTGGGATGACTTCGAGGAAACAATCGGGTTTTGACTGTTGCTTTATCCTCGGCCCTATGCCGGGGATCTAACCGCGTTGCGTCCGGCCGATAGGCTGCAGATGCCCGGGACAAGCCCGAGCATGACAGTGGAGAAGTCTTCGAACGCCGTTGCGAACAACGCGCTTAATAAGCCCCGCCGCTTTCCCCGATCACCCTTGTCAGGCTGCCCGTAGCCGGGAAAAGCGGGATGAGGCAGGCCTGGAGGGCGTGGTATATATCACCCTTGCCGGGGAACAGCGTGTGAGCGGGAACCAGATTTTCCGTCAGTTCCTCATGCCAGCCGCCATTTTCATGGTCGATGAAGCTGTTGGCGATGGTGCTCCAGATGCGGCGGTAGCTGTCTTCATAGAAAGGGTCCGCCGGCAGGTTTTCGTTGAGGAAATGGGCCGCACCCGCCGCTTCGCACATGGGCCACCAGAGCTTTGCCCGCTTGTCGGGATTGTCGTTCCAGTCGAGCGTATAAAAGAAGCCGCCCTTTTCCCGATCCCAGCCAAGCGCCATGGACTGCACGAACAGCGATTTGGCGGCCACCGGCATCCAGTCGTGGCGGCGATCACCCAACACCCAAAGCTGGAGGAGGAGGCGCGCCCATTCCAGCCAATGGCCGGGGGTGGAGCCGGAGGGACGGAACATCTCGTTGCCGCGATAGTCCTTGTCGAGTGTCCAGTTGTCGTCGAAATGCTCCGGAACCCGGAAATCCAGTTCACCGGCGCGACGGCGGATGAGAAGATCGGCGATGCGTTCGGCCTTGCCGAGGTAGTTTTTGTCGCCGGTCACCTCATAGGCGGCCATCAACGCTTCGGTCAGATGCATATTGGAATTCTGGCCGCGATAATTATCGATGGGCGACCAGTCACGGTTGAATTCCTCGGCGATCGCGCCGTGCTTTTCTTCCCAGAAACGGGTTTCCAGCACTTCGGTAATATCGGCCAGCATCTGGTCGGCGAGCGGGTGGCCGACGGTCTTGGCGGAGGAGGCGGCCAGAAGCACGAAGGCATGGCCGTAACCCTGCTTGGTGGCGTCCAGGGGGCCGGCATCGTTAACCTGCCAGAAATAGCCGCCATGCTCGCTGTCGCGATGCCTGTTCCAGAGATAGGTCATGCCGTGGTCGACAATATCGCCACAGCCCGGACGGCCGAGCAGATGGCCGATGGAGAAGCAATGCACCATGCGCGCGGAGGCATGGATGCCGCGCACGGGATCGTTTGCCTGCAGCGGCGCGCCCTTGACATCGAGATCGAAGAAGCCGCCGGCAGGATTGAGCGCCCGGTACTGGAAGAAGTCGAAAAGCCCCTCGGCCTGTTTTACCAGCCACTGGCGGTGCCAGGGCAGGGTATTCCAGTTTCGGCTGTTGTGATCGTCCTCAGACATCGCGTCCTCCATGCGGTTTGCTGCTTCGGCTTATATCCTTGCCGTATAAACCTGTCATCTGTCAGCGATATTTCGTAACGTGACGCAACGACGCAAAGCCATGCCTGTCCCTTGAAGATATATTGACATAAACATATCTTTATGTGACTTGACGACTTGCGATCTTGCAAATCGAAATGAGGAGTGTGCCCGTGTTTGACGATCTGTTTGGCCCTGAGGGGGCAAAGCGCGACGGCGCGGAAATTTTCAAGGCGCTGCGCGAAGCCGCCAGCGAACGCATCCTCATTCTCGACGGCGCCATGGGCACGCAGATTCAGGGTCTTGGTTTTGACGAAGATCATTTTCGCGGTGACCGCTTCATCGGCTGCGCCTGTCACCAGAAAGGCAATAACGACCTTCTGATTCTGACCCAGCCGGACGCTATCGAAGACATCCACTATCGCTACGCCATGGCGGGTGCGGATATTCTCGAAACCAACACGTTTTCCTCGACCCGTATCGCGCAGGCTGATTACGAGATGGAAAATGCGGTCTATGACCTCAACCGCGAGGGTGCGCAGATCGTCCGCCGCGCCGCCCAGCGCGCCGAGCGGGAAGATGGCCGCCGCCGTTTTGTCGCTGGCGCCATCGGCCCCACCAACCGTACGGCCTCGATTTCGCCAGATGTCAACAATCCCGGTTACCGCGCCGTCAGCTTTGACGATCTGCGTATCGCCTATGGCGAGCAGATCGACGGCCTGATCGACGGCGGCGCCGATATCATCCTCATCGAGACAATCTTCGATACGCTGAATGCAAAGGCGGCGATCTTCGCCTGCGAGGAGCGTTTCGAGGCCAAGGGCATCCGCCTGCCGGTCATGATCTCGGGCACGATCACAGACCTATCCGGCCGCACGCTTTCCGGCCAGACGCCGTCTGCCTTCTGGAATTCGGTGCGCCACGCCAACCCCTTTACCATCGGCCTTAACTGCGCACTCGGTGCGGATGCAATGCGTCCGCACCTGCAGGAGCTTTCAGACGTCGCCGACACCTTCGTCTGTGCCTATCCGAATGCAGGCCTGCCGAACGAGTTCGGACAGTATGACGAAACGCCTGAGATGATGGCGCGTCAGGTGCAGGGTTTCGCCCGCGACGGCCTCGTGAACATCGTTGGCGGTTGCTGCGGCTCGACGCCGGAGCATATCCGGGCGATTGCCGAAGCGGTGAAGGATTACAAGCCGCGCCCGATCCCCGAGCACAAGCCCTTCATGTCGCTTTCGGGCCTTGAGCCCTTCGTGCTGACC
The DNA here is from genome assembly GCF_014138475.1 of Agrobacterium sp. RC10-4-1. Lineage (NCBI taxonomy): Bacteria > Pseudomonadati > Pseudomonadota > Alphaproteobacteria > Hyphomicrobiales > Rhizobiaceae > Agrobacterium > Agrobacterium sp. RC10-4-1. The sequence continues at coordinate 395,892 of NZ_JACJIT010000002.1, forward strand.
AAGGACATTCCCTTCGTCAACGTCGGCGAGCGCACCAACGTCACCGGCTCGGCCAAGTTCCGCAAGCTTATCACCGCCGGTGATTACACGGCGGCGCTGGCCGTTGCCCGCGATCAGGTGGAAAACGGCGCGCAGATCATCGACATCAACATGGATGAAGGCCTCATCGATTCCGAAAAGGCGATGGTCGAGTTTTTGAACCTCATCGCTGCCGAGCCCGACATCGCCCGCGTGCCTGTCATGATCGACTCGTCGAAGTTCGAGATCATCGAGGCAGGTTTGAAATGCGTTCAGGGCAAGTCGATCGTCAATTCCATTTCGCTGAAGGAAGGCGAGGAGAAGTTTCTCCAGCAGGCGCGGCTCGTCCACAATTACGGCGCGGCAGTCGTTGTCATGGCCTTTGACGAGGCGGGGCAGGCGGATACCTATCAGCGCAAGGTGGAAATCTGCGCGCGGGCCTACAAGCTGCTGACCGAAAAGGCCGGGCTGGCGCCTGAGGACATCATCTTCGATCCGAACGTCTTTGCTGTCGCGACCGGTATCGAGGAGCACAATAATTACGGCGTTGATTTCATCGAGGCCACCAAGACCATCCGCGAAACCATGCCGCTTACGCATATTTCCGGTGGCGTTTCCAACCTTTCCTTCTCCTTCCGCGGCAATGAACCGGTGCGCGAGGCGATGCATGCCGTGTTCCTGTATCACGCCATCCAGGTTGGCATGGATATGGGCATCGTCAACGCCGGTCAGCTTGCGGTTTATGACAATATCGACCCGGAGCTTCGCGAGGCCTGCGAGGACGTGGTGCTGAACCGCCGCGATGACGCGACCGAACGCCTGCTGGAGGTCGCGGAGCGTTTCCGGGGCACGGGCGCCAAGGATACCAAGGTTCAGGATCTTTCCTGGCGTGAACTGCCCGTCGAGAAAAGGCTGGAGCACGCGCTGGTCAACGGCATCACCGAATATATCGAGGCCGATACGGAAGAGGCGCGCCAGAAGGCGGAGCGTCCGCTGCACGTCATCGAAGGGCCGCTGATGGCCGGCATGAACGTGGTGGGCGACCTCTTCGGTTCGGGCAAGATGTTCCTGCCGCAGGTGGTGAAATCCGCTCGCGTGATGAAGCAGGCCGTGGCGGTGCTTCTTCCTTACATGGAAGAAGAAAAGCGCCTGAACGGCGGCGAAGAGAAGAAGGCGGCCGGCAAGGTGCTGATGGCGACCGTCAAGGGCGATGTGCACGATATCGGCAAGAACATCGTCGGTGTCGTTCTCGCCTGCAACAATTACGAGATCATCGATCTCGGCGTCATGGTGCCGACGACGAAAATCCTCGAAACGGCAATCGCCGAAAAGGTGGATGTGATCGGCCTTTCCGGCCTCATTACCCCGTCGCTGGACGAGATGGTGCATGTGGCCGCAGAAATGGAACGGCAGGGTTTCGACATCCCGCTGCTAATCGGTGGTGCGACGACGAGCCGTGTGCATACGGCGGTAAAAATTCATCCGCGGTATGAGCAGGGGCAGGCGATCTATGTGACCGACGCCTCGCGCGCCGTGGGCGTCGTGTCGGCGCTTCTCTCCGCCGAGCAGAAGCCGGCTTATATCGACGGTATTCGCAGCGAATATGCCAAGGTGGCAGAGGCTCACGCCCGCAACGAGCGTGAGAAGCAGCGCCTGCCGCTTTCCCGCGCCCGCGAGAATGCGCACAAGATTGACTGGTCGAGCTATAGCGCCGTCAAGCCGCAGTTCTTCGGCACAAAGGTATTCGAGACCTACGACCTGGAAGAGCTTTCCCGGTACATCGACTGGACGCCCTTCTTCCAGACCTGGGAGCTGAAGGGCCGTTTCCCGGCCATTCTCGAAGACGAAAAGCAGGGAGAGGCGGCGCGGCAGCTTTATGCCGATGCGCAGGCAATGCTTGCGAAAATCATCGAGGAGAACTGGTTCCGGCCGCGTGCGGTGATCGGCTTCTGGCCTGCCAACGCTGTCGGTGACGATATCAGGCTGTTTACGGATGAGAGCCGTAAAGAAGAACTGGCGACTTTCTTCACGCTGCGTCAGCAGCTTTCCAAACGCGATGGACGCCCGAATGTGGCGCTCTCCGATTTCGTTGCGCCCGTCGATAGCGGTGTTGCCGATTATGTCGGCGGCTTCGTGGTAACGGCGGGTATCGAAGAAGTGGCGATTGCCGAGCGTTTCGAGCGGGCGAATGACGATTATTCGTCCATCCTCGTGAAGGCGCTGGCCGACCGTTTTGCGGAAGCCTTTGCAGAGCGCATGCATGAGCGGGTGCGTAAGGAGTTCTGGGGTTATGCACCGGATGAGGCTTTTGCCGGTGATGAGCTGATTGGAGAGGCCTATGCCGGTATCCGCCCGGCACCTGGCTATCCGGCCCAGCCCGACCACACCGAAAAGAAGACGCTGTTTGCCCTGCTCGACGCCACCAATGCGGCGGGTGTGGAATTGACGGAAAGTTACGCCATGTGGCCGGGTTCTTCCGTCTCCGGCATCTATATCGGTCATCCCGAGAGCTATTATTTCGGCGTTGCCAAGGTGGAGCGTGATCAGGTGCTGGATTATGCGCGCCGCAAGGATATGCCGGTTGAGGAAGTGGAGCGCTGGCTCGGTCCGGTGCTCAACTACGTGCCGACGAACGGCGAGGAGAAAATCGATAGCGCGGCCTGATGGTTCACGCATTGCCGGGACAAATAAAAAGCGCGGGTCTTGCCCGCGCTTTTTTGTTTACTGTGGAACCTACGACCGCAACGCCGCCAGTTCCTCAATGCCGACATGGCTCTCTATCTCGCTGCCGCGCAGATAGAGGTAGAGACCGATCGCGAAGGCGAGGACGGCGATGAAGACCAGATACCAGGCGTGGGCCATGGGGTTGATCGCAAGCGCCGTCGTCACGCCGATCGGCGTCAGCCCGCCGAAGACGGCATAAGAGACGTTGTAGGCGAAGGAGAGGCCGGAAAAACGGACGGATGCCGGAAACGCCCGCACCATGACATAGGGCACCGCACCGGCCATGCCGACCGAAAGGCCCATGACGCCGTAAAGCAAGAACATGGTCTGAAGCGAGGTGCCGGCGTAGCTGTAGAAGGTGAAGGTGGCGATACCGAAGAAGATGCTGGCGCCCATGAAGAAGAGGCCGGAGCCGATACGGTCGATCAGCGCCCCGGCAATGATGACGCCGAAGATCAGGAACAGCGTGCCGAAGCTGGTGCCGGCGAGCGCCTGCGTTGGCGTATAGCCGTAGAGCTTTTGCAGGAAGGTCGCCGTCATCAGCGTGGTGACGACGATTGCCGCTGACAGAACCCAGGTCAGCAGGGCGGAGATGATCACGCCGCGCATATGGTGCTTCAGCACCAGCCCGAGCGGCAGCTTGTCCGTCAGTGACTTCGACTTCTTCATTTCCATGAAGATCGGTGTCTCTTCCAGCCAGCGGCGCAGATAAACGGCGATGAGGCCGAAAATGCCGCCGAGCAGGAAGGGAATGCGCCAGGCGTAACCGGCCACGTCTTCCGGCGTGAAAAGCGAATTGATGGCAAAGGCGATCAACGAGCCCAGCATGATGCCAAAGGAAAGACCGGAGGTGAGGAAACCACAGGCGAGGCCGACGCGGCGGAAGGGCACGTGTTCGGCAACGAAGGTCCAGGCGCCGGGCACTTCACCGCCGATGGCGGCACCCTGCAGCATGCGCAGGATGATGAGCAGGATGGGAGCGGCCACGCCAATGGTGGCGTAGGTCGGCATCAGTGCCATGCCCAGCGTGGAAAGAGCCATCAAGAGGATCGAGAAAGCGAAGACACGCTTGCGGCCGTAACGGTCGCCATAATGCGCCAGTACGATACCGCCCAGCGGCCGCACCAGATAACCGGCGGCAAAGATGCCGAAGGTCTGGATCATCACCAGCCAATCCGGCATCTCAGGCGGGAAGAACAGATGGCCGATCACGGTCGCGAAAAATACGAAAATGATGAAGTCGTAAAATTCGAGCGCACCGCCCAGGGCCGAAAGGCCGAGCGTTTTGTAATCCTGGCTATTGAGGGGCCGGGCTGCCGCCGGTGTGGTGGTGGGAGACATGAGGCTGCTTCTTTTCTAAATTTCGTATTACTTATGGGAATGCGGCAAGCGCAGCGCGATTTCAAGCCTTATGCTGTTCAATCACTCAGGTATTTCGATGGGCTGTCGAGAAAGCGCCGCAGGAAGATTATGGTCTCCAACTCGTCATAAAGACGTTCGGTGATGCCATCCTCGTCGAAATGATAAATCGTTGCCTCTGGAATGGCCAGAAGGACGGGCGAATGGGTGGCGATGATCAATTGCCCGCCTCGATCGGCCGCATGGCGGATGAGCGCGGCGAGTTCGAGCTGTTTCTGCATTGAAAGCGGGCTTTCCGGTTCATCCAGAAAATAAAGACCGGCACCGTGCAACCTCTGCTGCATGATGTCCATAAACCCTTCGCCGTGGGAACGGCGGTCGAGTATATTGTTCCTGACGATCCTGCGAAATGTCTCGGGCGTTTCCTCTGGAAAATCCTCGCCTTTTTTCAGTGCCTTTTCCCGCTCCCAGCGAAAATCGTCCAGCGCTTCCTCATTCTGGCGGCGGATATAACCAAGCACGTCTTCGGCGCGCAGAAACATGCGGATTTTCGGATATTTCTTGCGGGCGAAATAGAACGACTTCGCCACGGTCTCGGCGTGCTGAAGGTAAAGGTCGCCGGTTACCTGACCGTGATTGCCGATGGCATAGGCAGTCATTCCCGCCGCCAGTCCTTCCAGCAGTGTTGATTTGCCCGAACCGTTATTGCCGGCGAAAAAGGTGATCGGCGTCTTGAACTCAAGACGTTGCAGATGGCGCAGCGCAGGGACGGAGAAGGGATAGACGTCGCTTCCGTCGAGGTTCTCTTTTGTGGTTACGCTATCGAGAAACAGCATGTTGGGCTCCTCCTGACGGAAGACACTTAAACGGTGCCCCGTGTCAAAAGCCATTATCCCTATTCGAAACGGTCGATGATGCTGATGCCGCTTTCCCTGAAGCTGTCCATGGCGGGCAGGGCGGTTGCGGCCTCGGAAAGCGTGATGTGGCGGCCGATCAGCTTTTCCGGCGCGAGCCTGCCGCTTTCGATCATAGCCAGCATGTCCTCATAACGCCACGCCTGCATGCCGTGGCTACCATAGATCTCCAGCTCATGCGCGATCACCCGCGCCATGGGAATGGCGGGCATGGCGTGGTCGGCGAGCATAAGCCCCACCTGCACATGGCGGCCGCGCCGGCGCAGGTTGCTGATGGAGTTGCAGCAGGTCTGCGGGTGGCCGAGCGCATCGACAGAGACATGTGCACCGCCACCCGTCACCTCGCGAACCGCCTCGGCAACATCGGCAACCGCGCGGCTGTTGATGGTGGCGGTCGCGCCGAGCTGCCGCGCAAGTTCGAGCTTGTCTTCGGCAATGTCGATGGCGACGACCTGCGCGCCGAGGCCGGCGCCGATCATGATGGCGGAGAGGCCGACGCCGCCGCAGCCATGCACCGCCAGCCATTCGCCGCCCTTCAGGCGTCCCTGATCGGTTACGGCACGGAAGGAGGTGGCGAAACGGCAACCGAGGCCGGCGGCGGTGGCGTAGCTCATCGTATCCGGCAGATGCACGAGGTTCTGATCGGCATAATCGATGGCGACATATTCGGCGAAGGAGCCCCAATGGGTGAAGCCGGGCTGGAACTGCGCCTCGCAGACCTGCTGGTTGCCGGAGCGGCATTCATGGCAATGACCGCAGCCGGAGACGAAGGGCACGGTGACGCGGTCGCCGGTCTTGAAGCGGGTGACGTTTTTGCCGACAGCGGCAATCACCCCGGCGAATTCGTGGCCGGGAACATGCGGCAGGCGAATATCCGGGTCATGTCCCATCCAACCGTGCCAATCACTTCGGCAAAGGCCGGTGGCCTTTACCTCGATGACCACACCGCCATCTGTCGGTTCCGGATCCGGCAGGGACGCGACAACGGGGGTCTCACCGAATCGTTCGTAATAAAGCGCGCGCATCATGGCCTCACATCGTTGGTATGCAGGTTCGAAGTCATACCTGCTCTACCATCTCCCGCAAATGGGCGAAGCGGTTTTGCGTCTGGAAAAGCGTTTTAGTCCTTGATGAGCATCAGGTCGCCGGCTGCGAATTTCAGCGTGACCTGCTCACCGACGGCGGGCGGTGCTGTGCCGGGATCGTTGAACATGTCGAATGACAGCGTGGATCCGCCGAGATCGAGGCGGGTGCGGATGACCGAGCCGAGGAACTGGCTGGAGGTGACCGTGCCGGAAATGGCGACATCGCCTTTCGCGTCGCTGCCGAGCGAACCCGCTTCAGGGCGCAGGGCAAGGGTGATTTTTTCGCCGTTTGCCGCATTGACCGGCTTTTGCAGGGTGATCTGCTGCTCCCCGACCTGGATGGTGTTGGATGAGGAGTCCGCCACGATCGCGTCGATGAGGTTCAGCGTGCCCACGAAGGAAGCGACGAAGCGGGTCGCGGGCGTGTTGTAGATATCAAAGGGCGAGCCGATCTGGTCGGCGCGGCCGGCATTCATGACAACGATGCGGTCGGAAATCGACAGGGCCTCTTCCTGATCGTGGGTCACGAAAATGGTAGTGATGCCGAGTTTCTGCTGAATCTGACGGATTTCCTCGCGCAGCGAAACACGGATCTTGGCGTCGAGTGCCGAGAGCGGTTCGTCCAGCAAAAGCACTTCCGGCTTCGGCGCGAGCGCACGGGCCAACGCCACGCGTTGCTGTTGGCCACCCGACATCTGGTAGGGATAACGGTCAGCCAGATGCTCCAGGTGGATGAGCTGGAGCATTTCTTTCACGCGCGCGTCGATTTCGGCTTTCGGTTTGCCAGCGACTTTCAGGCCGAAGGCGACGTTTTCATAGACGTTCATGTTCGGGAACAGCGCATAAGCCTGGAACACCATGCCAATATTGCGCTGGTTGGGCCGGAGCGTTGTCTGGTCCTTGCCGTTGATGACGATCGACCCTCCGGTCGGGATTTCGAAACCGGCGATCATGCGCAGTACCGTGGTCTTGCCGCAGCCCGATGGCCCGAGGAAGGAGACGAACTCGCCCTTTTCGATGGCCATGTTGAAATCATGTACGACCTGGACGGAGCCGAAGGATTTCTTGATGTTGCTAAGTGTCAAAAAGCTCATGAAATATTGTCCTCAGGCCTTGGGAGGCGCGCCCTTCTGGTAGCGTGAAACGAGTTGGATCAGACCGAGGCAACCCCAGGTAATGCCGAAGGAAATCACGGCAAGCGCTGCCGGTTCATAGGCGCGGTTGGCACCCAGCAGCTGCATGTAGGGGCCGAAGGCCGGGCGGTTCAAAAGGGCTGCCATGGTGAATTCACCGATGACGATAGCGAAGGTCAGGAAGGCGCCCGACAGCACGGCGACCAGAACATTGGGCAGGATGATGCGCGAAAGGATGGTCGTCCAGCCCGCGCCAAGGCTCTGCGCCGCTTCCGTCAGTGTCGCCACGTCGATGGTTCTGAGGCCGGTATCGACGGCGCGGTACATATAGGGCAGGGCGAGCGTGGCATAACCGAACATCAGAAGCAGGTTGGTGCCGAAGCTCGTGCCGGTCAGCGGCAGCCAGCTGGAGGTGTTGTAAAGCCTGATATAACCGAAGACGATGACGATGGCCGGGATGACCAGCGGCAGAAGCGTGATGAATTCGATATAGGGGCGCAGGCCCGGCAGTTTCAGACGCACCCAATAGGCGGTCGGCACCACCAGCAGGACGCCGAAAATGATGGTGAACAGCGCCATGACGACGGAATAGCTGAAGGTTTCCTGGAAGCGCGGGTCGCCCAGCACCTTGGCATAAGCGTCGAAAGAATATTCGCCGCGCCGCATTTTCAGCGAGAAATTGGTCATGCCGATCAGCGGCAGGGCGAAATAGAGCAGGCCGAAAATCAGCGCGCCCCAGGCGAAGAAACGCTTCATTTCAGCCACCTTTCGCTGCGGGCGCGCAGCCAGATATAAAGTGCATTGGCAATGCCTGTCACGACGATCATGCCGAAGGCGAGCGCGTAACCGAGATGCGGATTGCCGAGAACGTCGCCGCGAATCTGCGCGAAGAGCAGGATCGGTACGATGTTGAGCGAGGAGCCGGTGAGCGCAATTGCGGTGGCCACTGCGCCGAAGGCATTGGCAAACAGCAGCGACATGGTGCCGAGCAGCGACGGCAGCAAGATCGGAAAGGCCACCATGCGCCAATATTGAAAGCCGGTGGCTCCGAGAATTTCCGCCGCTTCGCGCCATTCGCGCTTCAGGCCGTCAAGAGCGGGCGTGATGATGAGGATCATCAGCGGAATCTGGAAGAACAGATAGGTGACGGTGAGACCCCAGAAGGACAGGATGTTGAAGCCGAGCATCCTGAGATCGATGCCGATCTGCGTCTTCAGGAAGACGGTCAGGAGGCCGACCGGGCCAAGCGTGGCGATGAAGGCGAAGGCAAGCGGTACCCCGGCGAATTGCGAGGCGACGCCTGAAAAGGTGAGAAGCGGTCCGCGGATACGCTGCGGCAGACCACAGAGCACTACGGCCGCGGCGACGGCAAAGCCGATCAGGCAGCCGAGCGCTGCAGAAGCGAGGCTGATCTTTATCGAGATCCAGTAGGCCGAAAGGATGGATGCGGTAAAAAGCCCTGCAATGTTTTCAAGCGTGAAAGTTCCGTCTGTCCGCTGGAACGCGCCAACGACGATCTTCATCGTCGGCATAATCAGAAACAGCAGCACAAAAACGGCAAAAGGTACGACGCCTATCCAATGCAGCGGCAGCTTTCTGCGCGCGTCGGATGGTCCGCCGGTGTTGGTTGATGGCATCCTTGTCCCCAAACGCCGTTTTCAAACGGTCTGTCTATAAAGGTCTATATTATAAAAGAAGCACCCCGGCTTTGATCGGCCGGGGTGCGTTTTCAACAATTTACTTCACGTTCGCGCCGACAACGCTATCCCAGCCGCCAGTGACGGCCGCCTTGTTGGCATCGACTTCCTCGAGCGTCGGGAAGATCGCCTTTTCATAGGCTGCTGCCGGCGGCAGGCTGTCGATCAGGTCCTGCGGAACCTTGCCGGCCTTGACCATGGCGTTGAAGCGGATCGGGTGGCAATAACCCTTCAGCCAGCCGAGCTGACCGTCGTCGGAGTAGAGGTGCTCCATCCACAGCTTGGCAGCATTCGGATGCGGGGCGTAAGCGGAAATGCCCTGCACGTAAACACCGGCGAGAACGCCCTTCTCGGGAACGACGACTTCCGTCGGCGGGTTGTCGTTCAGCGTCTTCTTCCAGGATAGCGCATTATAGTCCCAGGCAACGATAATCGGCGTGGCACCCTGTGCAAGTGTACCGGCCTTGCCAATAGTCGGCAGGAAGTTGCCAGCCTTGTTGAGGTCGGCGAAATATTTCAGGCCGGCTTCACCGGCTTCCTTGCCGGATTTTGCTCCGGTTGAAAGACCGGCGGCGAGAACACCGAGGATAGCCTGGTTGGAGGCGCGCGGGTCACCCGCAAGCGCGACCTGACCGGAATAGTCAGCCTTCAGAAGGTCTGCCCAGTCCTTCGGCGTTTCCTTGACAAGATCCTTGTTCACGAAGAACGACATCACGCCGTAATAATCGCCGTACCAGTAACCTTCGGAATCCTTGACGTTGTCAGGAATTTCGTCCCAGGTGGAGACCTTGTAGGGCTGCAGCAGGCCTTCGGCCTTCATCTGCGGGCCGAAAGCAAGACCGACGTCAATGACGTCAGGCGCCTGCGGGCCCTTATTGTCCTTGTTTGCCTTGACTGCTTCGACTTCGTCGGCGGAGCCGGCGTCGGGGTTCAGTTCATTGACGGTGATTTCCGGATATTTCGCCTTGAAGGCGGCGATCACGTCGCCGTAACCACACCAGTCGTGCGGCAGGGCGATGGTGGTCAGCATGCCTTCCTTCTTGGCGGCGGCGATCAGTTCGGCGCTCGGCTCAGCGGCGGCAATAGCGGTGGAGGCGATGACCAGTGCGGTGGTTGTAGCAAGCAGTCGGCGGCAGTGAGAGATCACTTTTTTCTCCTCTTCGTGTTCTCATATTGCGGACGCTGATACGGATTCTCGATGAAGCTAATGTGACGGCTGGATGGCAATTCATTTATCCGGATTCCGCCACTTTAAACCCATTTTCCGCCATTATCGGGCTTTTTGCCAGCAATTGCGGGAGTTGACCGTTTTTGTCCGTTAGACCAGATGCGTTCCCCAGCTTGGTTTTTCCCCTGCTTTATCGTGCTGGTAGCGATCGCAGGTATCCAATCAGCGTGCGGCATCGGCGTCAAGTCGTATGCCGGCTACGCATATTCACGTTCTGTCAGGGCGTCGGAACAGGCGTGTCTGTTCAAACAGGCCCTCCAGTGCGTTCATGCGTTCCTTGGTCTCGTCCCACGTGCCGCTCTGCACCGCTTCGATCAGCGCCTCGACGACAAAAAGCGTAACGACAGACGAATCCCACGCGGACGGGGCCTCTATTTTGACCCGGAAAATATGCAGCGCATGACGCGCCACCGGCGATGTCCACTGGTCGGTAAAGAGGATGATCTGCACCCCATTTGCCTTGGCCACCTCTGCCAGCGTCGTCATATCGTGCTCGTAACGGCGGATGTCGAAAATGACGAGCACATCGCCGGCGCTCATATTCAGCATATATTGCGGCCAGGCGCTGGAGTTGGACGACATCAGCGTTGTCTTCGGCCGGATCACCTGCATGTGGGTGAAGAAATATTCGGCAATCGCACCGGTGATGCGCCCGCCGACGAAGTAGATGCTGCGCTTGCGGTCGGAAAGCAGCGCGGCGGCATTGTCGAAGACGGCGGTATCGAGATCCCCAAGCGTATCGCGCAGATTGCCGGTAATGGCGTCGGCGAAACGGTTGAGAATGTGCAGGCCCGGCGCGTTGGTTGCCCAGCGGTCATGTTTGGCCACCGGACCGGAGATCGTCGCTTCCAGCTCCTGGTGCAGATGCGCCTGAAATTCGGGGTAGCCCTTATAGCCGAGCTTCTGCACCATCCGCGCCACTGTCGGGGTGGAAACACCGGCATTTTCGGCAATCGTGGTGATGCTGCCGAGGCCGGACACCGGATAATTGCCGAGCAGGCTTTCTGCCAGCCGTTTTTCGGAACGTGTCAGCGCGTCGTAATGGGCATGGATGACGTCCGACACGGTGGCCGCGGTGTTGCGCAAATCTTTCCCCTTCCGGTCTTTCTGCCGGTGTGTGGGCTAAAATAAACATCTCTGCCCGTGATTGAGTCAATGGAAAAATGAAGAGAAAATTTCAAAATTCCATTTGACTCCCGCCATAATGTGAAGAATTCTTTTCGCCGTTAGGGAAGACGGTTTTCCGGGTGGGGTACGTGCATGACGGTGCGTTCGCGGTTTTTCACAGAAGCGGAAGGGCAGGCCGTTGGCATCGAGAATGCCGGTGCGGCGGGCGATGTCCTGCTCGTCTGCGAACATGCTTCGGCCACCGTCCCGCAAAGATTAGGCACGCTCGGCCTGTCGCCCGAGGTTCTTTCAAGTCATGTGGCATGGGACCCCGGCGCTCTGGCCGTTGCCCGTCTGCTTTCGGAGAAGCTCGACGCGACGCTCATTTATCAGAGGTTTTCCCGCCTGGTCTATGATTGCAACAGGCCCCCCGAATCGCCGTCCGCCATGCCGGTGAGAAGCGAAGTGTATGATATTCCCGGCAATTTCGACCTCACCGAAGCGGAGCGGTTTGCCCGAACGTCAGCGCTGTATGTGCCGTTTCACGACCGGGTGAGCGAGATCATCGCCGAGCGGCAGGCGAAGCGCCGCAAGGTGGTGGTGGTGACCATCCACAGTTTCACGCCGGTTTATCATGGCCGGTTCCGCGAGGTTGAGATCGGCATCCTGCATGATACCGACAGCCGTCTCGCTGACGCCATGCTGACAGGCGCCGAAGGGGCCTCGCTCACGGTCAATCGCAACGATCCTTATGGCCCGGAAGATGGCGTGACGCATACGTTGCGACTGCATGCGCTGCCGGACGGGCTTTTGAACGTCATGATCGAGATCCGCAACGATCTGATCGCCGATGAAGGAGAGCAGGCGAACATCGCCGCATTTCTACACGAGCTTATGGGGAAGGCACTCGCATCGATCGACGAGTGAGGGAGCAGGGGCCGGCCGATGGTGAACACACCGGGGTCAGGCGTCGAAGGGAGACTGCCGCCATCCGGTCAAAGAAGCCGGAAAACGAAGCGGTACGGGAACAGCAGATGCGTGCGGCGCGATCCGGGAGTTTCCTGATGGCGCCGAAGACTGGGGCACAATCGGCCAATAACGGCTGACTGGCTTGTTTTTTTCTTATCAGGAGAGAAGGGCATGGACAGTTCATCGTCAGGCGTCAGCTACAAGAAAGCTGATGCATCCTATTTCGAAAAACGCGGACTATCCCGTTATGCGGGCGTGTGGTCGCTCTGGTCGCTTGGCGTCGGCGCGGTCATATCAGGGCATTTTTCCGGATGGAATTTCGGTTTCTCCACCGGCGGCTGGGGCGGCATGCTGGTGGCGGGCATCATCATCGCCATCATGTATCTTGGGCTGACATTCTCGATCGCCGAAATGAGCCCGGCGCTGCCACACACGGGTGCGGCCTATTCCTTCGCCCGCACGGCCATGGGCCCATGGGGCGGCTTCATCACCGGCCTTTGCGAGAATGTTGAATATGTGCTGACGCCGGCGGTCGTCGTCACCTTCATCACAGCCTATGTGAACTCGATTCTCGGCCTCGATCCGGCCTATTCACCCTTCGTGTGGATAGCGTTTTACGCTATATTCCTTGCTCTCAACGTCTTCGGGCTCGAGCTTTCCTTCAAGGTGACGCTCGTCATCACGCTGATTTCGCTCGCCGTTCTGGTGTTCTTCTGGATCAGTGCCATTCCCAATATCGATTTTTCGCGTTTTGCGCTCAACATCGGCGTCGGACCTGATGGCAAGGCGGTGGAACTGCCGGAGGGCGGTGGCTCGTTCTTCCCGTTCGGTTTTTCGGGCGTTCTCGCCACGCTGCCTTTCGCGGTCTGGCTGTTCCTCGCCATCGAGCAGCTGCCGCTCGCGGCTGAGGAATCCGTCGATCCGAAACGCGACATGCCGAAGGGAATCATCCTTGGCATGGTCACGCTGATGGTTTCGGCCTTCATGATCGTGCTGCTCAACCCGTCGCTGCCGGGCGTCGGCGCCTTCCATCTCAGCTCGTCGCTTGAGCCGCTTTTGGACGGTTTCAAGGCGATCTATGGCGATGGCGGCGTGGTGCTGCTTGGTCTCGTGGCTCTCACGGGCCTGATCGCAAGTTTTCATACGATCCTCTATGCGCAGGGCCGCCAGATCTATTCGCTGTCGCGTGCGGGTTACTTTCCGACCGTGCTGTCGATCACGCATTCGAAATACCGCACGCCATACGTGGCCAACATCACCGGCGCCATAGTCGGGCTCGCGGTCATGCTGGTCATCTGGTTCGCGCTGGGTGCGGAACAGGGCGGCAGCATCATCGGCAGCGTGCTTTTGAACATGGCCGTGTTCGGCGCGATGTTCTCCTACATCATGCAGGCGATTTCGTTCATCCTGCTCCGCAAGAACCTGCCGCATATCGAGCGGCCGTTCCGCTCGCCCTTCGGCATTCCCGGTGCGGTGCTGACAATCATCATCGCCATCGTCACGCTGCTCTACCAGATCCAGGATCCGAACTTCACAAAGGGCGTGCTCTGGGTCGCCGTCTGGTTTGCGGTCGCCATCGCCTATTTCGCTTTCATCGGCCGTCATCGCCTCATCCTCTCGCCGGAAGAGGAATTCGCGCTGGAGCACAAGCAGGCTGCCATGGCAGCGGCGGCTGCAAAGGCCTGATGCTCAAACAAACGGGCGGCCGGATACGGCCGCCCGGTCACGACACTAAAGGGGACGGATAAAATGACGAGCTACACATTCGACGCGCTTAAAATGGATGTCGCTGAGGGCCGCATCGACACGGTTCTGGCCTGCCTTGTGGACATGCAGGGGCGTCTGATGGGCAAGCGGTTTCAGGCCGAGTTTTTTGTTGAAAGCGCCTATGAGGAAACCCATAGCTGCAATTACGTACTCGCTACCGACATGGAAATGGAAACCGTTCCCGGTTACAAATCGTCCAGCTGGGAAAAGGGTTACGGCGATTATGTGCTGAAGCCCGATCTTTCGACGCTGCGGCGTGTGCCGTGGCTGGAAGGCACGGCGCTGGTGCTGTGCGACGTTCTCGATCATCACACACACGAAGAGGTGCCCCATTCACCGCGCGCACTGTTGAAAAAGCAGGTGGCGCGGCTGGAGGCCATGGGGCTGAAGGCCTATATGGCGACCGAGCTGGAATTCTTCCTGTTCGACCAGACCTTCGACGCGGCGCGCGCCGGCGGCTATAAGGGGCTGAACCTCGCCAGCGGCTATAATGAAGATTACCATATCTTCCAGACAACCAAGGAAGAGGATGTTATGCGGGCGCTGCGCAAGGGTCTGCAGGGTGCCGGCATTCCGGTTGAAAATTCCAAGGGCGAGGCGTCTCCCGGTCAGGCGGAAATCAACGTTCGTTATGCCGAGGCGCTGACCATGGCCGACCGGCACGCCATTATCAAGAACGCCACCAAGGAGATCGCCTGGTCCAAGGGCAAGGCCGTGACGTTCCTCGCTAAGTGGAACTACAATGCCGCCGGCAGTTCTTCGCATATTCACCAGTCGCTGTGGAGCCTCGACGGCAAGACCCCGGCTTTTCTGGACAAGGACGCCGAGCATGGCATGTCCGAACTGATGCGGCATTATGTTGCCGGCCTTCTGGCCCATGCCAGCGAGATCACCTATTTTCTGGCGCCCTACATCAATTCCTACAAGCGGTTCATGGCCGGAACCTTTGCGCCCACGAAGGCGATCTGGAGCCTCGACAACCGCACGGCGGGATATCGCCTCTGTGGCGCCGATACCAAGGGCATCCGCATCGAATGCCGCGTGGGCGGCTCCGATCTCAACCCCTATCTCGCCATGGCTGCCCTGCTTGCAGCAGGCATTGACGGCATCGAAAATAAACTTGAACTTGAGCCCGAATTTGTCGGCGATGCCTATGGCGGCAAGGATGTGCGCGAGATACCCAAGACGCTGCGTGACGCCACTGCGTTTCTGGACGGATCGAAAATGCTGCGCAGCGCCTTTGGCGACGATGTGATCGATCATTACGTCCGCGCCGGGGCGTGGGAACAGGAAGAATACGACCGCCGCGTGACCGACTGGGAAGTGGCGCGCGGTTTCGAACGGGCCTAATCATTACGGGAAAACATCATGACCATGATCCAGAATATCTCGCCCATCGACGGCTCGGTTTATGCCGAGCGGGAGGCGATGTCGCTGGAGGCGGCACGGGCCGCCGTTTCAAAGGCGCGCAAGGCGCAGAAGGACTGGGCTCGACGCCCGCTTGAGGACCGCGTTCAGTTGGTTCTGAAAGGTGTCGCACGCCTCAACGAGATGGTGGATGAGGTCGTGCCGGAACTTGCCCATATGATGGGCCGTCCGGTGCGCTATGGCGGCGAGTTCAAGGGGTTTAACGAACGCTCCAACTATGTCGCCTCCATTGCAGCCGATGCGTTGGCGCCGCTCGTCATCGAGGAAAGCGGCAATTTCGAACGCCGCATCGAGCGTGAGGCGCATGGCGTGGTCTTCGTCATAGCGCCCTGGAACTATCCTTACATGACGGCGATCAACACCGTCGCGCCGGCTTTGATGGCCGGCAATACGGTCGTCATCAAACATGCGGCGCAGACGCTGCTGGTGGGCGAGCGCATGGTGCGGGCTTTTGTCGAGGCCGGTGTGCCTGACGATGTCTTCATCAATGTCTTCCTCGACCACGGTACGACCTCGGCGCTCATTTCCGAAGGCCTTTTCAACTTCGTCAACTTCACCGGTTCGGTGGAAGGTGGCCGCGCCATCGAGCGCGCCGCTGCCGGCACCTTCACCGGTCTAGGTCTTGAACTTGGCGGCAAGGACCCCGGTTATGTGATGGAGGATGCCGATCTGGATGCCGCCGTCGATACGCTGATGGATGGCGCCACCTATAATTCCGGGCAATGCTGCTGCGGCATCGAGCGCATCTATGTCAACGAAAACCTCTATGACGCCTTTGTCGAGAAGTCGGTCGCGTGGGTTTCCAATTACAAGCTCGGCAATCCGCTGGAGCAGGAAACGACGCTCGGGCCGATGGCCAACAAACGTTTCGCCAAGGTGGTGCGTGCGCAGATCGCGGATGCAGTTGCCAAGGGCGCGAAAGCGCTGGTAGATCCGAAGCTATTCCCTGCCGATGATGGCGAAAGCGCCTATGTCGCGCCGCAAATCCTCGTCAATGTCGATCACTCCATGGAGTTCATGACCGAAGAAACCTTCGGCCCGGCGGTCGGTATAATGAAGGTGAAGAACGATGACGAAGCCATCGCGCTGATGAATGACAGCAAATACGGGCTGACTGCTTCGCTGTGGACGCAGGATGCCGCCCGTGCCGGGCGCATCGGCCGCGAGATCGAAACCGGAACCGTGTTCATGAACCGCGCTGATTATCTCGACCCGGCGCTTTGCTGGACCGGTGTGAAGGAAACGGGCCGTGGCGGTTCGCTCTCCGTCCTCGGTTTCCAGAACCTGACCCGTCCGAAATCCTACCATCTGAAGAAAGTCACGAAATGAATATCGTCGCCAACTGGAGCTATCCCACCGCCGTCAAGCTTGGCCGTGGCCGGATCAAGGAACTGGCGGAAGCCTGCAAGACGCTTGGTATCAAGAAGCCGCTTCTCGTTACGGATCGCGGCCTTGCCAATATGGCGATCACCGCGCATGCGCTGGATGTGCTGGAAGAGGCGGGTCTCGGCCGGGCGATCTTCGCCGAGGTCGATCCGAACCCGAATGAAATCAACATGGAAGCGGGTGTGAAGGCCTATCGCGATGGCGGCCATGACGGCGTCGTCGCTTTCGGCGGCGGCTCGGGCCTCGATCTTGGCAAGACCATCGCCTTCATGGCTGGGCAGACCCGCCCGGTCTGGGATTTCGAGGATATTGGCGACTGGTGGACACGGGCGGACGCTTCCAAGATCGCGCCTATCGTTGCCGTTCCGACGACGGCCGGCACCGGTTCGGAAGTCGGTCGCGCCAGCGTCATCACCAATTCGCAGACGCATGTGAAGAAGATCATCTTCCATCCGAAGCTCTTGCCCGGCGTCGTCATTTGCGATCCGGAGCTGACGGTTGGTATGCCGAAAGTCATCACGGCCGGCACGGGCATGGATGCTTTCGCCCATTGCCTGGAGGCCTATTCCTCGCCCTTCTATCATCCGATGAGCGCCGGTGTGGCGCTGGAGGGTCTGCGTCTCGTCAAGGAATTCCTGCCGCGCGCCTATAAGGACGGTACGGATATTGAAGCCCGCACCAACATGATGGCGGCGGCGGCCATGGGGGCGGTTGCCTTTCAGAAGGGGCTGGGGGCCATTCACTCGCTCTCGCATCCGATCGGCGCTGTCTACAACACCCATCACGGCATGACCAATGCCGTCGTCATGCCGGCGGTGCTGCGCTTCAACCGTCCTGCCATCGAGGACAAGATTGCCCGCGCCGCTGCCTATCTTGGCATTTCCGGCGGTTTCGACGGCTTTTATGACTATGTGCTGGAGCTTCGCAAGGAACTCGGCGTGCCTGAGAACCTCACCGCCATGGGCATCAAGCCGGATCGTATCGACGAACTGGCGGCGGAAGCGATCAAGGACCCGAGCTGCGGTGGCAATCCGGTGCCGATGACGCTTGAGAATACCAAGGCGCTTTTTGAGGCTTGCTTTTAAGGAGTTACCTTTGATCGCCGGGTTTGTGAGAGGTTGAGAGGGTGCCGCTTGTTTCTTCTCCCCGGCGGGGAGAAGAAACCTGCGGCGACGCTGTACCCCGCATCGGTGCCGGCGACCATACGACCTCTAATCCATGAAGCCCGCGACGCCATCGCGGGCTTTTTGTTACGCGGCGTAATCGTTATTAGTGTTTTATTAACCCTGTTCGTTAAGATTATGGAAAGCACCATGAAGTGCGTCGGTGCGTGAATGAGCATGAAACGGCTCTGACAAACAGGGGGTATCATGTCAGTCATCACTTTCGCCAATACCAAGGGCGGCGCGGGAAAAACCACGGCCGTGCTGCTTCTGGCGACCGAACTCGCCCGTAGCGGCCATCGGGTGACGGTTCTGGATGCCGATCCGCAATTGTGGATTTCCCGCTGGTACGAACTCTCGGGCATGGTAGAAAACCTGTCAGTGATTTCGCATGTGACGATGGCTTCGCTTGAAGGCCACATTCGCGAAAACCGGGCCAATACAGACTGTTTCATCATTGACCTGCCCGGCGCAAAAACGCCGCTTTTGACCATGGCTCTGGGTATTTCCGATCATGTTCTGATCCCGGTACAGGGATCGGCCATGGATGCGCGTGGCGCTGCCGAAGTTCTCGATCACATAGAATTCCTGAACCGCAAGATGGGCAAGGCGATCGCCCATTCCATCGTGCTGACACGGGTCAACGCCATGGTGGCAACGCGTTCGCTGTTGCTCGTCAAGATGCTGCTGGCGGAAAAGAACGTCTCCGTGCTCAACACGGCGATTGTCGAGCGGGCGGCCTATCGCGATATTTTCGACTATGGCGGCACGCTTCTCTGTCTGGATGGCAAGAAGGTCAGCAATATCGACAAGGCGGTAGAAAATGCGGCGGCCTTTGCCGAGGAAGTCATCAACCTCCTGCCGAAAAGACTTCCGAGGCGCGTTGCGCACCTGGCACGTCTCGTGACACGCAGGGCTGCCTGACCTCGCGTTGCGAATCCCGCCCGGTTGCGGCGACGGTGCGACGGTTTGGTGAAATGGGTTCCCCACCAAAATGCGGAGAAGAGGCGGCCTTTACGAGGCGCTCCCACGTCCTCTTCATGGCGCGAAATTTTTGCTTGATTTGGAAATGATCGTTTCCTATATTCCGCTCATGAGCAATTTCAGCCAGCCCCATTCCCCGGAACAGCGCCATCGCGGCCGCCCGCGCGAGTTCGATCTTGAACGCGCGCTCGATGGCGCGATCAAGGTATTCTCGCGGCGCGGTTATCACGCCACCTCGGTAGGCGATCTTACCGATGCGATGGAGCTGGCCCAGGGTAGCCTCTACAAGGCCTTCAAGGATAAGAAAGCCGTCTTCATCGCGACGATGGAGCGCTACAGGATCATACAGACCGAGCGTTTCGAGGCAGCTGTGGCCGGTTTCGACACCGGTTATGAGCGGCTGAGAGCGGGGCTGATGTTTTACGCCGAACGATCCTACGGCGGTGTTGGCTCCGACGGATGTCTGGTGGTTGGTGCCGCTGCTGATCTGGCGGCACTGGACGACGACATCGCCGTTGTAGTCGAGAGGGCCGTGAAGGCGAGGGAGCGGATCGTCGCCCGCCTTGTTGCCGAAGGGCAGAAGGATGGTTCCGTGCGGTCCAAGGCCGATCCCGATGATCTTGCGCGGGCGATGCTGTGCATGATGTACGGTATGCGCGTGGTGGGAAAGACAGGGCGGAGCCTTAAAGACATGGTGGCCGTGGTGGATATTGCCATGAGGCTTGCCGAGTAATTTTGTGAATATTTAGGAAACGATTGTTTCCATATTGGAGAAAATGATGACGACGCGTGTGATTGATGGGGATGATATTCAGGCACCATCCATTTCCCCGGCTTTGACTTTCCTGCTGGCGACAGCCTGCGGATTGATCGCGGCCAATCTTTATTATGGTCAGCCGCTTGCCGGCATCATCGGTGCGGAGCTTGGTCTTTCCGCTGGCGCGACGGGGCTGATCGTGACCCTGACACAGATTGGTTACGGTATCGGTCTGCTGTTTGTCGTGCCGCTCGGCGATCTCGTGGAAAACCGCAAGCTGGTCGTCGGCTCCGTCTCCATGGCGGTGCTTTCCCTTGCGGCCGCAGCATTCGCGCCACATGCGACGCCGTTTCTGATCGCAGCCTTCCTAGTAGGGGTCAGTTCGGTGGCGGTGCAGGTCATCGTTCCCTATGCGGCCCATATGGCGCCGCACGCCATTCGCGGGCGGGTGGTCGGCAATGTCATGAGCGGGTTGATGGCCGGCATCATGCTGGCGCGGCCGGTTTCCAGCCTTCTGTCGGAAGTTGTCTCCTGGCGCGGTGTGTTTCTGACGTCTGCGGCCGTCATGGCGCTTCTTGCCGTGGTGCTTTTCCGGCTCCTGCCGACCCGTATGCCTGAAGCGCGGCTGAGCTATGGCGCCTTGATGGCTTCGATGGGCCGGCTGGCGCTCCACACGCCCGTCCTGCGGCGGCGGGCGATCTATCATGCCTTTCTCTTCGCGGCCTTCAGCCTGTTCTGGACCACGACGCCTCTTTATCTGAGTGGGCCGCATTTCAATCTCAGCCAGGGTGAGATCGCACTCTTCGCACTGGCTGGTGCGGCCGGCACCGTCGCCGCCCCGATTGCCGGGCGGATGGCCGATCGCGGCTGGACGCGGGCGGCGACATTCTTTGCACTGCTGGCGGTAGCACTCTCTTTCGCCGTCACGCATCTTGCGCCTGAGGGATCGCATCTGGCGCTCGCCATTCTTGTCATTGCCGCAATCGTTCTGGATTTCGGTGTCACCACCAATCTGGTGCTCGGGCAGCGGGCGATCTTCACGCTGGGGGCGGAATTCCGCAGCCGCCTGAACGGCATCTATATGGCGACATTCTTCATGGGCGGTGCAATTGGTTCCGCCGTTGGCGGCTGGGCCTATGCGGTTGGCGAATGGCAAGCCGCCTCCTGGATCGGCTTTGCTCTTCCGGTAACCGCGCTGCTATATTTCCTGACGGAAAAGCGCGACTGAAACGTCATAACTAAAAAAGCCCGGACCGCCGGGCTTTTTCCTTTTCTTCCAGTCGATTTATTCCGCGAATTCGACCACCACACCGGGACGGACCATTTTCGCCAGTTCGGTGGCATCCCAGTTGGTCAGGCGAATACAGCCATGGCTGTTCGTCTTGCCGATCTTCGAGGGTTCCGGCGTGCCGTGAATGCCGTAGGTCGGCTTCGACAGGGCGATCCAGACCGTGCCGACAGGACCGTTCGGGCCCGGCGGGATCTGCAGGATCTTGTCGTTCTGACCCTGCTTGAAGTTGATCTTGGGATTATAGGTGTAGCCCGGATTGAGCGCGATACGCTCTACCGTATGGGTGCCGCTTGGCGAGGGCGTGTCCGTGGAGCCGATCGTGGCTGGATAGGCGGCAATCAGATTGCCGTCCTGGCCATAGGCGAAGACCTGCTTGATACCCTTGTGCGCAACGATGCGGGCGACCTGCCCCTTCTTCGCCTCGCCGGGATTGACGACCTTGATGATAGTGCCGGGCACGGAGAAATCGACGCCGGGGTTCAGCTCTTTCAGATAGTTCTCATCCATATGGAAGCGTTCGGCCAGCGCTTCCGAGGTCGACGTGAAGGAAAGGGCAGGAAGCTGCGATTTCTCGGCATAGTCGTCCGGGATGGAGGCCACGTAGGGGCCGGCGGCATCGGCGGCGGTGATCGTGTAATCCACAATCGGCATGCCGCCCGAGGCGCGCAGGCGTTCCAGAATGTCTTCTGAATTGTTCGGGTCGAGCTTTTCGCCCGTCATGTCCTGCCAGGCGGCTATGGCCTTGTTGACATTGTCGCCCATCTTCCCGTCGATCACGCCGGGGGAGATGCCCTCGCGGTCGAGGAAGGTCTGGAGCGCGACGATTTCCTGGCGGGAACGGTTGACCGGCGTCGTTACCGGCGTATGCCGCTCGATCAGGTGGTCCGGTTGCGGAACGGCGGCCGTGGTGCTTTCTCCCGGCATCGGCTGGCCGAGCGGGCCGCTTTCCACCGCGCCGGGGGCTGGCACGGAACCGGTGTAGAGATTCTCATCGGAGCCGTCGCCGCGATATTCGCGATAATCGCGCACGTTGCCGTTGTCCTGATAACCGTAGTCGCGCGGCGGCTCACGATACTGGCCACCGGGGGCGGGTGGATAATAGGTGGTGTCGCGCTGGCGTACCTGCTGCCGCTGCTGGTAGCCGGAGGGCATTTCGGTGGCCAGCAGGTTGCCGTACTGGTCGTAGAACACGGTACGACCCATTGCGTCACGGCTGATGACGATGTCGCCACGTTCCGGCATGAAATCGAGAACGCGGCCATCCGGCGTAACCAGCATGGTCTGTTCGCCATAACGCTGCTGCGCGCCAGCCTGTAGCGGAGCGAAAATCGACGCCACGGCGATCGTCAGGCCCAGAGCTGCGTTAAGAAACTGTTTCACGATTCTGCTATCCCTTGCTTCGTCACCGATAAACACACCGTAATCTTGACCCTATTGTGAAAAAGGTGAATTCGCGGTTAATGCAATCTTAATTTCCGTCACGGTTAGTAGCGTTTCCGTGAACCATGCGTTTTTACTGCCACAGGGAGGTTGTCTTGCGTTCGTTTCAGGCTGGCAGATCGCCACGCATTTTCCTCGATGAGACCTCCGTTTTCGATATCGGCGCCTGCGTCGTCGATGGCATAGACATCGCGCCCGGCCGCGCTATTCCCGATGATGGCGATGCGCGTATCGACCACTCGCTTGAAGGCTTTCTTTTTACCTGTGGTCCCGATCATATCCGTCATCCCGAACCGATTGATGGTGACCGCGAGGGGCGTCGATATCCCTTGCATGGCTCCTTCTCCTCGCATCCCGCAACGATCACCGCGTTCGATGTTCTCGAGTCCAATGCGCTGGCGCGCGTCGAGGTTCCCGTGAAGCTTGCCGATGGCGGCACGGCGCTGCTGGAACGGACATGGAAGATCGATGGCGAAAGCGGCGAGGTCAGCCTCGATGACAGGATCGTCAATACGTCCGGGCGGCCGATCCCAGTATTCCTGATGTACCATATGAATGTCGGCGCTCGCCTGTTTGACGATGCGGTGCGGCTTGAAGGCGCAATGCTGGATGGCGGCGGCCATGGCTTGCGTTTTGGCGAGGAGCCGGGCACTGTTTTCTGCGTGTCGGCCGGCAAGACTGAATGGGCGGAATTGAAACTCGGCCCGATTGCGGCCATTGGCGGGAAGACGCTCACCGTGCGTTTTCGCACGGAGACGCTGCCCCATCTGCAGATGTGGCGCAACCAGCAGGCACCGGCGAACGTGCTCGGCATCGAGCCGGTTTCGCATCGCTGGGTGGGGCGTAGCGAGCTTGAGGCCGCCGGTGAGTTCAATATTCTTCAGCCGGGGGAAAGCCGTTCCTTCGGTCTGCGCTTTTTCATCCTCTGAGCCGTACCGAATGAAGACCGCGCATCATTGACGCATGGGATTTGACCGCTTACATCGGATGCGGATTTCAAGGATGACGGCCAGCGGCGCGGACGCCGGTTTCAGGAGGCATGACATGGATATCAGGCGCATAGACGACGAATATTCGGTAACTGGACAGATCAGCGTCGCCGATCTGGATGAGATCAAGGCACTCGGCTTCAAGTCGATCGTCTGCCACCGCCCGGACGGCGAAGAAGACGGTCAGCCGCTTTTTGCCGATATTGCCGAGCGTGCAGAGCAGCTTGGCCTGACGATCATGCATGTGCCGGTCGGCCGCTACGGCGTCGATGCCGATGCCGTTGCCGGCATGGTGGATGCGCTCGATGAATTGCAGCGCCCGATGCTCGGCTATTGCCGTTCCGGCGCGCGCTCCACGGCGATCTACGAAAAGACCCATCACCTGCGCGGCTGATTTTTCGCGCATCATTCTATTTTTCAAGTGCCAATCAACAGGAGTTTTCCATGACCATCAAGCGTATCGAGCCGGGCAAGCGCATGAGCGGCGCCGTCGTTCACGGCAACACCGTTTATCTGGCCGGCCAGGTTGGTGAAGGTACGAGCGTGACGGAACAGAGCAAGTCGGCTCTCGCTGAAGTCGACCGCCTGCTGGCTGCTGCCGGTTCCGACAAGTCGAAGATCCTGCAGACCATCATCTACCTCTCCGACATGTCCACCTTCGGCGAAATGAATGCTGTCTGGGAAGGCTGGATCGACCCGGCAAACCCGCCGGCCCGCGCCACCAGCGAAGCCGCGCTGGCAACGCCGGATTACAAGGTTGAATTCATCGTCACCGCTGCTCTCTGAGCATCAGTCTGATCTTTAAGAAAAGGCCGGGTCGCGGAATGCGGCCCGGCCTTTTTTGATAGGATGGGGTCAAAAACTCGCCCCATCATGCCGGGCTTGACCCGGCATCCAGCCACGGCGCGTCTGCGCCGTGAAAAGAATCTTTCGCGATCAAGGGACTTGATCGCGCTGGACCCCGGATCTAGTCCGGAGCGACGGCGCGGCGCGGCGACATGGCCACAAAATGCCAAGTAGAAGCAATTTTCATGTTTTTTGAATCGCTTGCGTCCGTCACCTCACCGGCGAAGCAAGCGCCTTCTCAAACTGCTTCAGCGTCGTCACCCGCTCCGTAAACCAAAGCCGGGCCAGATCGCTGGCCGAGGCGAAATCGATACCATCCGGATCGATGGAGGTGATCGTCCATCGGCCAGCCTTTGCGCCAGCTAGAACGGCGAGCCGAGCTGCTTCGCCCTTGATGGCGTTAAGGCGGGTCGCTTCGCTTTCCGCCGCCGCCATCAGTTCTTCTGCGCCTGACAGATCGGTCCGCAGATCGGCGGGGATGATATTGCTGGCGTTGCGGGCCGGGCCGCCATTAATCTGCACGCCTTCCGTCCGCAGCCGGTAAAGCCTTGTGTCGGGAAGGGAGAGATAAAGTTTCGCTTTGGGGTAGCGGGCAATGTAGCGCGCGATGGCGATCGGCACTTCATCCGGGCTGATTTGTTCCGCCCTGCCCACCAGTGTCAGGCGCGGCAGCGTCAGCGCGTCACCCTTGCCGAAAGGGGCGAGTGTCAGCGAGACACGAGAATCGCTTTCCATATTGCGGGCGTGCAGCGTCAGCCCGGCCGCGAAGAAGAACGGCGTGCCATCCGGCTCGATGCCGATATTGGTCGCGGTTGTATAGGGATAACCGCTGACGGGATCGAGCGTGGCGATTGCTGCCGTGCGGGACGTGTGCAGCACATCGCGGGCCACGCGCACTGCCTCGAAAGGCGCGCCGGCCGAGGGCTCGATCTTCGCGCCGCGTGGGGTGATGACGGGAGGGGCTGTATCCGGCATGGCGTTTCCTAAGCTGTGAGTCACAGTCAGGATTTACACCATGCCGAAGCCATGTCCATGCGCGTTATCAGCTTCGGGTTCTGATCTGCGTCAGGGTACGCGTCGGCGTGATCGCTTCCGCATCCAGCTTCACCTCGATGATCGCCGGTTTGCCGCTTGCCCGTGCCCGTTCGAAGGCGGCGGCGAAGTCTTGCGTTCTTTCCACCGTTTCGCCGTGTCCGCCATAGGCTTTGGCAAAGGCGTTGAAATCCGGATTGACGAGATCGGTGCCGCTGACACGACCGGGATATTCCCGCTCCTGATGCATGCGGATCGTGCCATAGGTGCCGTTATTGACCAGCACGGTGATGATTGGCAGCCCGTAACGCACGGCGGTGATGAATTCCTGCCCGTGCATCATGAAGCAGCCGTCACCGGCAAAGCAGATCACCTCGCGCTCCGGGAACAGGTGCTTGGCGGCCACCGCCGCCGGCAGGCCGTAACCCATGGAGCCTGATGTCGGGGCCGATTGCGTGTTGAAACGGCGGAAGCGGTGGAAGCGGTGCAGCCAGGTGGCGTAATTGCCGGCGCCATTGGTGAAGATGGCGTCTTCAGCAACGTTCGCCTCGATCCAGTCCATGATCGGACCCATCTGCACGGCGCCGGGGCCTGTCTGCGGCGGCGTTGACCATTTGAGATAGGCCTCATGCATTGAGGCCGTGCGATCGGCCCAGGCGGCATTGCCGGCAAGATCGATGGAGGCAAGCGCGGCAACGAAATCGTTCGGGGAGGCGCAGATAGCGAGGTCCGGCCGATAGACGCGGCCGAGCTCTTCCGCCTCCGGATAGATATGGATGAGCTTCTGTGACGGGTAGGGAATATCGAGCAGCGTATAACCGGAGGAGGGCATTTCGGAGAGGCGGCCACCGAGTAGCACCACGAGGTCGGCTTCCTTGATTTCCCTGGCCAGTGCCGGGTTGATGCCGATGCCGACATCGCCTGCGTAGGAGGCGCTCATATGATCAAACAGCATCTGGCGGCGGAATGAACAGCCCACGGGAAGTTTGTGCTTTTCTGCAAAAGCCTTGAAGCCCGTGACGCTTTCCTCGGACCAGCGGGTGCCGCCGGCGATGAAGACCGGGCGTTTTGCCTCGCCCAGCATTTTGGCGAAGGCGGCCATTTGCGACAGGCCTGGATGTGCCTCGACGGGCGTATAGGGCTTTGCCTCGGGAGCTTCGACCTCTTCCACCAGCATGTCTTCGGGCAGCGTCAGCACCACGGGGCCGGGGCGGCCGGAAGTGGCGACGGCAAAAGCGCGGGTAACGAATTCGGGAATGCGGCGGGCATCATCGATCTCGCCCACCCATTTTGCGAATTCGGTAAAGGCGCGGCGATATTCCACTTCCTGAAAGGCCTCGCGCTCGCGGGCATCCCGCTGCACCTGACCGATGAACAGGATCATCGGAATGGAATCCTGCCTTGCAATGTGCAGGCCGGCCGAGGCATTTGTGGCACCGGGGCCACGGGTCACCATGCAGATGCCAGGCTCGCCCGTCAGCCGGCCCCAGGTATCGGCCATCATGGCGGCGCCGCCTTCCTGACGGCAGACCACGGTTTCGATGCCGCTTTCATAAAGCGCATCCAGAACGGCCAGATAGCTTTCGCCCGGAACGCAGGAAACGCGGGAGACACCATTGGCCTTCAGCGCTTCGACGATCAATTGCCCGCCTGTTCTTTTCATTCCGGCTGCAGTCATGGCGTCGTGGTCCTTTCGATGTTTTCCAGTTCGGCCAGCACCTGCGCCTGATGTTCGCCGAGCTTAGGGCTCGGGCGTTCATAACGCAGCGGCGTCTGAGACATGATAATGGGTGTGCGGACACCGGGGATGACAGTGCCGTCTTCCGCCTCCAGATCGATACGGAGGCCGCGTGCCTTCACCTGCGGATCCGCGAACATTTCCTCGATGGAATTGATCGGTCCGGCGGGGACGGCGTTCTTCTCGCAGGCGGTCAGAAGATCGCGCTTCTGCCATTTCAGCGTCTCCGTGGAAACGATCTGCCGCACCTCGACCTTATGCGCCACGCGGGCCTTGTTTGTCGCGTATCGCTCGTCATCGGCGATCGCGCCGATGCCGAGGATATTGCAGAGGCGGCGGAACTGACCGTCATTGCCGACCGCGAGGATCAGGAAGCCGTCGGCCGTTGGCACCACCTCATAGGGGGAGATATTTGGGTGGGCGTTGCCGAGCCGGACGGGAGGCCTGCCGGAGATCAGGTAATTCATGTTCTGGTTGGCGAGAACGGCCGATTGCACATCGAGAAGCGCCATGTCGATATGCTGGCCTTCGCCAGATCGAATGGCGTGGATCAGGGCCGCCTGAATGGCCGATACGGAATAGATGCCGGTGAAGATATCGGCAACCGCCACGCCTGCCTTCATCGGCTGTCCATCGGCTTCGCCCGTAATCGACATGAAGCCGGACATGCCCTGCACGATATAATCGTATCCGGCGAGATCGGCATAGGGCCCGGTCTGGCCGAAGCCGGTGATGGAGCAATAGATCAGCTTTGGATTGAGCGCCCTCAGGCTTTCGTAATCGAGGCCATATTTTGCAAGCCCGCCGCGCTTGAAATTCTCGATGACGACATCGGCGGTGCGCACCAGCCGGCGCACCAGTTCGCAGCCCTCGGGTGTTTTGAGATCGGCGACGATGGAGCGTTTGCCGCGATTGGTGGCGTGGTAATAGGCGGCGGAGAGGTTTTCTCCGTCATTGCTCTCAACGAAGGGCGGTCCCCATGCGCGTGTATCATCGCCGCCTTCGGGGTTTTCGACCTTGATAACGTCTGCGCCCATATCGGCCAGCATCTGCCCCGCCCAGGGACCGGCGAGAACACGCGCCAATTCGATGACGCGGATGCCCGATAGCGGCGGTTTCCTGTTCGGCTTGTCGGTCATCTATCCCCCGGTACTTGGTGTCTGCCGGTTTATAGACCGCTGCTTGCCGCGTCGCATGTGATTTTATCTCATGGACTTATTCCGTTTTGGAACGGCACTAAACTGGGGCTGATACGGCAGCTTCGACATTCGGTATTTTGAGAGTCCCCTAATTCCGTCATTCCGGCTCAAGGCCGGAATGACGGGGAAGGCGTTTTACTGTCATCCACGACGCGGCCGCACCAGGCGGCAAAATCCGCCGCGACGGCCTGCCAGCCGATTTCGTTCAGCGTCTCGTGCCGCATGCCCTTGTAAATCGTGTGCTCGACACGGCTGAAGCCCGCCTCCCGGAAACGTTCGGCAAGCCACACGATCTCCCTGCCGTCGTTGGTCGCGGCGTCCTCATCACCGCTCACCAGCAAAAGCGGCAAAGCCTTCGGCAGACGCTCGATAAGTTTCGGGCCGCGATAGGAGAGTGCCAAGACATCCTGCCAGAGGGAAACGCTCGCCTCGAACTGGCAGAGCGGGTCTTCCACATAGGCGTCCACCGCCGCCTTGTCGTGGCTCAGCCAGTCCGCATGGGTGCGCTTTTCCGGCATTTTCGCGTTCCAGGCGCGGAAAGTGGCTTTCGGCAGGATGGCGCTCGGCACATCCGAGCCTTTCAGCATTTTTTCCAGCCGCAACACAATCTGCGCGAAACGGCCCATAAGACCGGGATTGAGATTGGAATTCCAGATCGACAGACCATCGAAGGCGTCGGGGTAACTGACAGCGGTATTGAGCGCCACGAGGCCCCCCATGGAGTGGCCGAACAGGATCACCGGCAGGCCGGGATGCCGCTCGCCGGCCAGCCGGCGCATCGCCATGACGTCGGCCACGACCTTGTCCGCGCCATCCTTCCAGGCAAAGCGGCCAAGAGGCGCATCCGCTGCTTTCGTGCGACCGTGGCCGCGATGGTCGTGGGCATAGACCTCGAAACCCTGCTGCGACATGACGTCGGCAAAACGGCGGTAACGGCCGGCATGTTCCACAAGGCCGTGGCAGATCATCAGCACGCCGCGGGCGGGAGCAAGGGCGGAAGGTTGATGACGGAAGGCGATGGATGCGCCAGAAGGGGCTTCCAGCCTCTCAATCCGGCTGAATGCGAAGTTATCGGTCGTCTCATTCATCGTCGCACCCGTCGTCTCATCGCGCAGCGTGTCATAATCATGGGGTCATAATCGTGCCAGAGGTTGCCCCAAGGTCCTATTTACCCTACATAGCGGCAAATTTCCCGATACGTACTCTTAAAAATCCGATGTGGAGCATTCGCTACAATGGCACGTCAATTCATCTATCACATGGCTGGGCTGAACAAGTCCTATGGCGCGAAGAAGGTTCTGGAGAATGTGCATCTCTCCTTCTACCCTGACGCCAAGATCGGTATCCTCGGCCCGAACGGCGCGGGTAAGTCGACCGTTCTCAAGATCATGGCCGGCCTTGACAAGGAATATACCGGTGAGGCCTGGCTCGCTGAAGGTGCGACGCTCGGTTATCTCGAGCAGGAGCCGAAGCTCGACGAAAACAAGACCGTGATGCAAAACGTCATGGAAGGCGTGGCGAGCAAGACGGCGATCGTTGACCGCTACAACGAGCTGATGATGAACTATTCCGACGAAACGGCGGAAGAGGGCGCGAAGCTTCAGGACATCATCGACAGCCAGAACCTGTGGGACCTCGAAAATCAGGTCGAAATGGCCATGGACGCCCTGCGCTGCCCGCCCGGCGATTCGCCGGTGACCGGCCTTTCGGGTGGTGAGCGCCGCCGCGTGGCACTGTGCCGTTTGCTGCTGTCGCAGCCGGACCTGCTGCTGCTCGACGAACCGACCAACCATCTGGACGCTGAAACCATCGCCTGGCTCGAAAAGCACCTGCGCGACTATCCCGGCGCCGTGATGATGATCACCCACGACCGCTACTTCCTCGACAACGTGACGGGCTGGATTCTCGAGCTCGATCGTGGTCGCGGCATTCCTTACGAGGGCAATTACTCCGCTTATCTGCAGGCGAAAGCCAAGCGCATGCAGCAGGAAGCCCGCGAAGATGCTTCGCGTCAGAAGGCCATCAGCCGCGAACAGGAATGGATCGCCTCCAGCCCCAAGGCCCGCCAGACGAAGTCCAAGGCGCGTATCAAGGCCTATGACGAGCTGGTGGAAGCAGCGGAAAACCGCCGTCCCGGCGATGCGCAGATCGTCATTCCGGTCGCCGAGCGTCTGGGCCGCGTCGTCATCGAGGCTGAGAACCTCACCAAATCCTATGGCGACCGCGTGCTGATTGAGAACCTGTCCTTCAAGCTGCCCCCGGGCGGTATTGTGGGCGTCATCGGCCCGAACGGCGCCGGTAAGACGACGTTGTTCAAAATGATCACCGGTCAGGAAAAGCCTGATAGCGGCTCGGTGACTGTTGGTGACACCGTTCAGCTCGGTTACGTCGACCAGAGCCGTGACGCGCTGGCGGGTGACAAGACCGTGTGGGAAGAAATCTCCGGCGGCAACGACATCATCAAGCTCGGCAAGTTCGAAGTGAACTCGCGCGCCTATTGCGGCGCCTTCAACTTCAAGGGCGGCGATCAGCAACAGAAGGTCGGCAACCTCTCGGGTGGTCAGCGCAACCGCGTGCACCTTGCCAAGATGCTGAAGGCGGGCGGCAACGTACTGCTGCTCGACGAACCGACCAACGACCTTGATACGGAAACGCTGGCGGCGCTCGAAGAAGCGCTGGAAGCCTTCGCCGGTTGCGCCGTTATCATCAGCCACGACCGCATGTTCCTGGACCGCCTCGCGACCCACATTCTCGCTTTCGAGGGTGACAGCCACGTGGAATGGTTCGAAGGCAACTTTGAAGACTACGAAAAGGACAAGGTCCGTCGCCTCGGCCCGGAAAGCATCAAGCCCGGCCGCGTGAGCTACAAGCGTCTGACACGCTGATCCGTTTGTCATAACTTCAAAAAAGGCCCGCCGCAAAGCGGGCCTTTTTCCGTGTAATAAGTGGAGATGATCGTCTCGCGCGGCACTTTGCGCTTGCATCTCGCGCCACATCGACATAAAGATATCTTTATATGTTGATTAGCTTGCGAGGCGCGGCAGAGTGGCGTTCGGTCTGGACAAATTGGTGGATCTCCTGAAGGCGGCGGGTGAGCCGACGCGCTTCCGGTTGCTGGCGCTTCTTTCGGCCGGCGATCTGACGGTGACCGACCTTACCGAAATCCTTGGCCAGTCGCAGCCGCGTATCTCCCGTCACCTCAAGCTTTTGACGGAAGAGGGGCTGATCGAGCGTTATCAGGAAGGTGCGTGGGCCTATTTTCGCTTGCGGCAGGATGGCGAGCCTGCGGGTGTCGTTCGGCAGTTGCTTGCAGCGGCCTCGCCTTCCGACGCGGTTCTTCAGCGTGACAGTGAGCGACTGGCCGCCGTCAAGCGGGTGAGGGCGGAGCGTGCGCAGGATTATTTCAGCCGTAATGCGTCCGCCTGGGACGAACTGCGTCGCCTGCATGTCAGCGACGAAGCCGTGGAAGGCGCGCTGCTGAAGCTGGTGGGCACCACGCCCGTCGATTCGCTGCTCGATCTCGGCACGGGCACCGGCCGTATCCTGCAGCTTCTGAGCGGCATTTATCGCCGTGCCATCGGCGTGGATGCGAGCCGCGACATGCTTTCGGTGGCACGCGCCAATCTCGACAAGGCGGGCGTGGTGAACGCCTCTGTGCGCCATGGCGATATTCTCAATCTGCCGCTCGAGGGACAGGATTTCGATCTGATTGTCATCCATCAGGTGCTGCATTTCCTCGACCAGCCCGAGATCGCCCTTTCGGAAGCCGCGCGTATGCTGCGTCCGGGCGGTCGGTTGATCGTCATCGATCTTGCGCCGCATTCCTTTGAATATCTGCGCGACGAACACGCGCATGTGCGGCTAGGCTTCTCGCACCCGCTGATGGAAGAGTGGATGAAGAAGGCTGGGCTTTCTCTGGAGCGTGCCGTCGATCTGCATTCTGAAAAGGCGTCCGACGAAGCTCTGGACGTCACGATCTGGGTTGCCCGCGACCAGCGGCTGCTGATGGCAGACGATGTGGCGCAAGAGGCGGTTTTACTTCGCTCCGGGAGGGCATGATATGTTGAGGTCGGAAACCGCACGCCGTGATGGCGACATCCGGTTGTCTTTCGAATTTTTCCCGCCCAAGAACGCCGAGATGGAAACCCAGCTCTGGGAAACGGTTGCCGAGCTCAAGAAGTGGAACCCGGATTTCGTCTCCGTCACCTACGGTGCCGGTGGTTCCACCAAGGCGCCGACGCTGGACGCGGTGCGCCGGATGATCGGTGACAGCCACCTGGCGACGGCCGCACATCTGACCTGCGTGGACGCGAGCCGCGATGAGGTGCACCAGGTCGTCGACGAGTTCCGTAATGCGGGCGTTCGTCATTTCGTGGCGCTGCGCGGTGATCCCTCCACTGGTATCGGCACGGCTTACCAGCCGCATCCGCAGGGTTACGAGAACGCCGCAGCGCTGGTAAAGGGCCTCAAGGAGCTGGGCGACTTTGAGATTTCGGTCTCCGCCTATCCTGAAAAGCATCCGGAAAGCGCAAGTGAAGCTGTTGATATCGACATGCTGAAGCGCAAGGCGGATAATGGCGCTACCCGGGCGCTGACGCAGTTCTTCTTCGATAATGACGTGTTCGAACGTTACATGGAACGGGTTACGGCGGCGGGGATCACCATTCCGGTGGTTCCGGGCATCATGCCGATCCAGAATCTCACCCAGCTCAAGCGTTTCGCCGGACGCTGCGGCACAAGCATTCCTGCGTTTCTGGATGAGCGTTTTGAAGGCTATGACGAGGATCTGGAGGGCCGCGCCCGCGTGGCCGCAGAGGTTGCGGCCGAGCAGATCGCCGATCTCCAGCGGCGCGGCGTCAATGAGTTCCACCTCTATACCATGAACCGCGCGCCGCTGGTGGATGCCGTGCTTGAAAATCTGGGTCTGGAGCGTCTGTGCCGCAGCGCCGCGTGATTTCAGCCAGTCTATTTTCGGACAGAAAAAAGCGCAGGTCCCTCGGGGCCTGCGCTTTTTAAATTCGTGTCATCTACGGTTCTTCACTGCGTTTGGTCTTCACGTCTCGTCAGATGAAAAGCATCATCGCTACGAACAAAAACGCCAAACCGACTGCCAAGGCATTGAGAGATTTTGTAAGTCCCATGGGTGCCTCCTCTTGTTGACAGCTTCGATAATATGACCGTTTTGTGGCAGTTGAAAAGCGGTTTTTGTGATGCGGTGCAGCACGTCTTTCAGGGCCTCAAAAAAGGAATTTCCGTAATTATCTGAAAATGAATGGTTATTTTCTTATCACGCAGTGCTTCATGTGTTTAAAAAAAGTAAATGACCGGGGTTTTATCCCCAGTCATCCGGTCGAGATTAACGATTTCCGCCTTGATTCCGGCCGACAGATTAAGGGCCGGAGAGCAGCGTTAAGACAGGTTAAAGCGCCTGTAGAAGAGCTGCCGTAGGCCAGCCGTCCGCCGGCATGCCGAGGCGCTGCTGTTCCTTCTGGATGGCGACGCGGGTGCCAGAACCGAGAATGCCATCCACCTTGCCGACATTATGGCCGCGTGCTTCGAGCTTGGTCTGAAGCTGCTTCATGGTGGCGTCATCAAAGCCGGGATCTGGGTTGCCCTTGTCATAGACCGGGCCGCCCATCAGGCGGGTAGCGAAATAGGCAGCCGAGGTCGTGTAGATGAACGACTGGTTCCATTCCAGATAGATGTTGAAGTTCGGATAGGTAAGGAAAGTCGGACCCTTGCGGCCCTGCGGCATGATGAGTGCGGCGGGAAGGGAGGCGAAGTTCTTGTTGCCATCGCGCGGGGTGACGCCAAGCGCAAACCATTCGCCGGCGGTCAGCGGGCCGCCAAGGCCGGATTTTTCCCAGGGCAGGTTCTCGGGCAGGGAAACTTCCTGAATCCAGGGTTCGCCCTTTTTGAAGCCGAGGTGCTGGATGAATTTTGCAGCCGTCAGAATGGCATCGGGCGCACTGCTCTTGACGTTGATGTGGCCGTCACCATCACCATCGACGCCGAAGGCGATGATATCCTTCGGCAGCATCTGCACCTGGCCGATTTCGCCGGCCCATGCGCCCGTATTGGTGGCAGGATCCAGATCGCCATGCTGAACCATTTCGATCAGCGCGAGCAGCTGCGGACGGAAGAGCTCCGGGCGGCGGCAATCATGCGACAGGGTTACCAGCGCGTTGCGGGTGTTGAAATCGCCCTGAACGGCGCCAAAATCGGTCTCCATGGCCCAGAAGGCGGCAATGACGCCAGCGGGCACGCCGAACTCGTTTTCGGCGCGGGCGAAGGTGGAGGAGAGCTCCTGCAGCTTCTTGCGGCCGATATCAAGGCGAGCCTGGCTGACGGTGCGCTGCGAGAATTCGAGGAAAGTCTGGCGGAAAACGCCCTGCGCGCGGTCACGCGATAGCACCTTCTGGTCGATCTGTGCGCCCGCCAATGCCTTCTGGATCGCATCTGCCGGAATGCCCTTGGCAAGCGCATCGGCCTTGACGCCTTCAAGAAACGTACCGAGATCACCACCGCAGGCCACCTGCTTGGGATCGTCAGGCGATGCAACCGGTGGCGTGGCGAGGGCTGCGCTGGAAGACAAAAGAGACAGAGCGGCGGCAAAGATTATGCTGCGCGACCGGAACGTGGGCATGGGAATTTCCTCGATAGGTTGTTAGCCCGCTTTACCCATATGTTTGCGACAAAAAAACGGATCGGGCGATCTGACGTGGTTGAACAACGCCGAATTTTGGAAAGTGTTGCTTCTTGGCCGTCCTATTTGGCCGAAGCGATCCATTTCCGCCAGTTTTTCTCGCTTCCGGCAAAGACGTTGATGTCGGTCGGGCCATTTACGCCGGGTACGACGCCTGTTGCGGTGTATTGCCAGAAGGCCCATTGCCGGTCTTCATAGATCTTGGTCGGATGCGCGGCGACGGACCGCACCCAGAAATGATAGTCCTTGAACTGGCCGACGAGATTGTCGCGGTGGAAATCAACCGAGGTATAGATAATCGGACGTTTGCCGTAATGGGCTTCGATGCGGTCGAGGAAGCGCTGCATTTCGGCGCGTACGATGCCGGGGGCCGGGCGCGTCTTGCAGGTGGGGGAGGCAGGGTTCCACTCCACGTCGAGAACCGGTGGCAAAGTAACGGCGTCCTTCGGCACGTTGCGAATGAACCAGTCGGCCTGCGCGTCTGCCGTCGAGCAGAAATAATAGAAGTGGTAAGGCGCATGCAGAATATTCGCGGCTGCGGCGCTGCGCCAATGGTCGCCGAATTTCGGATCGATTCGATCCGACCCCTCCGTTGCCTTGATGAAGACGAATGACACGCCCGACTTGCGCACGGTCTGCCAGTCGACATCGCCATTCCATTTGGACACGTCGATGCCGTGCACCTCATGGCGGTGCGGGTTGTTGACGCCGAAATCCTGCGGGTCGGTATCGGAAAATTTTGGCTTGGATACGGACGCGGTTTCGAGCAGATCGTAACTCGTGGAGGTGCAGCCGCCGATCAATAGCAAAGCCGACAATAGTGCCGATAAACGCAGCCGCATTGGAACCCTGATGAAAATATTGCCCCTATACGGCCGCCAAAACGGCGCGCCGTATCTCCCGATTTACGCATAACATGGTAAACAAACTGATATGGCAAGTGGCAACGTGCTTTTTGCACCCGACAGTCGCTGGATTTGAAGCGATTTGCGCATTCATCGCCGAATAAGGCGCTGCAGGAGCCTTGACGGTGACGCCCCTCGGCGCTGCGCGGGGTCCGTTCTACCTTCTGCAATCAGGCCTCGGCCAGGATGCGGTGGATTTTCGGTTGCTGCGCTTCAGTGACCGGAAGGGTAATGACAGCCCGCCAGGCGTAACCACGGGCGATTTCCTCAAATTCGAGGTTGCCATCAAAACGGCCTGCCATATTGGCCAGAACATAGCGAAGATTCGCGCGGGGCGTAACATGGAAGCGCGTGAGCCAGCCGTGCAGGAGCGTGCGGAACCACTTCGGCAGCTGCTCCTGCTGGCCGAAATCGACAATATGCAGCGCGCCACCGGGTTTCAGCGCCTTGAGCGCCTGTTCCACTGCCTTTTCCCAGTCCGGTATCATCGACAGCGCATACGGAATCATGACCCGGTCGAACCCGTCGGGCTGACCGAACTCGGAGGGGCGGAAAGCGGTGGCGTCGGCCACGCGCAAAATCGGGCGTTCCGCCCTGCCGGCGAAATTCTCGGCTGCGGTCAGCAGCATTTCGGCGGAGATGTCGAGGCCGAATAGTTTGGCGTCAGGAAACCTGCGGCCGGCCAGCAGCAGGTTGCGACCGGTGCCGCAGCCGACTTCCAGGAGCGTGCCGCCCTTTGGTACGTTCAGGCCGGAAATGGTCCGGTCGCGGCCAAGAAGGTAATATTTGCGGGTGATATCGTAGATATGCCGCTGGTGGCGATACATGCGGTCCATCAGGCTCGCATGTGCACTATCTGCAAGACTTACATTCTCACCGACGGTTTTCATGCCATAGCCCTCTGGTAAATATGGAAACCGCCATAAATGGCCGAGCGGTCCAAGGCGTTGAGCTCGCTGGAGCGCTCTTCCAGATAGACCCACTGATTACGGATATCGGGGGAAAGCCGGCCTTCGATCACGCTCTTTTCGGCTGCGGTGCGGAAGATGACGCGAGCGCCCGATGCGGCGGTGCGGCTGATCTGCGACCACAATTCGTTGAGCTGCACATCCGTCATCCAGTCCTGCGCGTCCAGGAGGATATAGCGGTCGACGGCGCTTGCCGGCTTTTTGGAGAGAAGCTCGGTGTAGGTGGCGTGATGCACGGCGACGCGCGCCGTATTGTTGCGGATTGTCTCGTAATATTCCGACTTGAGATAGGCGGGCAAAGAGCCTTCATGCGGCTCCGGATAACGGCGTGCAAAGGCCTGCCAGGCAAAATAATTGTCGCTCAGCGGAAAGTTGCAGGCGAGTTTTTCCAGCCGCTGCTTCAGAACCGAGGCAACCGTGCCGTCATCGGAAAGGCTTGCCAGTTCGTCATATTGGCGGGGCGGTATGCCGAGACCGAAGAGGGAGCTTTTGCGTTTCGTCAACCAGCGGACCACCTTCTTGTCGAAGAGCGGCGCG
The DNA here is from genome assembly GCF_014138475.1 of Agrobacterium sp. RC10-4-1. NCBI lineage: Bacteria > Pseudomonadati > Pseudomonadota > Alphaproteobacteria > Hyphomicrobiales > Rhizobiaceae > Agrobacterium > Agrobacterium sp. RC10-4-1. The sequence goes on from NZ_JACJIT010000002.1 coordinate 433,262, forward strand.
ACCTTGCTGTTGAAAAACTGGCGCTGTTCTTCGAGCGTCCGGGCCCTGGCCATTTCGGTGAGCTTCACACCGTGCAGCCTGGCCATGAGATGGCCTGCGCCGATGAAGCGTCCGAGCAGGCCGGTGTGATAGATGTTCCTGTCAAACACCGAAATGCGACGACGGCCGGAAAGCGTGCGCTTCGACCAGTAAGCCTTGGTCGTGGCATCGAGATGTTCGGCGATGAAGCGATCGTAACCGTGGCTGTTGCTGCGCATATTGGCGCGGCCGAAGTGACGCACCACGTCCTGATGGGCGGGCAGATGGCGGAAGGCGGCGAGCTTCAGCTTGTTCAGCGCAATGTGATGCGGATTGAGGTCAACCACGTCGATGCTGGCCGGGTTGCGCGAGAGATAGGCCAGCATGTTGCAGCCGCCGGAACCGATGGTGACGATACGGTGACCTTCGCCCAGCTCCATCGCCTCCATGTCGATCTCGGGATCTTCCCAGATTTGCGGATAGACGAGGCCGGAGAAGAGAACGCCGAAGAACCGTTCGGAGAGGCCGCTTTTCGAGAGAGCCTTGTGCTGGAGCAATGCGGACTTCAGTTTCGTGTTCTTGCTGAAGCCGGTCTTGGGTGCCGCACTCGTCATTTGTTCACCTCTCAGTCGATTGAGAGGCGTCTACAGCCGTGACGCTACAGTTTGATGACAGGGGCTGTGGGCGAAGGTGGGGAATGATGGAGACGCTGGAAAACCAGACGGGGCCGGCACTGCGGGACACAAAGAACCGCCCCAGCCACAGATGGGGAGGCAACTCGCGCCGCTACGGATACGTCGCCTCGGGCTCGTCCCGAGGATCTGCACGTCCTGATATTTGCGGGGTTTTCAAATCCTTGGGACAAAACCAGGGATGGCGAAAGGAAAATGCTCGACGTTCAAGGAAGGCAAACGGCTGCGCCGCGCTCAGAGCGACGCCAGAGGCGATCACTTGCGCAGAACGTGCAGCATGCCCTTGCGTTTTGCATCGTAATAATAACCGCGCGCGTAAAGCCTGACGGCGTTGTCGCGGTCGTTGCCCGCTACCACCCATGCGCCGCGTAAATATTTGACGGCGTATTTGAGATTGGTTTCGGCGTCGAACAGGCCCGAGGCGGGGCCATCGAAGCCCATGGAGCGTGCCGTAGCGTGCCTGATCTGCATCAGGCCGAAGTTACCGCTGTTATAGGCGCCGGGATTATACCGGCTTTCGCGCTGCACCACGCGATGAACCAGATCTTCCGGTACATCATACATGCTGGCGTATTTGGAAATCAGCCCGCTCAATTTTTCGCGTCCGGCAGGTGGCGTATTAAGCGGCGCGGTCATCGCTTCATTCTGCCGGATGGCGGCAAGGGCGGCGTTGGTCGGCCCGGCGGCATAGGCGAGAACGGTGCTGTCCGGCTTGGGCAGCGGAATGACTTTGCGTTCGGCCGTCAGTTCGGTGCCGATGGAGGGTGAGCCGGGCGGCGGCGGTGCCGGCGGGAAGCTGCCCTTGACGGCAACCACCTGCGGCAGATCGGCCGCGGCATTATGGGAGGCAGGTTTGGCCGCCGCAGCCGCCGTTTCGATGGCTGCCGCCGCGGGAGCGGCGCTTGCCGGTGCGAGTGCTGCGGCCGCGGTGGGTGCAGATGCCGCCACGGCGGCTTGGGCGACCTCGGTCTGCTGCGGCTGCATCTGGGCAGTGATCGCAGCGGCGGCAGCTATTTCGGAAGCCGGCGGCAGCGCCACGCGTCCGCCCTTGACGGCGACGGCTGTGGGAAGTGCTGCTGCCTGAGAAGAGACTGCGGTTTCGGCGGTCTGAACCGATGCAGCTGTCGGAGTTGCTGCTGCGGCCTCGGTCGCTACCGGCTGCGCGGATGTCGACGCAGGAGTGGTCGCGGGGTCGACCGTTGCGATTTTAGGGCCGTTTGGCCCATCCTTCGCGGTATATTCGACGCTGGTGCATGCGCTCAATGCCAGTGCCAGACCCACGGTGGAAGACAGAAGAAGTGTCCTTCTTCCGCGGAATTTGCCCGAATTTCGCATGTTGCCGCCTTCGTTATGCCTGTCTTTCGATACCCCCGCGTCGAGCGAAGCAGGCAGTGTCCCGTCGAGCTTCATTAACCTATTGTAAGGAAAGCGGCAAGCCGGGAGGCGACTTGCAGTGTTTCAGGCCGCGATGCGTCTGTATCCGGCGCTGACCGCACGGCCGGAAATGAAGTGCGTGCGGTACTTCTGGCGGATTTTCTTGTCGCCAGACATGCGCCGCACCAGTGCCAGAGTCGATTCGGGAAACAGCCCCTGCACGATGAGAATGGCCAGAGCCAGAAGCAGGACTGCGGCCTGCGCCACGGCAAACGTCTCTACCGCATTGCCGGTGGTGGAAATGAATTGCGGCAACAGCGCCAGGAAGAAGGTGAAATAGCGCGGTCTCAGGGCGGCGGTTGCATAACAATCGCGGAACGTTCCGCTCCCGGACTTGCCAGCCAGATTGTCATTATCGGCATTGGCCGCCTGGGCGGCGGGAGTGGCGAAAGTCCACAGGAAAAACAGCATCAGCCAACCGAGTCCGGCCCATTGCACGATTTCCACGAAAGACTGCGGCATATAGGCAAAGCCGGCCACAGGAATGGCTGAAATCGTCATGGCGGTTACGATACCGAGAGCGCCGCCGCTGACGGAAGCCAAAAGCGTCTTTTTGCCGCGGATGGCGGCATAAGAGGCGACAGAAAATACAAGGGGAGAGGGGAGTGCGAACACCGCGGCACATGCTGCGCAAAAAATCAGCCAGGCCTGTCCAGACATTCTCTTCCTCCTTGCCCTCCCTGTCGCCGTCTTATTTTAGCCTACCGTAAAATCAGGCCGCTGTGAACGGCTGACCGACATGTTCCATCACTTCGGTAAACCATTTGGCAGAGAGGTCGAAATGCTTTCCGCCCTTGATACGCGGAAATTCGATGGTCCGCAATTTGCCATTCTGGTCTTCGTCGTGGCCGGTGACACCGGAGACCTTGTTGAGTGCGCTTTCCACGGCGAGATCGACCATGCCCTGGATGAGGCGCAGATCGTCGCCATTGGCGGGGGCAGAGCGGGCGAAATAGCCTGATTTCTGCACCATGGAGCGTTCTGCGCCGATGAGGCTGGCAAACTGCTTCTGGAACCAGCCGCCGACATTGATCGTGTCGATCTTCACATGGCCGAAGGCATCGCGCTTTACCGCTTCGCCGGAAGCCTCGCGTTCAGCGACGATGGAATCGAGGCCGGCACCTTCGGAGACGAACAGCGTGACGTAGCCGTGTCTGTCCATGATTTCCTTCAGGCGCTCGGCTTCCGCTTCGATGTCGAAGGCCATTTCCGGCAGGTAGATGCCGTCGATGTTCTTCATCTGCGTGTTCATCATCAGGCCTTCGACATATTCGTTGCCGTTGGTCTTCTGGATATAGGCACGGGCGGTAGCCGCCGTCAGCCAGCCGCAATGGCGGCCCATGACTTCGTGGATAACGAAGGTTTTGGGGGCTGCGCTCTGCTCGTTGCTGACATTGTCGAAGAAGGACGCGCCGACTTCGGCGGCCGTCCAGGCGCCAAGCGACTGCTTGATCGGAACCACGTCATTGTCCACCGTCTTCGGCAGACCGACGACGGTGAGGTCGTAGCCGTTGGCGCCGAGATAGGCGGCGAGGTCCGCTGCGGTCGTATTGGTGTCGTCACCGCCGATGGTATGAAGAATGGTGACGCCGTCAGCCGCCAGCCGCTCGGCAGCGACACGAAGCGGATTATCGCCTTCCTTGACGAGGCCGCGCTTGGCGCAATCGGCGGCGTTGGTAAGCTTGACGCGGCTGTTGCCGATCGGCGAGCCGCCGTAACGATGCAGCAGATGCGCCTTTTCCCGCATGTCTTTGCTGATTTCGATGCGATCACCCAGAAGCACGCCCTGATAACCGGAGCGGTAAGCGATGATGTCGATCTCAGGCGCTATATCGCTGTATCGTTCGATCAGGCCGCCCACGGCCGAAGAGAGACAGGGCGCAAGGCCACCCGCGGTCAGCATTGCGACTTTCTGTTTGGCCATCATGGCTCTCCTTTTGCGTATACTCAAACACATGTCTGGACATGTCTGGCAAATGGATGCGACAGCCGCGTGTAGGTGTAAAGTGAATTTATCAAGAAAAACGCCGATTTCTCGCGCTTTTTCAGCGGCTTGACCTGACCGGGCAAATATAATCGTTTCAATAGGCCCATTGCGGACACGGGCCCAGTGCCCTGTGGAAAACCCGGAGTTCCGTTCACCCCGCTATCTTGTTCCTGAAGCAAAACTGTCGCAAAGATGAATAAAAGTTAATGCCGCTTACCCGCTGTGGATATTGCATTCGCGGCAATATCCCGTCATGCTTGCGGTCATGATGTTCGATTTCGCCTGTTTGCAAATTTCATCCCTGTGGGAACGGCTGCTCGGCGCAATCGGCGACGCGGCAGGCAACGCGCTTGGTCGCGTGGTGGAAGCCATCCGCACCCTGTTCGAAGGTGATCCGGAAACGCGCCGCAAGGTCTCTTTTTCCGTGGCCATCATCGCGCTTTCCGCCAAGATGGCGAAGGCCGACGGCATCGTCAACGATGCCGAGGTACGGGCCTTCAGGCAGATTTTCGATTTTCCGGAAGAAGAAGCCAAAAACGTTGCCCGTCTTTATAACCTCGCACGTCAGGACGTTGCGGGTTACGAAGCCTATGCGGAGCGGCTGGCCGGTCTTTGCGGTTCCGGTCACGATAATTGCGAGATGCTGGAAAGCGTCATCGACGGCCTTTTTCATATCGCCAAGGCGGATGGCCTGATCCACGAGCGTGAGCTTGCCTTCCTCGGCCGTATCGCGGAAATCTTCCATATCACCGAAGATCATTTCGAAACGATCATGGCGCGGCATGTGCATATGGATGGGCGCGATCCCTACCGCGTGCTCGGTGTTTCGCCGTCCGACGACTTCCTGGATATCCGCAAGCGTTACCGTTCGCTGGTGGCGGAGCATCATCCCGACAAGCTCATCGCCCGTGGCGTTCCCATGGAATTGCATGCGGCTGCGAATGAGCGTATGGCGGCTCTCAACGCCGCCTATGCGGCCATCGAGAAAGAACGCCGCGTCGCATGAGTGAATGTCTGCCGGATTTTACCCCGGATTTCGGGGGCGCAACTGTTGCGCCTTCGCCTAATCACGGCGAGAGGATCGGCGTGCCCGGTCCCGATATCATTCTTCTTCATTATACCGGCATGACGACAGCCGATGGTGCTCTGTCGTGGCTCTGCAATCCCGAAAGCCAGGTGTCGAGCCACTACTTTGTTTTCGAAGACGGGCGCATCATCCAGCTTGTGCCGGAAACCCGCCGTGCATGGCACGCCGGAAAAAGCTCCTGGGCCGGGGACGAGGATATCAACTCCCGCTCCATCGGCATCGAAATCGCCAATCAGGGTCATCCCGGCGGGCTGCCGGAATTCCCCATGGAGCAGGTGGAAGCCGTCATCGAATTATGTCGCGATTGCGGCCAGCGGTGGCATATCGCCCCTGAAAGGGTGCTTGCCCACTCGGACGTGGCGCCGATCCGCAAGGTCGATCCGGGCGAAAAATTCCCGTGGGACATCCTGTCGCAGCACGGTGTCGGCCATTGGGTTGAACCCGCGCCAATCCGCGGCGGGCGTTTTTTCCAGCGCGGCGACCATGGCCAGCCCGTCGAAGCGCTGCAGTCTATGCTGTCCATCTATGGTTACGGCGTTGAAATAACGGGCAATTATTGTGAAAAAACCGAGGGCGCCGTGGCGGCGTTCCAGAGGCATTTCCGGCCCGCACTGGTGGATGGCATTGCGGATTTTTCCACCATTGACACCCTGCACCGGCTGATTGCCCGCCTGCCGAAATTTTCGGTCGCCTGAACGCAGATTCTGGAAAACGAATCCCGGTTTGCCGCGCTCCGCAAGTCGCTTTTTTGGGGTTGCCACAGTTAATCCGCATTGAGGAAGTTTAAGAACAGCACTGTATGCGGTGACGTTCTTCAGGGGAACCTGCCGTCAATATCAATCAAGGAGACCGGACAGCGGAGAGTCGCGATCGACTTTCCGGGCGTTGACTAATTGTGCCGATTCATTGTTCCGGTCCTCCGATCTGGAGACTTTTTCTACATATGAACAGGGTTGTTGTTGCTGTCGTAGTGGGTATTGCTGTACTCGCTTCGCAGGCGGGGATTGCTTTTGCCAAAGACGAAGACGTGAAGACCAAAACCGTGACGCTGGAGAATTTCTTCCGCAAGCCCGGTTATCCCATGCCAGAAAAGAGCCTGCCTTCTTCGCTCAGGAACGATTATTCCGATCTGATCGTCAAATATGCCAAGCGTTACGGCGTTCCCACCAATCTGGCGCATGCCGTGGTTTCGGTTGAAAGCAAGTTCAACCCCAAGGCTCGTGGTAGCGCAGGCGAGGTCGGGCTGATGCAGATCAAGCCGGCGACGGCGCGGATGATGGGCTATCGCGGCACGACCAAGGCACTCTACGATCCCGAGACCAATATTCGCTGGGGAATGCAATATCTGGCGACGGCGCATCAGCTGGGCGGCGGTCAGGTTTGCAGCACGATCCTGCGGTACAATGCCGGCCATGGCGCTACCCGCATGAACCCGGTCTCCAAGCGTTATTGCGGCAAGGTGCAGGCGCTGCTGGCCGGCTGAGGCCTCCATCGTCTGAGAAATTGCGAAAAGCGATTCCGCTTCCACCCGGCATGCTGTAGTCAGAAGCAAAGCTGATACGGAGCATGACATGCCGGATTTCAAATATATCGTCGTCGGGGCCGGGATGATGGGAGCGGCTGCGGCGCGGCATCTCTCAGTGCAAACGGATGACGTGGCGCTGATCGGCCCGGGTGAACCCGCCGATCGCAAGACCCATAAAGGCGTGTTCTCAAGCCATTACGACGAGGCGCGCATCACTCGCGGGTTTGACGGTGATCCCGTCTGGGCGGAACTGGCGCAACGTTCCATCCACCGTTATGCCGAGATCGAGGCTAAGAGCGGCATCCGCTTTTTCACCGAAGCGGGCTGCCTGTTCACCGGCAACGGCAAGGGTCTTGCCGGTGATTATGTCTCGCGCGCCCTTTCCTCGGCCGACCGTCTAGGCCTTGGCATAGAGACGCTGCGCCATGATGTGCTTGCCGACCGGTTTTCGATGTTCTCCCTGCCAGCCGATCACGGCGGTTATTTCGAGGCGCGGAATGCCGGTCACGTCAATCCACGCGCCCTGGTGAAAGCGCAGTGCGCCATTGCGGAAGCGCAGGGCGCACGGTTGCTGCGCGAGACGGTGGCGCATATTCGCGATACCTCCCGTGGCGTTGAGGTTTCGACCCGCGAAGGGGCCATCCACACCGCCGAAAAGGTCATCGTAGCCGCCGGCGGTTTTACCAACATGGCAGAACTTCTTCCATCGCCGGTCGATATGGCGGCAACGGGCCGAACCATCGTGTTTTTCGAACTGGATGAGGCAAGGCAGGCCCTGTTTGGAGCGATGCCATCCACCATCGTCCTCGCGGAGACCGAGGACGACATCGTCTACATCCTGCCGCCGGTGCGTTATCCCGACGGCAAGGTCTATCTGAAGATCGGCGGCGAGAGCGAGAAGGGCAGGCTAGAAACGCTGGCTGAAGCGGTTGGCTGGTTCCATTCGGACGGCACGCCTGAGGAGGTGGAGTTTTTGAAGAAGCGGGCGCTATCACTGATGCCGGAGCTTGCCGGCTGCCCCGTGACCTCCGGCTCTTGTGTCGCCTCCATCACCCGCAGCGGCTATCCCTACATCGGCTATACGCAATCTTCCAACATCGCGGTTCTGACCGGCGGCAATTTCGTTTCCGCCAAATCTTCGGACGAAATCGGACGGCTGGGAGCCGTGCTGCTTTTGAACGGTCAGCTGGCAGAGGATGAGTTCGCCGCCGAAATGGCCCCGGTTTTCGTCTGACATTTTCGGGCGAAGCGGCTAAAAGGTTTCGACGGAAGTGAGCGGGTAAAGAGGGGCGGCATGTCGGGACATTTCAAATATATCGTCGTGGGCCGCGGCATGATGGGCGCCGCCGCCGCCCGCCATCTGGCCGAAACAGTGGATGGCGTCGCGCTGATCGGTCCCGGTGAGCCTGCAGATATAAAATCGCATCAAGGCGTCTTCGCCAGCCATTATGACGAGGCGCGGATTACCCGCACCATCGATGGCGATGCCGACTGGGCGTTGCTCGCTAACCGTTCCATTGCACGTTATGGCGATATTGCCACACGCAGCGGTGTCGAGTTTTACGCGCCGGTCGGCTGCCTGATGGTTGGACCTGAGCGGGGCGGCGCCAATCCCTTTGTCGATGATGTTCTGAAGGCGGCGGCTCGGCTCGGGGTTTCCACGGAACTCCTGGATGACCAGAGCCTGAAAAGCCGCTTTCCCTATTTCTCCTTCGAACAGAGCTGCGAAGGCGTCTTCGAGAGAAATAATGCCGGTTACGTCAATCCCCGCGCGCTGGTGAAAGCACAGACCATACTGGCGGAAAAGGCGGGTGTTACGCTGATCGACGATATCGTTGTTTCCACGCGGGAAGAAAGTGGCCGGGCATCGGTTCATACGGCATCAGGTGCGGTTTACACCGCAGACCGGGTGTTGGTGGCGGCTGGCGGCTTCTCGATTACCAAAGATCTGTTGCCCCAGCCGGTAGCGCTGGATGTCTATGCACGCACCATTGCTTTCTTTGAGATAGATGAGGGTGATCTGGATCAATATGCCGGCATGCCGTCGCTGATCTACGAGCCGCGCGACACGACAAAACATATCTATCTTCTGCCGCCGGTCCGCTATCCCGATGGCAAATTCTACCTGAAGATTGGCGGCGATCCCGATGACAAGCGGCTCGGCAGTGATCCGGAAATCCGGGAATGGTTCCGCTCCGGCGGCCGTGAAAGCGTGCGGGATCATCTCGCTGACATCGTCGGAACGCTGGTGCCTGCCATCGATCTCTCGCGTGTCTCGATGGCCGCCTGTGTCGTCTCCAAAACCGGCAGCGGTTATCCCGCCATTGGTTTCACAGCCTCGCCGCGCATCGCCGTTCTGACCGGTGGTAACGGCACGGCGGCCAAGAGCTCCGATGAGATCGGACGGCTTGGCGCGTTGCTGCTACGAGACGGAGAAATCGCCGACGGTGCTTTCTCGACGGATTTCAAACCCGCGTTTCTTTAATCTTGGCCGTCGCTTTTCGGTGGCTTTCGCTGCGGAACATGGTTATGCAGCCCATGCCAGTTGGCCGGGCAGCCGCGCTTTACCAATGTCGAAAGACGGTAAGGTGAGGAAAGTCCGGGCTCCACGGAAATACGGTGCCGGATAACGTCCGGCGGGGGCGACCCCAGGGAAAGTGCCACAGAGAGCAAACCGCCATGCATCCGCATGGTAAGGGTGAAAGGGTGGGGTAAGAGCCCACCGCGCTTCTGGTAACAGCGGCGGCAAGGTAAACCCCACCGGGAGCAAGACCGAATAGGGATGACACGGGGCGGGCGAAAGCCCGTTCACAGCCGGTTTCCGGGCCCGTCATCCGGGTGGGTTGCGCGAGGCGGCATGCAAATGCCGTCCCAGATGAATGGCTGCCACGTTCCGGGTCAAACCGGGGCCATACAGAACCCGGCTTACAGGCCAACTGGCGAATTTCCTCTTCGGCTTCGAGGGTGGAAATTTTGGCGGGATGAAGACATCCTGTTGTTTCATAAAAGAAAATATATTTTTCCATGATGCATTTTTGCGTCGTGAAGGCGGGTTGCTGCGCGCAAAGTAAACCATTCGTTAAACTTAACGGCTTATGAATTTCCGATGCGAAGGCGGTATCGTGCCGGCTTCATCCCATTGACGCCCATAGTGTCCCATGGTATCCCAAATGCACACCACATTGGGTCGTGTTTTTGACCCGCAATCGCTGAAACGAGTGAGGAGCCTGCAAGGGGCTGCTGCAGGGCATGTCGCCCTGGCGCTTGGCGATGTGTCGTGCGTACCGGTGTCGGCTGCGGGGCGGATGAATCGCTTTGCGGCATGCGGTTTTGGCGAGTTGAGTAATGGACCGCTTTTTATCGAACGTGACGAACAGGATCGACGCCAAGGGGCGCGTTTCGGTTCCGTCTCCGTTTCGTTCGGTGCTGGCCAAGCGCGGCGTTCAGGAGCTTTACTGTCTCCAGGATTTTGCGTTTCCGGCAATCAGTGTCGGCGGTCCGGATCTGCTGGAGCGCTACGAGCGGCAGATTGCGTCCATGGATGCCTTCTCGCCGGAAGCGAACGCAATGTCGCTGCTGGTTCACGGCGGCGGTGTTTTCATGAAGCTCGACCAGGAAGGTCGATTGATGGTGACGGATTTTGTGCGGGAATTCACCGGCATCTCTACCGAGGTCACCTTCGTCGGACGAGCGGATCATTTTCAGCTTTGGCAACCGGATGCGTTTTTGGCGGCGCAGGCGGAAGCAAGAGCGGGGCGCGGTTTTTCGGCTGCTCGCCCCGCCTAGGACGGGGACACTCAATGGCGGCGAATTCTGGCGGACGATCTTCTGATGCCGATGGCGGACCTCAGCGCCATATCCCCGTGCTGCTTCGTGAAGTCATCAGCGCGCTTGAACCCGCCCCCGGCAAAATTATTCTGGATGGCACTTTCGGCGCCGGCGGCTATACCCAGGCCATTCTCGATCACGGCGCAAATGTCATCGCACTAGACCGCGATCCAACGGCGATCTCCGGCGGTCAGGCAATGGTCGCAGCCAATGGCGGCCGGCTTTCGCTCATCCAATCGCAATTTTCCGATCTCGCGAAACATGCGCCCGAGGGCGGCCTTGATGGCGTCGTTCTCGATATCGGCGTATCCTCCATGCAGATCGACGAGGCCGAGCGCGGTTTTTCCTTCCAGAAGAACGGCCCGCTCGACATGCGCATGTCCGCTTCCGGCGTTTCGGCAGCCGATGTCGTCAACCGCGCCAAGGTTGGTGATCTCATCCGCATCTTCGGTTTTCTCGGGGAAGAAAAGCAGCCGGGTCGCATTGCCCGCGCCATTGAGAAGAAGAGGGCGGAAGAGCCTTTCCGCACCACGCGCGATCTGGCGGGCCTGATCGAGATCGTCACGCCACGGAAAGCCAAGGACAAGATTCATCCGGCAACGCGGGTCTTCCAGGCGCTGCGTGTTTTCGTCAATGATGAGCTGGGTGAGCTGGCGCAGGCATTGTTTGCCGCCGAGCAGGTTCTGAAGCCCGGAGGTCGGCTGGTCGTCGTCACCTTCCATTCGCTGGAAGACCGTATCGTCAAGAAATTCTTCTCCGACCGTTCGGGCAAGGCAGCCGGTTCCCGGCATCTGCCGATGGTGGAGGACAAGCCCTCCATTTTCGAGAATATCGGCAAGCCGATGATTGCTGCCAGCGACGAGGAGGCGGAGCTCAATCCGCGGGCCCGTTCGGCCAAGCTCCGCGCGGGCCTGCGCACCACGGCACCGGCGCGCGCTGCGGATTTCTCGATATTCGAGCTTCCCGATCTCGCCAGCCTTGAAAAGATGGGAGGCTGATATGCTGCGCACTTTCGATGTCATCTTGATGGGGGTCATGGTCGCTGCGGCGGTCGTGACCTATTCGATCAAGCACAAGGCCGATCTCAAGCTTGAGGAGGTCCGCAAGCTGGAGGCGGAAATCAAGCTTGAGAAAGATACGATCGATCTCCTGCGCGCTGACTGGGCGCTGCTGACGCAGCCGAACCGTCTGCACCGTCTCGTCAATGCCTATCAAACGGAACTCGGTCTTTCGCCGACACTGCCGACGCAACTGGCGCAGCCGCGCGAGCTGCCGATGCTGCGTTCGCAATTGCCGCAGCCTCCCGAGCCTGAAGGCATGAGCGTCGAGGATGTCATCGCCGCTGCCGTCAATGGCTCCAAACCCGGCGCGACGCTGGGTGGCGCTTCCAAGCCAAAATCACCGCCGGCAGGCCAGATTGCCGTCAACGGCGTGCCGGTGCCTACGCCGCGTGCCCGTGTTTCTCGCCCGGCACCGGCACCCGTGCCCGTTGCCTCCGCCACCGCCGGTGATGAAACCGACATGGACGACACGATAACAGGATCGGTGAACCGCTGATGTCTTTTCTCTCCCGCGCCATGGTTTTGAAGAGCAAGGCTCACTTTTCCGCCAGCACGACCGGCATCCACACCGATCATGCGGCGTTTGAAGGCGCGCGCAAGAAGCGCGCGGCGCAGGCGAAAAGCCGCGTCGGCCTTCTCATTTTCGGTTTCGTCGCCTTTTACGCCGTCGTCGGCGGCCGTCTGGTGCAATATGGCATGGCAGAGCAGGAGACGGTGTCGAGCATCGCGCCGGCCGACAGGCTGATGGCGTCGCGCCCTGATCTTCTCGACCGTAACGGCGAGGTGCTGGCCACCGATATCCGCACCGTCTCGCTGTTTGCCGAGCCCCATCGTATCGTCGATATTGACGAGGCCATCGAAAAGCTGCGCACCGTCCTGCCGGATCTCGACCAGCGCACGACCTATCAGAAGCTCTCCTCCAATTCGCGGTTCCAGTGGCTGCGCCGCCAGTTGACGCCAAAGCAGCAGAGCCAGATTCTCGCGCTCGGCATTCCCGGCATCGGCTTCCGTCCGGAAAAACGCCGCTTCTATCCCGGCGGGCCGACCGCAGCGCATGTCGTCGGTCACGTTAATATCGACAACCGCGGTGTTGCCGGCATGGAGCGTTACGTCGACAGCCAGGGTCTTGCCGATCTCACGGCGCTCGGCATGACGAGCGATCAGCCGCTCGAGCCTGTGAAGCTTTCCATCGACCTGCGCGTGCAGTCCATCGTGCGCGAAGTCGTGACTTCGGCCATCACCAAGTTCCAGGCGATCGGCGCCGGTGCCGTGGTTCTGGATGTGCATACCGGCGAAGTGCTGGCCATGGCCTCGGTGCCGGATTATGATCCGAACAACCCGGCCGAAGGCGCGAAAGAAGGCTGGCTCAACCGCATGTCGAACGGCACGTTCGAAATGGGCTCCACCTTCAAATCCTTCACCATTGCCATGGGTCTTGATTCGGGCCGCGTCCGCCTCGGTGATATGTTCGACGCGCGTTACCCGATCCGCATCGGCGGCTTCACCATCAAGGACTTCCACGGCAAGGGCCGCATGCTCTCGGTGCCGGAAATCTTCCAGTTTTCGTCCAATATCGGTACGGCCAAGATTGCCGATACCGTTGGCACCGAAGGGCACAAGGAATTCCTGACGCGGCTTGGTCTTCTCACCCGCATGCAGACCGAACTGCCTGAAGTAGCGCTGCCTTCGCAGCCGCGTGAGTGGAAGAAGATCAACTCCATCACCATCTCCTTCGGCCATGGCGTTTCAACCACACCGCTGCAGACGGCGGTTGCCGGTGCGGCACTCGTCAATGGCGGCAAACTCATCGAGCCGACCTTCCTGCCGCGCACCCGTGAACAGGCGGATCAGGTGGCAAAGCAGGTGCTGAAACCCGGCGCCAGCAAGGATATGCGCTTCCTCTTCGAATGGAACGGCGTCAACGGTTCAGGCCGAAATGCGCGCGTCGATGGCTTCAACGTCGGCGGCAAGACCGGCACGGCCGATAAGGTCGTCAACGGCCGTTATGTGCACGACAAGAACTTCAACGCCTTCCTGTCGGCTTTCCCGATGGATGATCCGCAATATGTGGTGCTGTCCTTCATCGACGAACCGAAGACCGACAAGGGCAATGGCGCGGCACTCGCCGGCACGTCCGCAGCACCCATGGTGCACGATATCATCAGCCGCACGGCGGCGGTGCTGGGTGTGAAGCCGAAGTTCGGCAAGGATGGCTCGGCCTTGCTCGTGTCTTATTGATTGTTAGCTTATGATGTTCCGGCGATTCGTGCCGGGGGGACAAGACGGAAACAGTCGATGAATTTGCGAGATATATCCGGAAATGCGTTTCCGGAATTGAAAGAATTGCTCCTGTCTGAGATCGGGGCGATCGAAATCGGGGGGATCACCGCAGACAGCCGCAAGGCTGCGCCGGGCAGCCTGTTCGTTGCGGTTTCTGGCACCAAGGCTGATGGTGCGACCTATGTAAAGGATGCGGTTGCCAAGGGTGCCGTTGCCGTTGTTTCCGGGCACGCGGTGGAAGCCGAAGTGCCGGTTCTGGTCGTGACCGACCCACGCCTTTATCTCTCCCTTGCCGCCTCCCGCTTTTACGGAAAACAACCGGAAACCATGGTCGCCGTCACTGGCACCGCGGGAAAGACCTCGGTTGCCTCCTTCGTGCGGCAGATCTGGGCTTTCGCCGGCCATGCCGCAGCCCAGATCGGCACAACCGGTGTCATCGCTCCCGGCCGGGAGGATTATGGCGCGCTGACGACGCCCGATCCGGTGACGCTGCATGCGCTTCTGGCCGAGCTTGCGAGCGAGGGCGTCACCCACGCGGCGATGGAAGCTTCCAGCCACGGTCTCGACCAGCGCCGCCTCGATGGCGTGCGCCTTTCTGCCGCCGGCTTTACCAATCTTGGCCGCGACCATATGGATTACCATCCGACCGTCGAGGATTACATGGCCGCGAAGATGCGGCTTTTCGGTACGCTGATGGAAAAAGGCGCTCCCGCCGTGATCTTCGCCGACGATCCTTGGTCGGACAAGGCGGTTCATGCGGCGCGCGAAGCGGGTCTCGATGTCCGCACCGTCGGACGGAACGGGCAATATCTCGCTTTGAAGCGCGTTGAGCATTTCCGCCACAAGCAGATGATCGAAGTGCATCATGACGGCGTCATCCACGAAGTCGATATCCCGCTCGCGGGTGATTTCCAGGTGGCCAATGCGCTTGTTGCCGCCGGTCTTGCCATGTCGACGGGTGTTCCCGCCGCAACGGCGCTCAAGGCGCTCGAAAAGCTTGTCGGCGCTGCCGGCCGTCTCGAATTAGTGGGACAAACGAAAAACGGCGCGCTTGCCTATGTGGATTACGCCCACAAGCCCGATGCGCTGGAAAACGTGCTGACCTCGGTCCGGCCCTTCACCTCCGGCCGCATCATCACCGTTTTCGGCTGCGGCGGCGACCGCGACAAGGGCAAACGCCCGATCATGGGCGAGGTCGCGACCCGTCTTTCCGACATCGTCATCGTCACGGACGACAATCCGCGCTCGGAAGACGCGGCGACGATCCGCTCCGAGGTGATGGCGGCGGCGCCCGACGCTCTGGAAATTGGCGACAGGTCCGAGGCGATCCGCCATGCGGTATCGATGCTGTCGCATGGCGATACGCTGATCGTCGCGGGCAAAGGGCATGAAGAAGGGCAGATCGTTGGCTCCGTGACACTGCCTTTTTCCGATCATGAACAGGTGCGCACTGCACTGGCAGCGCTGGAAGGATCGAAAATTTGAGCTGGTTATGGACAGTCGCCGATATGATCGCCATCACCGCAGGACGCCCGGTGGGCAACCTGCCGACAGGAATCACCGGCATTTCCATCGACAGCCGGACGGTGAAGCCGGGTGAAGCTTTCTTCGCCATCAAGGGTGATCGTGTCGACGGTCACGACTATACGAGTTTCGCGGTTGCCAACGGGGCAGGACTTCTGGTCGTTGCTGAAGCCAAGCTGCCAGCGCTCGGCCGCCTGACGGTGCCGATGATCGTGGTCGAAGATGTTCTTGCAGCCCTTGGCAAGCTTGCCATCGCGGCGCGTCAAAGAACATCGGCGCGCATCATCGCGGTGACGGGCTCGGTCGGCAAGACGACGACGAAGGAAATGCTGCGGCAGGCGCTCGCGCCATCGGGCCGGGTGCATGCGGCGGTGGCTTCCTTCAACAACCATTGGGGTGTGCCGCTGACGCTTGCCCGCATGCCCGCCGATACTGAATTCGGCGTGTTCGAAATCGGCATGAACCATTCCGGCGAAATCCGGCCTTTGGTGAAGATGGTCCGCCCACATGTGGCGATCATCACCACCATCGCGCCTGCCCATCTCGGCAACTTCAACAACATCGAAGAGATCGCCGCCGCCAAGGCGGAGATTTTCGAGGGCGTGGAGCAGGGCGGTTCCGTCATCCTCAATCGTGACAATGCCCAGTTCGAGCAGCTTGAAGAGGCCGCGCAGGAGCAGGGCATCGAACACATCCTGACCTTCGGTCAGCATGCCAAGGCGGATTTCCGCCTCGCGGATTTCGAGAGCACGACGACTGGCTCGACGATCTGGGCGATCCTGAACGGCGAAACCAGCGAGCTGCATCTCAACATTCCGGGCCGGCACATTGCGGACAATGCGATGGCGGTGCTTGGCGCAGTGGCGATCACGGGCGCCAATCTCGACCGTGCTTTCGAAGCGCTGGGATCGCTTGAGGCGGTGAAGGGGCGTGGCCAGCGCCACCATCTGCAGATCAACGGCGGCTCCTTCCTTCTGATCGATGAAAGCTACAACGCCAATCCTGCCTCCATGCGGGCGTCGATCGCGGTGCTGGCGGAAACGCCGACGCAGGGCCATGGCCGTCGCGTTGCCGTCCTCGGCGACATGCTGGAGATGGGCGAATTTTCGGCACAACTGCATGAGGAATTGGCCGGGCCATTGCTTGCGGCGGGTATCGAACATGTGTGGCTGGCAGGCGAGGCGATGGCCGCTTTGCGGGACGCGCTGCCTGACAGCGTCACCGTCATCTGGTTCCCGACGACGGCGGAACTCACCGATTTCGCCCTGCAATGGGTGCAACCGGGAGACGCGCTGATGGTAAAATCGTCACTTGGGCTTGGTTTCGGCAAGATTGTCGCCGCCCTGCTTGACAAGTATCCGGCATTCCCCGAGACGGAACGCCAAGTCTGAAATAGCCTTTTGAAAGGGCAATTATGCTGATCTGGCTCGTCGAACTGTCGGATAAAATTCAAATCTTCAACCTGTTCCGGTACATCACCTTCCGGGCGGGGGCGGCGATGTTCACCTCTGCGTTGATCGTCTTCCTGTTTGGACCGGCCATCATCAATTCGCTGCGCGTGCGCCAGGGCAAAGGCCAGCCGATTCGCGCCGATGGGCCGCAGACGCATTTCAAGAAAGCCGGCACCCCGACCATGGGCGGCTTGATGATCCTCGCCGGCATTCTCGGCGGTTCGCTTCTGTGGGGCGACCTGTCGAATGTCTATGTCGTCGCCGTTCTAATGGTGACGCTTGGTTTCGGAGCCATCGGCTTCTACGACGATTATCTGAAAGTGACGAAACAGAGCGACAAGGGTTTTTCCGGCAAGGCTCGTCTCGGCATCGAATTCCTGATCGCGGCGATTGCCGTGTTCTTCATGATGAAGATGGCGCTTGCCTCGGCACCGCATGGCGGCACGCTCGGCAGCTCCATCGCTTTTCCCTTCTTCAAGGAATTTGTGATCAATCTCGGTTATTTCTTCGTGCTGTTCGGTGCTTTCGTCATCGTCGGCGCGGGGAATGCGGTGAACCTGACCGACGGTCTCGACGGGCTCGCCATCGTGCCGGTCATGATCGCGGCCGCCACTTTCGGTGTGATCGCCTATCTCGCCGGTAACGCCGTTTTTGCCAATTACCTGCAGATCAATTTCGTGCCCGGCACGGGTGAACTCGCCGTTATTGTCGGCGCCGTCATCGGTGCCGGCCTCGGTTTTCTGTGGTTTAATGCGCCGCCCGCCGCCATCTTCATGGGCGATACGGGTTCGCTCGCGCTGGGTGGCCTGATCGGCTCCATCGCAGTCGCCACCAAGCACGAGATCGTCATGGTCATCGTCGGCGGTCTCTTCGTCATGGAAACCCTGTCGGTCATCATCCAGGTCTTCTGGTTCAAGCGCACCGGCAGGCGCGTCTTCCTGATGGCGCCGATCCATCACCATTTCGAGAAAAAGGGCTGGACGGAAAGCCAGGTGGTCATCCGTTTCTGGATCATTTCCGTTGGCCTCGCGCTGCTTGGCCTCGCTACCCTGAAGCTGAGGTGAGCGATGATCCCGGTCACGTCGTTCAAGGGTAAGAAAGTCGTTCTTTTCGGGCTCGGCGGTTCGGGTCTTGTCACGGCCCGGGCGCTGGTCGCCGGCGGTGCCGACGTCGTGGCTTTCGATGATAATCCCGACAGTGTCGCAAAGGCCGAGGCCGAGGGCATCAAGACGGCGGATCTTCGGACGATTGACTGGTCGAGTTTCTCCTCCTTCGTGCTGGCACCGGGCGTGCCGCTGACGCATCCGAAGCCGCACTGGTCCGTCGATCTGGCGAAAGCCTCCGGCGTCGAGATCATCGGCGATATCGAGCTCTTTGTCCGAGAACGTCGTGCCCACGCGCCGGATTGCCCCTTCATTGCGATTACCGGGACCAACGGCAAGTCGACCACCACGGCGCTGATCGCACATATTCTGAAATCGGCTGGTCGCGATACGCAGCTTGGCGGCAATATCGGTACGGCGGTACTGAGCCTCGATCCGCCTAAGGCGCAGCGCTTCTACGTTGTTGAGTGCTCGTCCTACCAGATTGACCTGGCACCCACGATCAATCCGACTGCCGGCATTCTTCTCAACCTCACTCCCGATCATCTCGACCGGCATGGCACGATGCAGCACTATGCCGACGTCAAGGAACGGCTTGTTGCCGGCAGCGGCACGGCGATTGTCGGTGTCGACGACAGCTACTCGACGCTGATTGCCGATCGCGTTGAGCGTGCCGGCGTCAGGGTTGAGCGCATTTCCAAGCGCAATGTCGTTTCCGAAGGTCTTTATGCCGAGGGCAGCCGCATCCTGCGGGCGCATGGGGGAACTTCGTCGCTACTTGTCGATCTCGATGGTATCCAGACGCTTCGCGGCAGCCACAATGCGCAAAATGCGGCGGCGGCAATTGCGGCCTGCCTTGCAGTCGGTGTTTCCGAGGATGAAGTTCGTGCAGGTCTCAAATCCTTCCCTGGCCTCAAGCATCGCATGCAGCCGGTTGGCCGACGCGGCAATGTCACCTTCGTCAATGACAGCAAGGCCACCAATGCCGATGCGGCGGCACCTGCGCTTTCGAGCTTTGACCGCATTTACTGGATTGCCGGCGGTCTGCCGAAGGCCGGCGGGATTGCCAGCCTTTCACCGCTTTTCCCGCGCATTGCAAAAGCCTATCTGATCGGCGAGGCGGCGGCGGAATTTGCAGCGACGCTCGGTGAAGCGGTGCCCTACGAAATATCCGGCACCCTGGACAAGGCCGTGCAGCATGCGGCGGCGGATGCGGAAAAAGACGCGACGCCCGGCAATATCGTGATGTTGTCCCCGGCTTGCGCAAGTTTCGATCAATATAAGAACTTTGAAGTCAGAGGTGATTCGTTTGTCGCGCAGGTCGCGGCGCTCGATGGCATGACGATGCTCGTTCACTCTGGAAAAGGGGGCTGAAGGCCATGGTAAGCCGAGTTGATCGCGGTCCGGTCGCGGAATGGTTCTGGACCATCGACCGTTTCTTTCTGGCGGCATTCATCGCGCTGATGGGCATCGGCCTGATGCTGTCCTTCGCGGCGTCGCCGGCCGTTGCCGAGCGTATCGGCCTCAACAGCTTCTTTTTCGTTGAGCGTCAGGCCATGTTCATGGTGCCATCGCTGGCGATCATGGTCGGCTTGTCCTTCCTGTCGCCGCGCCAGGTGCGCCGCGTGGCGGTCATCATGCTGATCGCCTCGCTGCTGATGATGATCTTTGCACTGTTCTTCGGCATCGAGGTGAAGGGCGCGCGGCGGTGGATTTCCATCGGCACTTTCTCGATCCAGCCGTCGGAATTCATGAAGCCGGCTTTCGTCATCGTCTGCGCATGGCTTTTTGCAGAGCGGGCGCGCCATCCGGAAATTCCGGGCAATCTCTTTGCGATCATCACCTTCGGAATCGTGGCCGCACTTCTCATCGCCCAGCCTGACTTCGGCCAGACGATCCTGACTTCCGTTGTCTGGGGCGGCATGTTCTTCATGGCGGGTGTGCCGTGGTTCTGGATCATCATGCTCGGTGGTCTCGGCGTCGGCGGCATCATCTCCGCCTACCTCATGCTGCCGCACGTGGCCGGCCGTATCGACCGTTTCTGGACGGGTGAGGGCGACACGTTCCAGGTGGACACGGCGCGTGAAGCGATCATTCGTGGCGACTGGTTCGGTCGCGGACCGGGTGAGGGTATCGTCAAGCGCATCATTCCCGATAGCCATACCGACTTCATCTTCTCGGTTGCGGCGGAAGAATTCGGCATCGTTTTCTGCATGTTTCTTGTTGCCATCTTCGCCTTCATCGTGCTGCGCGGCCTGTCGCACGCCTTCAAGGAAAAGGACGATTTCTGCCGCTTCGCCGTGGCTGGCCTTGTGCTGCAGATCGGCATGCAGTCGATGATCAATATCGGCGTCAATCTGGAACTGATGCCTGCCAAGGGCATGACCTTGCCGCTGATTTCCTATGGTGGTTCGTCAATGATGGCGATATGCGTGACCGCCGGTTTCCTTCTGGCATTGACACGCCACAGACCCGAAAAGCGGGCGCAGGAGCGGAGTTTCTTCCGCGTTGGTTCCGGCGTTCCCGCGGAGTAAACGATCATGAGCAAGGGTATTGTTCTTCTTGCCGCCGGTGGAACCGGCGGCCATGTGTTTCCGGCAGAAGCGCTGGCGCATACGCTGAAGGCACGCGGTTATCAGGTGCATCTCGTCACCGACAGTCGCGCCGAGCGTTATGCGGGCAAGTTTCCGGCAGATGAAATTCATGTGGTTCCGTCTGCCACCATCGGCTCCAAAAACCCAATTTCCGTGGCGGGTTCGCTCTGGAAGCTCTGGGTTGGCCTGCGCGCGGCGCGTCGGCTGGTCGCAAAACTGAAGCCGGTCGCGGTTGTCGGTTTCGGCGGCTATCCGACCGTGCCGCCGCTGCTGGCCTCCACCGGGCTTGGAGTGCCGTCGATCATTCACGAACAGAACGCCGTGATGGGCCGCGCCAACAAGGCACTTGCCGGGCGGGTAAAGGCAATTGCCGGCGGCTTCCTGCCGCCCGCCAATGGTCAATATTCCGACAAGACCGTCGCGACCGGTAATCCGGTGCGCCCAGCGGTGCTGGCGGCATCTGAAATACCCTACACGGCCTCGCAGACAGGCGAGCCTTTCCAGCTCGTTGTCTTTGGCGGCAGCCAGGGCGCGCAGTTTTTCTCGAGCGCGGTACCCGCCGCAATCTGCCTCCTGAAAGACGAGCAGCGCAAGCGCATCGTCGTCACCCAGCAGGCGCGGCCGGAAGACAAGGACAGCGTCATCGCGTCCTACCAGAAGCTCGGCGTGAAGGCGGATGTTTCGCCCTTCTTCGGCGATATGGCGTCGCGTATCGGCGAGGCCGATCTGGTCATCAGCCGCTCGGGCGCTTCGACGGTATCGGAGCTTTCGGTGATCGGCCGTCCGTCGATCCTCGTGCCTTATCCGCATGCGCTGGATCATGATCAGGCGGCGAACGCGGCTGCGCTTTCGGCGGCGGGTGGGGCAAGCGTCATCAAGCAGGCGGAGCTCTCGCCGCAGAAGCTCTCTGGCCTGCTGTCCTCGGCGCTTGCCGAACCCGAGCGGCTTTCCGCAACGGCGGCGGCGGCGAAGGCAACCGGCAAACCGCACGCGGCGGATGTGCTGGCCGATCTGGTGGAGGCGATTGCCTCCGGCCGGTCCGTACAGGAATTCAAGAAGAACATTGAAGGAGTTGGGGCATGAAGATGCCGAAAGCCATAGGCCTTGTGCATTTCATCGGCATAGGCGGGATCGGCATGAGCGGCATTGCCGAAGTGCTTCACAATCTCGGCCACCGGGTACAGGGATCGGACCAGGCCGACAGCGCCAATGTGCAGCGTCTGCGTGACAAGGGCATCGAGGTTTTTGTGGGCCACACGGCTGACAATATCGGCGATGCAGAGGTCGTCGTCGTTTCGACCGCGATCAAGAAGAACAATCCGGAGCTCGTCGCCGCGCGGGAAAAGCACCTGCCGATCGTGCGCCGCGCGGAAATGCTGGCCGAGCTGATGCGCTTCCGTAACGCCATCGCCATCGGCGGCACGCACGGCAAAACGACGACGACCTCCATGGTCGCCACGCTCCTAGAAGCCGGCAATCTCGACCCGACCGTCATCAATGGCGGCATCATCAATGCCTATGGCACCAATGCCCGCATGGGTGAGGGTGAGTGGATGGTGGTGGAGGCCGACGAGTCCGACGGCACTTTCCTGAAGCTGCCGGCCGACGTCGCCGTCATCACCAATATCGATCCGGAACATCTCGACCATTACGGCAATTTCGATGCCGTACGCGCCGCATTCCGTCAGTTCGTCGAGAACGTGCCTTTCTACGGTTTCGGCGTCATGTGCCTCGATCATCCCGAAGTGCAGGCATTGGTTGGCCGCATCGAAGACCGCAAAGTCATCACATATGGCGAGAACCCGCAGGCCGACGTGCGGTTTTCGAATGTCCGCATCGACGGTACGCGCTCGGTCTTCGACGTGGAAATCCGCCGTCGCCGCACCGGCAAGATTTTCTCTTTCAAGGACCTCGTCCTGCCGATGCCCGGCCGCCATAACGTTTCGAATGCGACAGCGGCAATCGCGGTTGCCAATCGTCTAGGCATCTCGGAAGCCGACATCAAGAAGGGGCTTGCCTCCTTCGGTGGCGTCAAGCGACGTTTCACGCTGACGGGTGAAGCCAACGGGGTGCAGGTTTTTGACGATTACGGTCACCACCCGGTCGAGATCAAGGCTGTGCTGAAGGCGGCGCGGGAAGCCTGCAAGGGCCGCATCATCGCCGTGCACCAGCCACACCGCTACAGCCGTCTTTCGAGCCTGTTTGATGATTTCGCGCATTGTTTCAACGATGCCGATACGATTCTTCTTGCTCCGGTTTATGCAGCGGGCGAAGATCCCATCGAAGGCGCAAGCTCCGAAGCGCTGGTTTCGGCCATCAAGGCCGCTGGCCACCGTGACGCGCGTTTCCTCGAAAAGCGGGAGGACCTTGCGTCACAGGTCGCAGCCATTGCGAATCCGGGTGATTTCGTGGTTCTCTTGGGGGCTGGGAATATCACGCAATGGGCAGCGTCGCTGCCTTCGGAATTGAAGAGCATATCAGGAAAGTCTGAATGAGACAGGTCGATGGGGTTAAATTGCTGGGGAGGCTCGGCGACGGGGTAAAGGAATTGCGGGGACGTCTGACACCGGATGCGCCTATGGACCGCGTGACGTGGTTCAGAGCCGGCGGTCTTGCGGAGGTGATGTTCCAGCCGCACGATACGGATGATCTGATTGCCTTCCTGAAAATTCTGCCGGAAGATGTGCCGCTGACCGTGGTTGGCGTCGGCTCGAACCTTCTGGTGCGTGACGGCGGTATTCCGGGCGTGGTCGTGCGCCTGTCCGCCAAGGGCTTCGGTCAGGTGGAGCTTGCCGGTGAAAACCGCATCAAGGCGGGCGCGATCTGCCCGGACAAGCATATTGCAGCCATGGCCATGGATAATGGCATTGGCGGCTTCCACTTCTATTACGGCATTCCGGGCTCCATCGGCGGAGCGCTGCGCATGAATGCGGGCGCAAACGGCGGCGAGACGCGTGAACGTGTCGTGGAAGTCTACGCGGTCGACCGTCAGGGCAACCAGCATGTGCTTTCCAATGCCGATATGGGCTACAGCTATCGTCATTCCGGCGCCGACGCAGGCCTGATCTTCACCGGTGCGCTCTTCGAGGGCTATCCCGAGGACAAGGCGAAAATCCGCGCCGATATGGATGCGGTGCGTCATCACCGCGAAACCGTGCAGCCAATCCGCGAACAGACCGGCGGCTCGACCTTCAAGAACCCCGAAGGTCATTCCGCATGGGAGCTTATCGATGAGGCGGGCGGTCGTGGTCTTGTGATCGGCGGCGCGCAGATGTCATCACTGCATTGCAATTTCATGATCAATACCGGCCATGCGACCGGTTACGATCTGGAATATCTAGGCGAGACCATCCGCAAGCGCGTGTTTGACAAATCGGGCATCCGGCTGGAATGGGAAATCAAGCGGCTCGGGCTGTTCATGCCCGGTCGTGAAGTGGAGCCTTTTCTGGGGGCTTGATGCCAGTCGGCCTTGCTAAGATGTAAACACATTAAAGCCCGCGAAACTCTCGTTTCGCGGGCTTTTTGTTACTGTCGGTATCTATGGACTCAGACTTCGTCCTTGCGGGACAGAAGAATGCAGGCCAGCGTGATGAGCGCGGATACGCAGAGGTAATAGCCGACATAGCCCATGCCGTAGTTCACCTGCAGCCATGTGGCGATGTAAGGCGCCAGCGACGCGCCGAAGATGCCGGCCATGTTGAAGGTGATCGAAGAGCCGGTATAGCGGACGCGGGTCGGGAAGGGGGCGGCGAGCGCCGTTCCGATCAGGCCGTAGGTCATGCCCATCAGCATCATCGCGAGAGCCGCGAAGACGAAGATCGAGCCTTCGCTGCCGGTCATCAGGCCGGGCAGCAGGAAGGAGAACAGGCCGATCAGCACTGTCGTCAGGATCAGAATTTCGCGGCGACCGAATTTTTCCGCAAGCTTGCCGGCAATCGGAATGAAGATACCGAAAACGACGGAGCCGAGGATCTGCACTTCCAGCGCGTCGAGGAACGGAATTTTCAGGACCTTGACGTTGTAGGAGAGCAGATAGGCCGTGCCGATGTAGAAGAGCACGAAGGTGGCGAGCGCCACAAAGGTGCCGAGCACGAGGCTGCGCTTGTGGTTGCGGAATAGTTCCGCGACCGGCACGGCCACACGTTCTTCCTTTTCGATGGCCTTCTGGAAGTCGGGCGTTTCGGTGATCGACAGGCGAACCCACATGCCGACCGCGATCAGGATGATCGAGGCGACGAAGGGAATGCGCCAGCCCCAGCTGAGAAGCGCTTCCTGCGACATGAAGTGCAGCAGGATCCAGAACACGCCTGACGAGAGGAACAGGCCGACGGGTGCGCCAAGCTGCGGGAACATGCCGTACCAGCTGCGCTTGCCGGGAGGGGCGTTTTCCGTCGCGAGCAGGACGGCACCGCCCCATTCGCCACCAAGACCGAAGCCCTGGCCGAAGCGGCAAAGTGCGAGCAGCAGCGGCGCCAGAACGCCGGCCGTCTCATATGACGGCAGCAGGCCGATCACGACCGTCGAGACACCCATGGTCAGCAGCGCCGCGACAAGCGTCGTCTTGCGGCCAACGCGGTCGCCATAGTGGCCGAAGACCACGGCGCCGAGGGGGCGGGCGAAAAAGGCGATGGAGAAAGTTGCGAAAGACGCCAGAAGCGCCGTCATCGGATCATTGTTCGGGAAGAACAATGTCGGGAACACGAGCACTGCGGCCGTGGCGTAAACGTAGAAATCGAAAAACTCGATGGTCGTACCGACCAGACTGGCAGTGAGAACTCGTGCAGGCGAATTTGTCTTTACAGCGTTCGAATTGTCAGCGGTCGGCGATACCGGAGATATCGCGTCGGTCATGGTATTGGTTCCATTTTGGATGATTGCAATGTCATGCCTTGGGAGGCGACATCTGCGTTAACGCAATTTTTGTTCTTATGGAATGCTAAAAAAGAAATAATGCAGATAATGTGATCCGTCAGGGCGACACGTGTGGTCACGGCCTTGGAGAACGTTCGTCGATTGAGAGACTGATTCAGGCCGCGGTTTTAAAACGCTGAAACGGCAGATAATTTGCCTGGGGAATAATCCTGTCTGTTAACGTTTCGGCCTTGCCTTTGTCGCGCGGCAGCAGACGCGCCGGCGTCGTTTTATTTCCGATCATTGAAAACCTGCATGTTGCATTCCGCGCAACTCTCTGATTCCAAGGAGGGAATTCGGATCAATGCTGATTCTTTAACAAACTCGGCATGTTGGGCGCGGCGGTTAACGAAAGTAAACGATTCATTAACCTTAATCGCGTTTAACTGGTCTCAAGGGTCATGTGCCAGAATCACCGGTTTGTGAAATCCGGTCGGTTCGGAGCGTGGTCCGTAACGGAGAGTTGGTGTCAGAGGTATCGATGAGCGGCAAGCACGTAGCTGTTCTTATGGGTGGATTTTCGTCGGAGCGGCCGGTCAGCCTGTCGTCGGGCAACGCTTGCGCGCAGGCTCTGGAAGACGAGGGCTACAAGGTCACCCGTGTCGATGTCGGCCGCGATGTCGCCGCCGTGCTTGATGCGCTGCGCCCGGACGTCGCTTTCAACGCGCTGCATGGGCCCTTCGGCGAAGACGGCACCATTCAGGGCATCCTCGAATATCTCGCCATTCCCTATACCCATTCCGGCGTGCTCGCCTCGGCGCTTGCCATGGACAAGGCGCAGGCCAAGAAGGTTGCTGCTGCTGCCGGCATTCCTGTCGCCGCCGAGCGAGTCATGAACCGCTTCGATTTCACCAGCGAACATCCGCTGGCGCCGCCTTATGTGGTGAAGCCGGTGCGTGAAGGCTCGAGCTTCGGCGTCGTTATCGTCAAGGAAGATCAGTCGCACCCGCCGCAGATCCTCACGTCCTCTGAATGGAAATACGGCGACCATGTCATGGTCGAGCGTTATATCCATGGGCGCGAACTGACCTGCGGGGTGCTCGACGGCGAGGCGCTGGGCGTCACCGAAGTGGTGCCGCTCGGTCACAATTTCTATGATTACGATGCGAAATACGCTGCTGGTGGCTCGAAACATGTCATTCCCGCAGAAATTTCACCGAAAATTTACCAAAAAATTCAAACACTGGCGGTTATGGCGCATCGGGCGATCGGGTGCCGTGGCGTAAGCCGTTCAGACTTTCGTTACGACGACCGTTTCTCAGAAGATGGCGAAGTTATCTGGCTTGAAGTGAATACACAGCCGGGCATGACGCCGACCTCCCTGGTGCCTGAAATGGCGGCCCATGCTGGCCGCTCCTTTGGTAACCTTGTCAGCTGGATGGTGGAGGACGCTTCGTGTTTGCGGTGATCGGCAAAAAGTCGACGGCAAAAAAGCGCGAGCAATTCGCGGCGGCGGCCAGTGCCGACGATCGTATGGTGTTGCCGCGTCCGCTGCGTCGCGTCGTGCGTTTCGGCGTCAGCCTTGCGACGGGACGTATCCACATTCCCGCCCATACCGGTACGATTGCGGCCGTCGCCTTTTATGCGGCGACCGGGCTTTATGGCATGTCGCTCGGCGGCCATACGAATATCGTCACGCAGGCAACGACCTCCGCAGCCGGTTTCGCCGTTGAGGACGTGAAGGTCTCCGGCAACCTGCAGACCTCCGAAATCGATGTCTTCCAGCTTCTCGGTCTCGATGGCAGCACGTCCCTGATCGCGCTCGACATCGACGCCGCGCGCCGCAAGCTGGTGCAGCTTCCCTGGGTTGAGGATGTCGATATCCGCAAGATCTATCCGAAGACGGTCGAGGTTCGTCTGAAGGAGCGTCAGGCTTTTGGCATCTGGCAGCACGGCTCGGAGCTGTCGCTGATCGAAAAGAGCGGCAGTGTCATTGCGCCGCTGCGTGACAACAAGTTTGCCTCGCTGCCGCTTTTCGTGGGCCGCGACGCGGAAACCGGTGCTGCCGGTTTCGTCGAGCAGCTGGCTGACTGGCCGGAAATCCGCAGCCGCGTCCGAGCCTACGTGCGTATCGCCGGCCGCCGCTGGGACCTGCATCTCGACAACGGCATCGTCGTCAAGCTACCAGAAGAAAACCTGCCGCAGGCGCTGCAATTGCTCGCGCGGCTCGATCTGGAAGAGAAAGTTCTGTCGCGCGATGTCGCTGCCGTGGACCTGCGCCTGTCCGACCGTACGACGATCCAACTGACCGAAGGTGCCGCCGAACGCCGCCAGGCTGCCGTCGATGCGCGCACCAAGGCTCTCAAGAAAGCGGAGAAGAACACATGAGCTTTTTCGGTTCTTCCCATTTCGGTCTGCCTCGTCTGAAGCCGCTTTCTTCCAAGCGCAGCCACATCGTTTCGGTGCTCGACATCGGCTCGACCAAGGTCGTGTGCATGATCGGCCGGCTGACGCCCCGTCAGGAAAGCGAAATCCTGCCTGGCCGCACCCACAAGGTCGAAATCATCGGCATCGGCCACCAGCGTTCGCGCGGCGTGAAGTCAGGCGTG
The DNA here is from genome assembly GCF_014138475.1 of Agrobacterium sp. RC10-4-1. Classification (NCBI taxonomy): domain Bacteria; kingdom Pseudomonadati; phylum Pseudomonadota; class Alphaproteobacteria; order Hyphomicrobiales; family Rhizobiaceae; genus Agrobacterium; species Agrobacterium sp. RC10-4-1. The sequence continues at coordinate 461,306 of NZ_JACJIT010000002.1, forward strand.
ATTGCCGACCTCGACGCGCTGGAAGGCGTCATCCGTCTTTCAGTCGATGCGGCTGAGCGCATGGCGGGCCTGACCGTCGACAGCCTGATTGTCAATGTTTCCGCCGGCCGCCTGGCGAGCGATATCTACACCGCGAGCATCGATCTCGGCGGCCAGGAAGTGGAAGCAAGCGATCTGCGCAAGGTTCTGGTGGCGGCAAGCCAGCAGTCCATGCGTCAGGACCGGGCGATCCTGCATTCGCTGCCGACGGGCTATTCGCTGGATGGCGAGCGCGGTATCCGCGATCCGCTGTCGATGTACGGCGATCTTCTCGGCGTTGACATGCATGTGGTGACTGTCGAACGCACGGCGCTGAAGAACCTCGAACTTTGCGTCAACCGCGCGCATCTGTCCGTCGAGGGCATGGTCGCGACGCCCTATGCCAGCGGTCTAGCAGCACTGGTGGACGATGAAGTCGAACTCGGCTGCGCCGCCATCGACATGGGCGGCGGCACGACGACGATCTCGGTTTTTGCCGAGGGCCGGCTCATCCATACGGACGCGATCGGCCTTGGCGGCCATCACGTTACGACAGATCTTGCACGAGGCCTCTCGACACGAATCGAAGATGCGGAGAGACTGAAGGTGGTGCATGGTTCGGCTTTGCTGAATGGCGCGGATGAGCGCGACATGATTTCGATCCCGCCGATTGGCGAAGATGATCGCGATCAACCATCGCAAGTTTCAAGAGCATTGGTTACCCGCATCGTGCGGGCACGTATCGAAGAGACGCTGGAATTGATCCGTGATCGTATCCAGAAGTCCGGCTTCAGCCCCATCGTCGGCAAGCGCGTCGTCCTGACCGGCGGCGCGAGCCAGCTGACGGGGCTGCCGGAAACGGCGCGGCGCATTCTTGCCCGCAACGTTCGCATCGGCCGCCCCATGGGCGTGGCTGGTCTTCCGGTCGCGGCAAAGGGCCCGGCGTTTTCAACCGCCTGCGGACTGATGATCTATCCGCAGGTGGCGGACATCGAAATTCATGCGGCGCAAGGCGGAATGTTCTCGCCGTTTGGTAACGGTAGCGGCCGGATAGCCCGGGTGGGGCAATGGCTGAAAGAGAGTTTTTGAGTAGCCTCGGGGCGCAAGCCGGAGGTTTCAGAGTTGAGTTTCAAGAATCGGCCAGCGGGGCGATGCGGCCAGAGAAAGAAGGAATGTTAAAATGACGATACAGCTGCAGAAGCCTGATATCACAGAGCTGAAGCCACGCATCACCGTCTTCGGTGTCGGTGGCGGTGGTGGTAACGCTGTCAACAACATGATCACGGCTGGCCTCCAGGGCGTCGACTTCGTTGTCGCCAACACGGATGCCCAGGCGTTGACCATGACGAAGGCAGATCGGGTCATTCAGCTCGGCGTCAACGTCACTGAAGGTCTCGGCGCCGGTTCCCAGCCGGAAGTCGGGCGCGCTGCCGCTGAAGAATGCATCGACGAGATCATCGATCACCTTAACGGCACGCATATGTGCTTCGTCACCGCCGGCATGGGCGGCGGCACCGGCACCGGTGCTGCTCCTGTTGTCGCGCAGGCTGCGCGCAACAAGGGCATCCTGACGGTTGGCGTCGTCACCAAGCCTTTCCACTTCGAAGGCGGCCGCCGCATGCGTCTTGCCGAACAGGGCATCGAGGAACTGCAGAAGTCCGTCGATACGCTGATCGTCATTCCGAACCAGAACCTCTTCCGTATTGCCAATGACAAGACGACCTTTGCGGACGCCTTCGCCATGGCCGACCAGGTTCTCTATTCCGGCGTTGCCTGCATTACCGACCTGATGGTGAAGGAAGGTCTCATCAACCTCGACTTCGCCGACGTCCGTTCGGTCATGCGCGAAATGGGCCGCGCGATGATGGGCACCGGCGAGGCTTCCGGTCCGGGCCGCGCAATGCAGGCTGCGGAAGCGGCGATCGCCAACCCGCTGCTCGACGAAACCTCGATGAAGGGTGCGCAGGGCCTCTTGATCTCCATCACCGGCGGTCGCGACCTCACCCTCTTCGAAGTCGACGAAGCTGCGACCCGTATTCGCGAAGAAGTTGATCCGGATGCGAACATCATCCTCGGCGCAACCTTCGACGAAGCGCTTGAAGGCCTCATCCGCGTCTCCGTCGTTGCAACCGGCATTGACCGCGTTGCAGGCGTCGGCGAACAGAACGTTGCCGAAATGCGCGCCGCAGCCGCCGCTGCAAAGCCGCTTATCCGTCCTTCCGCGGCCGTTGCTCCCGCTCCGGCCGCAGTACAGCCTGCCGCAGTTTCGCAGGCACCGAAGGCCGTAGACCCGATCGCCCAGACCATCCGTTCGGCAGAAGCCGAAATGGAACGTGAACTCGGTTTTGCCGCACATCAGCAGCCGGCCCAGGACTTCCGTCCGCAGAGCAAGCTGTTCGCATCCTCTCCGGCTGAAGCACCGGCGGCACTTCGTCCGGCCCAGCCGGTTCAGCAGGCCGCTCCGGCTCCGGTTGCTCCGGCACCGGTCTATCACGCTCCGGAACAGCATGCTGCTCCGGCACCGCGCATGCAGCAGCCGCAGGCTCCCGTCTATCAGGAACCTGCACCGGTTGCCCGCCAGCCTGAGCCGGTTCGAATGCCGAAGGTCGAAGACTTCCCGCCGGTCGTGAAGGCCGAGCTGGACCACCGCACCCATGCCGCTCCTGCTGCCCAGGAAGAGCGTGGCCCGATGGGTCTTCTGAAGCGCATCACCAACTCGCTTGGTCGCCGCGAAGAAGAAGAAGTTCCTTCCGACATGATGGATGCGCCGAGCATGGCGCCGCAGCGCCGCGCACCGCTTTCGCCGGAAGCAAGCCTCTACGCACCGCGTCGCGGCCAGCTCGACGATCACGGCCGTGCAACGCCTGCATCGTCCAGCCACCACGATGATGACCAGCTGGAAATCCCGGCCTTCCTGCGCCGCCAGTCCAACTGAGGGCGATTCCATTAGCCTCTCGAAACGCCCGGATCCGACGATCCGGGCGTTTTGTTTATTTTACGTTATTAACACTAAATTAATTAGCGTTGTCAGCTACTTACGCATGTAACAATCCGAAACGAACAGTGATTTGTCGTGGCACGTACATGTGCGTATGTATGAGGCTGGGTAAAGGAACAGACTGACTTCGCCGGTCGTTAAAACCCGGCTTGAAAACTTGAACGGCGCTGGCCCAAGCGGCGCGGTTTGCAAAAAAGGCATACACTAATGACTATCGGACTGCTCGGATTTCAGACAACTATCGCACATGCCGTTCAGCTTAAAGGCATTGGCGTGCATTCCGGCAATCCGGTCTCGATGACGTTCCAGCCCGCAGAAGCTGGAACGGGCATCGTCTTCCATCGCCTCCATGACAATGGCAGCGTCACCGAGCTGAAGGCAGTGTCTGCCAATGTCGGCAATACCGATCTGTGCACCGTGCTTGGCCGTTCGCTTTCCCAGTCGGTAGCGACGATCGAGCACGTCATGGCCGCCATCTACGCCATGGGCCTCGACAACCTTGTCGTCGAGGTAGACGGTCCGGAAGCGCCGATCATGGATGGCAGCTCTGCTCCCTTCATTGAAGCGATCGAATCGGTCGGCATCAAGAACCTTGGCGTGAAGCGCCGCTATATCAGGGTCACCAAGCCGGTGCGTATCGATTCGGGTGCGTCCTGGGCGGAGTTCCGTCCTTATGACGGTACGCGCTTCGAGGTCGACATCGATTTCGACACGCCGCTGATCGGCAAGCAATCCTGGAAGGGTGACCTGACGGCAGAGACGTTCAAGAACGAACTGTCGCGTGCCCGTACTTTTGGCTTTATGCGTGATGTCGAGCGCCTTTGGGCCGCCGGTTATGCACTGGGCTCCTCGCTTGAGAATTCGGTTGTCATTTCCGACGACAACAGCGTCATCAACATGGAAGGCCTGCGTTACGCCAAGGACGAGTTCGTCCGCCACAAGACGCTTGACGCGGTGGGCGACCTGGCACTTGCGGGCGCTCAGTTCATCGGTTGCTACCGTTCTTATCGCGGTGGTCACAAGGTCAATGCCAATGCGCTGAAGGCCCTGCTGAGCGACCGTACGGCTTACGAGATCGTAGAGGCTCCGGCCGCACGCAACCAGATGGTGCGCGCCCGCGAATTTGTGGCCGTCAATATGCCCGAATTCGCGCCCTGGTCCGCGTAAGGTCTTTTGAAGGCTATCAATTGACAGAAAAGCCGCTCCTCCGGGGCGGCTTTTCCGTGAGACGGAGCAGGAAGTTGCAAATTATCGCCGGATAATCGTGCGATTGCATGGGGTGATGCCATAAAAATGCGTTAATGCGTCATCATTGCGTTGCCCTGCGGATGCTTTTATGGCTAGAACGCCAATACAAAGCCGATGCTTATGTATTTGCGCGGGAAGTGGGAACTGTCGAATGAAGCATGTAGGGTCTGGTGCAATGAAGGGTACGATGCGGGGGATCGCCGTTTCGTTGATGTTGGTCGGCGCGAGCGTCGTCGTCACTGCCTGCCAGTCCGATCCGGATATCGACATCACCAAGCTTGGCGTGGAGACCGATCCGCCTGACGTTCTGTACAAGCAAGCGCTGGCGAACATGAACAAAGGCAATATGACGGAAGCCTCACGCAAGTTCGAGGCGATCGACAAGCAGTACCCCTTCACGGAATGGGGCCAGAAGGCGCTTGTCATGCAGACCTTCATTGCCACGCGCACCAACAAGAACGATGTGGCAATCACCACCGGTAGCCGTTTCCTGCGGCAATATCCGCGTTCCAAGGACGCCGCTTACGTTCAGTACATGATCGGTCTTGCCTATTCGAAGCAGATTTCCGACGTCACGCAGGACCAGCGCGCCGCGCAGCGCACAGTTGAGGCGATGAACAAGGTCGTCAACGACTATCCCGATTCGGAATATGTCGCGGATGCGCAGGCCAAGATCCGTTTCGCCCGCGATCAGCTTGCCGGCCGCGAAATGCAGGTCGGTCGTTATTACCTTGAGCGCAAGGAATATCTCGCCGCCGTGTCGCGTTTCCGCATCGTCGTCGAGCAGTACCAGAACACCAACCAGATCGAGGAAGCGCTGGCGCGTCTGACGGAAGCCTATTACGCGATGGGCCTGGTGGACGAAGCGCAGACTGCGGCTGCCGTTCTCGGCAACAACTATCCCGACAGCCAATGGTATGCGGATTCCTACAAGCTGCTGAAGGGCCAGGGCCTGGAGCCGCGTGAGAATAAGGGGTCCTGGATTTCGCGCGCCGGCAAGAAGCTCATCGGCGCCTGAGACGGGGCATAGGCCATGCTGGTCCAGCTCTCAATTCGCGATATCGTTCTCATCGAAAGGCTCGACCTCGGTTTCGAGGCGGGCCTTTCCGTGTTGACGGGCGAGACGGGTGCGGGCAAATCCATTCTTCTCGATAGTCTCTCGCTGGCGCTTGGCGGCCGCGGCGATGGCGGCCTTGTGCGCCACGGGGAGGAAAAGGGGCAGGTCACCGCGACTTTCGAGGTGCCGAACAATCATCCGACAAGGCTTCTCCTGCGCGAAAACGGTCTCGATGACGATGGCGACCTGATTTTCCGCCGCGTGCAATCTTCCGACGGGCGCACCAAGGCCTATATCAACGATCAGGCCATCAGCGTGCAGATGATGCGCCAGCTTGGTCAGATGCTGGTCGAGATTCACGGCCAGCATGATGATCGTGCGCTTGTCGATACGGATGCGCACCGCATGCTGCTGGATGCCTTTGCCGGGCTGAGCGAAGAGGCTCGCGCTGTTCAGGCATTCTATCGCACCTGGAAAGATGCTGACCGGGCCTTAAAGACGCATCGCGCAAAAGTCGAGGCTGCGGCGCGAGAGGCGGATTACCTGCGCTCTTCCGTCGAAGAATTGGAAACGCTTTCGCCGCGCGATGGCGAGGAGGATGAACTGGCCGAACGCCGGGCGGTGATGCAAAAATCCGAACGCATCGCTGGCGATATTGCTGAAGCCAGCGAATTCCTGAACGGCAATGCTTCGCCCGTGCCTGTCATAGCATCCATGATGCGGCGTCTGGAGCGCAAGAGCCACGAGGCTCCCGGCCTGCTGGAAGACACCGTGCAATTGCTGGATGCCGCGCTGGACAATCTTTCCAATGCGCAGATGGAAGTGGAAGCGGCGCTGCGCCGCACAGAATTCGATCCGCGCGAGCTGGAGCGGGTGGAGGAGCGGCTGTTCGCGTTGCGCGCCGCCGGACGCAAATATAATGTCGCCGTGCCAGACCTCCCGGCCCTCGCCGAAAAAATGGTGGCCGATCTCGCCGATCTCGATGCCGGCGAAGAAAAGCTTGGCAAGCTCGAGGCCAATCTCGGCGTCGTGAAGGCTGATTTTGACCGTGCCGCGCAGTCGCTTTCCGACAAACGCCGTAATGCAGCGGAAGCGCTTTCCAACGCTGTCATGGCCGAGCTTCCGGCGTTGAAGCTGGAGCGGGCGCGGTTTACCGTCGAGGTCACCTCCGATCCCGAGCAGGCGACGGCCGACGGCATCGATACGGTGGAATTCCACGTGCAGACCAACCCGGGCACGCGCCCAGGTCCGATCATGAAGGTCGCATCAGGCGGCGAATTGTCCCGCTTCCTGCTGGCGCTGAAAGTGGCGCTGGCGGATCGCGGTTCGGCACCGACCCTGGTGTTCGACGAAATCGACACGGGTGTCGGTGGCGCGGTGGCGGATGCCATCGGCCAGCGGCTGCGCCGCCTGTCCAAAACCGTGCAGGTCCTTTCCGTCACCCATGCGCCGCAGGTGGCGGCACGGGCGGCGACCCATCTTCTCATTTCAAAGGGTCCGTCCGGCGATGGAAGCGAGCGTATCGCCACGCGCGTCGCCACGATGGAGCCGCAGCACCGCACCGAAGAGATCGCCCGTATGCTTGCTGGCGCGTCCGTGACGGACGAGGCACGGGCTGCTGCCGCTCGTCTTCTAGCAGCCAAGGACTGACCCTTCGCGGCAATGCCAGTGCAGTGCCTTTCGGCATTGTGAGTCCAGCGGCAAAACTGTTTTTAATGTTTGTTATTTCGGCTAAAAGCGTTCGGTAATTCCGAAAAGAGGCCGTCATGTCGAAAGACCAGAAACCCGTTGAAAACCTCACCGAGCTTGAAGCCTCTTCGGAGCTTGCATTTCTGGCGGCCGAGCTTGCCCGCCATGACGCGCTTTACCACGGCAAGGATGCGCCGGAGATTTCCGATGCGGAGTATGACGCGCTGAAGCGGCGCAACGACGCCATCGAAGCGAATTTCCCGGCGCTGGTGCGGGCCGACAGCCCATCGAAAAAAGTAGGCTTCGCGCCGCTTCCGACCTTTGCGCCCATCGTGCATGCGCGACCGATGCTGTCGCTCGACAATACGTTCTCGGAAGAAGATCTGCGCGACTTCGTCAGTTCGGTTTATCGTTTCCTCGGGCATCTGCCTGATGACTCCATTGCTTTCACTGCGGAACCGAAGATCGACGGGCTTTCCATGTCCATCCGCTACGAAAACCGCAGGCTGAAGACAGCGGCGACGCGCGGTGACGGCACGACCGGCGAAAATGTCACTCCCAATATAAGGACCATCAAGGAAATTCCGAACGAGCTGCCCGCCGATGCGCCCGATGTGGTGGAAGTGCGCGGCGAGGTCTATATGGCCAAAAGCGACTTTCTGGCGCTCAACGCCAAGATGGAAGCGGAAGGCAAGCAGACCTACGTGAACCCGCGCAATACTGCCTCCGGCTCCCTGCGTCAGCTGGACGCCAATGTGACGGCGAAACGCAAGCTGCGGTTTTTCGCCTACGCCCTCGGCGAGGTTTCGAATGGCGGTCAACCGACGCGGATTGCTGATACCCAATATGGCATCGTCGAGAAGTTCAGGCAGTGGGGTTTCCCGGTTAATCCGCTGATGAAGCGATTCACGTCCGCCCAGCAATTGCTTGAGCATTATAATGAAATCGGTGTTGCGCGGCCCGATCTCGATTACGATATCGACGGTGTGGTCTACAAGGTCGACCGGCTTGATCTGCAGGAACGGCTGGGCTTCCGCTCGCGCAGCCCGCGCTGGGCGACCGCGCATAAATTTCCAGCAGAGCAAGCCTTCACGACGGTTGAAAATATCGAAATTCAGGTTGGCCGCACCGGCGCGCTGACGCCGGTCGCGCGTCTTACCCCCATCACTGTCGGCGGTGTCGTCGTTACCAATGCCACGCTGCACAATGCCGATTATATCGAGGGCATCGGGAATAGCGGTGAGCGCATCCGCCCGGAAGATCACGATATCCGCATCGGCGACACTGTTATCGTGCAGCGGGCCGGCGATGTCATTCCGCAGGTTCTGGACGTGCTTCTGGAAAAGCGACCGGCCGGGGCGGCAAAATACGCCTTCCCGGAAAAATGTCCGGTCTGCGGCAGCCATGCGGTGCGGGAGCGTAATGAGAAGACCGGCAAGCTCGATTCGGTCACGCGCTGCACCGGCGGTTTCGTCTGCCGGGCCCAGGCGGTGGAGCATCTGAAACATTTCGTCTCGCGTAATGCCTTCGATATCGAAGGGCTGGGCACCAAGCAGATCGATTTCTTCTTCGAAAGTGACGATCCTGCGCTCTCGATCAAGACCGCACCCGACATCTTCACGCTGAAGGCGCGTCAGGATGCTTCCCATCTGACCAAGCTCGAAAATATCGACGGTTTTGGCAAGGTCAGCGTCAGGAAGCTGTTCGACGCCATCGATGCCCGCCGCGAGATCGATCTGCACAGGCTCATCTTCGCGCTGGGCATCCGCCATGTGGGTGAGACTACGGCGAAGCTTCTGGCGCGCTCCTATGGCACTTACGACCATTTCGAAGAAAGCATGAAGGCGGCGGCGGATCCCGCAAGCGATGCGTGGGCCGAGCTTAATGCCATCGACGGCATCGGCGAGGTGGTGGCCCGCGCCATTATCGAGTTCTACAAGGAGCCACGCAATCTCGACGTCATCGATCGGCTGATAAGGGAACTTCGTCCGAAAGAGGCGGAAAAGCCTTCTACGGAAGGCAGCCCGGTGGCAGGCAAGACAGTGGTGTTTACCGGGTCGCTGGAGAAGTTTACCCGCGACGAGGCGAAGGCCCGGGCGGAAAGTCTGGGCGCCAAGGTTGCCGGTTCCGTTTCGAAAAAGACCGATATTCTGGTGGCGGGGCCGGGAGCGGGCTCCAAGCTTGCCAAGGCGGCGGAACTGGGCGTGCAGACCATGGATGAGGACGAGTGGCTGGCGCTGATCGGCGGCTGAGGGGCCGTCATGGAAATATTGTCCTCTGCTGCTAGAGCTTTGTGCCTGAGACGGAGGGTAAGGCATGGATGACCGCATCGTCGTCAGCGCAGAGCAGGTCCGGGCGCTGGTTGTCAGCCAGTTTCCTCAATGGGCGGCGTTAGATGTTCGGCCGGTGGAACTGAGCGGCTGGGACAATCGCAGTTTTCGCCTTGGCGATGAAATGCTCATCCGCATGCCGAGCGCCACCCGTTACGTGGCGCAGGTCGAGAAGGAGCATCGATGGCTGCCAACGCTAGCGCCTTTCCTGCCTTTTCCGATCCCTGCTCCAGTAGCGCTCGGGCAGCCGGGGCAGGGTTATCCGTTTCGTTGGTCGGTCTATCGCTGGCTCGAAGGGGAACCGCTTGCTCAGCATCTGGAGAAGGTCGATCTGTCGGTCATTGCCATTGATGTCGCCACGTTCTTGAGATCATTACACGAGGCGGATGCTGTGGATGGCCCGGTCGCAGGGGCGCATAACTTTCATCGCGGGGGCTCGCTTGCAGTCTATGACGGGGAAGCGAAGGCCTCGGCGGCGCGGCTTGCCGGTGAGGTGGATCAGGCGCTGGCTATCGAGATATGGCAGCTTGCGCTTTCGAGTCATTGGCAAAAGCAGCGGGTGTGGGTGCATGGCGACATTGCCGAGGGCAATCTGCTGGTGAAGGATGGCAGGCTTTCGGCCGTCATCGATTTCGGCAGTTCCTGCGTAGGCGATCCGTCTTCTGATCTCATTCTCGCGTGGAATGTGCTTGATGCTGAAAGCCGGGCTGTTTTTCGCAGAGCGCTCAATCTGGATGAGGCCACATGGCAGCGCGGGCGCGGGTGGGCCTTATGGAAGGCGCTGATCGTTCTGGATGCCGAGCGCGGCCGTAACGAAAAAATGGCCGAATGGTCGCGCCGGACCATTCGGGAAGTGTTTGCCGACCACTTGTGCAGCTAACCGACTATCGAAGTCGTGCCATCACGTGGGCATCAACGTATTTGCCATCACGATAGGCGTCGTTGCGCAGGGTGCCTTCAAGTTCAAAACCGAATTTCTCGTAAAGCCGGATCGCGGGGAGATTGTCGGTGAAGACGTTGAGTTCGATGCGGCGGATATCGTGCCAATTATCGGCGGTGTCGATCAAAGCCGCCAGAATATATGTTCCGACACCTCTGCCGGCAAAATCGTCGTGGACACTGATTACCAGATCGGCAATGTGGGACTGTCTTCCTGCCCTGCGGAAACAGTCCTGCATTGGCAACGATCTTTCCCCGCCATTCGCCAACGATGGCGATATCGTTGGGGCCGCGGTTCTCCATCGATTTTCGTGTTTTTTCAACCGACTGAAATGGTTGTCGAAGCGTGCCGTGACGGACGCCGGGCAGGTTGAACATTTCTGTCAGGGCTTCAGCGTCGTCCAGACGCGCGGCGCGCAGGACGACTTCATTCAAGCTGAATTGCGAATCTTCATTATCGGCAAATTTCACAGTCTGCATGCCTGTCTCCTCGGGCGTATGGGAGCAGGAGTGCGAACCCTGCTCGACTGGCAGGGTGGAAATGGATCGCTTAACGCGACGACATACCTTCCCCTGCCGGGTGGCCGGTGATGGTGTGACGACGGGTGGTGTTCTGCTTCGCGATCATGGGCGCACAATGCTTTTGCCGTGTAATTCTGTCAAGCAGGTGCGTTGCCCAGCAGGCTTCTGAGTTTTGACGGCAGCCTGCCGTCGATCGCCGCGAGACCCGCAGCAATCATCGCCATGCCGGCGAAGTGCTTCATTTCCAGTTGCTCCCCTAGAAGCAGGGAACCGAGCAGGATGGCGCTGACGGGGATGAGGAAGGTGACGAGGGCAAGGTTGGTGGCGCCGGCGCTGGCAAGAATGCGGAAGAAAATGAGATAGGCGAGCGCCGTCGAGAGCAGTGCGATGCCGACAAGCGCGCCCCACGTGCCGAGGCTCGGCATGGCGAGTGTCCATGGTTTGTCGATGAGAAGGGCGGCCGGGATCAGCATCAGTGCCGAAGAGGAAATCTGGCCGGTGGCGGTCATCAGCGGCGGCACGCCCATGGCCTTGAAGCGGCGGCCGAATATGCCCGCGAAGGCATAAGAGATAGCCGCGCCGAGGACGGCGATCTGGCCCCAGAGGCCGGATGAGCCGGTAAAGGCGGCAGGGCCGATCATGGTCGCCACGCCGGCGAAGCCGACCAATACGCCGGTCAGCTTATTGCCAGTCATCTTTTCATCAGTGGTGAGAAAATGCGCGACGATAACCGTGAAGAGCGGCGTTGTGGCATTGAGGATCGAAGCCAGTCCGCTGGCAATATGGGTCTGGCCCCAGACGATCAGGCAGAAGGGAATGATGTTATTTAGAAGGCCCATGCCGAAAAAGGCGCGCCACACCGCCCATTGCCTCGGCAGGCGAAGGCCCATGATGCGGCAGACGAGCTGAAGCGCGATTGCCGCAAGGGTAACACGCAGTGCGACGATGGTGACGGGAGGCAGTTCCTTGACCGCAACACCGATGAAAAAGAACGATCCGCCCCACAGGAGCGAAAGCGCGACGAGCATCGCCCATTCGCGGGCATCCATCTGTTTCTGTATCGCCATTATCATCTCCAACGCATGAGCATCGACATGATCGCAGACGGGATCCCCGCCATCCACCCGATATTGGTTGAGTAAATCTCAAGCTCGGAGGTGATGGGTTTTCACGTCGCTCTGTGTCTTGTTGCGTTCATTTACTCTCTGTTTTATGATGTTTTCAAACGATTGTTTCTCGTTCGATAATTGAGTTGAGCTAAATCATGTCCGCCGAACTCCCGTCTCTGAAAGGGCTGCAGGCCTTCGAGGCCGCAGCGCGCTATCGCAGCGTCACGCTTGCCTCCAATGAGTTGAATGTCACGCCCGGCGCCGTCAGTCTGCAAATCCGGGAGCTGGAGGCGCGGCTTGGTGTGCAATTGTTTTTTCGCAAGCCGCGTAGCATCCAGCTGACGCGCGAGGGGGAGCGTTATTACGGCGCGCTCCGCACCGCTTTCCGGATGATGCGCGAGGCGACGGCGGAGCTGACAGCGCGGTCTGAGATCACCGTTTTGACGCTGAGCTGCACACCGACCTTCGCCGTCCAATGGCTGATGCCGCGATTGCCCGCCTTCCAGCAGCAGCACCCGCAGGTGGATGTGCGCATCAGCGTCACGAACCGATTGGTGGATTTTTCGAGGGACGACGTCGATCTGGCCGTCCGGCACGGTTTCGGACGGTACGAAGGGCTTGAGAGCATCCGCTTCATTGATGACAGCACGTTGCCGGTCTGCTCGCCCCAGCTTCTTGAAAAATACGGCCCGCTACGGGAAGCGGGCGATCTGAAATCGGTCCCGCTGCTGCATGATGAAAACCGCAATGAATGGCGGCGCTGGCTGGAAGCGGCAGGTGCAGCGGAAGTCGACGCGTCCGGCGGCACCGTTTTCATCGACAGCAACGGCGCGCTGGATGCCGCCAAGGCCGGGCATGGCATTGCACTGACCCGGCGTTCGCTCGTTTCCCGCGAGCTTGCCGAAGGTGCATTGATTGCGCCATTCGGTAAGGACATGGCCAGCACGCTCGCCTATTTCCTCGTTTATCCCAGGCGTATGCTCGATAATCCCGATCTCGTGACGCTCATCGACTGGATGCTTTCGGAAGCGCATTCCAGCGAAGCCGGTTCTCTTTGAGGCCGATCCGGTTTATGCCGGAAGAAACAACGGGAATCACTCTTGAAAACCATCGCCATCGACTTCGAAACCGCGAATGAAGAGCGGGGCAGCGCCTGCTCCGTCGGCCTTGCCTGGATAGAAGACGGGGCGATCGTTCGTGTCGAGGAACGGCTGATCCGGCCGAAGGACATGCGGTTTTCGCCCTTCAACATCGCCGTGCACGGCATCCGCCCTGCCGATGTCGAGGATGCGCCGGAATTTCCCGAGGTGATGGAGGAGTTCATCGACGACTTCCATGGTGCGACGATGATAGCCCACAATGCCGCCTTTGATTTCAGCGTCATGCGCGCGTCCTTCGACAAATATCGACAGTCCTATCCCGATCTTTCCTATCTGTGCAGCGTCAAGATCGCCCGGCATGTCTGGCCCAATCTGGTGTCGCACAAGCTGAATGTGATCGCTCATCACCTTCAGCTGCGTTTCGTACACCATAATGCCGCGGAAGATGCCGTTGTCTGCGCGGCCGCGTCGATTGCGGCGGCCAAGGCATTGAGTGTTGCCCATATCCACGATCTGCCGGAGAAAATCGGCATGGTGGCCGGTCGACTTACCGCCACGGGCTACCAGCCGTGCAGCATGAAAAAACGGCCTGCCGCCCGGGTTGCGTAACGGTGGCTTCCACCTATGTTTGAAGCAGCGTAACGGAGAAGATGCGATGACAAAGAAAACTCTGTCGGGCTTGTTTGCGGGCTTTCTGGTGTTGCTTCCGGTGACTGCGGCAAATTCGCAGGTGGTTGGCGAGGTCGGCGTCGACTGGATCGGCAATGATATCATGATAGAGGCGATCGCTGATCCGAAGATCAAAGGCGTGACGTGCCATGTGACCTATTTCGAGCGTGGCGTCATCGACCGGCTGAAAAACGGCAACTGGTTCGAAGACCCCTCCAACAACGCCATTTCCTGCAGCCAGACCGGGCCGGTGGAGATTGGTGACATCAATCTTTCGAAGGGCGGCGAGGAGGTGTTTCGGCAGGGGATGTCGCTGGTCTGGAAGAAACTCGTCGTCAGCCGCGTCTACGACAAGGCCAATGATACGCTGATTTATCTGGTCCACGCGCGGGAACTGACCGATGGTTCCGCGAAGATGGCGATATCGACGGTGCCGCTCTATAACCAGCAGGTGACATGGGAAAAGGGCAAGCCGTAAGGCTCGCCCCCGCAATTGCCATGCCGATGCCGTGGATTACGCGGCTTCGCGCGCCAGTTCGTCGGCGATAACCGTATCGAGGTTGAGGAAGCAGACCATGCTTTTTTCCAACGCGACGATGCCGCGGCAGAAGCTGCGCTGTTCTTCCGGAATGATATCGGGCGCGGGCTGCAGGTCTTCGGAGCGGATGGTCATCATGTCGGAGACCTGTTCCACCAGAAGGCCGACCAGCTTGCCGCCGATATCGGTAACGATGATGGCGGAGCGCTCGGAGGGCTCGGTCATTTTCATGCCGAGGCGGCCGGCCATGTCGATGACGGGAATGACGGCGCCGCGCAGGTTGATGAGGCCGAGAACATAGGGCGGGGTGTGCGGCATCGGGGTCACCGGCGCCCAGCCGCGGATTTCGCGGATCGCCATGATATCGATGCAGAATTCCTGATCGCCCAGATGAAAGGAAACGATTTCGAGATATGCGCCGGATTGCTTGATGGCGTTGGACATGACGGCAGGTTTCCTCTGATGGCTCTCTAACAGGCCCACGCAGGATTGAGCTTTATGCGGCGGCCGGAGAATGGACCGGGAGACATCATGTCGAGGCTTGAAAAGCCGCTGGGGTCATAATGCATGGCAAGATTTTAAACTTTCCCTAACAATTCTCCATCTCGCCACGGCAAACTCCAGTATTTTACCGGTTTTCGACTGTGCGTGGACGGGCTATGATGGGAACATGAACGCGCTCGTTTCCCATCCTCTGAGGTTTATTCTGGCTGGACTTTCCGTGGTGGCTTCGCTTGCCGTCGTGCTTCTTGCGTTTGACGGCTGGGTGCGGCACGGCACCGATATTTTCCTTTCCGCCGTGCAGAGCGGTATCGCCTGGTGCCTGTGACGCCGCGCCGTCGTCGGGCTTTGTGACAAATCAGCGCGGTCGGCTCAAATACGGCCAGTTGATTTGCCGTCGCCGCCGTCCTTCGCTATCTGTCTGTCGGACGCCCGGACACGGCGCCGGCTTTCGGGGTAGGATTGGACAATGAGAAATATTCGCATCGTATTGTGGGCGGTCGTGATCGTTCTAGCCGGCGTCGTCAGCTGGCTGACGATCGAAATGACGAAGACCCGCGAGCAGATGGTGGAGACCGCCTATGGCGTGCCGTTCGAACTGACGGCTCAAACGGGTCAGCCGATTACCGAAAAAGCCTTTCAGGGCAAGCCGACAGCGCTGTTCTTCGGTTTCACCCATTGCCCGGAAGTCTGCCCGACGACCCTGTTCGAGCTGAATGGCTGGATGGAGAAGGTGGATCCGGCCGGCGACAAGCTGCAGGCCTATTTTGTTTCCGTCGATCCCGAGCGTGATACGCCTGAAATCATGCAGCAGTATGTGTCCAACGTGTCGAAGCGGATCACCGGCATTACCGGACCGGCCGACAAGATTGCCGAGACGCTGAAAGGCTATCGCATCTATGCCAAAAAAGTGCCGGTGGATGAGAAGGACCCGAACGGCGATTACACCATGGATCACACGGCATCCGTTATCCTTCTCGATGCCAATGGCCGTTTTGCGGGAACGATCGCCTATGGTGAAAATCCCGATGTTGCCGAGCAGAAGCTTCAGAACCTGCTAAAGGGCGCGAAGGTTTAATTGCGTTCGGCTTATTGGACTGAGGGCGGTTTTGTGGCAAAGGCAGATTGAACAGCCGAAGCCAGAGGAAAAAGCCTGCCGTGAGCGAAATCCGACTTTACGTCACCACGACCGAAATCAAGGCCGGTGAAATTCTCGATTTGATGTCGGACTATTTCGGCGAGGAGGATGTTGCGATCGCCACGACCGAGGTGGACGAGAAGCGTGACATCTGGGAAGCCTCTGTCTATTTGATGGCGGAGCAGGAAGAGGAATTTCGCGAGCGCATCAGTACGCTGCTTGCGCCGGCCTTTCCGGGCCTTGTCATCGAGAAGGAGATTGTTCCTGATGTCGACTGGATCGCCAAATCGCTTGAAGGTTTGAAGCCTGTCCGGGCAGGGCGTTTCATTGTTCACGGCGCTCATGATCGCGACAAGGTGCGGCCGAACGATCTGGCCATCGAAATCGAGGCGGGACAGGCGTTCGGCACCGGCCATCATGGCACGACGGCGGGGTGCCTCGAAATGATCGAAGAGGTTCTGCGGGCGCGGCCCGTGCGCAACGCGCTCGATCTCGGCACTGGCAGCGGCGTTCTGGCCATCGCCGTGCGCAAGATGCGTCCTATTCCCGTGCTTGCGACGGACATCGATCCCGTCGCTGTGAGGGTGGCGAAGGAAAATGTCCGGCTTAACGGCATTGTTTCGGGCATGGTGCTGGAGACGGCGCCGGGTTTTCACTCGGACGCCTTCCGCAAGCATGGCCCGTTCGATCTCATCATCGCCAATATTCTCGCGCGGCCACTCATCAAGATGGCGCCGCAGCTCGTCACGCATCTGGCACCCGGCGGCACTGTCATCCTGTCGGGCATTCTGGCGTCACAGCGCTGGAAGGTGCTTTCCGCCTATAATGGCGCAAGGCTTTCCCATGTCCGCACCATCTGGCGCAATGGCTGGGTGACGCTGCATCTTCGCAAGGACTGAAGCTCTCGCAACATTTATTGCGGACAGAAGAAAAAGGCGGCGCTTTCGCGCCGCCTGAAAACCCGCGAGCCTGGGAGGAGCTTGCTCAAGCGGGTAGACGTATTCCTGTCCGGACGCGGGGTAGGGAGGAATGCCGCGCCGGATAAAATCAGAATACGTAGCTGGACTTTGCCTTGCGACGCAGATCGGCGCGGTTCATGCCGAGCGCTTCGAGCGACTTGTCGTCGAGGTTCAGAAGGGCGGCGTTGACATGACGGCTGACCTGACGCTCGCGTGCTTCAACGACGCGATCGAAGGCGGTGCGGAGGAAAGATTTTGCCATTGCTTCAAATCCTTGTTTGCCAGGAGAGTGTCTCTCTCGCTGTGTTGATCCTGATATAAGCGATGTGTTTTTGTTTGGTTAGAGGGTATATTTCAGGGTAGGAATGCATTTTTTGCATATCACTAAGCCTTCAGTATTACTTATTTCGCAAAATATGCCCAATTTATCACCGCAATCCCGGGCATCACTTATGTCTTGAAACCGGCTTTGTCCGCGTGGCATTGTCGTTGCGCGCCAACGATTTGATGGTGCCGACAAACAGCTTTCTCCATGTCAGTTCCCGAAAGATGCCCATGTTCCAGACCTTCGAAAACAAATCCGCGCCGCAATTCGGCAAGGCTCGCGTCGAGGCGCTGCGCGCCGGTTTCGATGCCCTCGGTATCGATGGGTTTCTGGTGCCGCGTGCCGATGAATATCAGGGAGAATATGTGCCTGAGTGCGCCGAGCGCCTCTCATGGTTGACCGGATTTACCGGTTCCGCCGGCATTGCACTGGTAACGCGGACGGAAGCGGTGGTATTCGTCGATGGGCGCTATACGACGCAGCTAAGCTCGCAGGTTGACCAGACAGTGTTCACTGGTGGTGATCTGGTCGGTGCGCCACCTTCCGTTTGGCTTGCCGAACATGCTCCAAAGGGTTTCCGGCTTGGTATCGATCCGTGGCTGCACACCGGCGCCGAATTGAAGCGGCTGGAAAAGGCGATCGCCGGCAAGGGCGGTTCAATCGTTCTTCTGGAAAAGAACCCGCTCGACGCGCTGTGGCAGGACCGTCCCTCCGAACCGCTGGAGCCCGTCGTCATCCAGCCAGAGGCATTTACCGGCGAGCTGGCGAAGGAGAAGATTGCCTCACTGGCGGAAACCGTTTCCGCAAAGGGGGCAGATGCACTGCTGGTGACCGACCCTTCGTCCATCGCCTGGATTTTCAATGTTCGCGGCAACGACGTGCCGCATACACCGCACCCGCTCGCCCGCGCGATCATTTATGCAGATGGCAGGGCCGATATTTTTCTCGACAAGCGCAAGACCGGCATCGAGGCCGAGGCCTATCTGGCGCAGCTCGCGACACAATTGCCGCCGTCGAAGATCGCGGATCGCCTGCACGCCATTGCCAGCGCCAAAGGCCGGGTGATGGTGGATGCCGATCTGACGCCAGTGGCGCTGACCGGCGCAATTACCGCAGCGGGCGGCTCCCTGATCGAGGAAGCCGATCCAGTCCGTCTGCCCCGCGCGCGCAAGAACAGAGCTGAGCTTGCCGGTTCCGCCGCCGCCCATGTGCAGGATGGGGCGGCCATGGTCGAATATCTTTGCTGGCTGGATCGCCAGCAGCCCGGCACGGTGACGGAAATCGACGCCGTCAAGGCGCTGGAGGCGGCTCGCGTCAAGGTGGGGCAGGGGCTGCAAAACCCGCTCAAGGATGTCTCTTTCGACACGATTTCCGGGGCCGGCGCACATGCCGCCATCATCCATTACCGCGTCACGACAGATACGGATCGCACACTTGCCGATGGTGAGATGTTCCTCGTCGATTCCGGTGCGCAATATGTCAACGGCACCACGGACATCACCCGCACCGTTGCCGTCGGCAGCGTTCCGGAGGAGCAGAAGCGCTTCTTCACGCTGGTCCTGAAGGGCATGATCGGCATAAGCACCGCACGGTTTCCAAAGGGAACGCGCGGTTGCGATCTCGATCCGCTGGCGCGCATCGCTCTCTGGAAAGCTGGCGCGGATTATGCCCACGGCACCGGCCACGGTGTCGGTTCCTATCTTTCGGTGCATGAGGGGCCGCAGCGCATTTCGCGGCTGTCGACACAGGAGCTTTTGCCCGGCATGATCCTGTCGAACGAGCCGGGTTATTATCGTCCCGGTGCCTTCGGCATCCGTATCGAAAACCTCATCTATGTGCGCGAGGCGGAAGAGGTGGCCGGAGGCGACCAGCCAATGTTCTCTTTCGAGACGCTGACATGGTGCCCCATTGACCGACGGCTGGTGGTCACCGCACTTTTAACTGACGAGGAGCTCAACTGGCTAAATGCCTACCACACAGGCGTGCTGGAGAAGCTTTCTCCCCTGATAACCGACGAAGAAGTCAAGGCGTGGCTCGTTGGGGCGACCAAGCCATTGGAGCGGGTTGCTTAAAGCAGCCCGAAATGCCGGATGGCGATGACGATGGCCCAGCCGATGGCGAGCATCGTCAGGCCGGGAAAGCGCAGGCAGACCAGAAGGGCGCCCACCATGCCGATCTTCACCTCGTATCCGCCTTCAAAAAAGGCGGGTGCGACGAGTGTGGTGAGAACCGCCACGGGAACGGCGTTCAGGCCCGCCTCCATCCGCGGCGGGATGGATTTCATCCGCGTCATCAACACATAACCGCCGATGCGGGTGAGATAGGTGGCGATGGCGGCTAGTGCGATCAGGAAAATCGTATCTGCGTGCAGAACGTTACTCATGGCTTTTCCACCCCATTCTCAGAATTCGTCGCGCCATTCGGTTTCGGCGGATAGAGGACCGCGACGAGAATTCCGGCGACGGCGCCGAGACTGACATGCCACGGCGAACCGACGATGTGATAGGCGACCGTTGCGCCGACTGCACTTGCCAGCATGACAGGGTAGAAATTTTCTCGCTGACGGAAGCTCAGCACCATGCCCATGAAATAGATCGGGAGCAGGACATCGAGGCCGATGGCTTTCGGGTCGCCGATCATATTGCCGAGCGATGCGCCCAGAATGGTCATGGCCAGCCACAGCACATAAACGGGTGCCGCAAAGCCCATGTACCAGGAAAAGCCCACCGTGCCGGTATTTTCGTATTTCCTCACCGATTCGGCGAATTGCGGATCCACCAGCACGAAGAAACCCGCGGCCTTCTGCAGGAATGACCAGTTCGAGATCATTCTGGCAATGGCGGCGGAATAGAGGATATGGCGGAAATTGACGGCGAACACGGAAAGAACGATCAGCCAGGGGGCAACCTTCTGGCCGAACAGTTCGATACCGACGAGCTGGCTTGCGCCGGCGTAGACGGTGCCGCTCATGATCGTGGCTTCGGTGACGCTCAGCCCGTTATCGACCGCGACCGCGCCGAACAGCGCACCGAAAGGGGCGGCGGAGAGGGCGATCGGAAAACCGCCCTTCAATCCCTCGCGAAAATCTTTATTGAACATCTCTGGAACTCCTTGCCGCCGCTCTATCGCCGTCCCGTCCGACTGGCAAACGAATTGCATGAATGGATCGATTGATTAACTTGAAGCTTCCGTTACGGTATGGTGCCGGCGGACGGTCTCGTGGCCGTCTTCCGACGCCGCTAAATAATCAGACCATGGAAGATCGATGCTGGAGAAGCAGGAGAAGGCCGCGTTGGCCGCACGTGTCCGGAACTATCTTGCCCGGGAAGCCGAAGCCGAAATCGGCCTTCTGCAGGCGGAAATCTTCGTGGATTTTCTGGCGGAGGAATTGGGATATGTGTTCTACAATCAGGGGCTTCGCGATGCGCAGGCGGCGATCCTGAGACGTCTTGAGGACGCGGCGGGGGATATAGACGTGCTGGAGAAACCGAAGCCGCGCTGATGCACCCACCGCGCAGACGCCCGTCAAAAGGGCTCCTGTGGCGAGCACAGCAATCGGTAAAGTGGTAGGCACAGCTCCCTTTAATCGCGCAATATGTCGCGGCTTTTAAGAATGATTGCGCCTTTTTCACGCATCGTCGCAATCGCGGCCTTTATACCCTGCGGGTCGATGCCGCGGCTGGCATCTTCGATGAAGCGGACTTTGACGCCGGGCAGCATGTCCAGCGCATCGAGCACCGAAAAACTGACGCAATAATCGGTGGCGAGGCCACAGACATCGAGTTGCGTCACGCCCTGTCGGGTCAGATAATCGGAAAGCCCCGTCGTCGCGCCCTGGTCATTGTCGCGAAAGGCGGAGTAGCTGTCGACAGCGGGGTTTTCGCCTTTCTGCTGAATGTAGTCGAAAGCTTCCGTCTTCAGATCCGGGTGGAATTCCGCATCCGCCGTGCCCTGCACGCAATGGTCGGGCCACATCATCTGCGGTTTGCCGGAGAGTTCGCCCATGTCGAAGGGTTTCTTGCCGGGATGCTGCGAGGCGAAACTGCCGTGGTTTTCCGGGTGCCAGTCCTGCGAGGCGACGATGAGGTCGTAGCCGCCATTGTCGATCAGGGCATTGGCAGTCGGCACAACCTTGTCTCCATCGGCAACGGCCAGATTGCCGCCCGGGCAGAAACCGTTCTGAATATCGATGAGCAGCAACGCCTTCATGATGGCCTCCCTTTTCCGGGCAGGATGCCAAGCTGCTCCTGGGGGATCAAGCCTTTTTCCGCCTGCCCGGCATGTGCTGTGGTGGGGAGCAGCGACCTTTCATGTCGCACTCCTGCCGCATTTCCAGCAAATTTCCGGCAAAGTCGGAAATTACCTGACAATACGGCGGAAATTTTTCAAGGCCAATGACGCCATTAGGGCGCTTCCCCGGGACCACGCGGTGCACAGGCACCCGGTATCCGCGTAAGTCATTGTTTTGCCTTAGCCCCACAATGCGCAGACCTTAACGAAATATTTTTGCAGGGACTCGTAAACACTTTGGTTACCATAATTCGTCATGCTTCGAACCAGTCAGTTCCGAAAGCGGCCCGGTGTTCGCCCGTTCTTCGGATGTCCCAAAATCCCTCCGGCGTCGGCCGGGTATGCGTGAACGGTTCGAGTAACGAGTATCATGGCGTTTTCTGCTGCGGCCTATAACGGCGCCGGTCTTGCCGGTTCGCATTCCCTCAAGAGAGGCAAATCCTTTTCGTTCGGGCGAATGTCGGCGCTTCTTGGTGGCGGTGCCTTTGCCGGCATTTTTGCCTTTGCCGCTTTCGCTTCGCTGCACGGCATGGCCGCCGCCTCGCATGGCGTCGGACAATTTGAAAAGACCCTTGTGGCAAGGCTGGATACCGCCGAGGCGGCGATTGCCCGCACGGCGGCGCGTGATATTCACGTCCGCAAGTTTTCCCGCCTGAGCGACCACAGTCACGGCCAGCAGAAGGCCGTCCGCCTTGCCGGCATCATGCCGGAGATCGGCGCGAAAGAATTCGGCGAACGATTTGGCGCGGCGGCGAACGCCAAAGGACAGGCGACCGTCAAGGAACTTGCCGCGCTTCAGCCTTCCGCGATCGTCGATTCGGCGCTTGGACGCACCTCCGAGGTTGCCTATCAGAGCGCCGTTCCGCAGCATCCGGCATTCGAAGTGGCGCTGGCCCGACCGCAGGTCGAGGAAGAGGCAAGCAGTCTGCTTCCCGACGACGTGCCGCTGCCAAGCTTCAGACCTGATGTCGCGACAGCTCAAACGGTCGAGCCGTCACCGCGTCCTGCGGCAACTGCCAAGGCGGATGAGCGCGTTCCCGCTATCGCCTCTGCGCCTGCTTTCGATGCGCCGGTTCCGCTGCGGGCGCCGCAGGTGCCGAAACAGAGCACCGGCGCCATGCTGGCCTTCGCGAAACCGGATAATCCGATGCGTGAGCCAAGCAAGATGGATGCGGTTCCGTGGCCTGACCGTGGCAATGGCACGGCGATCTACGATATTTCTTCCGGCGTGGTGCACATGCCGAATGGCGAGAAACTGGAAGCGCATTCCGGTATCGGCAAGATGCGCGACAATCCCGATTATGTTCACGTCAAGATGCGCGGGTCCACACCGCCTTCAAGCTACAAGCTGACAATGCGCGAGGCGCGCTTCCACGGCGTTGAAGCCATTCGCCTGACGCCGGAAAACGGTGTCAATCCGCACGGCCGCGACGGGCTTCTTGCTCATACATACATGCTGGCGAAACGCGGCGAATCCAATGGCTGCGTTGTGTTTCGCGACTATTCCCGCTTCCTCGCGGCCTTCAAGCGCGGTGAGGTCAAGCGCATGGTGGTCGTGCCGAAGCTGAACGGCAACCGCCCGACGCTTGCGAGCAGCGGTGGTAAAAGCGGCGGCAAGACGCTGCTCGGCATGTTCTCGCGCGGCAGCGACTCGTGACTGCGCGAATATTTAACGGCTGCGCCGCTGCGTCAGCACCATGCCGGCCAGAATGAGCAGGATGCCGAGAGCGCTGGCCCAGACTTTCGGCGGATGATCGCTGAAAAGATCGAGCATCACACCCGAGACCATCTGGCCGCTTATGACCAGAAGCGCGGTGTTGACCGCGCCGATGCGGGGGATGAGCCAGCTTCCCGAAGCGATGAAGACGACGCCGATGGGGCCGCCGATAAAGGAAAGCCAGGGTGCATCGGCCGCACCCGGTGGAATGAGGCCGCCGACAACGAGTCCGATCACGGTCAGCACGGCAAAACCGACGATGTGGTTCCAGAAAGACGCGATGAGCGGCGAGTTTGACAGGCTGAGTCGGCCGTTGATCTGGCGGCTCAGCGCCACGAAGACGCCGCCGGTAAAGGCCATGGCGATCCAGACGATCATGCCGTTCTCCCGACAAGGATGATGAGTGCGCTGCCGCATAGAATGAGCGCCACTGCCGCCATGTCCCGAAGGTCCGGCTTTCTTCTGGGCAGTCCGAACAGACCGAAAATATCAGCCAGAAGGCTGAAGATGACCTGTCCACCAAGTCCGAGCGCAATGGTTCCCGAAAGCGCCAGCGGTGAATTGACGGCGGTGGAGGTGAGGATGACGATCGCGGCACCCACAACGCCGCCGCAATAGGCCCAGAGCGGCGCTTTCGGTTTTGCCGGGGCCGAAAGGTCTTTCTTCGAACGCATGATAGCCAGATAGACCAGCGCCGCCACCGTGCCGGTGCCGTGCGCCGTCCAGGAAGAAAACAGCGCGTTGCCGTAATGGGCCAGCTGTCCGTTGAAATGCACCATCAGCGTCAAAAGACAACCGCTGGCGAAGGCGGCGGCGAGATGCAGCGGATTCAGGCGTGGATGCGTCGTGTCTGTCATGTCGGATCGGAAAAGCTGAAGATGGACACGAGCTTTAGCCCATCTGCGCCTGAATCGGAATCGAATTGCGAGAGCTGGCGGATTTGGACGAGATTATCCTGTGCGTTGCGGAACAAGCGATGTGGCCACGCATTATTGCAGCATGAAGAAAACGACACGCAAACCGTTGAACCGGATGACGATTTTCGTCGTCTCGATTTTTATTGTCGGAGCCGTTGTGGCGGCAATTTATCTCATCGGCTTCACGCCCGGCGAAGTGTAAGACGGAGCGATCAATGACCGGCTGGGGCGGCGTTGCCCTTGCCGCGTTCCATTGCAACGCGCGCCCTGGCGACCGCGAAGCGAATACCGCGCAGCAGGAACCGGCTGGTTTCCAGATAGGCCCGATAGGGCAGGACAGTGAAATACCGCCAGCGCGGCAGGCGGTAAATGCGCAGATTGTTCTGGATCTGGCTTTCACCATCCGCATCCTGTGTGGCGCAGAGCGGATAGATGAAGGCGGCCTTCAAGCCGGAGAGATATTCAAGATCGAAGGCGATATCGTAGGCGAGCCGCATCGGGATGAGCTTCGATATCCATTGCCCGGCGCGACGGTTGACGAGATAGGCGCCTGAGCCTTTTTCGCGTGTCAGCGCAATGGCGAGCGAGCGACCGTTCGAGAGCGGACGGAACGGAAATTTCCGGCCATTGCTGACCGTCGTGAGACGCAGCAAGTCCCAGTCTGAGCCATTCAGCGCCGCCTCATCGATCGCATTTAGAAAATCATCATCGAAGATCACGTCATCCTCGAGGATGAGCGAGATATCGGCATCGCCTTCCATGAATTTTCGGGCGCAGGCGACATGGCTGAGATAGCAACCGATTTCCGGAGGTGACGTGCGGCGGCCATGCATCAGCATATAGGAAATTTCGCTGAATTCCGGGATTGGATAATTCAGCTCCCTGCCATTGACGCCTGGGATGCGCTCCGCCTTGAGACCCATGGCATCAAGGCGCGCGGTCATATCCGCGAGGCGCTTGGTGGCGCCGTCCATGTTGATCAGGAAAACCGCAAGCTTGCGCTGGCTTTTCGGCAATATATGCAAAGCAGTCCTCACCCGGTTCTCACATCCCATTGCAACTCCTTTATTGCAATGGCGTGACGTGGGCTATGGGAAAAGCGGCCTTCAGGCACTCATAGTTGTTGAATCAAACCTTTTCCACAAATCCATCCAGCACGCGCTTCTGGCCGGCGCGGTCGAAGTCGATGGTGAGCTTGTTCCCCTCGATGGCAGCGATATTGCCGTTGCCGAACTTGATGTGGAAGACGCGGTCGCCGACGAAGAATCTTGACGGCGTGTCGGCCACGGATTTGGCCACCAGTTCCCCATCGATGGTGCGGGTGCGCGGGCCGCTTTCGCCATAACCGATTCGTTCCACCGCATGGCCGGAGCGCGTGCCCCAGTTGTCGCGGGTGGCATCGCTACGGTTCTGCTGCGCACGTTTCCAGCCCGGGGTTGAATAGGTGTTCGCAAAGGGATCTGCCTTGTCGAAACGCGATTGTCCGTAGCCACCACGCCCGCCATACCCGCCGTAATTGCTGTCGGATGCTGCGACATCGACATGGGCGGGCGGCAGTTCATCCAGGAAGCGCGAGGGCAGGGTGGATTGCCACAGCCCGTGAATGCGCCGGTTCGAGACGAACCAGATATGGCAGAGTTTCTTGGCACGCGTAATGCCGACATAGGCAAGACGACGTTCTTCCTCCAGACCGGAGCGGCCGCCTTCATCCAGCGCCCGCTGGTGCGGAAACAGGCCTTCTTCCCAGCCGGGCAGGAAGACGGTGTCGAATTCCAGACCCTTGGCGGAATGCAGCGTCATGATGGAGACGGCATCGAGATTTTCGTTCTGCTCGGCATCCATGACGAGGGCGACATGCTCGAGGAAACCGCGCATGCTTTCAAAGGCTTCCATCGAGCGGATGAGTTCCTTCAGGTTCTCAAGGCGTCCGGGCGCTTCGGCCGTCTTGTCGGCCTGCCACATGGCGGTATAGCCGCTTTCGTCGAGAATCTGCTCGGCAAGCGTGGTGTGCTCGGTGTTTTCGAGCAGACCCTGCCAGCGGCGGAAATCCTGCACCACATCGAACAGCGCCTTGCGGGCCTTCGGTTTCAGCTCGTCGGTTTCGATGATGTCGGCCGCCGCCGCCAGCATCGGAATGTCGCGGGCACGCGCATAGTCGTGCAGGTTGCGGATCGTCGTATCGCCAAGGCCGCGCTTGGGCGTATTGACGATCCGCTCGAAGGCGAGATCGTCGGCCGGCTGGCAGACGAGGCGAAAATAGGCCATGGCATCGCGGATTTCGAGGCGCTCATAAAAGCGCGGGCCGCCGATGACGCGGTAATTGAGGCCGAGCGTGACAAAACGGTCTTCGAATTCGCGCATCTGGAAGGAGGCGCGGACGAGGATCGCCATGTCGTTCAGCATATTACCTTTGCGCTGAAGCTGCTCGATCTCTTCGCCGACTGCGCGGGCTTCCTCCTCCGAATCCCAGGCAGCATGCACCACGACCTTTTCGTCGTCAGGGCTGCTGCGTTCGGTAAACAGCGCCTTGCCGAGGCGTCCCTCATTATGCGCGATGAGGTGGCCGGCCGCGCCGAGAATATGCTCGGTGGAGCGGTAATTGCGTTCGAGCTTGATGACCTTGGCGCCGGGAAAATCCTTGTCGAAGCGCAGGATATTGTCCACTTCCGCGCCGCGCCAGCCATAGATCGACTGGTCGTCGTCACCCACACAGCAGACGTTTTGCGGCTCGCCCTTGGCGCGCTGCGCAAGCAGCCGCAGCCACATATATTGCGCCGTGTTGGTGTCCTGATATTCGTCCACCAGAATGTAACGGAACTTCTGGTGATACTCCTTCAGAATATCGGCGTGGCGGCGGAAGATGCTGATCGGGTGCATCAGAAGATCGCCGAAATCGCAGGCATTCAGCGTTTTCAGCCGGTTCTGATAGGCGGTATAGAGCTCGCGGCCCTTGCCATTGGCGAAGGCGCGGCTGTCTCCTTCAGGAATATCCGGCGGCGTCAGGCCCTTGTTCTTCCAGCCGTCGATCATGCCGGCGAACTGTTTGGCCGGCCAGCGTTTGTCATCGAGACCTTCGGCCTGGATGAGCTGCTTGATCAGCCGCACCACGTCATCCGTATCGAGAATGGTGAAATCCGACTTCAGGCCGACGAGTTCGGCGTGACGACGCAACAGCTTGACGCCGATGGAGTGGAACGTGCCGAGCCAGGGCATGCCCTCGACCGCGCCGCCGACGAGAACGCCGATGCGTTCCTTCATCTCGCGGGCGGCCTTGTTGGTGAAGGTCACGGCAAGGATCTGGCTGGGATAGGCCCGGCCCGTTGCGAGAATATGGGCAATGCGGGTTGTCAGAACACGGGTCTTGCCGGTGCCGGCGCCGGCGAGGACGAGAACCGGCCCGTCCAGCGTTTCCACGGCATCGCGCTGTTCCGGGTTGAGGCCGGAAAGATAATCGGGTGCGGCACGCGTTTGATCGCGCGCAGCCATGGCGCGGGCGGCAATGCCAAGCCCGCCGCCGTTTTCCGAAGGGGCATTGTTCGTCGCCCTGCGCGGCGCCACGGGTTCCTCATCGAAGAACGGCATATCGTCAAAACTGTTGCTCATGCGGCCCAATGTAGTGATTCGGGATATAAAGGCCAGAACCGCGTTCTGCTTTTATTCCGGTATCGCCGCTCAAAACGCCTATTCCAAGGCATTATTTCGGGTTCATGCCCTCTGGTCGGCATCAAAAGCGGCATCGACAGGCACTTGAAGGGCCACCGCAAGCTGGTTGGTCTTGGCGGCGAGCGCGATAATCCGCATCAGATCGGCATGCTGTTCATTCGTCATGCCCTTGGCTTTCGCGGCCGCCGTATGGGAATGGGCACAATAGGAGCAGCCATTGGTGACGGACACTGCGATGTAAAGCATTTCCTTCACCAGCGGGTCGAGCGCCGAGGGTGTCGCCATCACCGCCTTGACCTCGGCCCATGTCTTTTCCAGAAGATCAGGATCAAAGGCGAGGTAAAGCCACATATTGTTGATGAAGTCCGATTTGCGGGTGGTGCGGATATCATCGAACACCGCTTTCACGCGCGGATCGGCTTCGGGATTTTGTGTTTTCGTGACGGTGCTCATGGCTTCCTCCGGCTCATTTCGTGCTGACAGACTACCGCGCTGAACAATATTTGCGATAATATAGCATTTATGGTGTGCTCGACGAGAATCCATCACAAATTACAATTACGTAAGAAACGTATTTGTGCGTTGCCTCGTTTTAAACGACGGGGAATACTGCTGATGTCCCGAAGCCTGTGCTTCAGGGGCTTTCTTATGCTGCGATGATCAACCGGAGAACTATATGCGGGTGTGGAAACAGGTGGGTGTCAGTCTGGCCGTGGTGGGGGCAGGTCTCTGTCTCTGGGGCGTCTATTCGCCCGACGCCCGCAATATGCTCGCCAGCATCGGGCTGGTCAAAGCACCCGCTGCTTCGGTCGAAGTCGCCGCAGCCGGCGGACCGGCGGCCGGCGCGCCGATGGGACAGAATGCGGGTGGCGCACGCCGCAACAATAACGCCACACTGGTTGTGACCGCCCCTGTGAAGAAAGGCACGGTCAACGACCGGTTGAACGCCATCGGCAATGGCGAGGCGATCCAGTCCGTCGTCGTCATGCCGCAGGTTTCCGGCACGCTTTCTGAAATTCGTACATCGTCCGGTGCACGCGTCGTGAAGGGGCAGGTGCTGGCGCGGCTCGATGACGAGGAGCAGGTGATCGAACGCGACAAGGCGCAGGTGGCGCTGCGCAGCGCCGTCGAAAAATCCAATTCCTACAAGAACCTGAAATCCGTTTCCCGCCTCGACGTGCTGGATGCCCAGATTGCCGAAGAAGCCGCCAAGCTTGCGCTGAGCACCGCCGAACTCAATCTCAAGCGGCGTGATATCGTCGCGCCCATCGAAGGCGTGGCCGGTATCGTCGCCGCCAATATCGGTGACAATGTCACGACGCAGTCCACCATTGTCAGCATTGACGACCGGTCTGAAATTCTCGTCAATTTCTGGGCTCCCGAGCGTTTTGCGACTGCGATCAAGGTCGGCATGCCGGTGGAGGCCACGTCGATTTCGCGCCCGGGTGAGACTTTCAAGGGGGAGATCGAGGCCGTCGACAACCGTGTCGACGAGGCGAGCCGCACCATCCGCATCCGGGCAAAGTTCGGAAATGAGAAGGATGAGTTGAGGGCGGGCATGTCATTCGGCGTCACCATGCGCTTCGCCGGGGAAACTTATGCCTCGGTTGATCCGCTGGCCGTGCAGTGGGATGCGGAAGGCTCCTATGTCTGGCGTGTGGCTGACAATAAATCCAACAAGGTGCGGGTGCAGATCGTGCAGCGCAACCCGGATGCCGTTCTCGTCAAGGCTGAACTGGCGGAAGGCGAACCTGTCGTGATTGAGGGCCTGCAGCGCGTGCGCGAAGGCGGGGCGGTGCGGGTCGGCAACCAGCCCAAGCCCGAGGAGGTTGCCAGCCAATGACGACCCAGCCGCCTTCCGGTCAGGATTCCAAGCTCGCCTTTACCGCATTGTTCGTGCGTCGGCCAATTCTGGCAGCGGTCCTTAACACGCTGCTGGTCGTTGCCGGCCTCGCCGCTCTGGTCGGCGTCGAAGTGCGCGAACTGCCCGACGTCGACCGGCCGACGATCAGCGTCAGGACCACGTATGAAGGTGCCGCGCCTGAAACGATCGATCAGGAGGTAACGCAGACCATCGAAGGTGCGGTGGCGCGTGTCAGCGGCATCAAATCCATCGCGTCCAACTCACAATTCGGCACCAGCCGCGTGACGATGGAGTTCGGCGACAATGTCGACATGGCCGTTGCGGCCAATGATGTGCGCGATGCCATTGGCCGCGTCACCAACCAGTTGCCTGACGATGCTGACGAACCGCAGATCATCAAGGCGGATTCCGACAGCCAGCCGATCATGCGGCTTGCCGTCACCTCGTCCACGCTCGGTATGGAAGACCTGACAAAGCTGGTGGATGACGAAATCATCGACCGTCTGGCTGCCGTCGATGGTGTGGCCGATGTGGAGCTTTACGGCGACCAGGAAAAGGTCTTTCGCGTCGATCTCAATCAGGCAGCATTGGCGAGCCGCGGTCTGACGGTGACCGATGTTTCCAACGCGCTTGCAAGCGCTGCCCTCGATGTCCCGGCGGGTTCGCTGAAAAGCACGACGCAGGATATCGTCGTGCGCGCCACCGCGAGCCTGACAAAGCCCGAGGATTTTTCCAATCTTCTCATCAAGAACAATATCCGCCTCAGGGATGTGGCGACCGTCATGCTGGGGGCGGACGACGAATCCACGTCGCTGCGCTCGAACGGCGTTCAGGGCGTCGGTCTTGGCATCATCCGCCAGGCACAGTCAAACACGCTCAGTATCTCGACCGGTGTGAAAGCCGCCGTCGACGCCATGTCGGCCAATCTGCCGGAGGGCACGCGTGTCGTCGTGACCAGTGACGATGCCGTCTTCATCGAAGGCGCGCTGCACGAGGTCGAACTGGCGCTCGGGCTCTCGGCGATCATCGTCGTTGTGGTGCTTTATCTCTTCCTGCGCGACTGGCGCGCCACCCTCATTCCGGCGATCACCATGCCGGTGGCGCTGATTGGCACCATCGTCGCCATTTATATGGTCGGCTTCTCCGTCAATATCCTGACACTGCTCGCCATCGTTCTGGCGACTGGTCTGGTGGTCGATGACGCCATCGTGGTGCTGGAAAATATCGTGCGCCGCCGGGCGGAAGGCATGGGGCCCCGGGCCGCTGCCGTTCTCGGCACGCAGGAGGTGTTTTTCGCCGTCATCGCGACGACGGCGACGCTGGCTGCCGTGTTCATTCCGCTTTCTTTCCTGCCGGGTCAGCTTGGCGGCCTGTTCCGTGAATTCGGTTTTGTCCTGGCCTTCGCGGTGGGTTTGTCCTCCATCGTGGCACTGACGCTGTGCCCGATGCTTGCTTCGCGCATGCTGAAGGAGGGGCTGAAGGAGCCGACTGGGCCGCTCGCCTGGTTCGGTAATGTCTTTGCCTCCACATACAAGTCGACGCTGTCCGCCTGCCTCAACAACCCCCTCATCGTCATCGTCGTTGCGCTCATCTTTTCCGGCCTGTCGTGGATCGCATTCGGCATGATCCAGAGTGAATTGACGCCGCGCGAGGACCGCGCCTCTATCATGATGCGGGTCACCGCGCCGCAGGGCGTCAGCCTCGAATATACCCGCGACCAGTTGCAGCGGATCGAAGAAAACCTGCAGCCGCTTCGCGACAGCGGGGAAATCCGTAACATCTACTCCATCACTGGCATGAATGGCTCGTCCAATACCGGCTTCATGGTGCTGACGCTGGCGCCCTGGGCCGACCGAGATCGCACGCAGAACCAGATCGCTGCCGATGTCACCTCTGCCGCCAACAAGGTTCCGGCGTTGCGGGGCAACGCCATGCAGCCGAACAGCCTCCGCATTCGCGGCGCCGGCAACGGATTGCAGATGGCGATGGTCGGCAGCAATTATGCGGCGCTGACAGAGGCGACGCAGAAATTGCTGCTTTCCATGGAAGAAAGCGGCCTGTTTGATACGCCACGTTTCGACAACGAACCCAATCAGGCGCAGATTTCGGTCTCCATCGACCGTGAGCGCGCGTCTGATCTCGGCATCGACATCACCGGCCTCTCTCGCGCCATGCAGTCGCTGCTGGAAGGGCGCTCGATTGTCGACGTCTTCGTGGATGGCGATGCGATCCCGGTGCGGCTCCTGTCCTCCACCCGGCCGATCAATGATCCGACCGATCTTGAGAATGTCTTCCTGAAGACGGGTGACGGCAAGATCGTGCCGATGTCGGTCATCGCGTCGCTCAAGGAAAATGCGGTCGCGCCGCAGCTCAACCGCGAACAGCAGCTTCCCTCCGTCGGCTTTACCGCCAATCTCAAGGACGGCGTTTCGCTGGGCGAGGCGCTGCAAAAGGTGAACGAGCTCTCGCAATCCGTCCTGCCGCCCGGTGCACGCTTGCTGCCGCTGGGCGAGGCTGCAACACTGGAGGAGAATTCGAGCGGCATGCTGCTGACCTTCGGTTTCGCGATTGCCATCATCTTCCTCGTGCTTGCCGCGCAGTTCGAAAGCGTGCTGAGTTCGATCATCATCATGTCAACGGTGCCGCTCGGCCTTGCCTGTGCCGTCATCGCGCTGCTCGTCACCGGCTCCAGCCTCAATGTCTACAGCCAGATCGGCCTCGTGCTGCTCGTTGGCGTCATGGCGAAGAACGGTATCCTGATTGTTGAATTCGCCAACCATCTGCGCGATCAGGGTGCAACCGTGCGGGAAGCTATCGAAAAAGCCACCAGCATCCGTCTGCGTCCGGTCATGATGACGATGATCGCGACCATCCTTGGCGGCGTGCCGCTGGTTCTGGCGCAGGGAGCCGGCGCCGAGGCGCGCATCGCGCTCGGCTGGGTCATCGTCGGCGGCCTCGGCTTCGCGACGCTGGTGACGCTTTACATCACACCGGTCTCCTACCTGCTGATCGCCCGCTTCGCCAAACCGCAAGCGGATGAGGAAATCCGCCTTCACCGCGAACTGGAACTTGCCGCCCGCCGCAAGGCGCTGGAGGAAGACAAGCCGCTGCTTGCTGCGGAATAAAAACGGTTGCTGCCTTGCCGTCTGGCGCCATTGCGCGGCTGGACAAAGCGTTAACCTTATCCCATACCACCTGACGGAATTTCGTAACGGATCGAATCCTTTACGGGCTGATGTTGCGGTGGAGACGGACGATGGCGTTGAAAGATGTGGTGGCGGGAAAGCGTAACGAAGAGGGCATTGCGTCTGCGCTCGCCGTTTTGAAGCAGCAACTCGGCGACAGGCTCCAGACCGGACAGGCGTTCCGGGAGCAGCACGGCCACACCACCACCTATCTGACACTCCAGGCGCCTGACGGTGTCGTTTTTGCCGAGAGTGCTGATGATGTGAAGGCCGTCGTGAAGGTCTGCTCGCAATATAAGGTGCCGGTGATTCCGTTTGGGACGGGGTCTTCGCTGGAAGGGCAGGTGAATGCGCCCAGCGGCGGAATCTGCATCGATTTCAGCCGGATGAATCGCATCATTGAGGTGAATGCCGAAGATCTTGATGTGACGGTGGAGCCGGGCGTGACGCGCGAGGACCTCAATGTCTATCTGCGCGATACCGGCCTGTTCTTCCCGATCGATCCCGGCGCCAATGCCTCGATCGGCGGCATGGCCTCGACACGCGCTTCCGGCACCAATGCCGTGCGTTACGGCACGATGAAGGACAATGTGCTCGCCGTTACCGCCGTCGTCGCCAACGGCGAGGAAATCCGCACCGCGCGCCGCGCTCGGAAGTCGTCTGCCGGCTATGACCTGACGCGGCTTTTCGTGGGGGCCGAGGGGACGCTCGGCGTCATCACTTCGGTGACGCTACGGCTGCAGGGCATACCGGAAAAGATCGCCGGCGGCGTCTGCACATTCGACAGCATCAAGGCAGCCTGCGATGCCGTCATCATGACGATCCAGATGGGGGTTCCGGTTGCCCGTATCGAATTGCTCGACGAGGTCCAGGTCCGGGCCTGCAATGCCTATTCCGGCCTGAACTATGCGGAGAAGCCGACGCTTTTCTTGGAGTTCCACGGCACCGAGGAAACGGCGGCGCTACAATCGCAGCAGTTCGCAGAAATCGCGGCTGAATGCGGAAGCATCGACTTCCGCTGGACAAGCGATGCCGCCGAACGCAACAAGCTCTGGAAGGCGCGGCACGACGCCTATTGGGCCTCGCGGGCGCTTGCGCCCCATCTCGACGGGCTTTCCACCGATGTCTGCGTGCCGATTTCGAGGCTGGCGGATTGCGTGGTTGAAACGCAGCTGGATATCCAGGAAAACGGCTTTCTCGCACCGATCGTCGGCCATGCCGGCGACGGGAACTTTCATGTCCTTATTCTGTTCGATGGAAAAGATGCGGAAAGCGTAGCGAAAACCGAAGCCTTCGTTGCCCGTCTCAACCGCCGCGCCATCGCCATGGACGGCACCTGCACCGGCGAACACGGCATAGGACAGGGCAAGATGAGTTTCCTCGCCGAAGAGGCCGGCAATGCATTGGATGTGATGCGCGCCATCAAAATGTCGCTCGACCCGGACAACATTTTCAATCCGGGCAAGTTGTTCCGTCTTGTCTGATCGTTCTCACATTTGATTGGTACAAAAGGCTGCTTGCCGTTAAGGCAAAAAAGAATAGGTTTGCAGCGTTCGTGAAGGGAGATGCAGGTCAGTGCTCGGGCGTATTCTGGTTTTTCTGGGCGGACTGCTGGCGGTGGTGCTGTTTTCGGCGCTGCTTATTCCCTATTTCGTCGACTGGACGGATTTCCGCCGTGATTTTGAGGACCAGGCGAGCCGTATTCTCGGCAAGAAGGTTGTGGTGCATGGCCGCGTCGAGGCTCGCATCCTGCCGTTCCCTTCGGTAACGTTGCATGATGTCCGGGCCGGGACGGATGCCGATGGATCGCCGCTCATCCAGGTCGCGCGTTTTTCCATGGACGCCGAGCTCGCGCCCTTCCTTTCCGGCGAGGCGCGCATCTTTGACATGCGCATCGAGGAACCCAAGGCGAAGATCAGGCTGCTGAAAGACGGCACGCTGGACTGGATGCGCGGCAGCCGCGCGGAAATTCCCGCCCGAACCGTGGTTCTGGAAAGCGTCCAGATTGAGGGCGGCCAGATCGAGTTCATCGACGAGCAATCGGGCCGCAACCGCCTGATCACCGGTCTTACCGCCGATATGTCCGCCAATTCGCTGGCCGGACCATGGAAAGCGGACGGGCGAGCTGCCGTCGACGGGCATCCCGGCTCTTTCTCCCTCTCAAGCAGCGAACCTGATTATGCCAATGGCCGCATGGGCCTTCGCGTTCGTGTCGTGCCGGATGAGCATCCCGTCGAGGTCGATCTGGATGGCGTCATCGCCGCAGCGGCGGGAAAGCCCGCCTATAGCGGTTCCTTTTCTTTCAGCTTCAGGGAAGACGAAAAGCAGAAACAGGCCGGGCAATCGCTCTTCTCCTCGCCGCGCACCCGCGGCAGTTTTGAACTGACCAATGAGAGCGTGCGTATACCGAGCTACCGCATGGAACTCGGCGGTAACGAAAATCCCTATGTCGTGACCGGAGAGGCGACGCTCGATACCGGCGCCAAGCCCGAATTCCTGCTGACGGCCGATGGCCAGCAGATCGATGTCGCACGTTTTGCGCCGCCTGTCGTGCAGACGGGCAAGACCTCGCGCCAGCCCACCGTTTCCGTGCGCCAGCGCATCGAGGCCTTTGCCGCCATGGTGGCGCGCATTCCCGTACCGCCGGTGCCGGGCAAGGCGAGCATCAGCCTTCCCGCCCTGGTTTCCGACGACACGACCATTCGTGACATCCGGCTGGATGTTCGGCCGCAGGGCAGCGGCTGGCAGGTGGTGAATGCGGTGGCGACGTTGCCAGGAAGAACCCAGCTGGAGGCCAAGGGATCGTTGACCCTGCTTGGTGGTCCGGCCTTCAACGGCAATATGCTCGTTGCGTCCAACCAGCCCTCGGGGCTGGCGAACTGGCTTTCAGGCTCCGTCGATCCGGCCATCCGGCAACTCAATGCCGCCGGCTTTTCTGCCGATGTCTCGTTGACGACGCTGAACCAGCGCTTCGACAATCTGGAGCTCGCCATCGGCGACGCGTCGCTGAAAGGCGAGCTGGAACGGCGCTCCGACGGCAAGACCTCCAATCTTTCGATCGATCTTGCGGGCAACGAAATCGACCTGGACGCGCTGAAGGCACTCGGCAGTCTGGCGCTCGGCGATCAGGTCGGAAGCTCGGTTCTCGACCACCGCATTACTGCGAAGTTCAAGGCCGACCGGTTCAACATAGCCGGGGTGACCGCCAATCAGGTCGAGACCGCCTTCACGATGGCGGGCGGGGTTCTTTCGCTGGAAAATATGACGGCCGGCGATATCGCCGGTGCAGAGGTCAGGGCAAGAGGCGAATTGCAGGGCTCGTTGCTGAAATATGCGGGCAAGGGCACGGTGAACCTGCACGCGGCGGATATGCAGCCCTTCTTTACGATGCTGCAGCAGAAACTGCCTGCTCATCCCTTCCTCAGCCGCCTGGCGGCCAGCGCGCCATGGTACGCCAATTCCGACCTTGCAATGGATGTCTCGGTCAACAGCGAAAACGGCGGCGCCAATGTTGCCGTCTCCGGTACCGTTAACGGCAGCCGGCTGTCCGCCGTTGCCAAGATGCCGGATTTCCTGTCGATCACCGATGACACGGCCATGTCACTGGAAGCTGTCTTGAAAAACCAGTCGACGGCCATCCTGTTCGGGCAGGCCGGGCTTGACCCGTTGCCCTTCGACGCTGACGGCGAGGGCCTCCTGTCCGTCAAGCTCAATGGCACGCTCGGCGCGCCGGCACAGACCGATATCCGCTTCTCGACGGAACGCACACATTTTTCGGCGAACGGCTCCTTTGCCGTTTCAGCTGCCAATTTCGGTGAAGGCAGCGCCGATGTCGTTCTCGAAAGCGCTGATATCGAGCCCTATCTCATCATGAATGCCGTTGGGCTGCCGCAGCTCGGTGGGGGCATGGCGGTGAAGGCCAATGCGAAAGTTGCGGTGGATGGACAAAAAATTGCGCTTTCTTCTGTCGGCGGACAGGCAGGCGGTAATCCCTTCTCCGGCAACCTGACGTTCGAACGCGCCGCGCCCCATTCCGTCAGCGGCGATCTCTCAGTCCGGACCGCCGATCTCGCGTGGCTTGGCGACGCAATCTATGGTCCGGTGATCGATCCGGAAACCGGGGGCCTCAATGCCAAGCCGCTGGCCATGCCGGCCTTTGCGCAGCTCAAGGCGTCTCTGTCGCTCAAGGCGGAAAGCTTCGAGGCTGGACCTTTCGGCACGGTCACGGGTTTGACGGCCAAGGTAACGCATGATTCGGGCAGTCTCGCACTCGACGACATCACTGGCGGCTTCATGGGCGGCAAGATTGCGGGACGGTTTGCGATGTCCACGGGCGAGGGGGCGGGCATTTTCCGCACCAAGATCGCGGTAACCGACGCCAATCCGGAGCCGATCCTTTGGGCGAATGCGAACGGTCCGGTTGCGACCGGCCGCGTGGCCATTGATCTCACGGCAGAATCGACCGGCAAAAGCGTTGGTGAAATGCTGAAATCAGCGGGTGGCTCGGGTGAAATCCGGGCCAGCGGGCTGGTGCTGAAGGGGCTCAATCCCGGTGCCCTGCCGCCAATCCTGCAGGCGGCGGATGGGTTGCAGCAGCCGATCGATGCTCCGAAAGTTCGGCCGCTGGTGGACCAGAGCCTGTGGCAGGACGAGATCGGGCTCGGCGATGTATCCCTGCCGTTCTCGGTGAATGGTGGTGCGCTGCATTTCCAGAATTTGCGGGCGGCGATCGATCCATTGACGCTGACAGCCGATGCGACGGTTGATCTTGCTGCTTTCACGGTGAATGGCGACTTCGATCTCCTGTTCAATCCCGGCACCGAAACGGTTGCCGGCGCCGAACCGTCTTTGCGCCTGAATTACAACGGTCCGCTTGCTGCGCCAGCCCTGACGACCGACGTTTCGGCGCTCACCAACTACCTGTCCCTGCGGGCCTTCGAAAAGGAGCGGCGCAGGGTGGAGGCAATGCAGGCAAGCGTTCTTGAAAAGCAACGCCTGCGCCGCGAAGTGGCGCTTTATCGTTTCCAGGCGGCTGAGCGGCAGGCGGAAAAGGAACGGGCGGAGGCGGAAGCCAAGGCGAAGGCAGAGGAAGAAGCGCGGCTGAAGGCTGCTGCCGAAGAACGTCTGCGGCAGGAAAAAGAACAGCAGGAACGTTTGCAGCAGCAACAGCAGCAGCCCGTGCCGCAGCCGCAGTCAGCGCCGGTTCTGGTGGTGCCACCGACGGAAAATGCAATCCGGGAACTCGCCCCGGAAAATGCTCCCGCCAATCCGTAATTTTCCGAAAAGGGCTCGGCGTCGCTTTTCATTTCTGCTTCGGTTCCATGTCCGCGGTCTGGACCGCCTCCGGTCGCTACCCCGCAATCCGGACTTTCAGGTCCGAAACGGTTGAAGAGACAGTGAATGAAGGGGAGAAAGCTTGGCTGTTCCCGGAGAAACCCTGGGTATCCCCATCGGGGGATGTCTGGACAGCGAGGTTTCGGACAAAGGCTGGAAACAAGGCTACGCAATACGGGAATGCCTTGCAGCGCAGATTAGTCCGCCAATGTTTAATGAATACTTTCGCAGCGTTACCAGTTTTCGGCGGGAATGTTTTGTAGTCGGCGAACATAAATTGCGGGCTGGCGTCGCCGGGTGACTCCGTCGCGAATTTACCGCGTCTTGAGCCAGTTCAGCACATAAACGCGTAGCGACGAAGACAGATTGCTGTCGGAGGGGCGGTTGTCATCGATTTCGGCCAGCAGGGCTGCGAAGCTGATCTTGCGTCTTTCCGCGATGATTTTCAGCTCGTCCCAAAAGGCGTCCTCAAGCGAAATACTGGTCCGGTGGCCGTGCAACGTCGCAGAATGCTTGCGGATCATCAGATCGGTCTTTGGCTGGAAATCTGAATCATGTTTTGCCGGCAAGCCCCTGTTTTACGATTCTTTTCCGATTTGCTGGCCCTGTCTGTCCCTCGGCAGGCCGGTTTCAGTCCTTCCGGGGCCCGTGAGCGTCGTTTTCGAGCCGGCCCTGGTCAAGTGCCTTTTCGGCTTTTTCATTCAGGGCTGATGTGAGGTTCTTTTCCGCTTTGGTGCGTCCGAAGGACAGGCGGTTCTGCTCCGCCTGTTTTTCTTTTTCGCTGCGGGCTTTCTGCTTCCGGAACTGGCGCAGATTGACGATATCGGCGGCCATGCGGATACGTCTCCTCGGGTTTCGCGCTCAGGCAGGCGTTATTGCTTCTTGCGGAAAGCATCCAGCGAGACGACGGAGCCTTCCTTCTTTTCCTCGCCGGCCTTGGGCGTTTCGGAAGCGGAAGCCGGCTTCGCCTCGTGCGACACCGGATATGCGGTGATTTCCGCGTCTTCCGCTTCTTCCTCGTCCGCCAGGGGGACATCGAACTCAAGTTCGAAATTCACGGAAGGATCGTAGAAACCGCGGATGGCATTATAGGGAATGACGAGCTTTTCCGGTGTATCGGAGAAGGAGAGACCGATTTCGAAGCCGGTTTCGGTGACCTTCAGGTCCCAGAATTGATGCTGGATGACAATGGTCATCTGCTCGGCATATTTCGCCTTGAGGTGCTGCGAAATCCGCACACCGGGTGCACCGGTCAAGAAGGTAATGAAGAAATGGTGGTCGCCGGGCAGGCGGCCGGTGGCGGCCACTTCGCCCAATACCTTACGAATAACGCCGCGAAGGGCATCCTGTGCGAGAATGTCGTAACGGATATGATCCTGCCCCATGCGGTCCTGTCTTTCCCTTATTCGAACGTCTTTTTCATGCGCGGCGCGCCTTGGGTACCAAGGACGCTGTAACACTTTGAATCTCTGCGTAATCCTTGAGCCGGGATCAATTCCGATCCGGATGGTTACGCTTTGCTCAAGTATACGCAATGTCCCGAACGGCAGCAATGGAAAAGCCGATGCTGTCCGCAAGTCAGCTATCATATAACCAATTCAGGCAAAATGGAGAAGGTGGAGGTTTCTGTTGCCAGGTACCTCCGAACCCCGCCTCACGGGGCTAACCGTGAGGGCTTTAGAGCGGAATTCCCGCACCGCCATTAGGCAGCGAGAGCGTATTCCTTAGCGTTGTTGTCGTTTGCAACTACACTTGTGACCCGATAACGGCGGTATCATGCCGAGCAAAAGTTCGATCTTTACACCCTTGTCGATCCTATTTCGCCCCCATCAAAAGCCGGCCTTTCATCTTAAAGCCGCCGGTTTTCGGTGGAGGCGCCGGGTACCGCCCCCGGGTCCAATAGGTTTATTACACCGACCGTTTATCGCCATAGCCGGGTTGCCCCGGCAAGGCTCATATAGGCGTTTCGACCGGCTGAGAAAAGGGGGGCGATGACAATTCGATGAAAAGGTTTCGTGTTTGACGCCGGCAATTTAGACAATTCTTGACGACGAGGGATTGCTGTCTCATTCTCCCTGCAACCGGTCATTAGAAGCAACACCGGGCCGGGGACACACGAAGGAGTGGACATGACTGACTATCTCGCAGATGTGAAGAAATACGATGCAGCAGCCGACGAAGCCGTTGTCGGCAAGATCGTCAAACATCTCGGCATTGCCCTGCGCAACCGGGATTCCTCGCTGGTGTCCGCGTCCGATCCGGAAGAGCTTGCACGTGTGAAGGCGAGCTGGTGCGGCAAGAAGCTTGGTGTCACCGATGACAGCGCCGACAAGGCAATCGATGCCGTTGCGAAAGCCATGGCCGCCGACCGCTCAAAATCGCGCGTGACCTTTTATTACCTGGTCGCCAAGGAACTCGGAAAGCTTCAGTCGCTCTGATTTTCCCGGAAAAA
This sequence comes from Agrobacterium sp. RC10-4-1, assembly GCF_014138475.1. NCBI lineage: Bacteria > Pseudomonadati > Pseudomonadota > Alphaproteobacteria > Hyphomicrobiales > Rhizobiaceae > Agrobacterium > Agrobacterium sp. RC10-4-1. The sequence goes on from NZ_JACJIT010000002.1 coordinate 501,868, forward strand.
CGGGGATAAGCGTTTCCCCGGTGATTGGTTCTGCCGCCCTGTGCTATTATATCTGCCTGATATCAGGGAATCGGCGGCAGAACGCATGAAACAATATCTCGATCTTCTCCGGCATGTGATGGAAACCGGCTCCGACCGCGGAGACCGCACCGGCACCGGCACGCGCTCGGTGTTCGGTTACCAGATGCGTTTCGACCTTGCAGAGGGGTTTCCCGTCCTCACCACCAAGAAGCTGCATCTGCGGTCCATTATCCATGAACTCCTGTGGTTCCTGAACGGCGATACCAATATCGCCTATCTCAAGGAAAACGGCGTTTCCATCTGGGATGAATGGGCCGATGAGAACGGCGATCTAGGCCCGGTCTATGGCGCACAGTGGCGGTCCTGGCCCGCGCCGGACGGACGCCACATCGACCAGATCGCGCTTCTGATCGAGGGCCTGAAAACCAACCCGAACTCGCGCCGTCATATTGTCTCCGCCTGGAACCCGGCGCTGGTGGACGAGATGGCGCTGCCGCCCTGCCACTGCCTGTTCCAGTTCTATGTTGCTGACGGAAAGCTCTCCTGCCAGCTTTACCAGCGTTCCGCCGATATTTTCCTCGGCGTGCCGTTCAACATCGCGTCCTATGCTCTTTTGACGCTGATGGTCGCGCAGGTGGTTGGTCTGAAACCGGGCGATTTCGTCCACACGCTCGGTGATGCGCATATCTATGCCAACCATTTCGAACAGGCGCGGCTGCAGATGACTCGCACGCCGAAGGCCTTGCCGACGATGCGCCTCAATCCTGATGTTAAGGACCTTTTCGGCTTTAAGTTCGAAGACTTTACGCTGGAAAACTACGAGGCCGATTCAAGCATCAAGGCACCGATCGCGGTATGACCGAGCCGCGTATCATCATCATCGTCGCAGTGTCCGAGAACGGCGTCATCGGTCGTGACCTCGACATGCCGTGGAAGCTTTCCACCGACCTCAAGCGCTTCAAGGCGATGACGATGGGCAAGCCGCTCATCATGGGCCGCAAGACGTTTTTATCCGTCGGCGAGCGTCCGTTGCCCGGCCGCCCGCATATCATCGTCAGTCGTAATGCCGATTACCGGCCGCAGGGTGTCGATGTCGTCTCCTCACTGGAGGAGGCCTTGAAGCTCGCCAAAAGCAAGGCTGCGGAACTCCGCGTGGATGAGGTCTTCGTAGCCGGTGGTGGAGAGATCTACCGTCAGGCCATGCCCTTCGCCGATCAACTTTCCGTCACCCACGTCGCGGTAAAGCTCGATGGCGACACTTTTTTCCCGGAGATCGATCCCGTCGTTTTTGAGAAAACCGAGGAAATCCCGGCTCCCGCTGGGGAAAAGGACAATTATCCCGTTCTGTTTACCACGTATATGCGGAGAGCCGCGGCAAAGTGAACTATTTACCCAGATTGGGTATTTAGTTACCACCTCTGCGTTGAAACGAACGCTTCTCCTTCCTATAACGGGTCGATATTCCCGCCGCACGCGAGCAATCGCTTTCGAACGGAACCGGGAGAGGCTTTTACAAAGAGGTATTGATGCCCTGGAGCAATCAGAATGGCGGCGGCGGCCCATGGGGCGGCGGCGGTGGAGGAAACAACCAGGGCGGCGGTGGCGGCCCGTGGGGGCAGGGGCCCAACCGGCCTCGCGGCGGTGGCGGCGGCAATGGCGGTCCGCCCGATCTGGAAGAGATCATCCGGCGCAGCCAGGACCGTTTCAAAAATGTGCTGCCCGGCGGTTTCAATGGCGGCGCAGTTGCCATCGTGGTTCTCGTCGTGCTGGTTTTCCTCGGCATCCAGTCCATCTACACCGTCCAGCCGGACGAGCGCGGCGTGGAGCTGCGTTTCGGCCGTCCGAAGGACGAAATCTCGATGCCCGGTCTGCATTTCCATCTGTGGCCGATCGAGACGGTTGAAATCGTCAAGGTCACCGAGCAGCAGCAGAATATCGGTTCGCGGGCCTCGTCGTCCTCGTCGAGCGGCGTGATGCTCACCGGCGACCAGAACATCGTGAATGTTCAGTTCTCGGTGCTCTATACGGTTTCCGATCCGAAATCCTATCTCTTCAACGTCGACAGCCCGGCCGAGACGCTGCAGCAGGTTTCCGAAAGCGCCATGCGCGAAGTCGTCGGCCGTCGTCCGGCGCAGGATATCTTCCGCGATAACCGTCAGGCGATTGCGGCGGATGTGCGTACCATCATCCAGTCCACCATGGACGGTTATGGCGCCGGCATTTCCATCAATGCCGTGGCCATCGAAGATGCGGCGCCGCCGCGTGAAGTGGCCGACGCGTTTGATGAAGTGCAGCGTGCCGAGCAGGACGAAGACCGCTTCGTTCAGGAAGCCAATCAATACGCCAACCAGAAGCTCGGCGCTGCTCGCGGTCAGGCCGCGCAGATCCTCGAAGAGGCGAACGCCTACAAGTCGCGCGTCGTCAACGAGGCGCAGGGTGAGGCGCAGCGCTTTGTCTCCATCTATGACCAGTATCGCACCGCGCCTGACGTGACCCGTCAGCGCATGTTCCTGGAAACGATGGAACAGGTCCTGAAGGGATCCAACAAGATCATCATCGATGAAAAACAGGGCGTGGTGCCTTATCTGCCTCTGAACGAGATCATGCGCAACAATCCGGGCGCAGCACCGCAGGGAGGCAACTGATATGGGTAACCGTCTTACAGCCGTTCTCGTCGGTCTCGCCGTCCTGCTTTTTCTCGGTTATTCGTCGATCTTCGTGGTCAACGAGCGCCAGCAGGCCATCGTCGTCCGCTTCGGTGAAATCCAGGACGTGAAAACAGCGCCGGGCCTCTATTTCAAGCTGCCCTTCGCCTTCATGGATGCTGACCGCGTGCAATATATCGAGAACCGCGCCTTGCGTTTCGACCACGATAATATCCGTGTTCAGGTTTCCGGCGGCAAGTTCTACGAGGTCGACGCCTTCGTGGTGTACCGTATTACGGATGCGCGCCGCTTCCGGCAGACGGTCTCCGGTGACCAGATGTCGGCTGAATCGCGCCTGCGCACCCGTCTCGACGCATCGCTGCGCCGGGTTTACGGTCTGCGCGGATTTGAATCGGCGCTGTCGGATGCACGTGCGTCGATGATGCAGGAAGTGCGTGACGATCTGCGTCCCGATGCGGAATCGCTCGGCATCAGCATCGTCGATGTCCGCATCCGCCGTACCGACCTGACGCAGGAAGTCTCCCAGCAGACCTTCGAACGCATGAAGTCGGAGCGTCTGGCGGAAGCCGAACTGATCCGCGCCCGTGGTAACGAAGAAGCGCAGCGCCGCCGCGCTATCGCCGACCGTCAGGTTGTGGAACTGGAATCCGACGCTCGCCGCCAGTCCGAAGTTCTGCGCGGTGAAGGCGATGCGGAGCGTAACAAGGTGTTCGGCGAGGCTTTCCAGCGCGATCCGAACTTCTTCGAGTTCTATCGTTCCATGTCGGCCTATGCCAACGCACTGAACGGCAATGGCACGACGCTGGTTCTGTCGCCGGACTCGACCTTCTTCCGTTATTTCAACAATATCGACGGTGCGGCCCCTGCCTCTCCGGCCGCGCCCGCACCTGCGCCGGCGAACTGATAGCGGATAAAATGAATTTGGAGGGGCCGGTTTTTACCGGCCCTTTCTTTTTGGTGGGGTTTCGTGCCAATGCTGTGGCTAAGGGCAAGGCGTCCCCCCGCCTGTTCACGAAAAGGTATTTTTACACTTCATCATTCCGCCTTATGCTTTGACGATATATGCAGGGCAAGACGATTTGAAACGCGAGGACGCATATGGCCGTGACCCTTCTTTCGCCTTTTCGCAGCAGCATTTCCGCAGTCGCGGTAATAGCGCTTGTTGCGGGCAGCCTTGCGGTGCCGCTTCCGGCGGGCGCGCAAAGCCACGGGCCGGAATCTGTTGCCGATCTTGCCGAGCCGCTGCTGGATGCGGTGGTGAATATTTCCACGTCGCAGAACGTCAAGACAGATGGCAAGGGGCCGGTTCCGCCACGTCTGCCGGAAGGTTCGCCCTTCCAGGAGTTCTTCAAGGATTATTTCGACAGCCAGAAGCCGGAAGGCGGTGAGAAGGTCAATTCCCTCGGGTCCGGTTTTGTGATCGATCCCGCCGGTTATGTCGTCACCAACAACCACGTCATCGAGGGTGCCGATGCCATCGAGGTGATTTTTCCGAATGGCTCGAAGCTCAAGGCGACGCTTGTCGGCACCGATACCAAGACCGATCTTTCCGTTCTGAAGGTGGAGCCAAAAACGCCGCTGAAGGCGGTCAAATTTGGCGATTCGCGCAGCATGCGCATTGGCGACTGGGTAATGGCGGTCGGTAACCCCTTCGGGCTTGGCGGATCGTTGACCGTGGGCGTCATTTCAGCGCGCGGCCGCAATATCAATGCCGGCCCTTATGACAATTTCATCCAGACGGATGCGGCCATCAACAAGGGTAACTCCGGTGGCCCGCTCTTCAACATGAAGGGCGAGGTGATTGGCATCAATACGGCGATCATTTCGCCGAGCGGTGGTTCGATCGGTATCGGTTTCGCCGTGCCGACGGAGCTTGCACAGAACATCGTTCAGCAACTGATCGAATTCGGAGAGACCCGCCGCGGCTGGCTGGGTGTTCGCGTCCAGCCGGTCACGGACGATGTGGCCGCGAGCCTCGGCATGGACAGCGCCAAGGGCGCGCTGATTTCCGGGGTCGCCAAGGGCGGCCCGGTGGAAAACGGTCCGATCCAGGCTGGCGACGTCGTGCTGAAATTCGATGGCAAGGATATTCACGAGATGCGCGACCTTCTGCGGATCGTGGCGGAAAGCCCGGTTGGCAAGGAAGTCGATGTCGTCATCCTGCGCGACGGAAAGGAAGAGACCGTCAAGGTCAAGCTGGGCCAGCTGCAGGATACCAAGGATGAGAAAGCTTCGACTGACGACCAGCAGACTGACGACGGCGACAGCGGTGTGATCGCGCCGGAAGACAATGATGGCGGCGACGATCAGGCCCAGGATCAGACTCCGGAGGTGCGTGAAGCGCCGCAGAGCGTGCTTGGCATGAATCTCGTTGTGCTCAGCAATGAGTTGCGGACGGAAAAGGGCATTGCCGAGAGCGTTGAAGGCGTGCTGGTCGCAAGTGTCGATCCGGGTTCGTCCGCAGAACAGAAGGGCATGAAGGCAGGCGATGTGATTGTGGAAGTCGGACAGGACTTCATGGAGGTTCCCGGCGACGTGCTGGTGCGGGTGAATGGTCTGAAATCGGAAGGCCGCAAGAACGCCCACATGATGGTGGCCGATGCGCAGGGCAATCTGCGCGTGGTGGCGCTGCCGCTGGAATAACGCTTTCCGCACGGTCGGGCAGGAATCGGGTGGTTCCGATGCTGCTGGCTCTTTAACCCTTGGCCTCCACCGAACGGAGACCAAGGCTATGAAATTACTTGAAAACAAAGTCGCCATCATCATCGGCGCGTCATCCGGCATCGGCCGTGCGACGGCGCGCCTGTTTGCCGCTCATGGCGCCGCCGTCGTCATTAATGCGCGCGGCGAAAAGGCGCTGGACGAGGTTGCCGCCGAGATTCGTGAGGCGGGCGGACCTGTGCACACGGTTGCCGGCGACGCTGGCGTTGCGGAAACCCATTCCCGTTTGGCCGAGGCGGCCACCGACGTTTTTGGTGGTCTCGATATCGCCGTCAACAATGCGGGCGGCGTGGGTGCCGCCAAACCGCTGGCGGAGATTTCGCCTGACGAATGGGATTACGTGCTTAACGTCAACCTGACTTCCGCCTTTCTTGGCGCGCGCTATCAGATTCCGCTGATGCTGAGGCGCGGCGGCGGTTCTATCGTCTTTACCTCAAGTTTCGTCGGCACCAGTGTCGGCATACCGGGCATGTCGGCTTACGGCGCTGCGAAGGCCGCGCTGATGGGGCTGGTGAAGGGTATTACCGCCGATTATGCCGCCAGCGGCGTTCGCGCCAATGCGTTGTTGCCCGGGGGTGTGGACACGCCGATGGCAGGGGATCAGGCACAAAAGGACTGGGCCGCCAGCCTGCATGCGATGAAACGCATCGCCCAGCCCGAGGAAATAGCGCAGGCAGCGCTTTTCCTCGCCAGCCCGATGGCGAGTTTTGTCGCTGGCGCGGCGCTTTTTGCCGATGGTGGCAACGCCGCGGTGAAATAATTCCGGACCGGCGGGTCACGACGTCAACGCGCCCGCCATTGCTCCAGCGTCAGCGCATAGGTGACGTGCGGACGCAGATGGGGATGCGTCTCCGCGGGCACGCGGGGATGGTCGAAATCCCGCGAGGGATCACGTTTCAGCCCGATTCGCTCCATCACGGCGGTCGAACGGTGGTTGTTCCAGACAGCGAAGGAGACGATTTCCGGCGTCTCCTTTTCGTCAAAGGCCATCACGAGCAGCGACTGCGCCGCTTCGGTGACATAGCCATGTCCCCAGAAACGGGTGGCGAGCCGCCAGCCGATCTCCATGGTGCCGACCGGGAAGGGCGGGTCGAGATTAAGGACGGGCGAAATACCGCAAAATCCCATGGATTCGCCTGTTTCCCGCTGCTCCATCGCATAGAAGCCATAACCACTGCCGCGGATCATGCCATTGATGGTTTCGAGAACCGCGTCCGCTTCCTGATGGCTGCGGCGGAAGGGGAAAAATTCCATGACCTTCTCGTCGGCATTGATTTCACGGAAAAGGTCTCGGTCGCTCTCCTTCCACTCGCGCAGAATAAGTCTTGGCGTCTCGCGAATGATCATGGGGTGACAAAGTCCGTCTTTCGATAACCCTGAATGTAAAGAAGCGCGGTCAGGTCGCCATGGTCGATGCGCATCTGCGCTTCGGCCGCCACGGCCGGCTTGGCGTGCAGGGCCACGCCGGCGCCCGCCACATGCAGCATGCCCAGATCATTGGCTCCATCGCCAACCGCCATCGCCTCATCTGGAGAAATGCCGAGTTTGGCGGCAATATCATTCAACGCATCCACTTTGGCCTGTTTTCCGAGGATGGGTTCGGCAACGGTGCCATCAAGCTCGCCATTTGCCTCACCAAGCAGATTGGCGCGGTTCTCGTCAAAACCGAGCACCGCGGCGACACGGCTGGTGAAGACGGTGAAACCGCCTGACACGAGGGCCGTGTAATAGCCTTTCGCCTTCATGGTGGCGATGAGTTCCTTGCCACCCGGGGTCAGCGTGATGCGCTTTTCGATGACGTCATCGATGACAGCAACCGGCAGTCCTTTCAGCAACGCGACGCGCTCCCGCAGTGCCGGTTCAAAGGCGATTTCGCCGTTCATGGCGCGTGCGGTGATGGCTGAGACCTTGTCCTTCAGCCCGACTTCAGCTGCCAGCTCATCGATGCATTCCTGACCGATCATGGTCGAATCCATGTCTGCGATCAGGAGTTTCTTGCGGCGCTGGTCCTGCTCCTGGACCACGATATCGATCGGCTGGCCGGCGAGGGTGTTAGCGATAGCCCTGTGTGCCTGCTCTGTTGCGGTGCCGGAGGGCAGGGCGATATCGCAGGCAATCCCGTCCGCCAGCCAGTAGAGGCCCGATGCGTTCACGGCTTTCGCGGCCGCTTCGCCGAGGGCCGGTGTCAGAACAGGATTTGACGGATTGGCGATAAGCGTGGCAACCAGAGCCATGATGAAAAACCTTGATGAGAATTTTGATGCGATCCTGATAACCGGCCCGACGGCTAGCGGCAAGTCCGCGCTTGCGCTTCGTCTGGCTGTGGAGCGGGACGGTGTCGTCATCAATGCCGACAGCATGCAGGTTTACGACACGCTGCGCGTGTTGACCGCCCGACCGTCCGAGGACGAGATGGAGGGGGTGCCGCATCTCCTCTACGGTCACGTGCCGGCGAGCAGTCTCTACTCCACGGGCGAATGGCTGCGGGATATCTCCGCCGTGCTTGCCGATCTGCGCGAGCAGGGGCGTTTCCCCGTCATCGTCGGCGGCACGGGGCTTTATTTCAAGGCGCTGACAGGCGGGCTTTCCGACATGCCTGCCATTCCGGACACGATCCGTGAGCCGATGCGGGCCCGGTTGATCGAAGAAGGCGCAGCCATCCTTTACGCCGAGCTTGCCCGGCGCGATCCCGTCATGGCCGACATGCTCCAGCCGGGAGACGGCCAGCGTATTGTCCGCGCGCTGGAGGTGCTTGAAGCGACCGGGAAGTCCATCAGGGATTTTCAGCTTGCCCGTGGCCAGATGATCGTTGATCCGGACCGGGCGCAAAAACTCGTGGTCCTGCCGGAGAGGCCGGTATTGCATGCGCGTATCAACCGGCGTTTCGAAGCCATGATGCATAGCGGTGCGGTGGAGGAGGTGCAGGCGCTTCTCGCCCTCGATCTTCCGGCCGATGCCACCGTCATGAAGGCGATTGGCGTTGCCCAGATTGCTGAAATGCTGGCCGGGCGCATGAGCACGGCGGATGTAGTTGAAAGATCGGCCGCTGCAACCCGACAATACGCCAAACGGCAGATGACATGGTTCCGGAACCAGATGGATGAAGACTGGATGCGTATTCAGCCGTGAAGGAACTCAATCTTTCCTGTAGAGACTGCCGAGCGGTTTCTTGAGCAGGCTTTCACGCAGCGACGGGCGTGTATCACCCTGGGGACCATTCTGCGCCTGCATCTGGAAACCGGCTTTGCGCAACTCGTTGACGGCGCTGGAGGCGGTGTCGGTGCCTACCGGATTTTGTGATGCAGGCAGGGCGCGCCCGGGTAGCATGTCCGGGCGGTAGGGTTCGTATTCCTCGCTTACGGCCGCCCCCAACTCCCGCTTCCAGGGATCGATATCGGCCGCATCGAGAGGCCGCGCGGTCGGTTCCGCCGGATCTGAAAAGGCTGCTTCCACGCTCTGCTGAAAGCCTGTGATAACCGGTCTGCTTGCGGCGCGCATGCGGGTGACGATGGCGTTCAGGTCAACGGTATCGGGCGTTTCCTGGCTGGCGTGGCTAATCGTGCCGCTCGCCTTGGGCAATTTGATGGTGGGCACCCGGTCGAAACGCATGCGCATTGGCACCCCGACTGCCTCGCCGAAGGCGATGGCTTCGCCATTGCCGATGGAGGAAAGAAAGCTTGTGGTTGAGGCCGATGCGTTCGGCACAGCCGAGAGAATGATCTTCTGGTCGATCTCGTTCGACAGCCGCATGGCGAAAACAGTCGAACATTGCGACAGGATTGTCTGATCCAGCTCACTGGGTCTCTGGGTGATGATGCCCAGCGAAATGCCGTATTTCCGGCCTTCCTTGGCAATTTGGGCGATGGATTGCCGGGTGGGGAAAAAGCCGCGCTCGGGGTCGGCGGGAACATAACGGTGCGCTTCCTCGCACACCACGAGCATATGCAACGAACCGCGCGCCAGCACCGCCAGTTCGAAGGACATACGGCAAAGAACGGAAACCACCGAGTTTACCACTTCGGACGGGATGCCCGACAGTTGGAATACCGAAATCGGTTTGCCTTCCCCGGGAATGCGGAAAATATGCGCCACGGTTTCCAGAATCGTGTCGCTGATCGTATTGCTGGAGAACATGAAATTATAGCGCGTGTCGTTGATGGCCGAAAGAATGCGGCCTTTCAGCGTGCGCAGCGCCGGTTTTTCGCCACGCCCCTCCAGCCGCCCGATGCGCTCGTCAATGAGGGCGAGAAGATCGGCGATGCGGTAGGGAACCGGCGTGTCCGGTGTGATCGCGCTCTTGTCGGAGGTGCGGCGAACGGCCGAACCTTCGGTTCCGCGAAACGCTTTTTTCGCCTCGGGAATCAGATCCCGCAGAACATCCATTTCCTCCGGCACGGGTTTGCGGCCGCGGAACACAACTTCCGCGAACTCCTCAAGGCGCATCAACCAGAAGGGAAGGTCCAGCGTATCGGTGTCGATGACGACGGAATGATCTGGGAAGGCGGCGGCGAATTCGTTGTGCGGATCAAGAATGAGGACACGCAGTTTCGGGTCGGTCTCGATTGCCTTGTTCAAAAGCAGGGAGACCGCAGTGGTCTTGCCCACACCGGTCGAACCGACAACGGCGAAATGTTTGGCCAGCATCTGCGGAATATTGATGGCGGCATTGATCGTATCGTCCTGCGTCAGCTTGCCGATGACGCAGGCGTCGCGTTTGCCGCCGTCGTAAATCCTGGAGAGGTCGCTCGCACGGATACGATGCGCGACCGCGCCGAGATAGGGATAACGGGAGATGCCGGTGGAAAAGCGTTCGCTGCCATCTTCGGTACGATAAACCTCGCCCACGAGTTCAACGTCGATCAGCAGCCTGTTCGGCTTGTCTGGCGCCCAGTATTCTTCGCCGGTGCGCATGGCAAAGACAAGCGCGGCGACGCGGCTTGTGCCCATTTCAATGGAGATCAGGCGTCCGACGGACCAGAGCTGCGATACGTCTGTGGTGCCCGGTTCGGTTTCCGCAACAACGGTGGCGCGGGCGCCGTCGCAGGCGATGACACGGCCGAGCATGCGGTTCGCCGGCTGCTCGCCGGATCGCCGTTCGTTTTCGCCCATGCGGGACGCGTTATTAAACGTGTCGTTACTCACATTTTTTCCCGGTACATGCGGATGATCGCGGTGGTTCCGGCAGCATCTGCCTTCCCGGTATAAAAGATTATGCTTAACAACAGGTGTATCGCTCGCGTTCGAAAATTTCGCGCAGGCACGCTTTCCGGTAATAAAAGAAGGCGACGGTGATTTTTTCATGCAATATGCGTTGACGGCTGGGGCTTTTGTGGCTAACACTCCGGCCCATGAAAAATCTTAACGTACTTATCGTGGTGGGACGGCGCATGGGCAGGATGGTGTAACCATCCGGCGAAAGCACCCATGCGCTGAACGAGGCTCCTCTAGGGGCCTTTTTTTATGTCTTCAAACAGGCCCTCGGGCTCCTCGATATCCAAAGCCAAAGCGGGATGGAAACAGGCAATGACGGATAAGGACAATACGGAAAACAGCAATCGCATGACAGGTGCGGAGATCGTTCTGCAGGCGCTGAAGGACAACGGCGTCGAGCACATCTTCGGTTATCCCGGCGGCGCCGTACTTCCGATCTATGACGAGATTTTCCAGCAGGAAGACATCCAGCATATTCTCGTGCGCCATGAGCAGGGCGCTGGCCATGCGGCTGAAGGTTATGCCCGCTCGACCGGCAAGGTCGGTGTCATGCTCGTCACCTCAGGTCCCGGCGCGACCAATGCGGTCACCCCGCTGCAGGATGCGCTGATGGATTCCATTCCGCTCGTCTGCCTGTCCGGCCAGGTTCCCACCACGCTGATCGGCTCGGACGCGTTCCAGGAATGCGATACTGTTGGCATCACGCGCCCCTGCACCAAGCACAACTGGCTGGTAAAGGACGTCAACGAACTGGCTGGTATCATCCATGAGGCTTTCCGCATTGCGCAGACCGGCCGCCCGGGTCCTGTCGTTGTCGATATCCCGAAGGACATCCAGTTCGCCACCGGCACCTACACGCCGCCTTCCGCCGCCGTCCAGCAGAAGAGCTACAAGCCGAAGGTTCAGGGTGACCTTAATGCCATCCATGCCGCCATCGAACTGATGTCGAAGGCGAAAAAGCCGGTTTTCTACACCGGCGGCGGCGTCATCAATTCCGGCCCGGAAGCAACCCGGTTGCTGCGTGAACTGGTCGAGCTGACCGGCTTCCCGATCACGTCGACATTGATGGGTCTCGGTGCCTATCCGGCGTCCGGCAAGAACTGGCTCGGCATGCTGGGCATGCACGGTTCCTACGAAGCCAACATGACGATGCATGATTGCGACGTTCTCGTCTGCGTCGGCGCGCGTTTCGACGACCGTATTACCGGCCGCATCAACGCTTTCTCGCCGAATTCGAAGAAGATCCATATCGATATCGATCCCTCCTCGATCAACAAGACGGTTCGCGTCGACGTTCCGATCATTGGTGATGTCAGCCATGTCCTCGAAGACATGGTTCGCCTGTGGCGCGCTTTGCCGAAGAAGCCTGAGAAGGCGCAGACGGCGGATTGGTGGGCGCAGATCGAGCGCTGGCGTGCCCGCAACTCCTTCGCCTACAAGAATTCCAACGATGTCATCATGCCGCAATATGCACTGCAGCGGCTTTATGAGGCATCGAAGGGGCGTGACACCTACATCACGACAGAAGTCGGCCAGCACCAGATGTGGGCGGCGCAGTTTTTTGGCTTCGAGGAGCCGAACCACTGGATGACCTCGGGCGGTCTCGGCACCATGGGTTATGGACTGCCGGCGGCCATCGGGGTTCAGGTCGCGCACCCCGAAGCGCTGGTTATCGACATTGCCGGTGACGCCTCGATCCAGATGTGCATTCAGGAAATGTCCTGCGCCATCCAGTATGGCCTGCCGGTTAAGATCTTCATCCTCAACAACCAGTATATGGGCATGGTGCGCCAGTGGCAGCAGCTGCTGCACGGCAACCGTCTGTCCAACTCCTATACGGAAGCCATGCCCGATTTCGTCAAGCTCGCGGAAGCCTATGGCGCGGTTGGCATGTATTGCGACGACCCGAAGGAATTGGATGACAAGATTGCCGAGATGATCGCAGTCAAGAAGCCGGTCATTTTCGACTGCCGTGTTGCCAATCTCGCCAATTGCTTCCCGATGATTCCGTCTGGTAAGGCTCATAACGAGATGTTGTTGCCGGATGAGGCGACGGATGAAGCAGTTGCCAACGCCATTGACGCCAAGGGCCGTCAGCTAGTCTGAGCCGGGAGAGGAAAAGGACATGAACGCACACCTACAACCTACCGGCTCCGCCTACTTCATTCAGAAGGAAACGGCTGCCGTCGAAAACCACACGCTGTCGGTTCTCGTCAACAACGAGCCCGGCGTGCTGGCTCGGGTCATCGGGCTCTTTTCCGGCCGTGGCTACAACATTGAAAGCCTGACGGTTTCGGAAACCGAACATGAGGCGCATCTCTCGCGCATTACCATCGTCACGCGCGGCACGCCCATCGTGCTGGAGCAGATCAAGGCGCAGCTGGAACGGATCGTGCCGGTGCACCGGGTTCTCGACCTGACCGTTCGCGCCCGCGAACTGGGGCAGGAGCGGCCGATCGAGCGGGAAGTGGCGCTGATCAAGGTTGCCGGCACCGGTGAAGTCCGTGCCGAGGCGTTGCGGCTTGCCGATGCGTTTCAGGCCAAGGTCGTGGATGCGACGGTGGAGCATTTCATCTTCGAAATCACCGGCAAGTCGTCGAAGATCGACCAGTTCGTGGCGATCATCAAGCCGCTCGGCCTGATCGAAATCTGCCGCACTGGGATCGCGGCGATGAACCGCGGTTCGCAGGGGATGTAATCTCCGTCTTCAGAGCAGATGTTGGAATACAAGCCCGCGGTTCGCCGCGGGTTTTTTATGGCCTGCTCTTGGCTGATATATATTCAACCATATGGTTGACTTTCTTGGGCGGGAGTCTATATTCAACAACATGGTTGAATTATCCGCTTCACATCTAGACACTGTCTTTCATGCCTTGGGCGACGCCACGCGACGCACGATGCTGCGGGATCTTTCCCGCGGTGAGCGAACGGTGACACAGTTGGCTCAGCCGTTCGACATCTCGCTCGCTGCGGCTTCAAAGCACATCAAGGCGCTGGAAAATGCGGGGCTCATCCGCCGCGAGGTGAGGGGGCGTATCCATGTCTGCCGCCTTGCGCCGGAACGGCTGGAAGAAGCGCATGAATGGCTGGATTTCTACCGGCAGTTCTGGGGCAGCCGCCTCGATATTCTTGAGCAGATGCTCAGGGAGGAAGATCAGGGAAAAACCCCTGCAGATGGAGGAAATGACAATGGCTGATATTGCAATGCCTGACAACTATGGTCGCCTCGTTGAACCGACGACCCTGAAAATCGAGCGGCTGCTGCCGGGGCCGGTCGAACGGGTATGGGCCTATCTGACGGAGAGCGACCTTCGCCGCCGCTGGCTGGCTTCCGGCGAGATGCGGCTTGCCGCCGGCGCACCATTCGAGCTGGTGTGGCGGAATGATGAACTTTCCAATCCACCCGGACGCCGCCCTGAGGGCTTTTCCGAAGAGCACAGGATGGCTTCCCGCATCATTACGGTTGTTCCGCCGCACCGCCTTGTTTTCACATGGGGCGAGGGTGCCGAGGTTTCCATCGAACTCCAGGCTCTTGGTAAGGACGTGCTCCTGACGCTGATCCATCGCCGGCTGGCGGATCGCACCACCAGGCTCAATGTCAGCGCCGGTTGGCACGTGCACCTTGATGTTCTCGCTGCCCGCCTTCAGGAGGAGGAGCCGGGACCCTTCTGGGAAACATGGCTGGGTCTGAAAGAGGAATATGAGCACCGGATACCGCAATAGGCACGGTGCGTTCTCGTGATGCAACGGCGCGGCTTGCCGCGCCGTTTCGATTGGTCCGCCTGATTTTCCCTTGGGCGACAGGGCTGCCTATGGGACTTGGCGTTCACATTCCGATTCAACCGCTTGAGCGATTGATTCCGAAGTGTTTCCTAACCGTTTGTTGCGTCAAAGCATTTCCAGCGCCGTCTTGCGCGTTGGCGGGGGGAAGACGGCATCCAGGGCGGCCCAGTCCTCCTCGGTTATATCAAGATCGGTCGCGCCGCGATTTTCTTCGACGCGCGCAGGATTCGAGGATTTCGGGATCGCGATGACGCCTTCCCTTTCCAGCAGAAAAGCCAGAGCCAGTTGCGCCGGGGTCGCCTGATAGGCCTTGGCGATGCGTATGAGTTCATGGTTCTTGAGAATACGGCCCTGTTCTATGGGAGAATAGGCCATCAGTGGCACGCCGTGCTGCTGGCACCAGGGCAACAGCGAAAACTCCGGCCCGCGTCGGGACAGATTGTAAAGTACCTGATTGGCGGCGCAGTTCCTGCCGTCAGGAACAGCGAAAAGCTCTTCCATGTCGTCCGTGTCGAAATTGGAGACGCCCCAGTCGCCGATCTTGCCGTCCCTCTTCAGTCTTTCGAAAGCCGCCACGGTTTCTTCGAGTGGGTGCTCTCCGCGCCAGTGCAGCAGATAGAGATCGATGTGGTCGGTGCCAAGCCGGGCGAGGCTGCGCTCGCAGGCGTCAGCAGTGCCGGTGGCACTGGCATTCCAAGGATAGACCTTGCTTACCAGAAACACGTCTTCGCGATGATTGACGATAGCCCTGCCGACTATCTCTTCCGATCGGCCGTCCGCGTACATTTCCGCAGTGTCAATCAACGTCATGCCAAGGTCGATGGCCCGTCGGATACTTTCAACCTCCTGCTCGGCGGATGATCTCGTCTCCCCCATGTTCCACGTCCCGAGGCCGAGGGCTGGGACCTCTTTTCCGGATGGGAGGGCAACGTAGGGAATGTCATCATACATCGTTTCGCTCCAGGGTTTTCGGGGAAAGAATAAGCCTTTGTTCCGACTTCTCAACCCGGCACGGGCGGGATCGATCCATCAAAAAAATTGACCTCGTCGATCGGTTTGCCGGGCTGGTCTGATGGCGGTCCCGTGGGTAGGGTTGCCTTCACAGGAGAGATCATGACTGCCGAGACATTTATCGCGCTGGTGCTGTTTGCCTTCACCACCTCCATCACGCCCGGTCCGAACAATATGATGCTGTTTGCTTCCGGCGTGAATTTTGGTTTCCGTCGGACCGTCCCGCATATGCTCGGCATCGGTGCGGGCTTTCTTTCGCTGCTGATAGGGGTCGGATTTGGCCTCGGGGCACTGTTGCATTCGGTACCGGCACTTTATACCGGGCTGAAATTTGCGGGTGGGCTTTATCTCGTCTGGATCGCGTGGAAAATCGGAACGTCCCGCAGCCTCCATGAAGGCACGGCGGCTTCGCAGCCGATGAGTTTTCTTGCAGCAGCGGCGTTCCAGTGGGTCAATCCCAAGGCGTGGGTGATGGCGGTCACGGCAATGGCGACATATACGGATGAGACGCAGTATTTCCTTACCGTAATGCTTGTGGGGGTGGCCTTCGCTGCCGTCAATCTTCCCAGTGTTTCCACTTGGGCCGGTTTCGGCTCGGCGCTTCGCGACTGGCTCTCCGTTCCGGTCCGGCTCAAATGGTTCAACATCAGCATGGCCGTGCTTCTCGTCATCAGTCTCTGGCCGATGCTGAAATAGCGGCTCCACTCGGCGACTCTATGTCGGGAACTGCCGGTAACATTCCTCGGCGATCGCCTGTACCTCGGCTCGCGTCAGTTCCGCGGAGACGGCGTAACCCAGCTCGTTGTCGATCCAGTAGAAGGTCTCGATTCCGTCGGCGCTGGCCATGCGGAAACTGGTGGTGCGGTTTTCCTCGTTGTGGCCTATCAGCACCGTCACCCGCCTGCCGGTCCTGTCCTGGTACATCAACATCGCACCCGGCTTGCCGCTGACGGGGATAAGACGCCCACCGACGAGGTCATATCCAATCTTCGAAAGATCGGGAATCGCGAAGGGGTAGCCGAGCCGCTTGCCAAGCCAGGTTGCCAGATGCTGCTGTTCCCCGGCCCCCACCTCTACGGGATGACGCACTTCGCTCGCGTAGATGAGATAAGCGGATTTCGCCTGGGCAGGAATGTCCGTCGTCAGCGATGCCAGCACCACATCCTGCGGCGTGGAAACGGACCAAGGCAGAAGCCTGCCGGCTGCCGCGCCCGCCGTGAAGATCAGGAAGGCTGCCGCGGTTCGCAGGAGAAGGGGTTTAAGCCGCCAGGCGCGTGCGACCTTTTCGCGAGTCAGCATCGATGCGTCACGCGGATGTGCGGCGGCATAGGAGGCGAAGGCATTTCTCAGGCTGTCGGCCTGTCTCTTCCAGTCTTCCACCCGGCTCTGCTCTTCCGGTCTTTCCGCGAGCCATGCCTCGACAGCCGCGCGGTCATCGTCGGAGAGAAGCCCGTCGACATAGGCGTGCAGGTCGTCTTCGGTTATGGCATCAGCCCGTTTCATCGTGGTCTCCGCAGGGGAATGATATTATCCGCCGCCAGATGCTGGCGAAGGGTTTCGCGGGCGCGGGACAGTCTGGACATGACGGTGCCGACCGGGATCGATAATGTCTCCGCCGCCTCCTGATAACTGTAGCCTTCCACCGTCACCAGCATCAGTACGGCGCGCATCTCAGGCGAAAGCAGCGCAAGCGCGCCATGCAGGCGGTCGTTCTCCAGCGTATCGCCCAGCGTTTCGGCAGCGGCGATCGTTTCATCGAGACTTTCCGAAGGATGCCGTTTCTCTGTCCGGTGGCGGTTGCGATAAAGGTTCGTCATTATGGTGTAGGCCCATGATTTCAAACCGGTTCCCCGCCATGTTGCTTTATTGGCCAGCGCCTTTTCGACGCAGTCCTGCAACAGGTCCTCTCCATCGGTATCTGAGCGCGAAAGGCTGCGGGAATAACGGCGCAGCATCGGTATCAGGGCCAGCATCTCCGCTTCGAAGCTGCCGGCCGCGGGGGATTGTCTCCCCCGCGTCGCAGCTTCCATCTCGTCAGGGTTTTGCTGCATCCCACACACCGTTCACGCCGTCGCCGGTGGCATCGCCCTTCTTGGTGTCCTTGATCCAGTAATAGAGCGGCATGCCGTCCTTCGCCCATTGCTTCTTGCCGTCCTTGCGCGTCACGATGGAGTAAACCCCTTCGGCTTTCGCATTCTCCGCAGCGAAGAAGGGCGGCCAGTTCGTGGCGCATTTGTCATAACAATTGGATACGCCCTTCTTGTCGTTCTTGAAAGTGTAGAGCGTCATGCCTTTTTCACCTGCGAGCACATTGCCTTTTTCGGTCTTGACCGTTTCGACCGCCGGGGCGGCATAGGCTGTTCCGGCAAAGGCCAGAACGAGGGCGGGGACGATGAAGCGGATTTTCATGGACATATCCTCCTTGGTTCGGGCGGGCTCGAGCCGCCGGCACAACAAGAGACACCGCTGGTCCGTGATTTATTCCCTTCGCAAAATATTTTTTTCAGCAGCCTGATGACGAACGGAGAAAACCGGGCGTAAACCTGCGCTTCAGCGCTCACGACATTCATCTTTCGTTCTTTTTCGGTTGCGTACCAGGCTCGAATCCTGCGATGAGGGCGCATGTTATTTTCACCGCAACAGGACGAAGCGCTCAAAGCTGTTTCCCGCTGGCTCAAGGAAGGCCGGTCGCCGGTTTTCCGGCTGTTCGGTTATGCCGGAACCGGCAAGACCACGCTTGCCAAGCATTTTGCGGAAAACGTCGATGGAGAGGTGCTGTTTGCGGCCTTCACCGGCAAGGCGGCGCAGGTGCTGCGTTCCCGCGGCGCGACCAATGCCCGCACCATCCACTCCCTGATCTACCGCCCGCGCGGAGAGGAGACGGTGGAAGACGAAGAAACCGGCAAGACCTCGATTGCGCCGATGTTCTCCATCAACCGCCAGAGTCCGCTCGCCAAGGCGGCGCTCATCATCATCGATGAATGTTCGATGGTAGACGAACAGCTTGGCAAGGATCTGATGAGTTTCGGCACGCCGATCCTCGTGCTCGGCGATCCCGGCCAGCTGCCGCCGGTTTCGGGCGGAGGCTTCTTTACCGAGCAGGAGCCGGATTATCTGCTGTCGGAAATCCATCGCCAGGCGAAGGACAATCCCATCATCCATCTTGCCATGGATGTGCGGGAAGGCCGGGAGATCATGCGCGGCGATTATGGTTCCGCGCAGGTGATCTCCAAATCCGAGGTGACGCAGTCGCTGGTGCTCGATGCCGATCAGGTGCTGGTTGGCACCAACCGCACCCGCCGCCGCTACAATCAACGTCTTCGCGAGCTAAAGGGTTTTACCGCCGATTATCCGCAATCGGGCGACAAGCTGGTCTGCCTTCGCAACGATCCGGCCAAGGGCCTGCTCAACGGCTCGCTGTGGCAGGTGATGAGTTCGTCGCGCGAGACGGTGAAGCCTGGCATCAACCTGATGATCCGGCCTGAAGACGACGATATGGATCGCGGTGCGGCCAAGATCAAACTGCTGAAGGCGGCCTTCGAGGACGTGGAGACCGAAATTCCGTGGTCCACGCGCAAGCGTTATGACGAATTCGATTTCGGCTATGCGTTGACGGTGCACAAGGCCCAGGGTTCGCAATGGAATAACGTGGTTCTCTTCGATGAGAGTTATGCGTTCCGGGACTCGCGCGAGAGGTGGCTTTACACCGCCATTACCCGCGCGGCTGAGACCCTGACCATCGTTCGCTGATCCTGATCAGGCGCGGATGACGCCGAGCAGAACCGCCTTGGCCACCGCCTGAAAACGGTTGCTGGCGCTGAACTTGCCGATAATCTTCGCTTCGAGGATGTTAAGCTCGTTTGCCGAAAGGCCAAGGGCGCGGGCGAGCCTGACAGGGGCGTATCCTTCCGCCATGAGTTCGAGACATTTCCGTTCAGGATCGGTTAGCGCGATGTCGTTTGCCTGTCCCCGCTCGGCCGCGTCCGCGCCATCTTCGTCGCTATCGGTGACGAGCAGTTCCTCGATCTGCTGGGCCTGGCGCTGGAGCGTGGAAAGCTCCGCGGTCAACTCTCGCTTTCGCTGCCTTAGTGCGTCGCGAAATATATCGTCTGCCTCTTCCTGTGAGAGAGAACGGACCAGTTTTTCCATGACCTCCGTAATCGAAGCCACTGAAATACCGACTTCGCGGCAAACGTTGATAACGGCCATGCGCTGGACGTTGCGGTGAGAATAGACCCGCATCTGTCCGATGCGTTTAGAGGTGAGCAGTGCCTTTTCTTCGTAAAAATGCAGGGTACGGTGGGTCACTCCGAAGATATTGGCCATGTCGGCGATCGGAACCGGTTCCGCGGGCAGCGATGAGGGCAGGCTTATATCCGGTAGAAAGCTGTTGACCCTTAGATTGGGTTTGTCCTCGTCGCCGTGACTTTCGAACGGCATCCGGCCATCCTGCATTGTCTCCCCCTTCGCGCTCTCTGGCAGCGTGTCTGCCTTTTTAAAGGCGTCTGTTGCTTATTCCCCCGCAACAGACCGTTTTTCGATAAAAACATAATGCCAAACGCTACATCAAAACCGGAACGTGTCATGCGCACTTTCGTTCCCGGTATGATAAAAAATTTATCAGCCTCCTTGCGGTCGGCGTCAACCTGCGTGAAACAGGATGTCAATTCCGAACCGGAGCCCGATGCCATGCCCGCAAAACTCTCTGTCAATCTGAACGCAATTGCCATGTTACGCAACCGCCGCGATCTTCCATGGCCGGATGTCGCGCATTTCGGGCATATTGCACTGGAGGCGGGGGCAAGCGGGCTGACTGTACACCCGCGGCCTGACCAGCGCCATATCCGCTTCTCGGATCTACCGGCCCTGCGCGCGCTGATCGATGACAGGTTTCCCTCCGCGGAGTTCAACATTGAAGGATATCCGAGCGAGGATTTTCTCCTTTTGTGCGAAAAGGCCCAGCCCGAACAGGTCACACTCGTACCTGACGATCCGTCGCAGGCAACCTCCGATCATGGCTGGGATTTCCGCGCGCATGCGAAATTTCTGAAGCAGGTCGTCGGACGGCTGAAATCGGGCGGCATGCGGGTGTCGCTTTTCGCAGATGGCGACGGCGAACGCGAGCCGGTGGAACTGGCGGCTGAGACGGGCGCTGCGCGTATCGAACTTTATACCGGGCCCTATGGCGGCTGTTATGACGATCCGCACAAGGCCGATGTGCTCGTCGAGACGCTTGGGCGGACGGCGGACCATGCTGCGGCGCTCGGACTTGCCGTCAATGCGGGCCATGATCTCACCGTCGCGAACCTGCCAAAGCTGATGAAACGTATCCCTTATCTGGCCGAGGTTTCAATCGGCCACGGGTTGACGGCGGATGCCCTGGAATATGGCATGGCGGAAACAGTCCGGCGTTTTCGGCAGGCCTGCGGTCAGGCTATTTCATAACCAAAGCCAATTTTTTCGCCTATGTTCTGTCTTGCGCATGCTCCGTGCGCGAGGGCGGCGGGAGATATGTCGGAACCGGTCCCGCCGAACTAGGTTCTGGGTTGAGTATCGGCGTTTCCGATAGTCGGAATTCACTTTCCGGATCGATGCTCGGGCTTTTGAAGGCAGAGACATATGCAAGAACATCATGTTGTCGTCGTGGGTGGAGGCTTCGGCGGTTTGCAGCTGGTACACGGGCTGGAGGGGGCCCCTGTCCGCATCACATTGATCGATCGTCGCAATCATCACCTTTTCCAGCCATTGCTTTATCAGGTTGCGACGACTGCGCTGGCGACATCCGAGATCGCGTGGCCGATCCGTCATCTCTACCGCGATCGCAAGGAGGTCACGACGCTGCTTGCCGAGGTGACCGGCGTGGATCGGGCGGCCCGGACCGTGCATCTCAACACCGGTGAAACGATCCGTTTCGACACTTTGGTGCTCGCGACAGGCGCACGCCACGCCTATTTCGGTCACGATGAGTGGGAGCGTTCCGCGCCGGGTCTCAAGACGCTGGAGGATGCAACGACAATTCGCCGCCGCCTGCTTCTTGCCTTCGAACGCGCCGAACTGGCGACCAGCGAAGAGGAACGACAGGCACTGCTAACCTTTGTCATCATAGGGGCAGGCCCGACCGGCGTGGAAATGGCAGGCATGATTGCAGAGCTTGCCCATAAGGCGTTGCCGGCGGAATTCCGCAACGTTGACACCCGAAAGACCCGCGTGCTGCTCGTCGAGGCTGGTCCCCGCGTGCTGCCGGTCTTTACGGAGGATCTTTCGGCCTATGCCAAGGAGGCGCTTGAGAAACTTGGCGTCGAGGTTCTGCTCGGAACGCCGGTGACGGCCTGCAGCGATGAGGGCGTGACGGTGGGCGAGACCCATTATCCCTGCCGTACGGTCGTCTGGGCCGCCGGCGTGCAGGCTTCTCCCGCGGCCAAATGGCTCAATGCCGCCGCCGACAGGGCAGGGCGGGCCATTGTCGGGCCACAGCTTAATCTGGAAGACGATCCCGATATCTTCGTCATCGGCGATACCGCCGCCGTCAATCAGGAAAACGGCAAGCCGGTGCCGGGTATTGCGCCTGCGGCAAAGCAGCAGGGCGCTTACGTCGCGAAGGTCATCAAGGCGCGGCTTGACGGCAAGCCGTTTCCTTCACCCTTCCGCTACAGCCATCAGGGCAATCTTGCCACGATCGGCAAACGCGCGGCGGTGATCGATTTTGGCCGGTTCAAGCTCAAGGGCGTGCTGGCATGGTGGATATGGGGACTTGCCCATATCTATTTCCTGATCGGAACGCGTTCGCGGCTGGCCGTGGCGTGGAGCTGGCTTTGGATTTACTTGAGTGGCCAGCACAGCGCGCGGCTGATCACCCAGAAAGAAACGCTGAAGGACGAGGCGTGAGGCAAGTGACAAAGAAACGGCGGGAAGCATGGCTTCCCGCCGTTTCCTGTTTCGCCGTTTCCTGACGCATCAGGCGTCGAGCGACGCCATGTCGATGACGAAGCGGTAACGTACGTCGCTCTTCAGCACGCGCTCATAAGCCTCGTTGACGTCCTTGATGTCGATCTTTTCGATTTCGGACACGATGTCGTGCTTGCCGCAGAAATCCAGCATCTCCTGGGTTTCCTTGATAGAGCCGATCATAGAGCCAGCCAGAGAACGGCGGCCGGGGATGACCGAGAAGGCGTGCACGGGGATCGCATGTTCAGGCACACCGAGAAGCACCATGGTGCCATTGACCTTCAGCAGGCCGAGATAGGCATTCCAGTCGATTTCCGCCGAAACGGTGCACAGGATCAGGTCGAAGGTGCCGGCGAGCTTTTCGAAGGTCGAGGCATCGCTGGTGGCATAATATTCCTTCGCACCAAGCTTAAGGCCGTCTTCCTTCTTGGAGAGTGTCTGCGAAAGCACGGTGATATCCGCGCCCATGGCTGAACCGATCTTCACGCCCATATGGCCAAGACCGCCCATGCCGACGATAGCCACCTTCTTGCCCGGGCCGGCATTCCAGTGCTGAAGCGGCGAATAAAGCGTGATACCAGCGCAGAGCAGTGGAGCGGAGGCGTCGAGCGGCAGGTTTTCCGGAATGGAGAGGACGTAATCTTCCCGCACGACGATATGGTCGGAGTAACCGCCCTGCGTGGCGGTCTTGCCGTCGCGTTCGACGGAGTTATAGGTCTGCACGAGACCCGGCATGTACTGTTCATTGTCGAGATCGCGCGTGGCGCAACCGACGCAGGAATCGACAAAGCAGCCCACGCCGACATGATCACCGACCTTGAATCTGGTGACCTTGGAGCCAACGGCGCGGACGACACCGGCGATTTCGTGGCCCGGAACGATCGGGTAGACGGCGTTCTTCCATTCGTTGCGGACGGTATGAATGTCGGAATGGCAGATACCGGCATATTTGATATCGATGACGACGTCGTCATCATTCGGCTCGCGGCGTTCGAAGGTGAACGGGGTAAGCGGCTTCGACGCATCTGTCGCAGCGTAACCTCTTGCAATAGCCATCTGAATATCCTTTCGGGAGTTGGGGACGGCGGAATATGCAATGGAAGAACGAACGGGCGTTAGAGCGATCCTCCTAGCTTTTTGCACGATCCTGCAAAAATATGATGGTGCACTCTTTGCGCGGGCCGAGAGGCTTTCTAGATAGATGACATCAAACACACCTCTTCCGTCAGTCAAGGGATTTCCCCTATGTCCTTGTCGTTCAATGTCTATCAGGAAATTGCTTCCATCGCCGCGCGGCATGCTACCAGCGACGGCGAGGTGCAGACGGCAATCGGCTCCCTTGGCATCAGCCGGCGTACGACTCCGAGCGCTCCCTGCCACGGCAGTTATCGCCCTTGTCTCGCCATGGTGATCCAGGGATCGAAAAGCGTCCAATTGGGGACGGACACCATCAACTACGGTGCCGGCGATTATCTCCTGACATCGCTTGATCTGCCGGTTGCGTGGCGGGTGGTGGAGGCGAGCAGGGAAGTGCCGCATTTCTGCATCTCGCTTGCCATCGACAGTGAAAAGCTGCTCGATCTCATGCGGCGTGTTCCTATCGATCCGCCGGTGGAGCCGACGAATGCGCAGCGCGGCATCGTGGTCAACACAGCCACGCCGGAACTTCTCGATGCGGCCATCCGCCTGCTGCGCCTGCTCGATCGTCCCGCAGACATTGCCGCCGTGG
Organism: Agrobacterium sp. RC10-4-1; assembly: GCF_014138475.1. Lineage (NCBI taxonomy): Bacteria > Pseudomonadati > Pseudomonadota > Alphaproteobacteria > Hyphomicrobiales > Rhizobiaceae > Agrobacterium > Agrobacterium sp. RC10-4-1. The sequence continues at coordinate 525,955 of NZ_JACJIT010000002.1, forward strand.
CGCCGCTCATCGAACAGGAAATCCTTTATCGCATTTTGACCGGACCGGCCGGCGGGCAGCTGATGAACATCATTGCCGCTGGAAGTCACGGCAACCGCATCGCCCGCGCCATCGCATGGCTGCGCGAGAATTTCGCACGCCAGCTGCGCGTCGAAGACCTTGCAGATCACATCGGCATGAGCGTGTCGTCCTTCCATCATCATTTCAAGACGATCACGGCCATGACGCCGGTCCAGTACCAGAAGCAGCTTCGCCTGCATGAGGCGCGGCGGCTTATGCTGCTGGAGCGACTGGATGCCGGCACCGCGGGCCATCGCGTCGGTTATCAGAGCCCTTCGCAGTTCAGCCGAGAATATAGCCGCTTTTACGGGCTGTCGCCGTCACGGGACGTCGATGCATCGCGCGAGATTGCGGCGGGGTAGACTGGGGCTGTGCATTCGTAGCGGGTCGTCGGTGGGTGTGGCTTACCCCCCTCTGCCCTGCCGGGCATCTCCCCCTCAAGGGGGAAATCAGCAAGAGGCCCCTTTCGCCACTCCATCCTCGACCGCTGAGATGGTCGAAACCTAGCCGCATATCGATCTCCCCCCTTGAGGGGGAGATGCCCGGCAGGGCAGAGGGGGGTAAGCCACACCCACCGACGACCCGCTACCACACACAACCGCCTGAAGACGTACCCCGCGTGCTATTCATCCCACGCCGCACCGCGTCAATTCTCATCCCCCTCTAAAGAATCCGCTTGACCGCAACGCAGCCTCCGCTTAAATGGCGCTCGAACCGTACCGTACGGTACATCAATCGAGCCCCCTGGAGTGGAAAGACTTGGCTTCCGACCCGATCACAGCGCAGGAATTTTCGCCGCGCCAGAACGCCGTTCTGGACCAGGCATTGCGTCTATTGGTCGAAGGTGGCGAGAAAGCGCTGACCACATCGGGACTGGCGCGCGCCGCCAACTGTTCCAAGGAAAGCCTTTACAAGTGGTTCGGTGATCGCGATGGCCTGCTGGCGGCGATGATCACATTCCAGCAGAGCAAGGTCCGCACCTTCGAAAAGGCGGGTGACCGCGTCTCCGCACCGCAGCTTGCCGATCACCTCGAGGTTTTCGCCCATGACCTGCTGGATGTGCTGGCAGGCGACGTGTCATTGGCGCTTAACCGTTTGGCGATAGGGCAGGCGAGCCGGGATGGCTCGAAGCTCGGTGATCTGCTGCTGGAACGTGGTCGTCGCCAGATCGACCGCCGCGCCCGTGGGCTGATCGAGGCAGGTCGCCGTTCCGGTTACCTGCGTTTCGATGATGCCGAAGAGGCATATCGCAGTTTTTACGGCCTTATCGTCTCGGATCTGCATGTGCGCATGCTGCTGGGCGAGGCGCCGGACAAGGATTTTTCTGCCCGGGCGAAGAAGGCGGTCATTGCCTTCCTGACCCTCTACGGCACGGAAAAGGTACATTCGGAACTGGGCGGCAAGGTCGCTTAAGCTTCCGGTTCAGACAACTGAGAGACAAGCATTAGGGAAGGACCATAAAATGCGCGTTTATTATGATCGTGATGCCGATCTCAATCTCATCAAGTCCAAGAATGTCGTCGTCGTTGGTTACGGCTCCCAGGGCCGCGCCCATGCGCTGAACCTCAAGGATTCCGGTGCCAAGAACGTCGTCATCGCTCTCAAGGCCGGTTCTCCGACCGTCAAGAAGGCCGAAGCCGATGGCTTCAAGGTCATGACCGTTGCCGAAGCCGCCAAGTGGGGCGACCTGCTGATGATGGCAACGCCTGACGAACTGCAGGCCGACATCTACAAGGCCGACATTGCCGGCAACATCCGTGATGGCGCAGCGATTGCTTTCGCACACGGCCTCAATGTTCACTTCGGCCTCATCGAGCCGAAGGCATCGCTCGACGTCGTCATGATCGCACCGAAGGGCCCTGGCCACACGGTTCGCGGCGAATACCAGAAGGGCGGCGGCGTTCCCTGCCTCGTTGCCGTTCACCAGAACGCTTCGGGCAACGCCCTTGAACTCGCTCTCTCCTACGCCTGCGGCGTTGGCGGCGGCCGTTCGGGCATCATCGAGACCAATTTCAAGGAAGAGTGCGAAACCGACCTCTTCGGCGAACAGGTCGTTCTGTGCGGCGGTCTCGTCGAACTGATCCGCGCTGGTTTCGAAACTCTGGTCGAAGCCGGTTACGCTCCGGAAATGGCCTATTTCGAGTGCCTGCATGAAGTGAAGCTGATCGTTGACCTGATCTATGAAGGCGGCATCGCCAACATGAACTACTCGATCTCCAACACCGCAGAATGGGGCGAATACGTCACCGGTCCGCGCATCATCACGGCCGACACCAAGGCTGAAATGAAGCGCGTCCTGCACGACATCCAGACCGGCAAGTTCACCTCCGAATGGATGCAGGAATGGAAGGCCGGCGGCGCTCGCTTCAAGGGTATCCGTCGCAACAACGACAGCCACCAGATTGAAGAAGTCGGCGCCAAGCTCCGCGGCATGATGCCCTGGATCGGCAAGAACAAGCTGGTCGACAAGGCTGTCAACTAAGCTTCATTGCTTGATGAAAATTTTGGAGGCCGGGGCGAAAGCTCCGGCCTTTCGTTTTCGATGTGCCCTCACATGATGGCGTCGTCTTCCTCGACGATAACGGAAACGGGAAAGTGATCGGAAAAACCGCCGAGATTGACATTTTTGACCGCGTCGCCCTTCGACAGGCCGAAGCGGATAGGCCCCTCGTTCTTGCTGTGACTGACCATGGCGGCGATGGCTTCGACTTTTGCGGTTTCTTCCCGCACCTTGAAACCGCTGCTGCCGACAAGAAGTGATCTGGAGACGAGAATCTGGTCGAAGATATTGGCATCGCCGTTAAAGTAGAGCGTGCCATAAATCGTTCGCGCTGAACCGACGGAATCCATCACCGGCTGGCGCAGGTAGTTCCAGGCAAGATTGTAGAACATGGCCGATTGCGAGTTTTCGACATCGTCGCGCTCGCGGGTGGAATTGGCGTGGTAGCGCAGTGATGCATCGGAAGGATCGTCGTTGAAGTCGCCGAAGGCGATGACGGCGATGTCGTTGCCTTTCTCTTCCCTGATCCGCTGGTGCCAGTAGCCCAGCGTTTCGCCGGCTGTCATGCGAAAACCGGCGCTTTCCACCGTGCCGCCAGAGCGCGACGGCCAGTGGTTGGAGAGCGCGATAAGCTGGCGGCCGCCCTTGGTGATGAAGGTGCATTGGGTAATGTCGCGCGTGCCGGTGCGGCGCATGACGAAATGGCTGAAAATCTCGTTCTCGTTGATCAGCAGCTTCTTGCTGTCATAGATGAAGGCGGTGTCGATGCCGCGCTGGTCCTTGCTGGAATCGGCGTGCACGACGCGATAGGCTCGCGTGGGCATGAGATCGTTCAGATGTTCCGCCAGCGTCTCCAGCACAAAACGGTTCTCGACTTCGCAGACACCCAGCAGATCCGGTCCCGCGCCGCCGATCTGACTTATGATCAGGCCGAGCTGTTTGACCTTGGTTTTGAACAGGTCTTCGGTCCAGCCTTTCAGATCGTTCTTCAGCCGCTCGGCAATCCACGGCTCGCGCGCCGGATAACCCTCCGGCGCAAACAGGTTTTCAACATTCCAGAATGCCAGGACATATCGTGTCATGATACCTCACCCCTCCGGTTGGTTGTGCGAACCCAGGGGAAGTTTTTGCCACAACAACTTGAAATTGTCATGACGGGTGAGATACCCGGCCCATCTTGTCGTGCGATCTTACTTGCCCGGCGGGATGACGCCCTTCGTCAGAAGAAAACAGCCGTAAAACCGCGTCTCGCCCGTCGTGACGACGCAATAGGCCTGCTTGGCTTTTTCGTAGAAGGCAAAGCGTTCAATGCCGTACATGGGGGCGGATTTTCCTTCCGCCGCGTCGATTTCCCTCTGCACTTCGGCCTGCACCGGTTCCAGCTGATCGGGCGCGCCCATCACTTCCATGCGGCCGACCGAGGGCTGCAGCGGGGTATCGAGCGGCAGGACGGACAGGATCGCTTTCATTGCGCGGGCAGCGGAGACGTTGTCGATGTGAAGAACCTTGCCGACTGTGGTGTGGCGGGCAACAGAGTCGGAGGGGAAATTGGTGTCCGAGATCACCAGCGTGTCGCCGTGACCCATGGCGCGCAGCGCGTGCAGAACGTCGGCATTCAGCGCCGGGTCGATATTCTTCAGCATGTCCTCAAACTCCCATGATGCTTTCGCCGTGTCGTGGCTCGCGTGCAATCCAGCCGGAAAACCCCGTGGCGTCAATCGCAAAGGTGTGATTGTGAAGCTTTGCGCAAGGGTGTATTTGGCTTTGTCCGCGAAATCGGCCTCGATTGAGACCAGTTAAGGGCAATGTGCAGGGAGGCAGAAATAATTCGAAAAACTGATAAGTCAGTATTGCTGACGTATCGACATTTCTGTAAAGATGCACGCATAAAAACGACACAAGAGGAAACGTACCCATGCTCAATTGGGAACAAATTTTCGCCACGCGCTCTTCGCGTATGAAAGCGTCTGAAATCCGCGAGCTGCTGAAGCTGCTCGAGCAGCCCGACATCATTTCCTTTGCCGGGGGTATTCCGGACCCCGCTCTTTTTCCAGCAGAGGAGTTTCAGCAGGCTTACGCGGAGATTTTTTCCGGCGCGCAGGTCAACGCCGCGCTGCAATATTCCGTCAGCGAAGGTTACAAGCCGCTGCGCGAATGGCTGGCGGGCGAAATGGACAAGATCGGCATCGAATGCACCGCCGACAACGTCTTCATCGTTTCCGGTTCGCAGCAGGGTCTCGATTATCTCGGCAAGCTGTTCCTGTCGCCAAAGGATACGGCGCTGGTCACCTGGCCGACCTATCTCGGCGCGCTCTCGGCATTCAATGCCTATGAGCCCAACTATGACCAGCTGAACCCCGGCGGTAACCGCACGCCCGAGGCTTACCGCGAAACCGCGGCCAAGCTTGGCGGTTCGGTGAAGTTCGCTTATCTATCGGCCGATTTTTCCAATCCGACCGGCGAAACCGTCGATCTGGCCGGACGGCAGAAGCTCCTGGAGCTTGCTGACGAGCTCGATATCGCCGTCATAGAAGACGCGGCCTATCAGTCGCTGCGTTATGATGGCGAAGCCGTTCCGCCGATCATGGCGCTCGACATTGCCCGTTCGGGCGGCATCGAAAACACCCGCACCATCTATTGCGGCAGCTTCTCGAAGACGCTCGCTCCGGGTCTGCGCGTCGGTTACATCGTCGCTTCCGCTCCTGTCATCCGTAAGCTGGTGCTGATGAAGCAGGCCGCCGACCTGCATTCCTCGACGATCAACCAGATCGCCATCGAACGCGTCGCCTCGCGCGGCTTCGACAAGCAGGTGGCCAAGATCAAGGCAGCCTATAGCGCACGCCGCGATGCAATGCTGGCGGCGCTCGAGAAGTACATGCCGAAGACGACCAGCTGGACGAAGCCGGAAGGCGGCATGTTCATCTGGGTGACGCTGCCTGAGGGCATGGATGGGGCGGCGCTGCTTGCCAAATCCATCGCCACGGAAAAGGTCGCTTTCGTTCCCGGCCGTGCTTTCTTTGCGGATGGTTCGGGCACGAACACGCTGCGCATCAGCTTCTCCTGCGCCAACGAGGCGATGATCGAGGAAGGCATGAAGCGGCTCGGGCGGTTGATTGCGACGGCTCAGGCGGAAACGGCTGAGGTAGTTCCGGCGATTTGAGGGTTGCGAGGTTTTTTGGCGGCGACGGGGGTTGTGGCTTCACCCCCCTCTGTCCTGCCGGACATCTCCCCCTCAAGGGGGAGATCGACTCGCGGTTAAGGTATCGCCTATCGCAACAGTTGAAAATGAAGTGCTGTCAACGCCTCTTGCCGATCTCCCCCCTTGAGGGGGAGATGCCCGGCGGGGCAGAGGGGGGTGAGCCGCAAGCACCAAGAGGCACTGTTCCCCTCAATCCCGCTGGCACCAACAGATCACACCACTAAAATCCTGCCTGTCACATACATGTTATGCAATCATGTTTTAGCGGTCCCACCGAACAACAGGGACTGGATCCATGAAAACGCTGCTCTCCGCTTTCACCGCCATCGTATCGCTTGGCTTCATCGCCACTGCTGCCAATGCCGCCGATCTGGTGCTTTATACCAGCCAGCCGAATGAGGACGCGCAGGCGACCGTTGACGGGTTCAAGGCTGCCAATCCCGGTCTCGAAGTCGAGTGGGTGCGTGACGGAACGCCGAAAATCATGGCCAAGCTGATGGCGGAAATCAGCGCCGGCAATCCGGTTGCCGACGTGCTTCTCATCGCCGATACCGTGACGCTGGAGCGCATGAAGCAGGCCGGTCAGCTGCTCGCCCACAAGTCTCCCGAAGCCAAGAATATCGATGCCACGCTCTATGATGCAGACGGCTTCTATTACTCCACGAAGCTCATCACGACAGGCATAATGTACAATACGGCCGCCGCGATGAAGCCGACGAGCTGGAAAGATCTGGCGAAGGCGGAAGCCAAGGGTCTCGTGACCATGCCGAGCCCGCTGACGTCAGGTGCCGCACTGATTCACGCGCAGACGCTTGCCGCCGCAAATGGCCTCGGCTGGGATTACTACAAGCAGCTGAAGGCCAATGAAGCCATTGCCGGCGGTGGCAACGGCGCGGTGCTGAAGTCCGTCGCTTCGGGCGAAAAGGCTTACGGCGTGGTGGTCGATTACATGCCGATCCGTGAAAAGGCCAAGGGCGCACCGGTCGAATTCGTTTTCCCGGAAGAGGGCGTTTCTGCTGTCACCGAGCCGGTCGCGATCATCAAGGGCACCAAGCACGAGGAAGCGGCCAAGAAGTTTGTCGATTACGTGCTTTCGGAAAAGGGCCAGCAGGGCTTCGTCAAGCTCGGTTACATCCCTGTCCGTGCCGATGCCGGCATGCCGGAAGGTTTCCCGGCCCGCGACAAGATCAAGGTTCTGCCGCTCAGCGCTGCCGATGCACTGAAGAATTCCGAACAGGATCTCAAGACCTTCTCCGATATTTTCGGTTCCAAGGGCTGATAAATCGGAATGACCCGTTCCAAGGCTTATGGAAACAGCCAGCCGCGCTGGCTGTTTCCTTTTGTGGTGAGTGTTGTTTTTGCGCTGAGCGCGCTGCCGCTCGGACGCCTCGCCTATACCGGCGTCGTTTCATCGCTGAATGGTGATATATGGCGACTTCTGGCCGATCCGGCGCTCTGGGATGCGGCGCTGAACACGCTCTCCACCTCGTTTTTAGGCATGCTGATTTCACTCGGAATCGGCGGCGCTTTCGCGCTTGCCCTGACGCTCTGCGACATCCGCGGCAAGTCGATCTTAAGCTTCCTGTTCATGCTGCCGATGATGATCCCGCCGCAGGTGACGGCGCTGTCGTGGATCGGCATGACCGGCCCGTCGAGTACGCTGTTGAAGGCCATCGGCCTTGCGCCGGCGATGGGTTCGCCGCAGCCGCTTTATTCCATCGCTGGCATCGCACTCTTGCTCGGTGTGCAGCACGCGCCGCTCGTCTATCTGTCGCTGCGCGCGGGGCTACTCGCCTTGCCGCAGGATGGCATAGAGGCCGCCAAGCTTTCCGGGGCTTCACCACGGCGCGTTTTGTGCGATATCATCCTGCCGCTTTCCACGCCTGGACTGATCGCGGGCGCGGCGATCTCCTTCGTCTCCAACGTCGGCAATTTCGGCATTCCGGCGATCCTCGGCATACCCGCTTCGATCTTTACCCTGCCGACGCTGATCTACAGCCGTTTTGCCAGTTTCGGCACCAGCACCTTCGGCGATATCGCCATTCTCTCGACCATGATCGCCATCATTTCCGTCGCCGGGCTTGCGCTGCAGGAACGGGCGATGAAGGGGAGGGATTACCGCATCATCGGCCTTTCCGGCAAGGCGGCGACCTTCCGGCTCGGATTGTGGCGGGTGCCGGCGGAGCTTGCCCTGTGGCTCATCCTGTTCTTCATGCTGGTGGCGCCGCTGACGGCGCTGGTGGCAAGCTCGCTCGCTCCCGCCTATGGCGTGCCGCTCAACCTCAAGACCGCAACGCTGCATGCCTATGAGGAACTGCTTTACCGGCAGAGCGTGACCCGCACGGCCTTCCGCAATTCGCTGTTTCTGGCGACGGCGACATCCTTGTGTCTCCTGGTGGTGACGGTGCTGACGGCTTATTTCCTCGTGCGTGGCAAAAGCCGGTTCATGTTCCTGCTTTCGGCGCTGGTGGATATTCCCTATGCGCTGCCGGGGGTGGTGATTTCCGTCTCTTTCGTGCTGCTTTTCGCCGCTCCTATTCCATTGCTCGGAATTACGCTTTACGGCACGATCTGGATCATTCTGCTTGCCTATTTCTCCTCTTTCTTCGCGGTCAGCCTGAAACCAATGGTCAGCGCTTTCCTGCAATTCGATCCATCGCTGGAAGAGGCAGCAAGGCTGTCGGGCGCGGGTTTCTGGCGACGGCTCAAGGATATTATCCTGCCGCTGGTCGGGCCCGCGGCAGGGGCTTCCGTCATCCTCGTGTTTCTGATCGCCTGCAACGAGCTGACGGTTTCGGCGCTCCTTTGGTCTGCCGGCACACAGACGCTCGGCGTGCTCATCTACAACCTCGATGACAGCGGCAGCTTCGATCTCGCCTCGGCGCTATCGGTGCTTGTCGTCATCATGGTGATTTTCCTCATGCTGCTGCTCGAAATTCTGGGGCGCTATCTGCCAAAAGGAGTTGTGCCTTGGCGAAACTGATCCTTAACCGCCTGTCGAAGAGCTTCGGTGCCGGTTCGAAACCGGCCGTGGACGATGTTTCTCTCACTGTGCGGGAAGGCGGCTTTCTGGCGCTGCTCGGACCCTCCGGCTGCGGCAAGACCACAGTGCTGCGCATGGTTGCCGGGTTCGAACAGCCGACGGATGGTTCCATCCTGCTCGGCGAGCGGGTGCTGGCCGATGCCGGCAGCATGGTGGCGCCGGAGCGGCGCAACATGGCAATGGTGTTCCAGTCCTATGCGCTGTGGCCGCACATGTCGGTTGCCGACAATGCCGGCTACCCTTTGAAGGTGCGCGGTATTACGGGCGAAAAATACCGCGAGAGGGTGCGTCAGGCGCTTGCCGCCGTCCGACTTGAGAGCTTCGCGGATCGCCGTCCCGCCGAACTTTCCGGTGGCCAGCGGCAGCGTGTTGCGCTCGCCCGCTGCCTCGTCACCGAGCCTGACGTCGTATTGCTCGATGAACCGCTCGCCAACCTCGACCGGCATCTGCGGCAGGAAATGGAAGAGACATTTCGGGATTTCCATGCCCGTTCCGGCGCGACGATGATCTATGTCACTCACGATCAGGCGGAAGCCATGGCGCTGGCAACCGATGTCGCCGTCATGTCGCATGGCAAGCTGCTTCAGGTCGCGGCGCCGGCGGAGCTTTACGCGCGGCCGGAGGGCAGGCTGGTCGGGTCGCTGGTCGGGCAGGGCACGATTCTCAGCCTCCCACTGCCGGAAGGGGCATCGCGCGATCTCGACTGGTCCGCACTTCGGGCGGCGATGGAGAGAGGCGCGGGAGCATCGCGGGCCGACGTGCTTGTGAGGCCGCAGGATGTGGTGCGGGACGCGGAAGGCATTGCCTGCACCGTCACCTCGGTTCTGTTCGAGGGCGAGCGTTATGCCCTTCGTCTTGACCTGCCGGATGGGCAGGCGGTCAGGGCCTATTCGCGTGAAGCCGCAGCTGTGGGTGACAGGCTTCCGGTTGCCATTCGCAGCGGGTGGCGGCTTTAGAGCGCACGCACTGCCGAACGCTGGAAAGGCGAAGCGACACCGGCTAAGCTGGGATCGCAGCAATAGGAATGATTCATGTCGCTTCGGCTTGCCACCTTCAATATCGAAAATCTTCTCACCCGTTTCGATTTCACCGGCTTTCGCAACCAGACGCGACGCGACAGGGCGATCCAGCTTTTTGATATCAGGGACGAGGCGACCTATCAGGCCCTTGAAAGTGCGCGGATGGTCTCATCCACCGACGATACGCGCCAGCTTTCGGCGCTCGCCATCGCCGACGCGGATGCCGATATTCTCTGCCTGCAGGAAGTCGACAACATGGCGGCCCTGCAGGCCTTCGAATACGGCTATCTCTATCGCATGGTCGGCAATGGCTATCTGCAGAAATATCTGGTCGAGGGCAATGACAGCCGCGGTATCGATGTCGCGGTCGTCATGCGCGAGGAGACGCGGGATGGCGAGAAAATCGAGGTGGTCGACATCAAGAGCCATGCGGCGCTGACCTATCGTAATCTCGATCTCTTCAATCCGGCACTTGCCGCGACCAACCAGATCGATGACAAGATATTCAAACGGGATTGCCTTGAAATCGATCTGAGGATCGGCGGCAAGCCGCTGACGCTTTACGTCACGCATTTCAAGTCCATGACCAATGCCCGCGAAGCATTGGACGCCCGGCTCGGCACCATGCCGATCCGCGAGGCGGAAGCCATGGCTGTGCGCCGCATCATCGAAAATCGCTGGGGTGCGGGCAATACGCGCAACAAGAATTTCGCGATCTGCGGCGACATGAACGACTATCAGGAACGCGTCGCGATTGCCGGTGACAGGCGCAATGGCTACAGCTTCACGCCCGTCGAAGAGGCAAGAAGTGCGCTCGATGTCTTCACTGCCGACGATTTCGTCATCAATCCGATGCTGCGTCGCGATGTCATGGACCGCTGGACGCTCTATCATTCGCGGGGCCCACAGGAGCAGCATTTGTGCCAGCTTGATTACATCTGGCTTTCTCCGCGCCTGGCCGAAAGCAACGCGACGCGGGTTCCCGAAATCGTCCGCGCCGGCCAGCCTTATCGCACCATCTTTCCGCCGGGGCAGGAGGTGGAGCGTTATCCGCGCACTGGCTGGGACCGCCCCAAGGCTTCCGATCATTGCCCTGTCGTGATGACGCTGGACCTGATCTGACGTCGCCGGCGGTCGGAAACCGGTGGCTTCTAACCGTTGGCGGCTTTCGGGAAATAGGTGGCCCAGACCCGGTTGCGACCTGCGCGCTTGGCTTCATAAAGCCGGTCATCGGCAATCGCGATCAACTCGTCCCAGCTGTTGACCGCCCGCGCTTCCTGCCAGACGACGCCAAAGCTCGCCGTCAGCGACAATCCACTTTGTTCATCCACGATCTGAGCTTCGATCAGGCGGCGGAGGCGGTCGGCCGTTGCCGTTGCCGTGGCATGGCTGACATCCTGCAGCACCACGACGAATTCTTCGCCGCCATAGCGGGCAAGAATGTCGTTCTTGCGCAATGCGCCCCGCAACAAAGCCGCGGTCTTTTGAAGTGCAATGTCACCCATGGCATGGCCATAACGGTCATTGATCGATTTGAAATGGTCGATGTCGACGATCATCACGCCGAGCGACTGACACTGGTCCTCGCCCGTCAACAGGGAACGAACGGCCTTTTCGAGCGCCCGTCGGTTGAACACGCCCGTCAGCGCATCCGTCTCGGAAAGTGCGCGTAACTGTTCGGCCAGCGCGCGCTGCTGGTTCTCCATTTCGCCCTTCTGGCGAAGCTGCTCCCGCAGGAAGTCGAGTTCCTGGAACATCTTCTTCACCTCCGGGGCAACCCTGTCCTCATGCTGCGCCTCTGAAAGATCGCCCGCGGCGATGGCCGCAATCTGTGCCTGAACGGATTGCATGGGCCGGAACAGCGCTGTTTTGTAGACAGATGTGAGCCGCAGCAGGACCAGAACCGCAATACCTGCGAGAAAAAGCGAGGTGGCGCCGTAGATCAGGGCTTCCTGCTGCTTCTTTTCGAGTCGCGCGCGTGTCTCGGCCAGAATGAGATCGCGCAACGTATCGGATGAACGCATCCCCGAAATATAGTTCCTGGAAAATTCAAGCACGCTCGGCTGGGCGGACGGCATGGCGATCACGATCGTATTCTGCGCGTAGCGCAGCGCCTGTCCGAAATAATAGGTTTCGAGATCGCGGAACGCCCTGTCCAGTCGCGGCGTGGAAAGATAGGCGGCGGTGTAGTTGGTCAACGATGCCTTCAGTGATAGCAGGCTCTGCATCTCCGCATCGAACTTGGCGCGATAACCCAGCTTTTCCTGTCTGTTCGCCCGCAGCCCCATGATCACATAGGAGCCGAGGCGGCCGATCCTGTCCCGCATGACACCGGCGGTGCCCGTCATCGCGATGTCTATCGCCACATCGGGCGTCACCTTGATGATGGCACGCGCTGCCTTGCCACGCAGCAGATTGACACTGTCGGCGGCCTTGAACATCGATGATATGGCGCCCGACATGGCCGTGTGGCTGCGTGCTGACAGTGGCAGGGCAGCTACCTGATCTACCGCGTTGCGGGACTGCGCGAGTTTCTCGCGGGTCTCGGCCAGTGATTTCGCCAGCTCCGGCTGGGTCCTGATGTCGTCGGCGAAGGAAGCTTCCAGTTCCGACAGCTTGTCGTCCGTTGCCTTGCGCGCGGCAGCGAGAGCTGCAACCAGATCCTGTTCAGCGGTGGATGCGCCCATCACATTGTTCGCGGGGCCGCGCTCTGCCGAAACCAGCCATGCGGACTGGAGAGCGGTTTCGAAGCGGGTGAGCTGCGCCGCGTTGGTGCGGTAACGCAGATAGTTGGAAACGCTTGGCAGCGCGGCAAGTGTGGCCAGCAGGATGGAGCTCGCGGCGATGACGATCGTGCCCGTTAGCTGAATTTTCTGTATGCTTGCGCGCATTTGATGCGTTGTTCTCACTCAATCGGGTATAATTCATCACCATTTTAGCTGCGCCGCGTAAATACTTCGCTTATATTGCTGCGCTTTTGCCGTCTTGACGATCCTGCCGCCAAGCCTGCGGGCATGGTGTGGAAAAGCGCGCCGCCCGTGCTGCGCGATCAGTTTTCGCTTTACACCCGGTCAGAATCTGATAGTTGGCAAGGCACTGGAATGCCCTTGTAGCTCAGTTGGTAGAGCACCTGATTTGTAATCAGGGGGTCGCGGGTTCGAACCCTGCCGGGGGCACCAGTATTTTCAAGGATTTGGCCTGTCTTTCATACGCACTGCACGACTGATGTTCGTGCAGCGGCTATGGCTTTATGTGATAGAGCTTGTGCACGATCGTCCAGTTGCCGTCGTGCTCCAGCAGGGACAGATATTCGTAAAAATCCATACCGTCGAACCGGGTTGTCAGCTTTACCGAGGCGCTGTCTCCCTCCTTGTCGATGCCGAGGATTTCGAAGGCGGGGTCGTGATCGGGAAGGCCGCGTTCGGTTTTGCGGACCTGATCGACAAAATCCTCCAGAGACAGCCATTCAGTCGCGCCTTCGAATGTGCCGACGATGCTGGCGCGCGGGTCAAAAACATCGCGCATCAGGCCTTCATCCGCATAGGCCATGGCGTGCACATAATCCGTCACGGTCTGGGTAATGGTTTGCGGCATCGGATCGTCCCTCCCTCGGATCCAAAAGGGGAGCTTACACCCCTTGGCGACATTCCACCATAACCTCCTGAAAATGCGCTTGTTCGGGGCACGTGACGATCTCTCGTGGCGGCCCGTGCTGGAGGCGGTTCCGATGCCGGTCGACGTTTTGCTGCCACTGTCCACAATTTTGTCCCGGCTGTCGTTATAGTCGCCTTGGGTCCGACAAATTTCGGCATCAAGGGCTTTTTCGCCAGAGAGACCCTCTCGTGCGGGAGCGCGTAAATTCGTGTTCTGCCGGTTTAAGCGCCGTCGCGGGGTGCCGCACGGGGCGGATTTGGCCTATGATCCGGTTGCTGACCGGTTGAGAGTGGTAGCAGCGTGCGGGTAACAGTTTGCGTTTGAAGGTGTTTTTGTGATTGATCCCTATGTTTTGCTTGGCGTGGAGCGGGATGCCGACGAGGCGGCGATCAAGTCGGCCTACCGCAAGGTTGCGAAGGCTGCCCATCCCGACAGCGGTGGCGATGCCGAGCAGTTCGCGCGCCTGCAGACAGCCTATGAACTTCTGAAGGATCCCGTGCGCCGCAAGGTCTTCGATGACACGGGTTACGATCCGCAGCTTGCCGATGCCAAGGATCTCAAGGGCCTGCTGATGCTGGAAACGCTGGTCAATGAATTCATTCTGGATGAGCGGGAACCCGGCAGTTTTGATCCCGTGGCTGCCATGCGCCGGAAGCTGACCGATGATATTCTGAAAAGCCGCTTCCATATTCTGGAACTCGAACGGCACCGTACCCGGGTGCGTAAACATATGGACCGTCTCGGACGGAAGCCGGAAACCGATGTGCTGAGTTCGATGCTCCGCGCCCGAAGCCAGTCCATAGCCGAAGCCATACGCAACGCGGAGGCGCAGATCGAGGCGATAGAACAGGCCTATACCATGCTCGAGGGCTATTCCTACGAGCTGGAGAGCGTGACGCTCGCCGAGCCGTTGCTGAAGGGCGAGGCGGCGGAGTAACTGCCTGTCATGGGCCGTTGACGAGGGCGAGTATGAGCTGGTGAACCCGCCCGCCCGGGGACAGTTCATCCCGGTCGAAATCTCGGCCGCGTTGGCGCTGCTCGTTGGAAAGCTCACCTAACCTTTGCTGCAGAACAGCGCGCACCTTCTGGCATTTGGGATCGTCTTCCGCCCGTAGCCCGGTGCTGAAGGCTTCGATCTTTCTCACCATATCGAGAATGTGCTCGCCATGAACTCGCTCATGGGTTTCCACCCCGGAAATGAAGGTCTTCCAGCTGGCGGCGACGGCGGCCGGCAGATGGGCAGGCGCCTTTGGCCAGGTGTAGATGATGTTGAGATTGGGTCTGGCACTGGCCAGCACACAGGCACCGTCGGGCTGCGGTCGGTAGTCTCTCCGCCACGTCAGCTTGAAGGTGGTGTGGGCAATGGCCTGCACGCCCGCAGTCGGGCCGCGCTCGCCGATGGACTGATAAAGCGCACCGCCCGTATTGCCGCTGACGGCATAGGTCTTTATCTGCTCGGCGGGTTTCCAGCCGGTGGACTGTGCTGATAGCGGAAGAGCGCTCAGCAACATGATTGCGGCGCTGACGGTGAATTTGGGGAGGCTGTTGACGGGCACGCATCGATCCTTGCAGGTTGCGCGCCGAAGATAGGCGAGAGGCGGGCAGTGAGGCAAGGGTGCGGGCGGTGGGAATGCTGCCTGATGTTCAGACTTCCACGCATGAAAACCCCCGCGCCGGAGCGCGGGGGGACAAGCCTCGACTGCAGGGGTAATCAGTCGTCCAGCTTGTCGTAATCGAGCTTCGGAGCGTTCTGCAGTGCATCCTTGGTGGTATCGACAAAGGCCTTCCATGTGCCGTTGTCATTATGAACGGCCACGGACGCCGGATCGAGCACCACGTAGCTCTTGTCGATGCCCAGGAAGCCGCCGACGCTGGCCACGAGGCCGATCACCGCCTTGCCATCGCCGATCACGACGTCTTCGATTTCGCCGATGTTTTCATTCTGGGCGTTATAGATATCCATGCCATCAAGCTGGGAAGCGGTGAGATCGGTCTTCTGGACGTTGACGAACTTCAGCGGGCCGGTTGCCTTCGTACCCATGGTAATGCCGGGGCCCGACAAGGTCGCATCCGCGCCGGCAGCAGGAGCCGTGGCAGCCGTCTGGGCAAATGCCACGGAAGAGGAGAGCGCTGCTGCGGCAGCGAGAGCGATGACATTGATTTTCATGATGTTTCTTCCCTTTTTATGCTGAACATTGCGTTCGGGGAAGAAACGGCAAAGAGCGGATTTGGTTCCTCATGGGACGACAGGAAAATTTGGTCTATGGTGAAAAAGAAACAGGCGTGCGTCGAAATCGGGAGGATGTCATGGCGAAAAACACGGTGACTGAAGATGCAGAGCAGACCGCACCATCAGACTTCATCGACCGGAAGATCGCGGAGCTGGGCGACTGGCGCGGCGAGACGCTCGCGCGTGTTCGCGCGGTGATCCAGAAGGCCGATCCGGAAGTGGTGGAAGAGGTGAAGTGGCGCGGCGTTCCGGTCTGGTCGCATGCGGGCATTCTGTGCACCGGCGAAACCTATAAAAGCGCGGTGAAGATGACTTTTGCGAAGGGCGCCTCTCTGGAGGACCCGTCAGGCCTGTTCAATTCGAGCCTTGAGGGCAACACGCGGCGCGCCATCGATTTTCACGAGGGCGATGTCGTTGATGAGGAGGCGCTGGCAGCGCTGATCCGCGCTGCGGTGGCGTTGAACGTGGCGGGAAAAAGCGGAAAGAAGCGGGGATAAGGCCGGCCGGTGTCACCGGCAAAGAACGACAGATCATGATTTAATCACGGTTGGCATCCGCTGTCTTGTCCCACTCTCCGTCGATGAATTTCAGCGCATCGATGATCGAAACCTTCCACACGGACCAGACGTGGTCGCCATCCGTCACCCGCAGTTCGGATTTGCGGTTGTCCGCCTGCAGGGTCTCATGCAGGGCAATGGCACCGCGCCAGAGGAAGAAGCCATCGTCATCTCCCACAGTCAAATAGGTGGCGGGGAGATCCTGACTTTCTGCGACATGCTGTGCGACGAGGGTGAAGACATTCTTTTCGTTAAAGAGACGTGCATCGAAAGGGGTGCCGAAGGCGCCGGAGAAATGATCACCGGTTGAGGGAAGCACGATGCCGCTGGTGACGGTGGTGCGGTCGACGCGGTGGAAAAAGGCGCTGTCCTGAATGAGCTTGAGTTCGGCGGGTGTCTTGTCGAGATCGGAGGCGGGCACGTTTTGCCAGATGGCGCCGGACAGGCTGGCGACGGCGCCATAGAGGTCCTCGTGGCCGTAGGCGAGATGCAGGGAGCCGAAACCGCCCATGGAAAGGCCGGCAATGGCGCGGCCTTGGCGATCTTTTCGCACTGGCAGCGTTTTTTCGATCTGGTGGCGTAGATCGCCGGTGAGGGCGGTCTCGTAATCGCCGGGACCGCCGACGGCGGCAGAATCCACATACCAGCTGTTTTTCACGCCGGGCATCACGACAACCAGAGGGCGGATGGCGCCAGCCTCGATGAGCGTGTCGAGCGTCTTTTCGATATTGCCGAGATCGCGCCAGCTGTTCTGGTCGCCGTCATGGCCGTGCAGGAGGTAAAGTACAGGCCAGCCGTTTTCGGGCGGCGGACCTTCGGGGCGATAGATATTGACAGGGAGCGGCGCGTTCAGGGCGGCGCTGTGAAAGGTGGCGTCTTCGATATGGCCGGCGAAGGCTGAACCGGACGACATGAACAGACAGAAGGCCATAAGTTTTTTTCGATACATATGGGTCTCCTGTCATCATTCCCGAAAACCATCAACGTTCCCCGGGCCTACGCGTTCCTGATTTCATAATGTTACGGCAATGTTGTCCGCGCAAGTTTACGCGCGGTCTGGCGATTGCGACGCCGCAAACGTGGTTTGACAAGCCCACTTCATTAAGCTGCTTTTTTCAGGTTCCAATAGGATGACATTGCCATTATCGCGTTTTGCCTGCCTGTCTGTTTTTCTACTGTTCCTCGCCGGTTGCATGACCGTACCGATTTCCAGCATTCCCAAGCTGATGCGGCAGGATTTTCTGACGATGGATTTCGAGCATGTGCGGGTCGGATTGCAACTGCCAGCCAATCTTTCCGTCCGGTCCGGTGACGCCGTGATGATCACCCGGAGCAGGACAGACGGCGCAGCCGAAGAAACCGTTGCGACCTACGCGCTGGTGGCGGATACGGATGCGGCTGCGCTCGCTAAATTCCGGCCGGAAAAACGGGATGGTATGTTGGCAAGCGTATGGCGGGTAAAGCCCGAAGACGTCGGAAGGCTCGCGGAGCTACAGGAGCGGGTGCGCCGTTCCCGCGCTCAGGGTCCACGTATCAGAGGCAGCACCGAGATCAAGATCGTGAAAGCCTGCTTCAAAGGCACGTTTCCCGCTGGCCCGATCTATTCCTCGATCTATATGAAACCGGCGGAAAACGAAGACTATATTCCCACATCGCTTGATGCGGATCTGGTCAAGCTGTTCGGGGCAACCGCGGTCAAGTCGCTGATCACACCTTGTGAAGGCTGACAGGCGCCGCCGGCGTGCGCAGACGGCGCTGACATGAACGATGGGTGCCTTAGCCGCTGTTCATGTTAGGCGGGCCTTGCACAGAGCGCATCAGCGGCCCGGACGGCCAGTCTTGCCCTTGGTCCTGCTTTTGCGCTTCTGCTCTCCGGCATCTTCATAGGAACCGGCGCCGATCTTACCACGGACCAGCGGCCGCAGATCGTCTGCGGCGCGTTCGGGCTGGCCTTCCAGCAGCGGGGAGAACCTCTTGCCGGGTTCGGTCGCGGGCTTATCGGGCACCGCGCCCCTCACGGGCTTTTCGGTCCGACCCACGGTCATCTCGTCCAGCGTGTTCTTGCGGAAAAGCGGTTTTCCTGCGTCGGAGCCCGGACCCATCTCGTCCAGCGAAGGTTTGGCGAAGAGAGACTTCCCGCTTTCGTTCGTGGAAGCGGCATCCCCGTCTGCCCTGCCGGCTGTCTCCCCCTCAGGGGAGGAAATCGACAAGTGGCTCCGTCTGTTGTTTTTCCCGCCGCCTTCGACCGCACGTGCTTCTTCCTTGGCCATGGGGTCGTCCATGGTGGCAAGTTCGGCTGCCTTGAGGCGTTTGATTTCGTCGCGCAGACGGGCTGCCTTTTCAAAGTCGAGGTCCGCTGCGGCGTCGCGCATGGATTTTTCCAGCGCGTTGAGATGGGCCTGGAGATTGTTGCCGACCAGATGACCGCCATCGGCGAAGCCCTTGCCGGAAACGCCTGAAATATCGGCTCTTACGTGGTCGCGTTCATACACGGAATCAAGAATGTCGGAGATCCTCGCCTTGACCGATTCCGGCGTGATGCCATGTTCCTGGTTATAGGCCATCTGCTTTTCACGGCGGCGGGAGGTTTCCTCCATCGCCCGCTTCATCGAACCGGTGATATTGTCGGCATAAAGGATGACCTTGCCATCGACGTTACGCGCGGCGCGGCCGATGGTCTGGATCAGCGAGGTCTCCGAGCGCAGGAAGCCTTCCTTGTCTGCGTCGAGGATGGCTACGAAACCACATTCCGGAATATCGAGACCCTCGCGCAGCAGGTTGATGCCGACGAGCACGTCGAAAGCGCCGAGCCGCAGGTCGCGGATGATCTCGATGCGCTCCAGCGTGTCGATATCGGAGTGCATGTAACGAACGCGGACACCCTGTTCATGCAGATATTCGGTGAGGTCTTCGGCCATCCGCTTGGTCAGCACGGTGCAGAGCGTGCGGTAGCCCTTGGCGGCGGTCTCGCGGATTTCGCCGAGAACATCGTCCACCTGGGTGCGGGCGGAGCGGACTTCGACCGGAGGATCGATGAGGCCGGTCGGACGGATGACCTGTTCGGCAAAAACGCCGCCGGATTGCTCCATTTCCCAGCCTCCGGGGGTGGCGGAGACGGAAATGGTCTGCGGGCGCATGGCGTCCCATTCCTCGAAGCGCAGGGGACGGTTGTCCATGCACGAGGGCAGGCGGAAGCCATATTCGGCCAGCGTTGCCTTGCGGCGGAAGTCGCCGCGATACATGCCGCCGATCTGAGGAACGGTGACGTGGCTTTCGTCGATGAAGATCAGCGCGTTGTCGGGAATATACTCGAACAGGGTCGGCGGCGGCTCGCCCGGATTGCGGCCGGTGAGATAGCGTGAATAGTTTTCGATGCCGGCGCAGGAGCCCGTGGCCTCCAGCATCTCGACATCGTAGCGCGTGCGCTGTTCCAGACGCTGGGCTTCCAGCAGGCGGCCGGCTTTTTCAAGCTCGGCGAGGCGCAGCTTCAGCTCTTCCTTGATCGACTTGATCGCGCCGTTCAGCGTCGGGCGCGGTGTCACATAGTGCGAATTGGCGTAAATCTTCACCGATTGCAGGTCGCCGGTCTTATGGCCGGTCAGCGGGTCGAATTCGGTGATGGATTCAATCTCGTCACCCCACATGGAAATGCGCCAGGCCGCATCTTCAAGGTGGGCGGGGAAGATTTCGATCGTATCACCGCGCACGCGGAAGGAGCCGCGCACGAAGTTGATGTCCTGCCGCTTGTATTGCTGGGCCACGAGGTCGGCAAGAAGCTGGCGTTGATCCAGCTTGTCGCCCACCTGCATCTGGAAGGTCATGGCCGTATAGGTCTCGACCGAACCGATACCATAGATACAGGAAACCGAAGCGACGATGATACAGTCGTCACGTTCGAGAATGGCGCGGGTTGCGGCGTGGCGCATACGGTCGATCTGCTCGTTGATCGACGATTCCTTCTCGATATAGGTGTCGGAACGCGGCACATAGGCTTCCGGCTGGTAATAATCGTAATAGGAAACGAAATACTCCACCGCATTGTTTGGAAAGAAGTTTTTGAATTCGGAATAGAGCTGGGCCGCCAGCGTCTTGTTGGGCGCCAGAATAACGGCCGGACGCTGTGTGGCCTCGATCACCTTGGCCATGGTGAAGGTCTTGCCGGAGCCGGTGACGCCGAGCAGCACCTGCGAGCGGTCGCCGGAATTGAGGCCTTCGACGAGATCGGCAATGGCGGTCGGCTGATCGCCGGATGGCTTGTAGTCCGTCACCATCTCGATGGCGATGCCGCCTTCCGATTTCGGCGGACGGGCCGGCCTGTGGGGTGTCCACAGCTTGCCATCCTTGAAGAGCGGGTTGCCGCTTTCAATCAGTTTGGAAAGCGCGTCCACCGTCGCCGTCACCGCGCCCGGTGCCAGGGACTGGGCATCCTCCAAGGAGACATCGAGCCCTGCCACAGGATTGAGACCCGCGGCGGCGCGCGTTTTCGGATCGCTCGACGCGCCGATCGAAACGCCGCGTGCCGTTTTTGACGCGGTGGTCTTTTTCGCCGTCTTTGTGGCGGCTTTTTCCGCTTCCTTGCGCGCTTCTATTTCGATCTTCTTGCGGTGCTTGCCCGCCTTCGAAGCGATTTCGCGCTGGGTCTCCACGGAGGATGCTTCCGCTTCCGCCTCAAGTTGCTTGACCCAATCGGCAACGCTGCCGCCGAGCGGCGCGCCTTCGAATGACGATTGCGGAGCTTCCTCGAAGCCCGAGGGCGAGGAGGTGGAGTTTTTCTGTGATCTGGCCATGGGCGAAATATGGAGAGAGTCACGCGCAAAGGGAAGGGGAGACAGTGAAAAAATGAGTACAAAAAGGAAACGGAGCATGCGGAACAAAATTCCGCCGGATGCGTTGCGTAGCGGCTGAACACGGCCTTGCCGCGATCCGTAGAAATCGATTCCGGTTTTCGGTCGGATGCGCTAGAGCAAATCCATTACGGCGGGATGAGGGATCCCCTCAGACTGCCTTCTTCCGCTGCATTTTCAACATCCCTCTTTTTCCAGGACCCATCATGCCGTTCTCAATCAGCCCTGCCCACATCTGGCCTGTCCTGATGCTCATCGCCTCCAATGTTTTCATGACCTTCGCCTGGTACGGCCACCTCAAGCACAAGGGCAGCGCGCTCTTTCTGGCGATTGTCGCCAGCTGGGGCATCGCCTTTTTCGAGTATGTGCTCGCCGTTCCCGCGAACCGCATCGGGTCGGAGGTTTACTCCACCGCGCAGCTCAAGACCATTCAGGAGGTCATCACGCTCGCGGTCTTCGCGCTGTTTTCGATCTTCTGGCTGAAGGAAAGCATCACCATCAACCATGTCATCGGCTTTGCGCTGATCGCTTTCGGTGCTTCCTTCATTTTCCGGTCCTGAATAGGAGGAGACCCGCGCTTTGCCTGCCCAGAACCATCGCAACGGACAAGAGGTGATGTATCGATGAAAATACGGCCTGCGAGACTTGACGATGCAAAGGGAATGGCAGCGGTTCAAAACGAGATATTCGCGGCCGGCCTTCGAAAAGCGCCGACGGACGTCGCGGCGGTGCTGGAGAATTACATCCAGCACGCCGACCGTATCGAGTGTTCGGTCGCGGAGGATGAAGACGGGCATATCCTGGGCTTCCAGTCGCTGCGTTATGCACGGGCGGACAATCCCTATGGCGTGGCGGAAGGGTGGGGCATCATCGGCACCCATGTCAGTCCGCAGGCGGCGCGAAGAGGCGTTGGATCCGCCCTCTTCGCCGCGACGCGCAGGGCGGCGGAGGCGCGGGGCCTCAAGAATATCGACGCCAGCATCGGCGCGGACAATGCGCTCGGGCAGAGTTATTATGATGCCATGGGCTTCATGACCTACCGCCAGCCGGAAGGGTTGGTCTGCAAGGTTTACCGACTGGACTAGATGCGGCGTGCCGCTGCCGGTCAGGTATTGCTCTGATGGTCAGCTGCGATTGTCGTTTTCGGAATATTGCAGGCGGGCCTTGCAGATGCGGACGTGGTTTTCGTCGGCCCATTGGACCAGCAATTGCATCGGTACCAGAAACGAGCGGCCAAGACCTGTCAGCTCATACTCCACGCGCGGCGGCACCTCGGCATAAAGCGTGCGCCGGATGAATCCATCCTCCTCCAGCCGCTTCAGCGTACGGGACAACATCTGCTTGGAAATGTCGTCAATCCTGCGGTTCAACTCGTTGAAGCGCAGCACGCCGCCCTGCAGCGCTTCGAGAACCAGAAGGCTCCATTGATCTCCGATGCGGTCCAGCACATCCCGAATGGGGCAGGGCTGCTCGAAGTCGAAGATTTCTTTCGTCTGCGTATCCGACATTTCGATTACCCCATATCCTTGCAGGTCATCGCCGTGTGACCAGATCACCGGCTGCTGACTTCTTGCGGCCGAGGACGCGATACCATAGCTCTTTCTTTCGGTCTATTATTTAGACCAACGACAATAGCAACAAAAGGAAGAAGCCATGGCTAAAATCGCGCTCATCGGTGCTTCCGGCAATGCCGGGTCCCGTATTCTCAAGGAACTTTCCGACCGGGGGCATCATGTTACGGCCATTGCCCGCAGCCCCGAAAAGATTGCCGCCCTGCCGAACGTCGTCGCAAAGAAAGGCGATGTCTTCGATCAAACCGGACTTTCAAAACTGCTTGCAGGTCACGATGCCGTGATCAGTTCGGTGCATTTCACGGCGAGCGACCCGGTGACGCTGATCGAGGCCGTGCGTGCCTCCGGCGTTCCACGCTACCTCGTGGTCGGTGGCGCCGGCAGTCTTGAAATCGCGCCCGGCCAGCGTGTCGTCGACCTGCCGGATTTTCCTGCCGCTTACAAGGCCGAGGCCACCAAGGGTGCGGAGTTTCTTGATTTGCTGAAACAGGAAACGCAGCTCGACTGGACCTTTCTTTCGCCTTCCGCCGAGTTCGTGCCGGGTGAAAGAACGGGCAAATTCCGCATCGGCAAGGACAATCTTCTGAGCAATGAAGATGGTAGCCGCATTTCCTTCGAAGACTACGCGATTGCGCTTGTCGATGAAATCGAGAAGCCGCAGCATTCCCGCCAGCGCTTCACCGTCGGTTATTGAGAGGTATCACCCATGAATGTCATGACACGTCGTCTCGCCATCGCCGCTCTCGCTCTTGCGCCCGCATTGACAGCCGTTCCGGTGCTGGCCGAAACCGCCGGGCGGGATTTCGCCCGGGAAGAGGCCAATCGCAAGCTGGTGATCGAGTTTTACGATACCGTCTTCAACAAGCACGAAGTGGAAAAGGGTGCTGCCGTTATTGTCGACAGCTACAAGCAGCACAATCCCATGGTGCCGGATGGCAAGAAACCGTTCGTGGATTACTTCACCGGCCACTTCAAGGAAAACCCGCAGTCCAAGGCGCGGATCGTGAGAAGCGCCACGGATGGCGACCTTGTCTATCTGCATATTCATTCAACAGAAAAGGACGGAGACCGGGGCAGGGCCATCGTCGATATTTTTCGGGTGACCGATGGCAAGATCACCGAGCATTGGGATGTAATCCAGCCCGTGCCGGAGACGGCGGCGAACAACAATACGATGTTCTGAGGCGACGAACTTTTGAGGCAGGCGGGCACGCCGGGATCGTGCCCGCTTGCCGGAACGGGTAAACTTCAGGCCAGAAGATCGTAAGTACGGAAAATCCAGGCGATCTGGTAAATCAGCGCAAAGATGATGAGAAACCGATGGAAACGGCGGTTCTCGATGAAGATCGCCAGCGTGAACAAAATGACGTAGATGGCGGTGCGTATAAGGTATTCCGGACCAAGTGAGGCGAGATAGTCCTGGCCTTTCAGCAAAGTATCCCCGACATCGGTGACGAAAAGCGCTGCTAGAAAGGCGAAGAACCAGCTTTTGCGGGAAAGGAAATAATCCTCATATCCCTTGTACTCCTTCATCTCCGTGGGAAAGAGCAGAACGCACAGGAAATAAAACAGCGAGCAGAACAGGATCAGGAAAAGGAACGCGCCGAAGCCGAGTACATGGCCTGTGGCAGAAAGCCGGTGCTCCCACCACCAGAAATGCACCAGCATCAGAAACAGGAACGCCACCCAGCCGATGTGCAGGGGATAAATCCGTTCTTTTTTGGGATGCTGCACGAAACCTGCAAGGCCGGTCAGCAATCGGGCGAGGCTGAGGCCGACCACCATGCCCATGACCGCGCGGATGTGCGAATAGGCTTCTGCGGCGTTGACGGCGGCCTCCATCGCTCCTACTCCGCCGGAGGAATGGGCGTCGGTTGCCCGTTTTCGTCCATCGCCACCATGATGAAGGTGCCGGCGGTTACCTTTTCCAGCTTGTCGTAACGCGACCGCTGCGCCCAGGCCTCTACCGTCAGCGTGATGGAGGTGCGGCCGACGCGGGCAATATCGGTATAGATGGACAGCGTGTCGCCGATCTTCACCGGCAGTTCAAAGGCCATTTCCTTGACTGCCGCCGTGACCACGCGACAGCGAGAGCGTTCTGCCGCACGAATGCCGCTCGCCAAGTCCATCTGTGACATGACCCAGCCCCCGAAAATATCGCCGGCCGGATTGGCGTCGGCCGGCATGGCGAGCGTTCTGAGCGTCAGCTCGCCGGTCGGTTTGATGGTCTGGTCGGTCATGTTGAGATGTGCTCCGTGCGAATGACAAAGGCGCAGCATGCGATGCGCTTTGTGATTTCGCAAGGAAGGGCAAGCGTCAGGACGACGCTTTGCCCAGAAATTGCTGCGTTGCGTAAAGGGCGATGGCCGCCGCGTTCGACACGTTGAGCGATTTGATCGCTCCCGGCATATCGAGACGGGCGAGCGCCGAGACGGTCTCGCGGGTCTTCTGGCGCAGGCCCTTGCCTTCGGCGCCCAGCACCAGTGCGATTTTTTCGCCGCTGAAGGTCCGTTCAATCGGGGCGGGCCCCTCCGAATCGAGGCCGACCGAGAAGAAGCCGAGCTTGTGCAGTTCACCCAGCGCATCGGCGAGATTGGTGATCTGAATATAGGGGATGAGTTCCAGCGCGCCTGAGGCGGATTTCGCCAGCACACCCGACTCGGTCGGGCTATGGCGCATCGTGGTGATAACGGCGCCCGCATTAAAGGCGACTGCCGAGCGCATGATGGCGCCGACATTGTGCGGATCGGTGACCTGATCGAGCACGAGAATGAGTGGGCTATCCTTCAGGGCGCCCAGCCGCTTGACCGGCAGCGGCCGGGTCTCCAGCATCACGCCCTGATGGATCGCCTCAGGCCCCAAAACCCTGTCGATATCCTGCGGGGATACTATCTCGACCGGGAAGGGCTGCGCCTCCGCCTCGCCGATATCGAGACGTGCAAAGGCATTCTGGGTAACCGAAAGCTTCACGATCTGCCGCTCCGGATTGGCAAGGGCTGCGCGTACGGTATGCAGGCCGTAAAGGTGCACCTGGTCGGGCGCAAGTTGCGGCGGCTTCCAGTCGTCGGCGCCGCGGTTCCGGCGCTTAGGCTGCTGCGGGGTCGGAATTTCACCACGCTCGCGCTTCGCGTCGCGCACGGCACGACGCAGGTTGGCGTAATGTGTGTCGCGGGTGGATTTGTTGTTGGGATCGTCTTTGCTCATGGCGCCTTATATCTCCGGGGCGTGCCGCGCACCAGCCCCCGTGATAATCCACAGGGCTGCAAAGGGGATTGAATTTTTTCCCGAAAATTCGTGAAAGGGCGTGTTGACAGAAACGAACGAGGCCGTCATATACGCGCCACAGACGACGCAACGGCGCTTCGCCGCAGCGAAATCTGAAGAGCTTGGTCGCTTGATCCTCGCAGATAACTGGAGGGATGCCCGAGTGGTTAAAGGGGACGGACTGTAAATCCGTTGGCTACGCCTACGTTGGTTCAAATCCAACTCCCTCCACCATTCTGCACGGATCGAAATCGCCACCGCGGGTATAGCTCAATGGTAGAGCAGCAGCCTTCCAAGCTGAATACGCGGGTTCGATTCCCGCTACCCGCTCCAGCTTCCTCTCAGTAAATCACCTTATCGCTGCGGGACGTGTTTCGCGTCTCCGGGTTGTGCCGTGAGCATTCAGCCGATGCGGTGATGGGCTCTAGTTTATCCTATACGCCATGAATGCCGCTCCGAGTCGCGCTCAATAAGGCGAACGGCACTGGCTTCTTGTGCCTGCGGGCGCCAGGTAGCTGTTATCAGTAGGGTGATAGGAGGCGTAACGCGCCGCGCACCATTTTACGTGATTTATTTCGGCCTGCGACAGGGCGTATCCGTCAGGCGTGGCTTCTTCCCCGGTTCCCGCAGCAAAGGCGGATGCGGGATAACCGCGCTGGCCCGAATTTTGTGCCTGCGTTTCATAGGCTGGCTGTATGAGGCTCAACGCCTCAGCGGGCATAACAAAAGCGGCAGATAATGCGACGCCAAGAGCGAGCGCGGAGATGGTCTTCGGCATCCTCAACATCGATAAATCCTCATTATTCGTTCGGGATGCTAACGAAAATTTAGGAATTTCGTTCCGATGGAGGCTTGACGCCACACGAAGACGTGATTCTTCGGCTTGATCGGAGAGCGTGGGTTCGGATCGGGCCTCATTGGGGAATCCAAGGCGCGGCAGGATGGATTTATGCTCGCTCAACCAGACTTTGTATCCATGCCGCACTGCTCGTTGACAAGCGGAAAATCCGGTCAGATAGTCGACCGGCAATCATGCAAACGGGAGTCTTCAATGTTGAACAGGGTTGTCATTCTCTCATCCTTTGCGCTGCTGGCATCGGCGGCGTTTGTCTCCCCCGCTGCCGCACTCACCATGAAGGAGTGCAGCGTAAAATATCAGGCAGCGAAAGCTGACGGGTCCGCCAAGGACATCAAGTGGAACGATTATCGCGCCAAGTTCTGCGGCAGCGAGGCGGCGGCTGAAGATGCGGCCGACGACAAGCAGGTCGCGGCCACAACCGAGAAGGAACCCGAAAAAGCGACGATCAAGGCTCCGAAGGGCGTCGCTTTCCCGAGCGCTGTTGACAAGAAATATTCAAGCGAGACGCCGGCAAAGGCCCGCCTGAAAACCTGTGTCGACTCCTATCACAAGAACAAGAATGACGGTACGCTCGGCGATCTGAAATGGATCCAGAAGGGCGGCGGCTACTGGAGCCTGTGCAACACGGCGCTGAAGAGCTGAGGCGGGCAGGGGCGGCGGTCGGTTTCCGCCGCCCTGTCCCGAGCGATATCGCATGAAGCGTGTAGCGCTGGTGGCGAAGACCCGCGCGCTGGCGGATCCGTGCGTCCTGCTCCGTCCATCGACCCCATTTCGGGCGGGTAAAATATCCGAATAGCCTGTGATTCAGCCTCTTGGTAGACAGGCTGATTCCTGCGGTTTATCCGCATCCAGCAATTCAACGGTTACGGTTGTCGAGCAACGGCCGTCCGGCGATGGGGGCGGATGACCAGACGGTTTCGAAATTATCTCGTAGTTCTGGCCATATCCTTGGCGATGTGGGCTGTGATTCTCGGCATTGTTTACTGGCTGTTTCGATAGCCAGCCCCCGCTTGGGGTGGATTGCAATGATGCACGCGTCCAGCGGCAATGAATCGGGGATATGGCGGCGGTTCCTGGAGCTGCCGCAATTTGGCTTTGCTGGCGTGACCTTATGACGGGGTCAAACCAGGAAGGCCCATCATGAAGAAATCCGTTGCAGCACTCTATCTTGCCGCTCTGTCCTTGCCGGCTGCCTCCAGCGCGCTTGCCGAGGATCTGGTGATTCCGCTTCCCGGGGATACGACGGTTGAAAAAACCGATGCCGTCTATCGGTGCGGCGCCGAGACGGTGGAGGCGGTTTATTACAACGCCGGCGACATCAGTCTTGTTCGGCTGGGCTTGAAGGACGGCGTTATCGTCGCCGCCAATGTCGTTTCAGGCTCCGGAGCAAAATACCAGGGCGGCGCTCGTGTCTGGTGGTCCAAAGGAGACGAAGCCGATCTCTACGATGTGATGGCGGATCCGGACATGAAACAGCCGGTTCATTGTGTGGAAGAGAAAAAAACCTGATCGCCATGATATTCATGGAGCGGCGGCAGGGCGGTTTTGAAAACCGTGCCATGCCGCCGGTCAGTGTCAGGCTGCATGCTCAGCCAAGAACAAGCGACGCTACAAGCGCCAGCAGAATGAGAGAACTGGCGACGACGCCAAGCTTCATTCGGCGAAGACGACGGGTACGTCCGCCGCTCCAGTCATAAGCCATTGGGAGCTCTACCTTTCTTTTTATTATTATGACTTATAAGTAGCTCCCTAGGCTTGCCCGTGGCTGACCTCAATTGCCAGAATCCACCGGCGACAAATCACGATTTCCCAATCTTCTCCGGATGTTGCAGCGAAGGCGACAGCTGATTCCCTGCTCGTTCCACCAACGCAAAGGCCGGGTGGTCGGTGAGCTGGCCCCCGTCATGCAAAAGGCCCGGAAAGCGAGGCTTCCGGGCCTTTTGAAAGTGTGTTTCTGCAGGTGGCTCAGCCGAGATAGGCCTGAATGTAGGGCAGGACTTCGAGCGTGCCGTGATACAGCATGTTGAGCGCCACGTAGATGATGACCATCAGGCCGAGATAGGAAATCCAGCGGTAGCGGTGCAAAAGCTTGGCGACGAAGTTGGCTGCAAGTCCCATCAGCGCGATCGAGACGATGAGTCCGATGACCAGAACAGTCACATGTTCCTGCGCGGCGCCGGCGACGGCGAGCACATTGTCCAGCGACATGGAGACGTCGGCGATGACGATCTGGGTTGCTGCCTGGAAGAACGTCTTGTGGCCCTTGGTCAGGTCGGCCTCTTCATCCGTCACCTCGTCCTCGATGGATCCCGAAGCTTCGCGCAGTTCGCTCCACATCTTCCAGCAGACCCAGGCGAGCAGCAGGCCGCCAAAGAGTTGCAGGCCGACGATGGCAAGAAGCTGTACGGTGACGGCGGCAAACCCGATGCGGAGAACCGTGGCGGCGATGATGCCGACAAGGATCGCCTTGCGGCGGAGATGCGCGGGAAGACCGGCGGCGGCAAGGCCGATGACGATGGCGTTGTCGCCTGCCAGAACGAGATCGATCGCAATGACCTGTAAGAATGCCGTGAAACCGGCGGCTGTGAAGATTTCCATTGGCTGGTCCTGAAACGGATAGAGAGGCGGCGCGGGGAAAAGCGGCGGTCGAGACATGCATGGTAGCGCGGCAGCGCCCGTTTCCGCTCGCCCGTCTCCCCCCCGGCGATGAAGTGTCCTTAAGCCATCGAGCCGCCCCAGGTAAAGAAGTTGTGATGGAAATATCTTAATTAGTGATCGGCGCGACTGAAAAGGCGGCTCGTCTGTATCTCTGTGTGATGCCACGGCGCGGGTTTGAATGTCGCAAAACATACACCATATACGCCCCACAAGGCACGCTTAGAGCGCGCGCGAAGGCGCTTTCACAATTAAGTCTTGCGCATTCGCTTACAAAGCCTTAAACGGCGACACCAAACCGGTTCGCCGGGGAAACTACTTCACGTTCACAGGAAGCAATTCACATGGCAAAGAGCAAGTTTGAGCGGACGAAGCCGCACGTCAACATTGGCACGATCGGTCACGTTGACCATGGCAAGACGTCGCTGACGGCAGCAATCACGAAGTTCTTCGGCGAGTTCAAGGCGTATGACCAGATCGACGCGGCTCCTGAAGAGAAGGCTCGTGGTATCACGATCTCGACGGCACACGTTGAGTACGAGACGGCCAACCGTCACTACGCTCACGTTGACTGCCCCGGCCACGCCGACTACGTGAAGAACATGATCACCGGTGCTGCCCAGATGGACGGCGCGATCCTGGTTTGCTCCGCCGCTGACGGCCCGATGCCGCAGACGCGCGAGCACATCCTGCTTGCCCGTCAGGTTGGCGTTCCGGCCATCGTCGTGTTCCTCAACAAGGTCGACCAGGTTGACGACGCCGAGCTTCTCGAGCTCGTCGAGCTTGAAGTTCGCGAACTTCTGTCGTCCTACGACTTCCCGGGCGACGATATTCCGATCATCAAGGGTTCGGCGCTTGCTGCTCTTGAAGATTCCGACAAGAAGATCGGTGAAGACGCGATCCGCGAGCTGATGGCTGCGGTTGACGCCTACATCCCGACGCCTGAGCGTCCGATCGACCAGCCGTTCCTGATGCCGATCGAAGACGTGTTCTCGATCTCGGGCCGTGGTACGGTTGTGACGGGTCGCGTTGAGCGCGGTATCGTCAAGGTTGGTGAAGAAGTCGAAATCGTCGGCATCCGTCCGACCTCGAAGACGACTGTTACCGGCGTTGAAATGTTCCGCAAGCTGCTCGACCAGGGCCAGGCTGGCGACAACATCGGTGCACTGGTTCGCGGTGTTAACCGTGACGGCGTCGAGCGTGGTCAGATCCTGTGCAAGCCGGGTTCGGTAAAGCCGCACAAGAAGTTCAAGGCAGAAGCCTACATCCTGACGAAGGAAGAAGGCGGCCGTCATACGCCGTTCTTCACGAACTACCGTCCGCAGTTCTACTTCCGTACGACTGACGTGACCGGCATCGTGACGCTTCCTGAAGGCACGGAAATGGTTATGCCTGGCGACAACGTCACCGTTGACGTCGAGCTGATCGTTCCGATCGCGATGGAAGAAAAGCTGCGCTTCGCTATCCGCGAAGGCGGCCGTACCGTCGGCGCCGGCATCGTTGCCTCGATCGTCGAGTAATCTTAAGGCCTGAAAAGGCTTGACGAAAAACCCCGCTGGAGACAGCGGGGTTTTTTGTTTTGTGTCTCGCGCCTGGAGGATAGGAGCTTTCGTTCCTCGGTCCCGGCTGCTACTTCATTGCTGGGGAGATGATGAGGAGTATCATGAAGAAGCGCATTCTGTTTACCGGTGGTTCCGGCAAGGCCGGACGGCATGTGATCCCGTGGCTCATCGACAAGGGATATGAGGTCCACAACATCGATCTCGTTCCGCTCGACAGGCCGGGCGTGACCAATCTCATCGTCGATATCACGGACAGCGGGCAGGTTTTTAATGCCCTTTCCATGCATCGGAACTTCGCGGAGCTCGAAAGCGGGAAGGGTGTTCTGCCCTTTGATGCGGTGATCCATTTTGCTGCGGTTCCACGCATTTTGATCAAGCCGGACAACGAGACGTTCCGTATCAACGCCATGGGAACCTATAATGTCATCGAGGCCGCGATAAAGCTTGGCATCCGAAAGGTAGTAATAGCATCGAGCGAGACCACATACGGGGTCTGTTTCGCCGAGGGCGAGAAGGATTTTCACCACTTCCCGCTTGAAGAGGACTACGATGTCGACCCGATGGATTCCTACGGACTGTCGAAGGTGGTGAATGAAAGAACCGCGCGGGCATTTGCCGAGCGAAGCGGATACGACATTTACGCGCTGCGAATCGGCAATGTCATCGAACCCCATGAGTATGAGAAGTTTCCCGATTTCTTTGCCCATCCGGAAACACGCAAACGCAACGCCTGGGGCTACATCGACGCACGTGACCTCGGCCAGATCTGCCATCTTTGCATCGAAAAGGATGGCCTCGGTTATCAGGTCTTCAATGCCGTTAATGATACAGCTACGGCAACGGTCCCCACGCGCGAGCTTGCCCGGACATATTTCCCTCAGGTGCAATTCCGCCGAGAGATCGGAGAGCATGAGGGATTGATCTCCAACCGCAAGATTCGCGAGATCCTTGGTTTCAAGGAAGAGCATGACTGGCGGAAATACGTCAAAACCTGACGGGTGCATGATTTTCGGGGGCAGAGTGGAAAAAACAAAAAACACACTTGCCATTCTTTTCCCTGCACCTTAAAGGAGCGCATACCGAATTGGCCAAGCGATTTCGCGGCCGGTTCAGGTGATTAAGGGGTATAGCTCAGTTGGTAGAGCGGCGGTCTCCAAAACCGCAGGTCGGGGGTTCGAGCCCCTCTGCCCCTGCCACTTTCCATTCGCAAGCGCGGTTTTCGCTGCATGGCAGATGGGGCCGGTTTACCGGCGAATTTCGCCGAATGTCGATTTCCTCTTGTTAAAAGTGGAATCGGTGTTTATGTAGGGTCAAAACAGACACGCGGTGCGTGGGGCTGATTAGTTCGGCTTTACGCGCCGTAATTGCGTGGGCAGTCAATGGCATCCAAAACCAATCCGTTTACGTTTCTGCAGCAGGTTCGCGCCGAAGCGTCAAAGATCACTTGGCCGTCGCGCCGCGAGACCATGATTTCGACGGCTATGGTGCTGGTGATGGTCATTTTCGCGGCTCTGTTCTTTTTTGCTGCTGACCAGCTCATTGGCTGGATTCTCAGCCTTGTGCTGAACGTCGGCCGGTAACGGATTGAACGGAGAGTAAAGATGGCAGCGCGCTGGTATATCGTTCACGCATATTCGAATTTCGAAAAGAAGGTCGCCGAGTCGATCGAGGAAAAGGCCCGTCAGAAGGGTCTGGACCATCTTTTCGAGAAAATCCTCGTGCCGACCGAAAAGGTGGTCGAGGTGCGCCGCGGCCGCAAGGTCGATAGCGAGCGCAAGTTCTTTCCGGGTTACGTGCTGGTGCGCGCCAACCTGACGGATGAGGCTTATCACCTCATCAAGAACACGCCGAAGGTCACCGGTTTCCTCGGTTCGGACAGCAAGCCTGTTCCGATTCCGGATTACGAAGCCGAGCGTATCCTTGGTCAGGTTCAGGAAGGTGTCGAGCGTCCGAAGTCTTCGGTTTCGTTCGAGATCGGCGAGCAGGTTCGCGTCTCCGACGGTCCTTTCGCGTCGTTCAACGGCGTCGTTCAGGACGTGGACGAAGAGCGTTCGCGCCTGAAGGTGGAAGTTTCGATTTTCGGCCGCGCAACGCCGGTCGAGCTGGAATACAATCAGGTCGAGAAGGTCTGATTGGCGGGGCGATGCCCCAAGCGCGTGGAAGGCTAACTGGCTCTTTAAGCCGGGGCAGGGCGCCGCACCACGCAACCGCAGCCGCCGGAGAAATCCGGCTTAAGAGAAGCCGGGCAACCGGTTTGAATTGAAAGGCAGAGAGATATGGCTAAGAAAGTTGCAGGCCAGCTCAAGTTGCAGGTAAAGGCTGGGTCGGCCAATCCGTCCCCGCCGATCGGTCCGGCACTTGGTCAGCGTGGCATTAACATCATGGAATTCTGCAAGGCGTTCAATGCCGCCACGCAGGAAATGGAAAAGGGTATGCCGATACCGGTCGTCATCACCTATTACCAGGACAAGTCCTTCACCTTCGTCATGAAGCAGCCGCCGATGACGTACTGGCTGAAGAAGGAAGCAAAGATCACCTCCGGTTCCAAGACGCCTGGCAAGGGCGCCAAGGTCGGCTCCATCACCAAGGCTCAGGTCAAGTCGATCGCTGAAGCCAAGATGAAGGATCTGAACGCAGCCGACATCGAAGGCGCAATGGCAATGGTTGAGGGCTCTGCCCGCGCCATGGGCCTGGAAGTGGTAGGTTGATCATGGCCAAGGTAGCAAAGCGCATTCAGAAGATCCGCGAAGGCGTGGATCCGAACAAGCTCTACGTTCTCACCGACGCCATTTCGATGGTCAAGGAACGTGCAGTCGCCAAGTTCGACGAAACCGTTGAAGTTTCGATGAACCTCGGCGTTGACCCGCGCCATGCGGACCAGATGGTTCGTGGCGTTGTCAACCTGCCGAACGGCACCGGCCGTGACGTTCGCGTCGCCGTCTTCGCCCGTGGCGCCAAGGCTGATGAAGCCACCGCTGCCGGCGCTGACGTTGTTGGTGCGGAAGAGCTGGTTGAAATCGTTCAGGGCGGCAAGATCGACTTCGATCGCTGCATCGCGACCCCGGACATGATGCCGCTCGTCGGCCGTCTCGGCAAGGTACTCGGCCCGCGTGGCATGATGCCGAACCCGAAGGTCGGAACCGTGACCATGGACGTTGCCGGTGCTGTCAAGGCATCCAAGGGTGGCGCTGTCGAATTCCGCGTCGAAAAGGCCGGTATCGTACACGCTGGCGTTGGCAAGGCTTCGTTCGACGCCAAGGCTCTTGAGGAAAACATCAAGGCTTTCGCCGATGCGGTCATCAAGGCAAAGCCGGCTGGCGCCAAGGGCAACTATGTCAAGCGCGTCGCCATCTCCTCGACCATGGGTCCGGGCGTCAAGATCGACCCTTCGTCGGTTACGGCTTAATCAATTCTCGCGCTTCCGGAGTGAAGTGTGAATAAAAGAATTTCCGGCTCCCAGGAGCCGGAGATTTCCGGGGAAACCCGGAACTCCTGTCCGAGATTGCGGGTGGCCATGTCCTTCGGGGCCGGGCCTTAATCATTTAGCCTGCATGAGACGGGTGAGGCTGGATTTGAGGCATCTGTCGATGCCTGACTGTCCGGTTCGAACCTGGTGTGCCTGTGCCTGAAGCCGTTTGCGGCGACAGAGCGGGGGACAGGATCCTCGAGCGTCGCTCGGGATCTTTGTAAAAAGGTCCCTTGGGGCAAAGGCAAACCCGACGGGTTCACAATCATGTGGCCCCGTCTACTGGAGACAGACAGTGGAAAGAGCGGAAAAACGCGAATTCGTCACGGAGCTGAACGAAGTCTTCAAGGCTTCCGGTTCGGTTGTCGTGGCCCACTATGCTGGTGTCACCGTTGCGCAGATGAACGACTTCCGTTCGAAGATGCGCGCTGCCGGAGGCACCGTCAAGGTCGCGAAGAACCGCCTGGCCAAGATCGCTCTTCAGGGTACGGAGTCGGAAGGGATGACCAATCTCTTCAAGGGACAGACGCTGATTGCATACAGCACTGACCCGATGATCGCTCCGAAAGTCGTCATGGATTTCGCCAAGACCAACGACAAGGTCGTTGTTTTGGGCGGCGCCATGGGCGCAACCACGCTCAACGCCGAAGCAGTCAAGTCGCTCGCGACCCTGCCTTCGCTGGACGAGCTGCGCGCAAAGCTGCTGGGCCTTCTCAATGCCCCGGCAACTCGCGTCGCTACGGTTGTCGCCGCACCTGCAAGCCAGCTGGCTCGGGTGTTCTCGGCTTACGCCAAGAAGGACGAAGCCGCTTAAGGCGGTTTTTCGCTGTAAATATTCAAACTGGTTCGAACTGAACAAAAGGAACTATCAAAATGGCTGATCTCGCAAAGATCGTAGAAGACCTCTCCTCGCTGACCGTTCTGGAAGCTGCAGAACTGTCCAAGCTTCTCGAAGAAAAGTGGGGCGTTTCCGCTGCTGCTCCGGTAGCCGTTGCTGCTGCTGGCGGCGCTGCTGCTGCTGCTGCTCCGGAAGAAGAAAAGACCGAGTTCGACGTTATCCTGGTTGACGCTGGCGCCAACAAGATCAACGTCATCAAGGAAGTTCGCGGCATCACCGGCCTCGGCCTCAAGGAAGCCAAGGACCTCGTTGAAGGCGCTCCGAAGCCGGTCAAGGAAGCCGTTTCCAAGGCTGAAGCTGCTGATCTCAAGAAGAAGCTTGAAGACGCAGGCGCCAAGGTTGACGTTAAGTAATCTTGCGATTGCTGGCGGGAAGGGGCTTAATGCCCCTTCCCGTCGTCATCGTTTTTAAAACTCATTACCCAAAAGCCGCGTGAAAATGGCTTTTGGGTATGGGTTCTTCAAGAGAATGGTTCCGAACCGGCTCATCAAGGCAATCCGGCCTGATCGATCCGGGATGTGGAACGAGATTGAGGATACCCATTGATTGACGGGATCGACTGGCCATCGGTTCCCGTCCGTTGCAGGCCCGGATGCAATTTTTAAAGGAGCGACGATGGCTCAGACCCTTTCGTTTAACGGTCGCAGGCGCGTACGCAAGTTTTTCGGCAAAATTCCAGAAGTAGCGGAAATGCCGAACCTCATTGAGGTTCAGAAGGCTTCGTACGACCAGTTTCTCATGGTTGACGAGCCCAAGGGTGGCCGTCCCGACGAGGGATTGAATGCCGTTTTCAAATCCGTATTCCCGATCACCGATTTTTCCGGCGCCTCCATGCTCGAATTCGTATCCTACGAATTCGAAGCGCCGAAGTTCGACGTCGAGGAATGCCGTCAGCGCGATCTGACCTATGCAGCGCCGCTCAAGGTGACGCTGCGCCTCATCGTGTTCGATATCGATGAAGATACGGGCGCGAAGTCCATCAAGGACATCAAGGAACAGTCCGTCTACATGGGCGACATGCCGCTCATGACCAATAACGGCACGTTCATCGTCAACGGCACCGAGCGCGTCATCGTTTCGCAGATGCACCGTTCGCCGGGCGTGTTCTTCGATCACGACAAGGGCAAGAGCCATTCTTCCGGCAAGCTGCTCTTTGCTGCCCGTGTCATTCCGTATCGCGGTTCCTGGCTCGACATCGAGTTCGACGCCAAGGATATTGTCTATGCGCGTATCGACCGTCGCCGCAAGATCCCCGTGACCTCGCTGCTGATGGCGCTTGGCATGGACGGCGAAGACATTCTGTCGACCTTCTACACCAAGGCTTCCTATGAGCGCGACGGCGACGGCTGGCGTATTCCGTTCCAGCCCGAAGCGCTGAAGAACGCCAAGGTCGTCACCGACATGATCGACGCCGATACCGGCGAAGTGGTCGTCGAGGCCGGCAAGAAGCTCACGCCGCGCCTTATCCGCCAGCTCTCCGAAAAGGGCCTCAAGGCGCTGAAGGCGACCGACGAAGACCTTTACGGCAACTATCTGGCCGAAGACATCGTCAACTACGAGACGGGTGAAATCTATCTCGAGGCCGGCGACGAAATCGACGAGAAGACCCTCGGTCTGATCCTGCAGTCCGGTTTTGACGAGATTCCGGTTCTCAACATCGACCACGTCAATGTTGGCGCCTATATCCGCAATACACTGTCTGCCGACAAGAACGAGAACCGCCAGGAAGCCCTGTTCGACATCTACCGCGTCATGCGTCCGGGTGAGCCGCCGACCATGGATTCGGCGGAAGCGATGTTCAACTCGCTGTTCTTCGATGCAGAGCGTTACGATCTTTCGGCCGTTGGTCGCGTGAAGATGAACATGCGCCTCGATCTCGACGCGGAAGACACCGTGCGCACGCTGCGCAAGGAAGACATCCTCGCCGTCGTGAAGATGCTGGTCGAACTGCGCGACGGCAAGGGCGAAATCGACGACATCGACAACCTCGGCAACCGCCGTGTGCGTTCTGTCGGCGAACTGATGGAAAACCAGTATCGTCTGGGCCTTCTGCGCATGGAACGTGCGATCAAGGAACGTATGTCCTCGATCGAAATCGACACCGTGATGCCGCAGGACCTGATCAACGCGAAGCCGGCAGCTGCTGCCGTTCGCGAATTCTTCGGTTCCTCGCAGCTGTCGCAGTTCATGGACCAGGTGAATCCGCTTTCGGAAATCACCCACAAGCGTCGTCTTTCGGCTCTTGGACCGGGTGGTCTGACCCGCGAGCGCGCCGGCTTCGAAGTCCGCGACGTTCACCCAACCCACTACGGCCGTATTTGCCCGATCGAGACGCCGGAAGGCCCGAACATCGGTCTGATCAACTCGCTTGCAACCTTTGCCCGTGTCAACAAGTATGGCTTCATCGAGAGCCCGTACCGCAAGATCACCGACGGCAAGGTCACGAACGACGTTATCTACCTCTCCGCCATGGAAGAGGCGAAGTATTACGTCGCGCAGGCCAACGCGCCGCTCAATGAAGACGGTTCTTTCTCGGAAGAGTTCGTCGTCTGCCGTCACTCGGGCGAAGTTATGCTCGCACCGCGTGACAACATCAACCTGATGGACGTTTCGCCGAAGCAGCTCGTTTCGGTTGCAGCGGCTCTCATACCGTTCCTGGAAAACGACGACGCCAACCGCGCTCTCATGGGCTCGAACATGCAGCGTCAGGCCGTTCCGCTTCTGCGGGCGGAAGCGCCGTTCGTCGGCACCGGTATGGAACCGATCGTTGCTCGCGACTCCGGCGCTGCCATCGCAGCTCGCCGCGGCGGTGTCGTCGACCAGGTCGACGCGACGCGTATCGTTATCCGCGCCACGGAAGATCTCGATGCAGGCAAGTCCGGCGTTGACATCTACCGTCTGCAGAAGTTCCAGCGTTCGAACCAGAACACCTGCGTCAACCAGCGTCCGCTGGTGTCCGTCGGTGATATCATCTCCAAGGGTGACATCATCGCGGATGGTCCGTCGACCGACCTCGGTGACCTGGCTCTCGGCCGTAACGCGCTCGTCGCGTTCATGCCCTGGAACGGCTACAACTACGAAGACTCGATCCTGATGTCGGAGCGTATCGTTTCCGACGACGTGTTCACCTCCATCCACATCGAAGAGTTCGAAGTGATGGCGCGTGACACGAAGCTTGGTCCGGAAGAAATCACGCGCGATATTCCGAACGTTTCGGAAGAAGCGCTGAAGAACCTCGACGAAGCCGGTATCGTCTACATCGGTGCAGAAGTTCAGCCAGGTGACATCCTCGTTGGCAAGATCACGCCGAAGGGCGAAAGCCCGATGACGCCGGAAGAAAAGCTTCTGCGCGCCATCTTCGGTGAAAAGGCTTCCGACGTTCGCGACACCTCCATGCGCATGCCTCCGGGCACGTTCGGTACGGTCGTGGAAGTCCGCGTCTTCAACCGTCACGGTGTGGAGAAGGACGAGCGCGCGATGGCTATCGAGCGCGAAGAGATCGAGCGTCTGGCGAAGGACCGTGACGACGAGCAGGCGATCCTCGACCGTAACGTCTACGGCCGTCTGATCGACATGCTGCGTGGCCAGGTTTCGATTGCCGGTCCGAAGGGCTTCAAGAAGGGCGTCGAGCTCTCCAACGCCGTCGTCTCCGAATATCCCCGCTCGCAGTGGTGGATGTTCGCCGTCGAGGACGAAAAGGCCCAGGCTGAGATAGAAGCACTTCGCGGCCAGTACGACGAATCCAAGTCGCGCCTTGAGCAGCGCTTCATGGACAAGGTCGAAAAGG
The DNA here is from genome assembly GCF_014138475.1 of Agrobacterium sp. RC10-4-1. Classification (NCBI taxonomy): domain Bacteria; kingdom Pseudomonadati; phylum Pseudomonadota; class Alphaproteobacteria; order Hyphomicrobiales; family Rhizobiaceae; genus Agrobacterium; species Agrobacterium sp. RC10-4-1. Next base: position 565,123 of record NZ_JACJIT010000002.1, read on the forward strand.
TCCAGCGCGGCGATGAAATGCCTCCGGGCGTCATGAAGATGGTCAAGGTTTTCGTTGCCGTTAAGCGCAAGATCCAGCCGGGCGACAAGATGGCCGGCCGTCACGGTAACAAGGGCGTCGTCTCGCGTATCGTTCCCGTCGAGGACATGCCGTTCCTCGAAGACGGCACGCATGTCGACATCTGCTTGAACCCGCTCGGCGTGCCGTCGCGCATGAACGTCGGCCAGATCCTCGAAACCCACCTCGCATGGGCATGCGCAGGCATGGGCAAGAAGATCGGTGAGATGCTCGAAGAGTATCGCAAGACGATGGACATCAGCGAGCTTCGCAGCGAGCTGACGGAAATCTATGCGTCTGAAGCCAATGACGAGGTTCAGCGTTTTGATGACGACTCGCTCGTCAAGCTCGCCGAAGAAGCCAAGCGCGGTGTTTCCATCGCGACTCCGGTTTTCGACGGTGCGCATGAGCCTGACGTTGCCGCGATGCTGAAGAAGGCAGGTCTGCATGAATCCGGTCAGTCCGTCCTTTACGACGGCCGTACCGGTGAGCCGTTCGACCGCAAGGTCACCGTCGGCTACATGTACATGATCAAGCTGAACCACCTTGTCGACGACAAGATCCACGCTCGTTCGATCGGTCCTTACTCGCTCGTTACCCAGCAGCCGCTGGGCGGCAAGGCGCAGTTCGGCGGTCAGCGCTTCGGGGAAATGGAAGTCTGGGCTCTGGAAGCATACGGCGCGGCTTACACGCTGCAGGAAATGCTCACCGTCAAGTCGGACGACGTGGCTGGTCGCACCAAGGTTTACGAAGCGATCGTCCGTGGCGACGACACCTTCGAAGCCGGTATCCCCGAGAGCTTCAACGTTCTCGTCAAGGAAATGCGGTCGCTCGGCCTGTCCGTCGAGCTGGAAAACTCGAAGATCGAGAACCAGCCCGAAGACCAGCTGCCTGACGCGGCGGAATAAACACGACAGAGGCGGGCGCCTGAGAGGGCGCCTGCCGGTTTCCCGAGCGGTCTTTGCGGTTCGGGATACTTTCGCCGCATTATGCGGTTAATCCGTATTTAAAGCTCTGGACGGCGACCCGGGAAGAAGCCGGTCCAGATGCAAACAGGGGCAGCAGCTAGCCTCTCAAGGAGACAAGGCATGAACCAAGAGGTCATGAATCTTTTCAATCCTCAGGTGCCTGCGCAGCATTTCGATTCCATCCGGATTTCGATCGCTTCGCCGGAAAAAATCCTGTCGTGGTCCTACGGCGAGATCAAGAAGCCGGAAACCATCAACTACCGTACGTTCAAGCCAGAGCGTGACGGTCTTTTCTGCGCTCGCATCTTCGGACCGATCAAGGACTACGAGTGCCTGTGCGGCAAGTACAAGCGCATGAAGTACAAGGGCATCATCTGCGAAAAGTGCGGCGTCGAAGTCACGCTGTCGCGCGTTCGCCGTGAGCGCATGGGCCATATCGAGCTCGCAGCGCCGGTTGCCCACATCTGGTTCCTGAAGTCGCTTCCTTCGCGTATCTCGACCCTGCTCGACATGACGCTGAAGGATGTCGAGCGCGTTCTCTATTTTGAGAACTACATCGTCACCGAACCTGGTCTCACCTCGCTCAAGCAGAACCAGCTTCTGTCTGAAGAAGAGTACATGATCGCCGTCGACGAGTTCGGCGAAGACCAGTTCACCGCCATGATTGGCGCTGAAGCCATCTATGAGATGCTGGCTTCGATGAACCTCGAAAAGATCGCCGGCGACCTGCGTGCCGAACTTGCTGAGACCACGTCGGATCTCAAGCAGAAGAAGCTGATGAAGCGCCTGAAGATCGTCGAGAACTTCATGGAATCGGGCAACCGTCCTGAATGGATGATCATGAAGGTCGTTCCGGTCATTCCGCCGGACCTGCGTCCGCTGGTTCCGCTGGATGGCGGCCGTTTTGCGACGTCCGACCTCAACGATCTCTATCGCCGCGTCATCAACCGTAACAACCGTCTGAAGCGCCTGATCGAGCTTCGTGCGCCTGGCATCATCATCCGCAATGAAAAGCGTATGTTGCAGGAATCCGTCGATGCGCTGTTCGACAACGGCCGTCGCGGCCGCGTCATCACGGGTGCCAACAAGCGTCCGCTGAAGTCGCTCTCCGACATGCTCAAGGGCAAGCAGGGCCGTTTCCGCCAGAACCTTCTCGGCAAGCGCGTCGACTATTCCGGCCGTTCGGTCATCGTGACCGGTCCGGAACTGAAGCTGCACCAGTGCGGCCTGCCGAAGAAGATGGCGCTCGAACTGTTCAAGCCGTTCATCTACGCCCGTCTTGACGCCAAGGGTTACTCCTCGACCGTCAAGCAGGCCAAGAAGCTGGTTGAAAAGGAAAAGCCTGAGGTTTGGGATATTCTCGACGAGGTCATCCGCGAACATCCGGTTCTCTTGAACCGCGCGCCGACGCTGCACCGTCTGGGTATCCAGGCTTTCGAACCCATGCTGGTCGAAGGCAAGGCCATCCAGCTGCACCCGCTCGTCTGCACGGCCTTCAACGCCGACTTCGACGGTGACCAGATGGCTGTTCACGTTCCGCTTTCGCTGGAAGCCCAGCTGGAAGCGCGCGTGCTGATGATGTCGACCAACAACATCCTGCATCCGGCAAACGGCCACCCGATCATCGTTCCTTCGCAGGACATGGTTCTCGGCCTGTATTACCTGTCGATCATGAACCAGAACGAGCCGGGCGAAGGCATGGCCTTCTCCGACATCGGTGAGCTGCATCACGCACTTGAAAACAAGGTCGTGACGCTGCATGCCAAGATCCGTGGTCGCTTCAAGACCGTGGATGCCGATGGCAAGCCGGTTTCGAAGATTCATGAGACGACCCCCGGCCGTATGCTGATTGGCGAACTTCTGCCGAAGAACGTCAACGTGCCTTTCGACGTCTGCAACCAGGAAATGACCAAGAAGAACATCTCCAAGATGATCGACACGGTCTACCGTCATTGTGGCCAGAAAGACACGGTCATCTTCTGTGACCGCATCATGCAGCTCGGCTTTGCCCATGCCTGCCGCGCCGGCATTTCGTTCGGCAAGGACGACATGGTCATTCCTGACAGCAAGGTGAAGATCGTTGGCGACACCGAAGCTCTCGTGAAGGAATACGAACAGCAGTACAATGACGGTCTCATCACCCAGGGCGAAAAGTACAACAAGGTTGTCGACGCCTGGGGCAAGGCAACCGAAAAGGTCGCCGAAGAGATGATGGCACGCATCAAGGCTGTCGAGTTCGATCCGGAAACGGGCCGCCAGAAGCCGATGAACTCCATCTACATGATGTCTCACTCGGGTGCTCGTGGTTCTCCGAACCAGATGCGTCAGCTGGGCGGCATGCGCGGCCTGATGGCGAAGCCATCGGGTGAAATCATCGAGACGCCGATCATCTCGAACTTCAAGGAAGGCCTGACCGTTAACGAGTACTTCAACTCGACCCACGGTGCCCGTAAGGGTCTCGCAGACACCGCCCTGAAGACCGCGAACTCGGGTTACCTGACCCGTCGTCTCGTCGACGTCGCGCAGGATTGCATTGTCAACTCCAGGGATTGCGGCACCGACAAGGGCCTCACCATGACTGCCATCGTTGATGCCGGTCAGGTGGTTGCTTCGCTCGGCGCGCGTATCCTCGGTCGTACGGCTCTCGATGACATCGACAACCCGGTCACCGGCGAGAACATCGTCAAGGCTGGCACGCTGATCGACGAAGCCGACGTGGCTGCCATCGAGAAGGCTGGCATCCAGTCCGTTCGCATCCGCTCGGCGCTCACCTGCGAAGTGCAGGTTGGTGTCTGCGGCGTCTGCTACGGTCGTGACCTTGCACGCGGTACGCCTGTCAACATGGGCGAAGCCGTTGGCGTTATCGCCGCTCAGTCGATCGGTGAACCTGGCACGCAGCTCACCATGCGTACGTTCCACCTTGGTGGCACGGCAAACGTGGTCGACCAGTCGTTCCTCGAAGCGTCTTATGAAGGCACGATCCAGATCAAGAACCGCAACATCCTGCGGAACTCCGAAGGCGTTCTCATCGCCATGGGCCGTAACATGTCCGTTACGATCCTCGATGAGCGCGGCGCGGAACGTTCCACACAGCGTGTGGCTTACGGTTCGAAGATCTTCGTTGATGATGGCGACAAGGTAAAGCGTGGCCAGCGTCTTGCAGAGTGGGATCCCTACACCCGTCCGATGATGACGGAAGTGGAAGGTACCGTTCACTTCGAAGACCTCGTCGACGGTCTCTCCGTTCTGGAAGCGACCGACGAATCCACCGGCATCACCAAGCGTCAGGTCATTGACTGGCGCTCGACGCCGCGCGGTTCGGATCTCAAGCCTGCGATCGTCATCAAGGACGCGTCCGGCGCTGTTGCGAAGCTTGCCCGTGGTGGCGAAGCCCGCTTCCAGCTCTCGGTCGACGCCATCCTGTCGGTCGAGCCGGGTGCGAAGGTCTCCCAGGGTGACGTGCTTGCACGTTCGCCGCTGGAAAGCGCCAAGACGAAGGACATCACCGGTGGTCTGCCGCGCGTTGCGGAACTGTTCGAAGCCCGTCGTCCGAAGGATCACGCCATCATCGCAGAGATCGATGGTACGATTCGCCTCGGCCGCGACTACAAGAACAAGCGCCGCGTGATGATCGAGCCTGCGGAAGACGGCGTCGAGCCGGTCGAATACCTGATCCCGAAGGGCAAGCCCTTCCACCTTCAGGAAGGCGACTATATCGAAAAGGGTGAATACATCCTCGACGGTAACCCGGCGCCGCACGACATTCTGGCGATCAAGGGCGTGGAGGCTCTGGCTTCCTACCTCGTGAACGAAATCCAGGAAGTCTACCGTCTGCAGGGCGTTGTGATCAACGACAAGCACATCGAGGTGATCGTTCGCCAGATGCTGCAGAAGGTTGAAATCACCGATGCTGGCGATAGCCAGTACATCGTGGGTGACAACGTTGATCGCATCGAGCTCGATGACAACAATGACCGCCTGATCGAAGAAGGCAAGAAGCCTGCCTATGGCGAGCCGGTTCTGCTCGGCATCACCAAGGCTTCGCTGCAGACGCCGTCCTTCATCTCGGCCGCCTCCTTCCAGGAAACCACCAAGGTTCTCACGGAAGCTGCGATTGCCGGCAAGACGGACACGCTGCAGGGTCTCAAGGAAAACGTCATCGTCGGCCGTCTCATCCCGGCCGGTACCGGCGGCACCATGACGCAGATCCGCCGCATCGCCACCTCGCGCGACGACCTCATTCTCGAGGAACGCCGCAAGGGTACCGGTGCAGGTTCTGCAAACCAGATGCTGCAGGACATGACGGACCAGGCTCCGGCTGCCGAGTAAGGTCAGACAGGGCAGGGGCTTTGCGGAGCCCCCCAAAGTTCGAAGCAAAACGCCCGGAGCAATCCGGGCGTTTTTGTTTTTATGGAAAGAGGCCGGGCGCCTCCACCGCCGCCCGGCATTCCTGCATATGCAGCAGGGTTAGTCCTGTTTCCGGATGTTGTAGCGGGTCAGGACAGAGAGGCGCCGAACAAGATCGGTCTGGCCTGCGCTGCCGGTCTTGGCATAGATCGACTTTGCGTTGCTGCGCACCGTTTCATGGGAAATCTGCAATTGCTTCGCCACTGCCGGTAGCGAAAGTCCTTTCATGATTTCCAAAGCCACGCGTGCCTCGCCTCTTGTAAGGTCGTATAGCCCCTTCAATAACGCACTTGCGTCGGCAATGGTGCCGGTGGGCTGCGATATGAGCACGATGGCGTTGCCTTTCGGAGATAAGTCGAGCGCCGTCTTGCGCAGCGGTATGACGTGAAGAATGCAGGGTCTATCTTCACCGGCGGGGAGAGGGAAGGAACCGGCATCGTGCCCGGCCAGCGCTTTGTACAGGAGCCGGTTCACCCTCTCGTCAGCAATGGCAATACTGTCGCGTGTGGGGGCGGCGAAACATTTCTGCAATGACAGGAAGAGATCGTTGGCCGAGAGAATGAGGCCGTTTGCCTGCAGCACGGCTGCCGGAGCACCAATGGCATTGAGGCCGAAGGTCATCGCGTCGGCTTTCTGCCGTTGCAGCCGCGTTGCGAGCGCAAGGCTACGGGCGATATGTGGCCTCAGTCCGGCGAGTGCAGCCATCGTATCAGGCCGGATTATGCCAGCTTCCAGCCTGTGTTCAAACAGCACTGTCATCTCCGGATGGCCGGGCGGCGCGACCTGTGTCGTCGCACCATAGCCCAGGCCGCGGGGCCTGAGGAACTCACGGACGATCGGCAGTTCGGCCCATTCATCAGGGGTGAAGACGTCGAAATCCTGCACGAAGGCGAACCGGCCTTCACGGGCAGTACGCGTAAGGCGATCATTGCGGTGATTCCAGCCTCCCGCCATGTAGTCCTTCATCAGTTCTTGAAAGTTGGGCGTGTGCAGCCAGGCCTGGTCTTCCCCCTTGCCCCAAGTGATGGCGCCGCCCCAGAAACCGAGGCGGCCACCGGCATTTGCCAGAACCTGCGACCAGCGGTCGGGAAAAAGCGCCGCTTCATAAATGTCATCGATAATGTCTGACGACGATAAAGTATCCAACCCGACCCCGAAATTTTGCGTCGGAACTATTCTAAGCCTATGTTTGCGCGGCATTCAATCTTTTAAGAATCAATACTATTATTCAGACTACATATTCTATAAGTGACTTAATATATTGACAAGCTTTCCAAAAGGGTCGCGTACGAACAGGCGACGTACGCCCCCAGGACTCGACGGTGGGGCCGTATTCTATCGGCAGTCCGGCTGCGACGATCCGGTTGCGGACCTCGTCGAAATTGTCGACTTCTATGGAGAAGTCCGGCACATCTGTGCCGGAACCGCCTTCGCGCGCAAAGCTTAGCTGCGCCGGCGCCTTGAGCGGGCTGGCATGGGTGACGATCCAGCCGTGATCCATGGCGACCGGCATGCCGAGGATATCGCCATAAAAGACCTGCGCCAGCGCGGGGTCGGAGGTAGCGATGTTGGCGACGACACGTCTGACCGCCATGGCCAAGGCTCTTCAGGCGAAGCGGATGATGGCGACTTCGCCTTCGAGCGCGCCCTGATAGGCCGAGGCGTGCGGCTCTTCATCGGGAATTTCGGTCAGCATGCCGATCTGGTCGAGATCGGCTTCGATGAAGCCTTCCTCGGAAAGCGCGTTCAGCGTTTCGCGAACGGCTGTGTCGTCATCCGGCGCCCTGAGGATGACGTGAATGTCGATACCCTCGGAGTTGTCGGTTTCGTAAGCCTTGCCGATGACGATGAAGACCATCGGCTCGTCGCGTCCGTTGTCGTTGTCGGGGAGGGTGCTCATGACGCGGTTCCTTGATCTTTCGTTGCTGTCATCAGGGCAGGGGGAATCGGTTCCGCCCGCGGCACGGCCATGTCCGGCCAGCCTGAGGGAATCAATAGACGGATTTTATGAAAAGCCAAAGGCCGGAGGTTAAAATCGCTGCCGTTGATGCCGACTTATGGTATAGGGAGGGGGAAATGGCGTTGCGGTGGCGTTCGTGGCCCCGGGGGCGGGCGCAAAATGCGGATTCACCCTTGACGAAAGCTGGCTAAAACAGTAGTACGCCCGCCATCGGAGCCTCTGTGGGTGCTGGCCGTTCGGTAAGCTTTTTCCCGAACATCATCTCAAACGGGTCTCCATTGCACGTAGAAGACACGAATGTTGCACGCAAGACGCCTCATCCGGTGTCCTCTGCTCTTGGTGGTCCATCCGTGAAACCGGATCGGGCCACGTTTTGCGCATGAGGATATATGCGTGCATCGTCGCCGGCAACGGCATAGCCGCCACCCGTGAGGGTGGCTAAAGTAGTTTTTGCAAGGGATGGTTATATGCCTACCGTAAACCAGCTGATCCGCAAGCCTCGCCAGGCACAGGTAAAGCGCAACAAGGTTCCTGCCCTGCAGGAAAACCCGCAGAAGCGTGGTGTTTGCACCCGCGTATACACGACGACCCCGAAGAAGCCGAACTCGGCTCTGCGTAAGGTTGCCAAGATCCGCCTCACCAACGGCTTCGAAGTCATCGGCTACATTCCTGGCGAAGGTCACAACCTTCAGGAACACTCTGTCGTCATGATCCGCGGCGGCCGTGTGAAGGACTTGCCGGGCGTTCGTTACCACATCATCCGCGGTGTTCTCGATACCCAGGGCGTCAAGAACCGCAAGCAGCGCCGTTCGAAGTACGGTGCGAAGCGTCCGAAGTAATTTCGGCAACAACAATTCGGCGCTGCGCGAGGTTCTCCGCGTGGTATAGCGTCAATAACATTGAGAGACAAAAAGTATGTCCCGTCGCCATAGTGCAGAAAAGCGTGAGATCAACCCGGATCCGAAGTTCGGTGATCTGGTCGTCACCAAGTTCATGAACGCCATCATGCTTCACGGCAAGAAGTCGGTAGCAGAAAGCATCGTTTACGGCGCGTTCGACGTCGTTCAGGGCAAGACGAAGCAGGAGCCGCTCGCCGTGTTCCATTCGGCCCTCGACAATGTTGCGCCGCATGTTGAAGTGCGTTCGCGCCGCGTTGGTGGTGCGACATACCAGGTTCCGGTTGATGTTCGTCCCGAGCGTCGCCAGGCCCTCGCAATCCGCTGGTTGATCACCGCTGCGCGCAAGCGCAACGAAACGACCATGATCGATCGCCTCTCCGGCGAACTCATGGACGCTGCGAACAACCGCGGCTCCGCCGTCAAGAAGCGTGAAGACACGCACAAGATGGCCGACGCTAACCGCGCATTCTCGCATTACCGCTGGTAATCTTAACCGATCGCATATCGAAAGGCAGTCCATTATGGCTCGCGAATATAAAATCGAAGACTACCGCAATTTCGGTATCATGGCGCATATCGACGCCGGCAAGACGACCACCACCGAGCGTATTCTCTATTACACCGGTAAGTCGCACAAGATCGGCGAAGTTCACGATGGCGCAGCCACGATGGACTGGATGGAGCAGGAGCAGGAGCGTGGTATCACCATCACGTCCGCTGCGACCACGACCTTCTGGAAGGGCCGTGACGGCAAGACCCGCCGCTTCAACATCATCGACACCCCCGGCCACGTTGACTTCACCATCGAAGTCGAGCGTTCGCTGCGCGTTCTCGACGGCGCCATCGCGCTGCTCGACGCCAACGCCGGTGTTGAGCCGCAGACGGAAACCGTCTGGCGTCAGGCTGAGAAGTATCATGTTCCGCGCATGATCTTCTGCAACAAGATGGACAAGACCGGTGCTGACTTCTACCGCTCGGTAGAAATGATCAAGACCCGTCTCGGCGCCACTGCCGTTGTCATGCAGCTGCCGATCGGCGCTGAGACCGAGTTCAAGGGCGTTATCGACCTGATCGAGATGAATGCTCTCGTATGGCGCGACGAGTCGCTCGGCGCCCAGTGGGACGTCGTCGAGATCCCCGAGGACATGAAGGCCAAGGCTGAAGAATATCGCGAAAAGCTGATCGAGACGGTTGTCGAGATCGACGAAGAAGCGATGGAAGCCTACCTCGAAGGCAACTACCCGGACAACGACAAGATTCGTGAACTCGTTCGCCGCGGCACCATCGACGTGAAGTTCCACCCGATGTTCTGCGGTACCGCGTTCAAGAACAAGGGCGTTCAGCCGCTCCTCGACGCCGTTGTCGACTATCTGCCTTCGCCGCTGGACATCCCGGCGATCAAGGGCATCGACGCCAAGACGGAAGCCGAAATCGAGCGTCACGCTGACGATTCCGAGCCGCTTTCCATGCTCGCGTTCAAGATCATGAACGACCCCTTCGTTGGTTCGCTCACTTTCGCACGCATCTACTCGGGCAAGCTCGAAAAGGGCACGTCTGTCATGAATACGGTCAAGGACAAGCGCGAGCGCGTCGGCCGTATGCTTCAGATGCACTCCAACAGCCGTGAAGACATCGAAGAAGCCTATGCAGGCGACATCGTTGCTCTGGCTGGTCTCAAGGAAACCACCACTGGCGATACGCTCTGCGATCCGCTGAAGCCGGTTATCCTCGAGCGCATGGAATTCCCCGAGCCGGTCATCCAGATCGCGATCGAGCCGAAGACCAAGGGCGACCAGGAAAAGATGGGCCTCGCGCTCAACCGTCTGGCTGCAGAAGATCCGTCCTTCCGTGTCAAGACCGACGACGAATCCGGCCAGACCATCATTGCCGGCATGGGCGAACTTCACCTCGACATCATCGTTGACCGTATGCGTCGCGAGTTCAAGGTTGAAGCAACCGTCGGTGCTCCGCAGGTTGCCTACCGTGAAACGATCACGCGTCAGCACGAAGAAGACTACACGCACAAGAAGCAGTCCGGTGGTACCGGTCAGTTCGCTCGCGTGAAGATCATCTTCGAACCGAACCCCGAAGGCGAAGACTTCAAGTTCGAGTCGAAGATCGTCGGTGGTGCTGTTCCGAAGGAATACATCCCGGGCGTTCAGAAGGGTATCGAAAGCGTTCTGTCTTCCGGTCCGCTGGCTGGCTTCCCGATGCTCGGCGTCAAGGCTACGCTGGTCGACGGTGCATTCCACGATGTTGACTCGTCGGTTCTCGCCTTCGAAATCGCATCGCGTGCCTGCTTCCGTGAAGCAGCCAAGAAGGCTGGTGCACAGCTTCTCGAGCCGATGATGAAGGTCGAAGTCGTAACGCCGGAAGACTATGTCGGCGACGTTATCGGCGACCTGAACTCCCGTCGTGGTCAGATCCAGGGCCAGGAAAGCCGTGGTATCGCCGTCGTCATCAACGCGCATGTTCCGCTCGCGAACATGTTCAAGTACGTCGATAACCTGCGCTCCATGTCGCAGGGTCGCGCTCAGTACTCGATGACGTTCGATCACTATTCGCCGGTTCCGTCGAACGTGGCGCAGGAAATCCAGGCAAAGTACTCCGGTCAGAAGTGATCGGGGTACGCCCCACCGAATTTTGAAGATTATTCCCGTCACGGGACAAGAATGGAGAGCCACTAATGGCAAAGAGCAAGTTTGAGCGGACGAAGCCGCACGTCAACATTGGCACGATCGGTCACGTTGACCATGGCAAGACGTCGCTGACGGCAGCAATCACGAAGTTCTTCGGCGAGTTCAAGGCGTATGACCAGATCGACGCGGCTCCTGAAGAGAAGGCTCGTGGTATCACGATCTCGACGGCACACGTTGAGTACGAGACGGCCAACCGTCACTACGCTCACGTTGACTGCCCCGGCCACGCCGACTACGTGAAGAACATGATCACCGGTGCTGCCCAGATGGACGGCGCGATCCTGGTTTGCTCCGCCGCTGACGGCCCGATGCCGCAGACGCGCGAGCACATCCTGCTTGCCCGTCAGGTTGGCGTTCCGGCCATCGTCGTGTTCCTCAACAAGGTCGACCAGGTTGACGACGCCGAGCTTCTCGAGCTCGTCGAGCTTGAAGTTCGCGAACTTCTGTCGTCCTACGACTTCCCGGGCGACGATATTCCGATCATCAAGGGTTCGGCGCTTGCTGCTCTTGAAGATTCCGACAAGAAGATCGGTGAAGACGCGATCCGCGAGCTGATGGCTGCGGTTGACGCCTACATCCCGACGCCTGAGCGTCCGATCGACCAGCCGTTCCTGATGCCGATCGAAGACGTGTTCTCGATCTCGGGCCGTGGTACGGTTGTGACGGGTCGCGTTGAGCGCGGTATCGTCAAGGTTGGTGAAGAAGTCGAAATCGTCGGCATCCGTCCGACCTCGAAGACGACTGTTACCGGCGTTGAAATGTTCCGCAAGCTGCTCGACCAGGGCCAGGCTGGCGACAACATCGGTGCACTGGTTCGCGGTGTTAACCGTGACGGCGTCGAGCGTGGTCAGATCCTGTGCAAGCCGGGTTCGGTAAAGCCGCACAAGAAGTTCAAGGCAGAAGCCTACATCCTGACGAAGGAAGAAGGCGGCCGTCATACGCCGTTCTTCACGAACTACCGTCCGCAGTTCTACTTCCGTACGACTGACGTGACCGGCATCGTGACGCTTCCTGAAGGCACGGAAATGGTTATGCCTGGCGACAACGTCACCGTTGACGTCGAGCTGATCGTTCCGATCGCGATGGAAGAAAAGCTGCGCTTCGCTATCCGCGAAGGCGGCCGTACCGTCGGCGCCGGCATCGTTGCCTCGATCGTCGAGTAATCTCGACCGTTGAAATTCATGCTGGCGGCGGTGTGAACAGCACCGCCGCCGGACTTTTGGTAAAAAGCCTGGCGGCGTTGCATTTTTAATGCTTGAAAAATTCGGTGAAAGCGCGTAAACGCGCACTCACATTCACCGCTGGATTCGCAAGCGATTGCGGAACGCGGTGTTTTTAGCAATACAGACTACTGAAATGATTGGGGTGCGACGCGCATTCCTCTCGATTTTTGAAAATCTGCGGCGCCACGATCAATAGAAGTTCATGTGTTTCCGCGTGCGGAAACGAATAACAAAGAACAAGGACAAGACGAATGAACGGCCAGAATATCCGTATCCGCCTCAAGGCGTTCGATCACCGGATCCTCGATGCCTCTACCCGTGAAATCGTGTCGACCGCAAAGCGCACCGGCGCCAGCGTTCGCGGCCCGGTTCCGCTCCCCACCCGCATCGAAAAGTTTACTGTCAACCGCTCTCCCCACGTTGACAAGAAGAGCCGTGAACAGTTCGAAATGCGGACGCACAAGCGTCTTCTCGATATCGTTGACCCCACCCCGCAGACTGTCGATGCCCTTATGAAGCTCGACCTCGCTGCTGGCGTTGACGTGGAAATTAAGCTCTAAGACCCGGCCCGAACCATTCAGGGTAAGGGCTGAAATAACAAGGAAGGTACGTGGAGCAATCCAACGACTTCCAAACCGGAGACCGGAAACATCGTGAGATGTCGAAGGGCACTCCTTAACAAAGGCCAGAGAGGGTTTTCCCTTCAAGGCTCGCAAGAGGATGAACCAATGCGTTCAGGTGTGATTGCACAGAAAGTGGGTATGACACGCGTCTATAACGACGCAGGTGAACATATCCCTGTAACAGTATTGCGACTGGATAACGTACAAGTCGTTGCCCAGCGCACGGAAGACAAGAATGGCTACACCGCAGTTCAGCTCGGTGCCGGCCAGTCCAAGGTCAAGAACACGACGAAGGCGCTTCGCGGTCACTTTGCCGCTGCCAATGTCGAACCGAAGGCAAAGCTCGTCGAGTTCCGGGTTTCCCCCGAGAACCTGATCGACATCGGTGCAACACTGACCGCAAATCATTTTCAGACCGGCCAGCTGGTCGATGTCACCGGAACCACGATCGGTAAGGGTTTCGCCGGTGCTATGAAGCGTCACAACTTCGGTGGTGGCCGCGCTTCGCACGGTAACTCTATCTCGCACCGTGCACACGGTTCGACTGGTTCCAACCAGGATCCGGGTCGCGTCTGGAAGGGCAAGCGCATGGCTGGTCATATGGGCCAGACCCGCGTTACGACCCAGAACCTCGAAGTCGTTTCGACTGATGAAGACCGTGGCCTCATCCTCGTGAAGGGTGCAGTTCCCGGCTCGAAGGGTTCCTGGATCATCGTCCGCGACGCCGTCAAGTCGGCTGCGAAGTAAGGGAGCCTTATCATGGAATTGAACGTCAAGACCCTCGAGGGAAAAGACGCCGGCAAGGTTTCTCTGTCGGATGAGATCTTCGGCCTCGACCCCCGCCAGGACATTCTGGCCCGCATGGTTCGCTGGCAGCTTGCAAAGAAGCAGCAGGGAACCCACAAGTCCAAGAACCGGTCGGAAGTTTCCCGCACCGGCGCGAAGATGTACAAGCAGAAGGGTACGGGCCGCGCTCGTCACCATTCGGCTCGCGCACCGCAGTTCCGCGGCGGCGGCAAGGCCCACGGCCCGGTCGTTCGCAGCCACGCCCATGACCTTCCCAAGAAGGTTCGTGCGCTCGCCCTGCGTCACGCCCTGTCTGCAAAGCTGAAGGCTGAAGAACTGATCATCGTCGATCAGCTCGTCGCGTCCGAAGCAAAGACCAAGGCTCTGCTGGGCAGCTTCGCTTCGCTTGGCCTGACCAACGCTCTCGTTATCGGCGGCGCCGAACTTGATGGCAACTTCAAGCTCGCTGCTCAGAACATCCCGAACGTGGACGTTCTGCCGGTACAGGGCATCAATGTTTACGACATCCTGCGCCGTGGCAAGCTGGTGCTTTCCAAGGCTGCTGTAGAGGCTCTGGAGGAGCGGTTCAAATGACGGATCTTCGCCACTACGATGTGATCGTATCTCCTTCGATCACGGAAAAGTCGACGCTGGTATCCGAACAGAACCAGGTCGTATTCAACGTCGCCAAGAATGCTTCCAAGCCTGAAATCAAGGCTGCCGTGGAAGCTCTCTTCGGCGTCAAAGTCACGGCTGTGAACACGCTTATCCGCAAGGGTAAGACCCGTCGTTTCCGTGGGTTCGCCGGTAAGCTGAAGGACGTCAAGAAAGCCGTCGTTACGCTCGCCGAAGGTCAATCCATCGACGTGTCCACCGGACTCTAAAGGTTAGGCCCAAGCGGGCAAAGACCCAAAAGGGAACAATAAAATGGCATTGAAAAGTTTCAATCCGACCACGCCGAGCCAGCGCCAGCTGGTTATCGTGGACCGCGCTTCGCTCTACAAGGGCAAGCCGGTAAAGGCTCTCACCCAGGGCCTCAGCTCCAAGGGTGGCCGTAACAACCAGGGCCGGATCACCGTCCGTTTCCAGGGTGGCGGTCACAAGCGGACCTACCGTCTGGTTGACTTCAAGCGTCGCAAGTTCGACGTTGAAGGCACCGTTGAACGTCTGGAATACGACCCCAACCGCACCGCGTTCATCGCGCTGGTTACGTATACCGACGGCGAACAGGCTTACATTCTCGCGCCACAGCGTCTCGCTGCTGGTGACAAGGTGATCGCCTCCGACAAGGCAGTGGACGTGAAGCCCGGCAACACCATGCCGCTTCAGTACATTCCGGTCGGTTCGATCATCCACAACGTCGAGATGAAGCCGGGCAAGGGCGGTCAGATCGCTCGCTCCGCCGGTACGTATGTCCAGCTCGTCGGCCGCGATGCCGGCATGGCCATCCTGCGTCTCAACTCGGGCGAACAGCGTCTGGTGCACGGCTCCTGCCTCGCATCGATCGGCGCTGTTTCGAACTCTGACCACGCCAACATCAACGACGGCAAGGCCGGTCGTTCCCGTTGGCGCGGCAAGCGTCCGCACGTTCGCGGCGTCGTCATGAACCCGGTCGACCACCCGCACGGTGGTGGTGAAGGTCGCACGTCGGGTGGTCGCCACCCGGTTACTCCGTGGGGCAAGCCCACGAAGGGCAAGCGCACCCGTTCGAACAAGTCGACCGACAAGTTCATCATGCGCTCGCGCCATCAGCGTAAGAAGTAAGAGAGGTAGTCACTAATGGCTCGTTCAGTATGGAAAGGTCCGTTTGTTGACGGCTATCTTCTCACCAAGGCTGAGAAGGTGCGCGAGAGCGGACGTAACGAAGTAATCAAGATCTGGAGCCGTCGCTCGACGATCCTGCCGCAGTTCGTTGGTCTGACCTTCGGCGTCTACAACGGCAGCAAGCATGTGCCCGTCTCCGTTAACGAAGACATGGTCGGACACAAGTTCGGTGAATTCTCTCCGACCCGTACCTATTACGGTCACGGCGCGGACAAGAAGGCAAAGAGGAAGTAATCATGGCGAAGGCTAAGACCGAACGCCGGCTGAAGGACAACGAGGCTCAGGCCGTTGCCCGTACGCTCCGCGTCAGCCCCCAGAAACTGAACCTGGTTGCCGCTCTTATCCGTGGCAAGAAGGTTGATCGCGCTCTCGCCGAGCTCGAATTCTCCCGCAAGCGCATTGCAGGCACCGTCAAGAAGACGCTGGAATCTGCAATTGCCAATGCGGAAAACAACCACGACCTCGACGTCGACGCTCTCGTCGTCGCCGAGGCCTATGTTGGCAAGTCCATCACCATGAAGCGTTTCCACGCTCGTGGCCGTGGTCGTGCTTCCCGCATTGAAAAGCCGTTCGCTCACCTCACGATCGTTGTTCGTGAAGTCGAGGAAAAAGGGGAGGCCGCATAATGGGTCAGAAAATCAATCCGATCGGCTTCCGCCTCGGCATCAACCGTACCTGGGATAGCCGCTGGTACGCTGACACCGCAGAATACGGCAAGCTGCTGCATGAAGACCTGAAGATCCGGGCTTACCTGATCAAGGAACTCAAGCAGGCCGGTATCGCAAAGGTTGTCATCGAGCGCCCGCACAAGAAGTGCCGCGTCACGATCCACTCGGCTCGCCCGGGTCTGATCATCGGCAAGAAGGGTGCAGACATCGAGAAGCTTCGCAAGAAGCTTTCCGAGATGACCAACTCCGAAACGCACCTCAACATCGTTGAAGTGCGCAAGCCGGAAATCGACGCGACGCTGGTTGCCCAGTCGATCGCTCAGCAGCTCGAGCGCCGCGTGGCTTTCCGCCGTGCGATGAAGCGTGCTGTTCAGTCCGCAATGCGTCTTGGCGCCGAAGGCATCAAGATCACCTGCGGCGGCCGTCTTGGCGGTGCTGAAATCGCTCGTACCGAATGGTACCGCGAAGGTCGCGTTCCGTTGCACACGCTGCGTGCGGACATCGACTACGGCACGGCTGAAGCTGAAACCGCATTCGGCATCTGCGGCATCAAGGTCTGGATATTCAAGGGCGAAATCCTTGAGCACGATCCGATGGCTTCTGAGCGTCGCGGTCTCGAAGGCGACGCACAGGGCCCTGCAAGCCGTGAGCGTGGCGATCGTGGCGATCGTCGTCGCGAAAACGCTTGATTGACGCTGGCGAAAGATAAGCTCGGAGAAGTAAGAAAATGTTGCAGCCAAAGCGTACTAAGTACCGTAAGCAGTTTAAGGGACGCATCAAGGGCGTCGCCAAGGGCGGCTTTGACCTGGCATTCGGTGAATTCGGCTTGAAGTCGCAGGAACCGAACCGCGTGAATGCACGCGAGATCGAAGCGGCCCGCCGCGCGATCACGCGTTACATGAAGCGCGCAGGTCGCGTGTGGATCCGCGTATTCCCCGACGTTCCGGTTACGGCCAAGCCGACCGAAGTTCGTATGGGTAAGGGCAAGGGTTCGGTCGATTACTGGGCATGCAAGGTCAAGCCCGGTCGTATGATGTTCGAGATCGACGGTGTGTCCGAGGAGATCGCCCGTGAGGCGCTTCGTCTCGGCGCTGCCAAGCTCTCGGTCAAGACGCGCTTCGTACAGCGCATCGCAGAGTAAGGAGCAAGGCACATGAAAGCCGATGAAGTTCGCGGCCTCAGCGCCGACCAGCTCAAGGACAAGCTCGCCGATCTGAAGAAGGAGCAGTTCAACCTGCGCTTCCAGAAGGCAACTGGTCAGCTGGAGAAGTCCTCGCGCATCAACGAAGTCCGCAAGGATATCGCCCGCGTTAAAACCATTGCCCGCCAGAAGGCGGCAGAAGCCAAGGCCTAAGGAAGAATAATATGCCGAAACGCATTCTGCAGGGCGTCGTTGTGTCCGACAAGAACGAGAAGACAGTCGTAGTTCGTGTTGAGCGTCGATTCGCTCACCCGCTGCTTCAGAAGACCGTTCGTCGTTCGAAGAAGTACAAGGCACACGACGAAAACAATCAGTATAAGGTCGGCGATGTCGTTTCCATCGAGGAATGCGCACCGATCTCCAAGGACAAGCGCTGGACGGTCGTTTCCGCCCAGGCTTAATTTCATCAGAATCGCGCCAGGTGTCTTGCACTTGGCGCGAATTCCTGTATGAAGCAGCGCAAGGACGCTCGTGACCCGGGCGTCTTTTGCTTTGATGCGCACGGAAGGTCCTTCGGGAAACCACCCTGTCACGATTTTTCCGCGCAAAAAAAGAGATATTCATAAGCTGGAGCAGGGGGCTCGCTCGGGAGAGTTTGCCCAACCGTTCCGGTAACAACAAGAAGGCGACCTGACATGATTCAGATGCAAACAAACCTCGACGTGGCGGATAATTCCGGCGCACGTCGTGTCATGTGCATCAAGGTGCTGGGCGGCTCGAAGCGCAAATATGCTTCTGTTGGCGACATTATTGTCGTTTCCATCAAGGAAGCTATTCCGCGCGGCCGCGTCAAGAAGGGCGACGTGATGAAGGCGGTTGTCGTGCGCACCGCCAAGGACATCCGCCGCGCTGACGGCAGCGTCATCCGTTTCGATAACAACGCAGCCGTTCTTATCGACAACAAGAAAGAGCCCATCGGCACCCGTATCTTCGGACCGGTTCCGCGCGAACTTCGCGCCAAGAACCACATGAAGATCATCTCGCTGGCTCCGGAAGTACTGTAAGGAGCGTATGCGATGCAGAAAATTCGTAAAGGCGACAAGGTTGTCGTATTGACCGGTAAGGACAAGGGCCGTACCGGCGAAGTAATCCAGGTTTTGCCGAAGGAAGACCGGGCCGTTGTGCGTGGCGTAAACATGGTGAAGCGTCACCAGCGCCAGACCCAGGCCCAGGAAGCCGGCATCATCAACAAGGAAGCATCCTTGCACATCTCCAACATCGCCATCGTCGACAAGGATGGCAAGCCGACCCGCGTTGGCTTCTCGGTTGTGGATGGCAAGAAGGTCCGCGTGGCCAAGCGTTCGGGAGAAGTGATCGATGGCTGATAAGTACGAGCCGCGTCTCAAGACGGAATACGTTTCCCGTATCCGTGGCGCCATGCAGGAGAAGTTCTCCTACGCAAACGTCATGATGATCCCGAAGCTTGAAAAGATCGTGATCAACATGGGCGTTGGCGAAGCGACTGCCGACTCCAAGAAGCCCACGATCGCTGCCGGTGACCTGGCTGCGATTGCCGGCCAGAAGCCGGTCGTTACCCGCGCTCGCAACTCGATCGCTGGTTTCAAGGTTCGCGAAGGCATGCCGATCGGTGCGAAGGTTACCCTTCGTGGCGCCCGCATGTACGAATTCCTTGATCGTCTGGTCAACATCGCGCTGCCGCGCGTTCGCGACTTCCGGGGCCTGAACCCGAAGAGCTTTGACGGCCGTGGCAACTTCGCCATGGGCATCAAGGAACACATTGTGTTCCCTGAGATCAACTACGATAAGGTTGATCAGATGTGGGGCATGGACATCATCGTTTGCACGACGGCGACGTCGGACGACGAAGCTCGGGCTCTGCTGACAGAGTTCAACTTCCCGTTCCGTCACTAACCGTAACGACGAGCGTAGAAAAGGAACTCCGATATGGCGAAAACAAGCGCAGTTGAAAAGAACAAGCGCCGCCGCAAGTCGGTCGCCCAGCAGGCCAGCAAGCGTGCGGCCCTCAAGGCGATCGTGATGAACCAGTCCCTTCCGATCGAAGAGCGGTTCAAGGCCACCCTGAAGCTCGCTTCGCTGCCGCGTGACGGCTCGAAGACGCGTATCCGCAACCGCTGCGAAGTAACGGGCCGTCCGCGCGCGTTCTATCGCAAGCTCAAGATGTCGCGTATCGCGCTTCGTGAGCTGGGCAATTCCGGCAAGGTGCCGGGCATTGTCAAGTCGAGCTGGTAAGGAGACGGGCACATGACCATGACTGATCCTTTGGGTGATATGCTCACCCGCATCCGCAATGGTGCTGCTCGCCGTAAGTCTTCGGTAAGCACGCCTGCTTCCAGCCTCCGCGCACGCGTTCTCGACGTGCTGCAGTCTGAAGGCTACATTCGCGGTTATTCCAAGGTCGATTTCGAAAACGGCAAGTCCGAATTCACCATCGAGCTGAAGTACTACGAAGGCGCGTCCGTGATCCGTGAGATCGGCCGCGTTTCCAAGCCGGGCCGCCGGGTTTATGTCTCGGTAAAGTCCATTCCGCAGGTCGCGAACGGCCTCGGCATCACCATCCTTTCGACCCCGAAGGGCGTGATGGCCGATCACCAGGCTCGCGAACAGAACGTTGGTGGCGAGGTTCTTTGCTCGGTCTTCTAAGACCCGAGCAAGGATCTCCATAACGAACAGACAGGATTGAATAATGTCTCGTATCGGTAAAAAGCCCGTTCCGGTTCCCGCAGGTGTGACGGCCAATGTCGACGGCCAGAAGGTTACTGCTAAGGGCCCGAAGGGTGAACTGTTTTTCGTCGCTAACGACGACATTCAGCTGAAGCTCGAAGATAACGGCGTTTCCGTAACGCCGGCTAACGGCACCAAGGAAGCTCGTTCGAAGTGGGGCATGTCCCGCACGATGATCGAGAACATCTTCAAGGGTGTTAAGGACGGCTATGAGCGCAAGCTCGAAATCAACGGCGTTGGTTACCGTGCCGCCATGCAGGGCAAGAACCTGCAGCTGGCTCTCGGTTTCAGCCACGACGTTGTTTACGAGCCTCCGGTCGGCATCACCATTGCCGTTCCGAAGCCCACGGAAATCATCGTTTCCGGCATCAACAAGCAGCAGGTTGGCCAGGTTGCCGCGGAAATCCGCGAATACCGCGGTCCCGAGCCCTACAAGGGCAAGGGCGTAAAGTACGCTGAAGAGCGTATCGTACGCAAAGAAGGCAAGAAGAAGTAAGGATCACGCGAAATGGCTAGCAGGAAAGAAGCACTTGCACGTCGCGCGAGCCGTGTGCGCCGCCAGATCAAGGCGGTTGCCAACGGCCGCCCGCGCCTGTCGGTTCATCGCTCGTCGAAGAACATCTACGCCCAGATCATCGATGACGTTGCTGGCAAGACGCTTGCGTCTGCCTCCACGCTCGAAGCCGATCTGCGCGGCTCGCTCAAGACCGGCGCCGACGTTGCAGCAGCAGCTGTTGTCGGCAAGCTGGTTGCCGAGCGCGGCGTCAAGGCTGGCGTGAAGGATGTTGTATTCGACCGTGGCGCGTTCATCTATCACGGCCGTATCAAGGCTCTGGCAGATGCAGCCCGCGAAAGCGGCCTGAACTTCTGATTTTTTTCCGCCCGGACATCGATCCGGGCGGAATTTCACCGGACCATGCGGATCTCGTCTTCGGGGCCGCTGGTCTTTTCGTTTGCCGTTCCACCCGTAAAAGAAAAAGGACAAGGACAATGGCACAGGATAAAAGAGGTTCCCGCGAAGAGCGTCAGAACCGCGAAGAGCGCGATAGCGAATTCGTCGACAAGCTGGTCGCGATCAACCGCGTTGCAAAGGTTGTTAAGGGTGGCCGTCGTTTCGGTTTCGCCGCTCTCGTCGTCGTTGGCGACCAGAAGGGCCGCGTTGGTTTCGGTCACGGCAAGGCTCGTGAAGTTCCGGAAGCGATCCGCAAGGCAACTGAAAGCGCGAAGCGCGATCTGATCTTCGTTCCGCTGCGCGATGGCCGCACGCTGCATCACGACGTCAATGGCCGTCACGGCGCAGGCAAGGTTCTGCTGCGTTCGGCCAAGGCCGGTACCGGTATCATCGCCGGTGGTCCGATGCGCGCCGTTTTCGAAACGCTCGGCGTTCATGACGTTGTTGCCAAGTCGACCGGTTCTTCGAACCCGTACAACATGGTTCGCGCGACGTTCGACGCTCTGAAGCATCAGGTTCATCCGAAGGACATCGCAGCACAGCGCGGTCTGAAGTATGCGACCCTTCAGGCTCGTCGTGCCGCTTCCGGCAACGCTTCTGAAGAATAAGGAGCTGGATCATGGCCAAGAAAACTACTGAAGCCAAGAAGACTGTTACGGTCGAACAGATCGGCAGCCCTATTCGCCGCCCGGCAATCCAGCGTCAGACGCTGGTGGGTCTGGGTCTCAACAAGATGCATCGTCAGCGTACCCTGGAAGACACTCCGGCGGTTCGCGGCATGATCCGTGCGGTCCAGCATCTCGTTCGCGTCGTTGACGAGAAGTGAGACGGAGTAACCTATCATGAAACTCAATGAAATCAGAGACAACGAAGGCGCCTCCAAGGATCGTATCCGCGTAGGTCGCGGTATCGGTTCCGGCAAGGGCAAGACCGGTGGTCGCGGTGTGAAGGGTCAGAAGGCTCGTTCGGGCGTCGCCATCAACGGCTTCGAAGGCGGTCAGATGCCCATCTACCGTCGTCTGCCGAAGCGCGGTTTCAACAACATCTTCGCTTCCGAATATGTTGTCGTATCGCTCGGCCGCATTCAGACCGCCATCGACGCCAAGAAGCTTGACGCTTCCGCAACGATCGATGCTGCTGCTCTCAAGGCTGCCGGCGTTATCCGCCGCGCCAAGGACGGCGTTCGTATTCTCGCCGACGGCGAGCTGAAGGCTAAGGTCGCTTTCGAAGTTGCCGGTGCTTCCAAGCCCGCAATCGAAAAGATCGAAAAGGCTGGCGGCTCGATCAAGCTTCTCGCAGTTGCAGCAGAAGCCGCCGAGTAATATATAGACTTCAGGCGCCCGGGGCTTGTCGCTCCGGGCGTTTGCGCTCCCTGGCCACTGTTGCTTTCGATCTAAATCGATTTATAGAGCATCAGGGAAATCTCTTCGCGGTGTGCTTCCTTGGCCCCGCTTGCGGCAGAAAGTGCTGCAGGGAGAGCCTCACAGTTCTTGAACTTCCATAGGGGAGGGGATAGGACATAAAAAACAGGGTGAGGCATGATGGCGGCGCAGAGCCGCGTTTGTCCGAAGCCCGGTTTTGACCAGTATCTTTTAGACCTTTCCGCATCGGCCGGTTGCGCTGGCTGGCAAGGGTCATTCGGAGAAATTTATGGCTTCAGCAGCGGAACAACTGGCTTCGAACCTGAATTTTTCGACCTTCGCTAAGGCGGAGGATCTGAAAAAGCGTCTCTGGTTTACTCTTGCCGCACTTCTCGTCTACCGTCTCGGCACCCATATTCCGCTTCCGGGCCTGAACCCTGAAGCCTATGCGCAGGCCTTCCGTGGCCAGGCCAACGGTATTCTCGGTCTTTTCAACATGTTTGCGGGTGGCGCTGTCGAGCGCATGGCGATTTTCGCCCTCGGCATCATGCCTTACATCTCCGCTTCGATCATCGTGCAGCTCATGACCTCGGTCGTGCCTTCGCTCGAAGCGTTGAAGAAGGAAGGCGAAGCCGGCCGCAAGATCATCAACCAGTACACCCGTTACGGCACGGTGCTGCTCGGCACGCTGCAGGCCTATGGCATTGCGGTCGGCCTCGAAAGCGGTAACGGCCTTGTCGTTGATCCGGGCTGGTTCTTCCGCATTTCCACCGTCATCACGCTGCTTGGCGGTACGATGTTCCTGATGTGGCTTGGCGAACAGATCACCTCGCGCGGTATCGGCAACGGTATTTCGCTGATCATCTTCGCGGGCATTGCCGCCGGTCTGCCCAAGGCTCTGGCCGGCACGCTGGAACTCGGCCGCACCGGTGCGCTTTCGACCCCGCTCATCCTGACGGTCGTCGTCGTTGCAATCGGCGTCATTGCCCTTATCGTCTTCGTGGAGCGTGCGCAGCGCCGTCTGTTGATCCAATATCCGAAGCGACAGGTCGGGAACCGCATGTTCCAGGGCGATACCTCGCACCTGCCGCTGAAGCTTAACACGGCCGGCGTCATTCCTGCGATCTTCGCATCGTCGCTGCTGCTTCTGCCGGCAACGGCTGCAGGCTTTGCGGGTAACACCAACCTGCCGACCTGGGCGACCTCGATCATCGCCTCGCTGCAGCATGGCCAGCCGCTGTTCATGGCGCTTTATGGCCTGCTGATTGCTTTCTTCGCCTTCTTCTACACGGCGATCGTATTCAATCCGAAGGATACGGCTGACAATCTCAAGAAGCATGGCGGCTTCATTCCGGGCATCCGCCCGGGCGAGCGCACTGCGGAGTACATTGATTACGTTCTGACCCGCATCACTGTGGTCGGCGCGATTTATCTGGTCTTCGTCTGTATCCTTCCTGAGACACTTATCGCACGTACGGGCATTCCATTAGCCCTTGGTGGTACTTCGCTTTTGATCGTTGTCAGTGTAACTCTGGATACGGTTGCGCAGATTCAGGGTCACCTGATCGCCCAGCAGTATGAAGGTCTGATCAAGAAGTCGAAGTTGCGTGGAGGAAAGAGGGGACGATGAGACTGATATTTTTGGGTCCGCCGGGTGCGGGCAAGGGAACCCAGGCCAAGCGGCTTACTGACAAGTACGGGATCCCCCAGCTTTCAACCGGTGACATGCTGCGCGCTGCGGTCAGCGCGGGCACCGAAATCGGCAAGCGCGCCAAGGCCGTCATGGACGCCGGCGGGCTGGTATCCGACGATATCGTCAATCAGATCGTTTCCGAACGTATCGAAGCTCCTGACTGTGCCAAGGGCTTCATTCTCGACGGTTATCCGCGCACCGTTCCGCAGGCGAAGGCGCTTGCCGACAACATGCGCAAGAAAAACCTGGTGCTCGACGCCGTCATCGAACTCAAGGTGGACGAAGAGGCTTTGATTCGCCGAATCGAAAATCGCGTGGCTGAAACCATTGCCGCCGGCGGTACTGTTCGCTCTGACGATAATCCGGAAGCTTTCCGCAAGCGCCTGACGGAATATCGCGAAAAGACTGCGCCGCTGTCCGCTTATTACAGCGAACAGGGCGAACTGGTGACGCTGGATGGCATGGCAGATGTCGATGCCGTCACCGAGGCCATCGAGCGCGTTCTCGAGAAAGCCTCTGCCTGATCGAGAGAATGAGTGGGCGAGGATCGTTGCGTTCTTGCCCATCTTCCTTTTCGAAAGGCGGCTGATCCCTTGGATCGCAAAAGAATCTTGGCGGAGCCGGTTGCTTTTTTGCGCTGATTCCGTTAAACACCGCGCCAACTCGCGACATCCCAAGCGACTGGCGCGGATTTCCCTTAGGGAAGGGAGATCCGGGTTCGGTCGTTTTGACTTGTCACGGACATCAATTTGAACTGGCGGTCTTGTCGGCCGCTCGAATGGAATCACCACTTGCCGGATGGCAACTGGAACCAAGGAGAAAAGACGTGGCACGTATCGCTGGCGTCAACATCCCGACTGCGAAGCGCGTTGTTATTGCGCTGACCTACATTCACGGGATTGGTCCGAAATTCGCGCAGGAAATCATGGACAAGGTCGGTCTTCCGGCTGACAAGCGCGTTCATCAGCTGACGGATGCTGAAGTTCTTCAGATCCGCGAAGCCATCGACCGCGACTACCAGGTCGAAGGCGACCTGCGTCGCGAAACGTCGATGAACATCAAGCGTCTGATGGACCTCGGTTGCTACCGCGGCCTGCGTCACCGTCGTGGCCTTCCGGTCCGCGGTCAGCGCACGCACACCAACGCCCGCACCCGCAAGGGTCCGGCGAAGGCTATCGCTGGTAAGAAGAAGTAATTTTCCGGTTCTCCGGAAAGGGGAGGCTGGTGCAGTCCGCGCCAGCCTTTCTGAGTTTGGCGAAAAGCTCGGTTACGGGCTGATTGCCGGTGTAGCCGCTGGTGTTACGGCGGTGAAGAGATCAATGAAAGGTATAAAATGGCCAAGGAAGCCGCACGCGTCCGTCGTCGCGAACGCAAAAATATCACGTCTGGCGTCGCGCACGTCAATTCGACCTTCAACAACACGATGATCACCATCACCGACGCACAGGGCAATGCTATTGCCTGGTCGTCCGCTGGTGCCAAGGGCTTCAAGGGTTCGCGTAAGTCGACCCCGTTCGCTGCCCAGATCGCTGCTGAAGATTGCGCGAAGAAGGCTCAGGAACACGGCATGAAGTCGCTTGAAGTTGAAGTTTGCGGTCCGGGTTCCGGCCGTGAATCGGCACTTCGCGCCCTGCAGGCTGCTGGTTTCATGATCACTTCCATTCGCGACGTGACGCCGATCCCGCACAACGGTTGCCGTCCGCGCAAGAAGCGCCGCGTCTGACGCGACCGTGGTTCGGAAATTCCGCCTTACCTCAGGTCTGGCGGAATTTTCGTGTATCTGGCGTGTGCGCGTCGATTTCGATCGGCGGACTTGCGCTCAAGAACCCACCGATGAACCGCTGAATTTGGTTCCTCTCGGTGTTTTCATGCTCGGTCCGTCACGATTGGATGGTGGCGGCGAACGGAAGGTTTAAAGATGATTCAGAAGAACTGGCAGGAACTTATCAAGCCGAACAAGGTCGAGTTCACCTCGTCCAGCCGCACCAAGGCAACGCTCGTTGCCGAGCCGCTGGAGCGTGGTTTCGGTCTTACCCTCGGCAACGCGCTGCGTCGCGTTCTGTTGTCTTCTCTGCGCGGCGCCGCTGTTACGGCCGTGCAGATCGATGGTGTCCTGCACGAATTCTCCTCCATCCCCGGCGTCCGGGAAGATGTGACGGATATCGTGCTCAACATCAAGGAAATCGCCATCAAGATGGATGGCGACGATTCCAAGCGCATGGTCGTGCGCAAGCAGGGCCCGGGTGCCGTGACCGCTGGTGACATCCAGACGGTTGGTGACATCGAGATCCTGAACCCCGACCACGTGATCTGCACGCTCGACGATGGCGCTGAAATCCGCATGGAATTCACCGTCAACAACGGCAAGGGTTACGTACCGGCTGAGCGCAACCGCGCGGAAGATGCCCCGATTGGCCTCATTCCGGTGGACAGCCTCTATTCTCCTGTCAAGAAAGTGTCCTACAAGGTTGAAAACACCCGTGAAGGCCAGGTTCTCGACTATGACAAGCTGATCATGACGATCGAGACCAACGGTTCGGTTTCCGGCGAAGACGCCGTTGCCTTCGCCGCTCGCATTCTTCAGGACCAGCTGGGCGTCTTCGTCAACTTCGACGAGCCGCAGAAGGAAGCAGAAGAAGAATCGGTTACGGAACTCGCGTTCAACCCGGCGCTTCTCAAGAAGGTCGACGAGCTCGAGCTGTCGGTTCGTTCGGCAAACTGCCTGAAGAACGACAACATCGTTTACATCGGCGACCTGATCCAGAAGACCGAAGCCGAAATGCTCCGCACGCCGAACTTTGGTCGCAAGTCGCTGAACGAAATCAAGGAAGTTCTCGCTTCCATGGGTCTGCACCTCGGCATGGAAGTGCCAGCATGGCCGCCTGAGAACATCGAAGATCTCGCAAAGCGTTACGAAGACCAGTACTAACAAACAAGAAGGCAGACCTCAAAGACTGCCTTTCCCCGTCAAACAGCAGGTAAGTCACCTGCATGTGCCAGGAAACGGCAGGCCTTAAAGAAGGAACCTGCGTAGAAGGAGAATAGCAATGCGCCACGGTAATTCAGGCCGCAAGCTCAATAGAACCGCCAGCCACCGCAAGGCAATGTTTGCGAACATGGCTGCTTCGCTCATCACCCATGAGCAGATCGTCACCACGCTTCCGAAGGCGAAGGAAATTCGCCCGATCGTTGAGAAGCTCGTCACTCTCGGCAAGCGCGGCGACCTGCACGCTCGTCGTCAGGCGATTTCGCAGATCAAGGATCAGGACGCTGTTCGCAAGCTGTTCGACGCGATCGCAGCACGTTACGCAAACCGTAACGGCGGCTACCTGCGTATCATGAAGGCAGGCTTCCGCCAGGGCGACAATGCCGCTCTGGCCGTCGTTGAATTCGTCGAGCGTGACGTTGACGCCAAGGGCGCAGCCGACAAGGCTCGCGTTGCTGCAGAAGCTGCTGCCGAAGCTGCATAAGGTTTGACGCCGTTCAGGCGTCATGAGTTAAAAAGCCGGGCGAGTGATCGCCCGGCTTTTTTGTTTGCGTTGTTTTCTGTGTTTAAGGCTGGCGATCGGGCGAATATTGGCTGATTTGACGAATAAGATCGGCAAGTGGCGCCATCAGGGCGACACGGTCCGAAGCATGATGGGCCAGCCAAAGCTTTTGCAGGTCTTCTTCATTGATCTCGCCATTCTCAATGTGTTCGAGAAGCTTTGATAGTGCGTTCCGATGACCGCTGTTCATCGTCCGGGCAATATCAGTGGGGGCGAGAGCCATCCCCATTGCCATGATGCTGAAAATCTCTGAAACAGCCGCTTGACTGGAGCCGGCAATTTTAGGGCGTTGCGAGGTTTTCGGGTTTTGGTCCGTCGGTTTCATGTTTTTGACGGGCGTTGCTGTGCATTGCCAACGGCGCGTCTTCCCCGCTTCCGCGCCATGATCGTCGGCCGCACCAGCCGATAGCCGAGCAATACCACCATCATGCTGATATAAAACACCGGCTCCAGCGTGATCGATTTTCGCGCCAGCACGAAATGCAGGACGCCGACGATGAGGACGAGATAGACGAGTTTATGCAGCGTGTTCCAGCGGCTGCCGAGTTTGCGGATCGACCAGCGGTTGGAAGTGAGCGCCAGGGGCAGGAGCATGACGAGCCCCGCCATGCCGAACATGATATAGGGCCGTTTCAGGATATCACCGGCGATGGAACTGAAGACGAGGCCACGGTCCAGCACCAGATAGACGGTAAAGTGCGCCAATACGTAATAAAAGGCAATCAGGCCCAGCGCCCGACGATAGGCGATGAGGTTGATGTTGAAGAGATCGCGTAGCGGCGTCACCAGCAGGCCTAGACAGAGGAAGCGAAGCGCCCAGATGCCAAGGAGGTGTTCGAAATCCTTGACCGGGTTGAAGCCGAGGCCTCCGGTTGCGGCGAGGTAGAAATACCAGACGCCGGGAGCAAGGCCGATGACATACAGCGACCAGATGGCCGCCGGTTGGTAACGCTTCGGCAGAGAGGGTAAGGTGAAGGCGAAAGCCATGGTCAATAATTCGCCTTCAGGTCCATGCCGGCGTAGAGGCTCGCTACTTCATCGTAGCCATTGAACATCAGGGTAGGGCGGTTCTGGGTGCCAAAGAAGCCGCCTTCGCCGATGCGCTGCTCCGTCGCCTGGCTCCAGCGGGGATGGTCCACATGTGGATTGACGTTGGAATAGAAGCCGTATTCGCGGGCGTTGGAATTTTTCCAGGTCGTTTCCGGCTGTTTCTCGACAAGCGAAATGCGGACGATGGATTTGATGCCCTTGAAGCCGTACTTCCACGGCACGACAAGCCGGATCGGTGCGCCGTTCTGGTTCGGCAACGTCTCGCCATAAAGGCCGACGGCAAGGATGGTCAGGGGATGGCGGGCTTCATCGAGGCGCAAACCTTCGACATAGGGCCATGAAAGGGGCTGGAACAGGCCGCTCTGTCCGGGCATTTCCTCTGGCCGCACCACCGTCTCGAAGGAAACATATTTCGCGCTGCCCAGCGGTTCGACCTTGCCGAGCAGGCTTGTAAGTGGGAAGCCGATCCATGGAATGACCATCGACCAGCCTTCGACGCAGCGCATGCGGTAGGTGCGTTCCTCAAGCTGATATTTCATCAGCTCTTCGATGCCGAATTCCTGTGGCTTGGAAACGAGGCCATCCACTTTCACGGTCCAGGGTGTGGGTTTGAACTTGCCGGAATTTTCCTTGGGGTCGGATTTGCCGACGCCGAATTCGTAGAAGTTGTTGTAGCTGGTGACGGCATCAAGCGGCGTGAGTTTTTCATCCAGCTTGTAAGCGCCGGGTTTCGCCGCGAGCGGAGCGGCAACCGCCTCACGGCCCGCAAGCCCTATTGCCGCAAGGCCCGCCGCTGTGCCGAGGAAGCCGCGTCTGGAAAGGTAGATGTTTTTCGGCGTGATTTCGCTTGCCGAAATATGGGGCGGACGATAGGCGGGCATTGGAACCTCCACAAAAGCCGGGTGCATCGGCGATAAATCGATTATGATAGCCAATACGGCCGCTGCACAGATATGTTTCAGTCTGCTGCGGAAAAACAGCGCCGGGCAGACGGAAATCGCGCATTTGTGATAGGCCGTCGTCCGCTCGCCCGCGTTAAGGGAAAGGCGTACCGTACCGAACCGTACTGTTTTGCCCTAAGGTGACAGTGACAGCGCTTGCGGTTTGCGTTAGAAACACCGCAAAATAGGGCAGAGGCAGCTTCCACCGCGTTGCGGGCAGGCGCGCTTCGCCCCGAGATTGAGGAAAACACCATGCCAGCCTATCGCTCAAGAACGACAACCCACGGCCGCAACATGGCGGGCGCGCGCGGCCTTTGGCGCGCCACCGGCATGAAGGACAGCGATTTCGGCAAGCCGATCATCGCTGTCGTCAATTCCTTCACGCAGTTCGTGCCCGGCCACGTCCACCTCAAGGATCTCGGCCAGCTGGTTGCCCGTGAAATCGAGGCGGCCGGCGGTGTTGCCAAGGAATTCAACACCATCGCGGTCGATGACGGCATCGCCATGGGCCATGACGGCATGCTTTATTCGCTGCCCTCGCGCGAGATCATCGCTGACTCGGTCGAATATATGGTCAATGCCCATTGCGCCGATGCCATGGTGTGCATTTCCAACTGCGACAAGATCACCCCCGGAATGTTGAATGCTGCCATGCGCCTCAACATCCCCGCCGTCTTCGTGTCCGGTGGTCCGATGGAAGCGGGCAAGGTTGTCCTGCATGGCAAAACCGTCGCGCTCGATCTGGTCGACGCCATGGTGGCTGCCGCCGATGACAAGATTTCTGACGAGGACGTCAAGGTTATCGAGCGATCTGCCTGCCCGACCTGCGGTTCCTGTTCCGGCATGTTCACCGCCAATTCGATGAACTGTCTGACCGAGGCGCTGGGCCTGTCTCTGCCCGGTAACGGCTCGACGCTTGCCACCCATTCGGATCGCAAGCGACTGTTCGTCGAGGCCGGTCACCTCATCGTCGATCTTGCCCGCCGTTATTACGAGCAGGAAGACGAAACCGTTCTGCCGCGGACCATCGCCAACAAGGCGGCGTTTGAAAACGCCATGTCGCTGGATATCGCCATGGGCGGCTCCACCAATACGGTGCTGCATATTCTGGCTGCCGCGCACGAGGGCGGGGTGGATTTCACCATGGAAGACATCGACCGTCTTTCCCGCAAGGTTCCGTGCCTTTCGAAGGTCGCGCCCGCCAAGCAGGACGTTCACATGGAAGATGTGCACCGCGCTGGCGGCATCATGCGCATTCTCGGCGAGTTGGAGCGCGGCGGTCTGATCAACCGCGATACCTACACGGTGCATGAAGCGACGCTGGGTGACGCCATCGACCGCTGGGACATCACCCGCACCAACAGCGAGACGGTGCGTGAATTCTTCAAGGCGGCCCCCGGCGGCGTGCCCACGCAGGTTGCCTTCAGCCAGTCCTCGCGCTGGGACGATCTGGATACCGACAGCGACAATGGCGTCATTCGCTCGGTCGAGAAACCATTCTCCAAGGATGGTGGTCTTGCCGTGCTTTACGGCAACATCGCGCTCGACGGCTGTATCGTGAAGACGGCAGGTGTTGATGAGTCCATCCTGAAATTCAACGGCCCGGCGGTCGTTTACGAAAGCCAGGACGCGGCGGTTAAGGGCATTCTCGGCAACGAGGTCAAGGCGGGCGACGTCGTCGTCATCCGTTATGAAGGTCCTAAGGGCGGCCCGGGCATGCAGGAAATGCTCTATCCGACCAGCTACCTGAAATCCAAGGGCCTCGGCAAAGCCTGCGCGCTGATCACCGACGGTCGCTTCTCTGGTGGCACGTCAGGCCTTTCCATCGGCCACGCCTCGCCGGAAGCGGCACAGGGCGGCGCCATCGGCCTCGTGCGTCAGGGTGACCTGATCGAGATCGACATTCCGAACCGCACGATCAACCTGAAGGTTCCCGACGCGGAACTGGCCTCGCGCCGGGCCGAGCAGGAAGAGAAAGGCTGGAAGCCGGAAGCACCGCGCAAGCGCAATGTCACGACGGCGCTGAAGGCCTATGCGGCCTTTGCGTCGAGCGCAGACAAGGGTGCTGTGCGGATATTGCCGGAGTAATCCTGTCGCAGAGTGGGCTGGAAGGTTACGCCTGATGCGTCGCTTTCTTCCCGGAGTGCTCGAAGAGCAATACAAGCGCGCTTCGTCACCCCGGACCGATCCGGGGTCCGGCGCGATCAAGTCCTCGATCGCAAGAGACTCTTCTCACGGCGCAGACGCGCCGTGCCTGATGCCGGATCAAGTCCGGCAGGACGGAGGAGAAAGCTATCCACCTCCATTTTAAATTGAGCCGCTCTCTGAGCGGCTTTTTGCTGTCTGAATTTGGAGTGAATTCGGCTCACAAACAGATTCAATTACTTCGCGGGATGATTCCTGTTATCCCTTCAACGTTTTGTTTTTCCATCGTAAATGCCGAACTGACTGCAGATTTTTTCTGGCGTGGCAGTCACATTGGAGTGATGTTCGTCCAGCGACCCTTTTCCAGAAAGCAGCGATGCCTAAGTTCATCACCATGAAAAGACGAACCGCACTCGCCCTCATGGCATCGCTACCCTTCGCCTCACTTGCCCGTGCCCAGAGCGCCGGGAACAACGTCCGTTTCGGTCCGTTGCTGCGGGAGGCGGATGCGCTTTCCAGCCTCAAGACCGTCATCGTCAGCATCGATGGCGAGGAGATCGCTAGCCGCGCCTATCATGGCGCCGGCTTGAACGGCTCCACCAATATCAAATCGGCCTCAAAATCGATCATCTCCGCGTTGGTCGGCATGGCGATCGACCGCAAGGTTCTCCAAGGTGCGGACCAGCCGATCGCGACCATTCTGCGCGGTGAATTTCCGCAAAATCCCGATCCCCGGCTGGAGCGGATCACCGTCGGTAACCTCCTGTCAATGCAATCCGGTCTGGAGCGCATGTCCGGGCCGAATTACGGCCGTTGGGTCGCCAGCCGCAACTGGGTGCGGATGGCCTTGGGGTCGGGTTTCGCCGGAGAGCCGGGTGGCGGCATGCTTTATTCCACGGCGTCGACACATCTGCTGTCGGCGATATTGACGAAGGCATCCGGCCGTTCGACGCTTTCTCTCGCCCGAGACTGGTTTCGGCCCCTGGAAGGGTTTTCCATCGGCGGCTGGGAGCGCGATCCGCAGGGCATCTATCTCGGCGGCAACCAGATGGCGATGACCGCGCGGTCGCTGCTGGCCTTCGGTGAGCTTTACCGCAGGGGCGGCGTGACACCCGGTGGTGAGCGGTTGATTTCGCAGGACTGGATCGAGCAATCATGGCGACAGCGCACCAATTCGGTCTTCAACGGCGACGGTTACGGTTATTGCTGGTTCATCAGGGAGATGGCGGGCGAGACGGTCTATTATGCCTGGGGTTATGGCGGGCAGATGCTGTACATCGTGCCGGCAAAACGACTGTCCGTCGTGATGACCTCCCGTGAAGACGCGCCATCGGCCCGAACCGGTTATCGCGACCAGTTGCATGGCCTCATGGAGAACGTCATCCGCGCGGTGTGATCGGGTCAGAGCGGTCGGTTGATGCTCTGAAACGCCTCTCCGAGACGTTTCATGCGCTCCTCATAGGCGCCGGTAAGGCAGGCAAAGTCGGCTGCACATTCCTGGCGCTTCTTCAGCCACTGGCTCTGCTCGTCGCGCAACGTGTCGCGGGCGCCCATGGCCATCAGCTGGGTTAGGATATCGAAGGTGGTGGCCATCTTCACGTCCTGATCGTTCAGGGCGCGGTTGTCGCAGATGGCCTTTTCATCCGCTGCGAGATCGGATTTCGTGCAGTCGAAACTTGCAGCACCGGCCGTTGAGAGGAGCGAGGAAGCAAAAAGGATGCCGCAGGCGAGGAGGGGCTTTTTCAAATGCATGGCTTGTCTCTGTTGAGGACTGCTGGTGCGGATGAAACCAAAATACGCCTTTGCTGGTTCCATCAGCGGAAGCCGCCGTGCCTGAAACCCACGGTCATCATCTTGCCGCTCTTTGCTTTACAGGCTTTGACGTTATAACTCCATCATACTGATGACGATGAGGAATCACATGCGAAGCGTGTTGAAGTATCTGTCCACCGGCTTTCTCGCCGCGCTCATTCTCCTGCCAGCGGGTGCCCGGGCGCAGGACAATAGGACCGTGCCGTCCAGCCACACGGAAATGCAGCTTTCCTTCGCGCCGCTGGTCAAGCGCACCGCCGGCGCGGTGGTGAATGTCTATGCCGAACGCATCGTGCAGCGGCGGTTGTCGCCCTTCGCCGGTGATCCCTTCTTCGAACAGTTTTTCGGGCAGCAAATGCCGAACCGCACGGAAAAGCAGTCGTCGCTCGGTTCAGGCGTCATCGTCACCGCCGGCGGTCTCGTGGTGACCAACAATCATGTCATTGACGGTGCTGACGACATCAAGGTGGCGCTTGCGGATGGGCGCGAATTTTCCTCCAAGGTTCTCATGAAAGATGACCGGGTCGATCTTGCCGTGCTGCAGATCGATGCCAAGGAGCAGTTCCCGGTGCTGCCGCTCGGCAATTCGGACAAGATCGAAGTCGGCGATCTGGTGCTGGCGATCGGTAACCCCTTCGGCGTCGGTCAGACGGTAACGAGCGGCATCGTCTCGGGCCTTGCCCGCAACCAAGTGACGCAGGGCGATTTCGGCTTCTTCATCCAGACCGACGCCTCCATCAACCCGGGCAACTCCGGCGGCGCGCTCATGAATATGGCTGGCGAGCTGATCGGCATCAACACTGCCATCTTCTCCAAGGGCGGCGGCTCGAACGGCATCGGTTTCGCTATTCCGGCCAATCTGGTCCGGGTTTTTGTGGCTGCTGCTGAACGGGGCGATGCGAACTTCCAGCGGCCCTACATTGGCGCGACCTTCGATCCCGTCACTTCGGATGTCGCGGAGGCGCTTGGCCTGCATCGCGCCCGGGGAGCGCTGGTCGTCAGCGTTGTCAAAGGCAGCCCCGCGGAAAAGGCCGGCATAGAGCCGGGCCAGGTGGTGACTGCGGTCAACGGATTGGAGGTGGAGCATCCCGATGCGCTCGGTTACCGCCTGACCACGGCCGGCATAGGCAAATCTGCTGAACTGACCGTCATGGACAAGGGCAAGGAAAAGAAGCTGACGATTGCACTTGATATCGCGCCCGAAACCGCTCCCCGCGACGAACGGCTGATCGAAGGCCGCAATCCGTTCGCCGGCGCGACCGTCGCCAATCTTTCGCCGAAGCTTGCTGACGAATTGCGCATGCCCTCGCAGGTCACGGGTGTCGTCATCACCGATGTGAAGCGTGGCTCGCCGGCTTATCGTGTCGGTTTTCTGCCGAAAGATGTGATCCTTTCATTGAACGGCGCAGATATCGGCTCCACGGCCGCTGTCGAAAAGGCGCTGGATGACAATCCTGGTTTCTGGCGGGTGGAAATCCTGCGTGACGGGCAGCGTATCCGGCAGTTCCTCCGATGAGCGACGATCTCTTCGCCCCGCAAGTGCCTGTGGAGGTCGCCAACCGGCGGCCTCTCGCCGATCGCCTGCGCCCGAAGACGCTGGCGGAAGTAAGCGGGCAGCCGCATCTGACGGGCGAGGAGGGCGTTCTGCGCCGCATGATCGATAGCGGCTCCCTGGGCTCGATGATCTTCTGGGGGCCGCCCGGCACTGGCAAGACGACGGTCGCCCGGCTGCTTTCCGGCGAGGCGGGGCTGGCTTTCGAACAGATATCAGCGATCTTTTCCGGCGTCGCCGATCTCAAGAAGGTTTTCGAAGCGGCGCGTGCAAGGCGCATGAACGGTCGCCAGACCCTGCTTTTCGTCGACGAAATTCACCGTTTCAACCGTGCGCAACAGGACAGTTTTCTGCCTGTCATGGAGGACGGCACCATTATTCTGGTGGGTGCGACCACCGAAAATCCCTCGTTCGAACTGAATGCCGCTCTGTTGTCGCGGGCCCGTGTCCTGACATTTCGGTCGCATGACGAGGACAGTCTCAGCGAGCTTCTGAAGCGCGCGGAGGAGGCGGAGCAGAAGCCCCTGCCACTGACGGAGGATGCACGCGCAAGCCTGATCCGCATGGCCGATGGCGACGGTCGCGCGGTGTTGACGCTTGCCGAAGAAGTCTGGCGCGCGGCGCGGAAAGATGAAACCTTCGATACGGAAGGGCTCACGCGCATCGTGCAGCGCCGTGCGCCCGTCTACGACAAGAGCCAGGACGGCCACTACAATCTCATTTCCGCGCTGCATAAGTCGGTGCGTGGATCGGACCCGGATGCCGCACTTTATTATCTCGCCCGCATGTTCGATGCCGGCGAGGACCCGCTCTATATCGGCCGGCGGCTGGTGCGCATGGCGGTGGAAGATATCGGCCTTGCAGATCCGCAGGCGCTCGCCGTCTGCAATGCTGCCAAGGATGCCTATGATTATCTTGGTTCGCCGGAGGGTGAACTTGCGCTGGCGCAGGCCTGCGTCTACCTGGCCACCGCTCCGAAATCGAATGCCGTCTATACCGCCTTCAAGGCTGCGATGCGCGCCGCGAAGGAAAATGGCTCGCTTGTTCCGCCCAAACACATCCTGAATGCACCGACCAAGCTGATGAAGGGCGAGGGATATGGTGACGGCTACCGTTACGATCATGACGAGCCGGACGCTTTTTCGGGGCAGGATTACTTCCCGGAAAAAATGGGGCGGACCACCTTTTACGATCCACCGGACAGAGGTTTCGAACGCGAAATCCGCAAACGTCTCGACTGGTGGGCGAAACTGCGCCGCGAGCGGGAATCGCGTTAGCCCTCATCTTCACAAAATGATTCAGGCGCTTGCCAAAAAGAGTCGCGAAACTGCGCTATCGCATTGTTTTTTCAAATAAGTCAGGATGCCTTGCGCTGAGGCGCGGCCTGCGGCTGCGCCGGCAGCATCTTGACCGATGATTCCGCCAGGCCGTTATGCCCGTCGGCATCGATCACCAGATGCCAGTGCATCGTTTCGGGGATGGCGATCCGGATTGGCGACTTTTTCGCGACGCCGCCAAGATATTTGAAATCGAGCAATTCGGTGAAGCGCTGGAAATTCGCGCCCGTCATCAACCGGACATTATTGATGGCCGAGAGAGATACTTCAATGATCGTGCCCGCCCGCAATTCCTTCAGGTCATAATGCGTGTAGCGAAAATTCGGCCGTGCCATCGCGCGCCTCCAAGTACCGGTATTGTGGCAAAAGAGGATAGGGAGGCAGGGTTAACGCTGCCTTTAAATTCGTACGGTTTTCATCGAATTACTGGCTGTCCCGCCGGCGGCCAATGGCGATGGTGAGTATTTCAGGCCGTGTTCGACGCCCATGAAGATAATACCAACGTATAATGGGCGTATTTAATCATAATAAATTTTTTCCCCTTAGCATCGGCTGGTCGAAGTGCACTCATCGGCGTTGGGGGGAATATGAAAAACGTCACTATATCTATGCGCCTATATGCGCTCGTCGCATTGTTTCTGGCAATCCTGACCGCAGCGCTGACATTCAGCCTGTTCGAAACCTTTGGCGAGATGGAACGCGAGCGCAAAGCCGGGCTTGCGGCGATGAACGAAACGGCCGTCGCTATTCTCGATCAATATTATCGCCTGGAACAAAGCGGCAGCTTGACGCGGGAGGCGGCACAGCAGCAGGCCAAGGTCACAATCGCGGCCATGCGGTATGGCAACGGCAGCGGTTATTTCTGGATCAACGATATGCACCCCAAAATGGTGATGCATCCGATCAAGCCGGAAATGAACGGAACCGATCTTACCGCCAACAAGGACCCGAACGGCAAGGCGCTGTTCGTTGAGTTCGTGAATACGGTCAAGGCGGGCGGTCAGGGTTTTGTCGATTATTACTGGCCGAAACCGGGTGCCCCGGAGCCGGTGGAGAAATTCTCCCATGTCGCCGGTTTCGCACCCTGGGGCTGGATCGTGGGTACGGGCGTTTACGTCGACGACCTCGAAGCGGTGTTCTGGAGCGACGCGTATTTCAACATCGGCCTGTGCATCTTGTCCGGCCTTGTCGTCATTGCCGTGGCCGCCGCCGTCGTGCGTAGCGTCACTCGACCGATCGATCTCATCCGGCAGAGCATGAAGCAGATCGCCGATGGCGACGGCACGGCCGAAATCCGCTTCGCGGATCGCCGGAACGAAATCGGCGCGATTGCCAAGACGTTGCTGGTGCTGCGTGACAGCGTCAATGAGCGCAGCGCCCTGCAGGCGCGTGAGGCCGACCAGCAGCGGGCGCTGGAGGAAGCGCGTCGCGGCAACGAGATGGTCCTTCGTTCCGCATCCGAGCGGCAGGCCCATGCCATGGAGCGTCTGGGGGAGGCGCTCGAGGCGCTTGCCAATGGGGATCTGACTGTTGCGCTGACAGATATCGGCGACGACTACGAAAAGCTGCGCACGGACTTCAATCGGGCCGTGGGTGCGCTCCATGGCGCCATCGAAGCGATTTCCCGGACCGGTCATGTCGTCAATGACAGTGCTGCAGATATCAGCGGCGCGACCGGCAATCTCTCGCGCCGGACCGAACAGCAGGCGGCGGCGCTGGAGGAAACGGCCGCAGCGCTTGACGAGATTACCGCCACAGTGCGCACCGCATCCGAACGGGCCAATGAGGCGCGGCAGATGGTGCAGGACACAAAAAGCAGCGCCGGCCGCTCAGGCGAGATCGTGCGCAACGCGGTCGATGCCATGGGCCGCATCGAGGAATCGTCAAAGCGGATCGGACAGATCATTTCCGTCATCGACGAGATCGCTTTCCAGACCAACCTGCTGGCGCTGAATGCCGGCGTGGAAGCGGCGCGGGCCGGCGAGGCCGGACGTGGTTTCGCCGTGGTGGCGCAGGAGGTGCGCGAACTGGCGCAACGCTCCGCCAATGCCGCCAAGGAGATCAAGACCCTTATCAATCGCTCGGCGGAGGAGGTCGGCGGCGGCGTCGCGCTCGTCCGCTCCACGGGCGATGCACTGGAAGAAATCGTGGCGCTCGTAAACCGGGTCGAAGGTCACGTGAATTCCATCGCCACTGCGGCGCGGGAGCAGGCCACCGGCCTCCAGGAGATCAACACCTCCGTTAATCACATGGACCAGATGACACAGCAAAACGCGGCCATGGTGGAAGAAACGACCGCCGCCAGCCAGACGCTCGCCGAGGAAAGCCGCCAGTTGCGCTCGCTTCTGTCGCGCTTCGAACTTGGACATGATGCCGAGCGCGAGGTTTCGCGGGCGGCCTGACTTCAGGCGTCTCGATCTGATGAAGGGCGCGGTTCCGGCTGCGCCCTTTGTTTTGGGCTATCAGAACCAGCCATTCGTTATTTCCCGCAACCAATAAGGTTTCGTTTACCTCATTTCTTTAAAATTTGACCTGTATTGCCGCGGATAGCGGCCGCTGAAGGTACAGGTTCTCGTATGGCGTATGTTTCCCTTCCGCGTCGTCTTGTGACGTTGCTGATGATTTCCACGGTCATGGTGTC
The DNA here is from genome assembly GCF_014138475.1 of Agrobacterium sp. RC10-4-1. Taxonomy (NCBI): domain Bacteria; kingdom Pseudomonadati; phylum Pseudomonadota; class Alphaproteobacteria; order Hyphomicrobiales; family Rhizobiaceae; genus Agrobacterium; species Agrobacterium sp. RC10-4-1. The sequence continues at coordinate 604,173 of NZ_JACJIT010000002.1, forward strand.
GTGTTCGGCGGAGGGCCTCGTGCCACCGGCGGAGGTGGACGGCACCACACGCGTGAGCGCAATTCGTTCGTCGCGGCAACAGGGCTACAGCGCGCCGGCAGGTGCCTTCCATCAGGTTGAGCGGGCCGGACAGAGCAACGATTATCCTACGGCCATATCGCAGCCGATGCCGGAGCCTTATGCTTCGCAGGATCCGCTGCTGCAAACGCGCCAGGCAGGGCAGGGTTATTCCACCCTCGATGCACAGCATCAGGCACGCATGGCGGCTGGCGGTCATGGCAATCTGCCGGTGCAGGCGACGCAAAGCCAGGAGATGCCCCCGCAGCAAATGGCCAGGAGCCAGATTGCCGAGGGCGAAGGCGGCGTGAACATGGATTCCATGCTCGGCGTGGAGCCGGTGCGGGGACTGGCAGAGGAACAGGATGCCGAAATCGCCGAGGGGGCTTCGGCCCAGCCGGTGGTAGACGGCATCGGCACCGACAATCCGGTTGCGGTTTCTCCGGCGCGGCGCCAGTCCGGCCTCATTCCGCCACCACCACCCGGATCGTCCTCCCGCCGCCAGCCGGTGGAAGAGGTGGCCATGCTCATGCCGAATGATCCGACCGTTCGCGGCGGACTTCAGAGCGACCGGTCCCTGCCGCCCGGCATCATGCCGTCTTCGGAGGTTGCGTGCCGCGCCGAGCTTCGCCGTCTGGGTGTCGCTTTTCGCGACGTCGCCCGTATTGCCGACGGGCCGACCTGCGGCATCGATTACCCGATCGAACTCAGCGGTCTCGCCAGCGGCGTCGCAGTTCGTCCGGCGGTGAAGCTCAATTGCCAGGTTACGCTTGCCTTTGCGAAATGGGTGAAGTTCGAACTCGTACCGTCCTCGCGTTTCCGCTATCTCTCCGGCGTCGGCCGCATAACGCCGATGGGTGGTTATTCCTGCCGCAAGATGAATTCCCGTTCCAGCAATCCGTGGTCGGAACATGCGCGGGGCAACGCCATCGATATCGGCACCATCACGCTGAAGAACGGCAAGGAAATCGATGTCCGCAAGAAGAGTTTCTTCGCTTTCCGCGAAAAGGCACTACTGAAGGCCGTCAGATCGGATAGCTGCAAATATTTCTCCACCGTTCTCGGGCCGGGCAGCGACCCCAACCACTGGAACCATTTTCACTTCGACCTGCGTACCCGCAAGTCAGGTTACAGGCATTGCGATTAAGTCGCGCCGTTGGAGGTTGGCGGCTGAGTTTGAAAGCGTCTCCTCCGTCATGCTCGGGCCTGTCCCGAGCATCTGCAACGCCGCTATTGGCGATACGTCGGCAGATCCTTGGCACAAGGCCGAGGATGACGTCGAACACGGAGTGCGGCTTGTCATCGGGCTGCCGCCGATGACATAGGCGCCGGATCTTTGGATATGGTCGGAATGACGAAGCTTGAGGATGTTTTGCTGCCGCTAGCTCGATAATCGCCCGCCACATTCCCACAAAAAAAGACCGGCCCGAAGGCCGGTTGAAGAAGACAGCCTTATCGGGGGGATATCGGCGTCTTTGCAAGGGCATGAAATGGGAAGCGATCCCACAGAACGGTCCATCCGGCGCGGATTTGCGGCAAAAGACGTCGCGCCGTACTGACCTGCGGCCAACATGGCTTGCCGCCCTTTTCTGATACGCTATGAGCGTCACATGTTTGTGACAACGGCCTTCGGGAGCCTGCCTTCATGCCCCCAGTTTCAGAGATAATGATCTTCGCTGCGGCACTTGCTGCTGCGGGTGTGGTTGCAGGCCTTCTGGCCGGCCTGTTCGGTATCGGCGGCGGCGCGGTGCTGGTGCCGGTTTTTTACCAGGTCTTCGGACTTCTGGATGTGCCTGAGGCGGTGCGCATGCATCTTTCGCTCGGAACGTCTCTCGCCATTATCGTGCCGACGTCCATCCGCTCGTTCCTGACGCATCGCCAGAAGGGCGCCGTCGATATCGAGCTTCTGAAAGGCTGGGTCGTTGCCGTGCCGCTTGGCACCGTTCTCGCCTCTATCGTTGCAGCCTATGCCTCGAGTGTGGCGCTGCGCCTGATCTTTGCCTTCATCGCGCTCGCGCTTGCCTTCCGGATGATCTTCAACCGGGCGAGCTGGCATCTCGGTTCCGATCTGCCGCCAAACCCGGCCCGTTTTCTGGTGGGCACCGGCATCGGGCTGTTTTCCGGGCTGATGGGCGTGGGCGGCGGGGTGATGAACAACACCTTCATGACGCTTTACGGGCGCAGCATTCATCAGGCGGTTGCCACCTCTTCCGGTGTCGGCGTGTTGATTTCGCTGCCGGGGCTTGCGGGTTACATCTGGGCCGGCTGGGGCGATGCGGGGCTGCCGCCATTTTCCACCGGCTTCATCAACTGGATCGCCGTGGTGCTCCTGATCCCCATTACCCTTGTCGTCGCGCCCTATGGTGCACGGCTGGCGCATGCGCTCAGCAAGAAGCAGCTGGAGCGGGCCTTCGGCTTGTTTCTGGTTTTCGTCGCAGCGCAGTTTTTCTATAGCGTCTACGGCTGATTTTCCGCTCCCGCCGAACGCAGTGTTCAGTCCGCCGGTCTGGCATTTGCAACCTCTGCGGTCTATATGGCGTTCATCTTACTCGGTTTTTCGAAAGAATTCGCCATGAATGCCATTGTTTCGATACGGAATCTGACCAAATCCTACGCAAATGGCTTCCAGGCGCTCAAAGGTGTCAGCCTCGATATCCGGGAGGGGGAGATACTCGCTCTTCTCGGCCCCAATGGCGCCGGCAAGACGACACTGATCTCGATCATCTGCGGCCTCGTCAATCCGGGCGAAGGTTCGGTGCTGGTTGGCGGGCACGATGTGGTGAAGGATTTTCGCCAGACCCGCGCCCTCATCGGCCTTGTGCCGCAGGAACTGACGACCGACCAGTTCGAGACGGTTTGGAACACCGTCAGCTTTTCGCGCGGACTGCACGGACAGAAGAAGAATCCGGAGCTGATCGAACGCATCCTCAAATCCCTGTCGCTCTGGAACAAGAAGGACAACATGCTGCGGGAGCTTTCCGGCGGCATGAAGCGGCGTGTGCTGATTGCCAAGGCGCTGGCGCACGAGCCGAAGGTCCTGTTTCTCGATGAGCCGACGGCGGGTGTGGATGTGACCCTGCGCCGCGACATGTGGAATGTGGTCTCTGAGCTGCGCGCCAGGGGTGTCACCATCATTCTCACCACGCATTACATCGAGGAGGCGGAAGAAATCGCCGACCGGGTGGGTGTCATCAATGGTGGCGAATTGCTGCTGGTGGAAGAAAAGACGGCATTGATGAAGAAACTCGGCCGCAAGCAGCTTTTTCTTGAGCTTTCCCAGCCGGTGGAGACTTTGCCGGAAAGTCTCGCGCCCTTCGGCCTCACGCTTTCCGAAGATGGCTGCACCATTACCTATGAAATCGAGGATAATGGCGAGCAGGGCCGCATTGCCGATGTCCTGAGCGCGCTTTTCGCCGCCAACATCCATTTCAAGGATATTTCCACGCGGCAGAGTTCGCTCGAAGATATCTTCGTTTCGCTGGTGGGAGGCCAGAAATGAATTTCGAAGCCATCAAGTCCATCTACCTGTTCGAAATGGCGCGCACCCGCCGCACCCTGCTGCAAAGCGTGGTCTCTCCGGTCATTTCCACCTCGCTCTATTTTATCGTGTTCGGCACAGCGATCGGTTCGCGGATTCAGGAGGTTGGTGGGGTTTCCTATGGCGCTTTCATAACGCCCGGCCTCATCATGCTGACGCTTCTGACGCAGTGCATCGGCAACGGCTCCTTCGGCATCTACTTCCCGAAATTCACCGGCACCATCTATGAAATCCTCTCCGCACCGGTGGCGATGACGGAAATCCTTGTCGGCTATGTCGGAGCGGCGGCGACAAAGGGGCTGATGATCGGTACGATCATCCTGATAACCGCGTCGTTCTTCGTGGATATCAGCATCGCCCATCCGTTCATGATGATCCTGTTTTTTGTGCTGACGGCTGTGAGTTTCAGCCTGTTCGGCTTCATCATCGGCATCTGGGCAACAAATTTCGAGCAGTTGAACCTCATTCCCATGCTGGTGGTGCCGCCGCTGACCTTCCTCGGCGGCAGCTTTTATTCCATCGACATGCTGCCGCCCTTCTGGCAGACGGTCAGTCACTTCAATCCGGTGCTTTATCTCATCAGCGGCTTCCGCTGGAGTTTCTACGAGATCGCTGACGTCAATCCCGTCATCAGCCTGGCGATGATCACGCTGTTTCTGGCGCTATGCCTAGGCGTTGTCGGCTGGATGTTCAAGACAGGGTATCGGCTGCGCAACTGATCAGAAACGCTTTCCCGAAAATTGGACGCCCGGCTTGCGCCGGGCGTTTTCGTATTCAAAGCACAACGCGAGCGCAGGTCAGGCGACCTGCTTCTGCGCCACTTCCTCGACAACCTCACCCTCGAGATAGGAAACGAGGTCCTTGATCGTCACGACCAGCAGGCCGTGGCGCTCGGCGAAGACTTCGAGCTGGGGCAGGCGGGCCATGGTGCCGTCGTCATTGGCGATTTCGCATATCGTGCCGGAGGGGAACTTCCCGGCGAGACGGCAGAGATCAACGGCGGCTTCGGTATGGCCCGTGCGTCCGAGAACGCCCTGCGGGTTGGCGCGCAGCGGGAAGATATGGCCCGGGCGAGCGAAATCTTCGGGGCGCGAGCCTTCCGATACCAGCGCGCGCACGGTCTTTGCGCGGTCGGCGGCGGAAATGCCCGTCGTGGTGCCGGGAATGTAATCCACCGACACGGTGAAGGCCGTCTTGAGGGATTCGGTATTGCGCGACACCATCAGCGGAATGTCGAGCGCGTCGAGGCGCTCTCCGGGCATGGCCACGCAGATCAGCCCGCGTGCATGGTTCATCATGAAGGCGATCTGCTGGGGAGTGATGCTGTCGGAGGCGGCGATGATATCGCCTTCGTTTTCGCGGTCTTCGTCGTCAACCACAATCACCATCTCGCCGCGGGAAATGGCGTTAATGGCGTCTTCAATTCTGGCAACTGTCATTCTATTTCAAGCCTTTCAAGGGTTATGCCGTTTTGCGGCATTTTCGCGCTTCGAGAAGCGCCAAATATCCCTTGGGCGAACAATGCAATACGAAGCCCGCTAACGCGCAGGCGTCCCATGCCTTGTCCTCTTCCATCCGGACTATACCGTCGGCTCCGGCCTCTCACCGGATCTGCTGACCTTCCGGCTTTGGAAACCGGAAGCGCTCGCGGGCTCCGGGAAAGTCCCGATACCGCCGGTGGGGAATTGCGCCCCGCCCTGAGAACAGCAACAACTTAAATTATCAAATGCGAGGGAATCAAGGGGCAATGGCCCGCCGCAGCCCTTGCGCGTGAAAAGAATATCCCGATTGCAGACGCGACGAGGAATTTCCTTTCCGGCACCAAGACGTGAGAAAACTCCCCGAAATGAATCTCGAGGGGGCAGTGCTCACCGATCCCGCAACCGCAATTCGTCGGTCTGCATCTGCAGCGAACCAAGCGTTGACAAAAAGCTCATGCCAAGCAGGCTCTGGCCCAATTGGCCATCCTGGGCGACGAGGGCGGGGATGTTGCGTCGCACGATCGGGCCAATGCTGATTTCCGACAGCGTGACGGGTGCTGCTGCCGTGCGGCCATTGGCGGTCATTACCGGTACGGTATAACGGAGATTTGTGGTGTCGATGCCGATTGCGGTCGCATCCGCATTTGCGAGCACCACGGAGCTGGCGCCTGTATCGACCAGCATGTGGATCGTCCTGCCCTCAATCCCGACATTCGCTTCGAAGTGGCCGCTCATGGATTTGTGCAGCACGATTTCCTGCTCGCCTGCCGATGTTGTCACCACGACGGCGCGGCCGGGCATCAGACCGCCGAGCAGCCGGTCGCCGAAGGATTGCAGGTCGTAGCGATAGAGATAGAGCGAGACGAGGCCGAGGATGATGACGAGCCAGACGGCGAGCTGCCGGATGACGGTGCCGAAGTTGCCGCGTCTTCCCGCCAGAATGCCGGCCGACAGCAGCCCTGCGATGGGCAGAAGATAAAGGACCTGGGCAAACTGATCATTATCAATGCCGAGCGTTCGGCCACCATTGTGATTAACGACGAGCAGGCCAAGGCCGACGGCCAGCAGAAGGAGAACGATGGTCAGTCTGTTCATGCGGTATGTGTCTCCTTGGCGGACTCGGACAGATTTGCCAATCTTTGCGGCAGCGCGCGCATGATCGAGCGGCGCGTCTCGTCGCTATAACCCGTCCAGCCGCCGATTTCATCCAGCGTGCGGCCGCAGCCGATGCAGAGAGTGTGGGTCGTGTCGAGGCGACAGATCTGGACGCAGGGTGTTTCCATGGTGATCTATATCAGGCCCTCATGCCGCAAGGGCAAGTGCGACGAGAATCACGATCTCCGTGATCTGCTGGCAAGCCCCAATGGTATCCCCGGTATGGCCGCCAATCTTCCTCTCGCACAGCCTGCCGAACAGCATGGCCGCGATGACCGCCACCGCCAGCACAAGCGCGATCTCAAACAGTGGCAGCGCGTGCAGCGTGAACAATATGAAGAGAAGAAGCCCGGCGGCCAGCGCGATGTTGCGTTCGCTTTCTCCGGGCTGGCCGGCATTGACGGCGATGCCGGAGGTCTTGGCGGCGGGCAGGGACTGCCAGTGCCACACCATCAGCGCGCGGCTCGTGACAAGCGCTGCAATCAGACAGGCGGCAGCGGTTTTGCCCGGCAGGGTTATGATCAGCGAGGCGAGTGCAGTGGCGCGGAGCGCGAAGGAAAGAACCATGGCAATGGTGCCATAACTGCCGATACGGCTGTCCTTCATGATTTCAAGCATACGCGCCTTGTCCCTGCCGCTGCCGAAGCCATCGGCCGTGTCGGCAAGCCCGTCCTCATGCAGCGCGCCTGTCATGAGCGCCGTCAGGCCGATGGCGAGCCACCCGGTGAGCTGCGGAGAAGCATCGAAGCGCGCAAACACGACAACCAGGAAAGCGGCGGGCAGGGCGATCAGCAGTCCCGCGGCGGGGAAAGCACGGGCGGCCCGGCCCATCGACACGCCCGAGTCGTCTTCGAAGAATCGCGAAGGGACGGGCAGGCGGCTTAGAAAGGCGAGGGAATGCATGACATCTGTTATAAAATCCCGGGCCTTCATGCTCTCTCCGTTGCAGTCGCTGCATTTCCGGTTGTTCCGCGGCGCATCCGCTATTATGAGAGGCGCAACAAAGACCGATTTGCCGGAAAACACAAGTTTCCGGACGCATGAGCCGATGCGAAAGCCAGACCGGCTATGAGAGAGACTGATATCATGAGCATGAGCGGATTGCCCTTCGATGATTTCCGCGCGCTGCTGCGCGAGCTTCCTGGCCCGGACACGCACGCGCTTGTTGCGGCGAAGGAGCGCAATGCGCAGCTGACGAAACCTGCCGGTTCGCTCGGCCGTCTCGAAGAAATCGCCATGTGGCTTGCCGCCTGGTCCGGCCGTTCGCCTGCCGTCAACCGTCCGCTGGTGGCAATCTTCGCCGGCAATCACGGCGTGACCCGCCACGGCATCACGCCCTATCCGACGTCTGTGACCCAGCAGATGGTGGAAAATTTTGCCGCCGGTGGCGCGGCGATCAACCAGATCTGCGTGGCCAATGATCTCGGCCTGAAGATTTTCGATCTGGCGCTGGATTACCCGACCGGCGATATCACCTGTGAACCGGCGCTTTCGGAGCGTGACTGCGCCGCCACCATGGCCTTCGGCATGGAGGCGATTGCCGGCGGCACCGATCTTCTCTGCGTCGGTGAAATGGGCATCGGCAATACCACGATAGCGGCTGCGATCAATCTTGCGCTTTATGGCGGTACGGCGGAAGAATGGACCGGTCCGGGCACCGGTTCGGAAGGTGACGTCATGGCCCGCAAGATTGCGGCGGTGAAGGCGGCGGTAGAGTTCCACAAGGACCACCTGTCCGATCCGCTGGAAATCATGCGTCGTCTCGGCGGACGCGAAATCGCGGCGATTGCAGGCGCCATTCTTGCTGCGCGCGTGCAGCGCATTCCCGTGTTGATAGATGGTTATGTGGCAACGGCCGCCGCGGCGCTGCTGAAGGCTGCCAATTCCTCTGCGCTCGATCATTGCCTTATCGGCCATGTCTCGGGTGAGCCCGGCCATCTGGCAGCCATCGAAAAGCTTGGCAAGACGCCGCTTCTGGCGCTTGGAATGCGTCTTGGCGAAGGCACCGGTGCGGCCCTTGCCGCCGGCATCGTCAAGGCCGCCGCCGCCTGCCATTCCGGCATGGCGACGTTTGAGGCAGCAGGTGTCGACACACGCATCACCGCGCCCACCAATCATTGAGGCTGAAGATGGACGCGACGCCGCACATGCCACCGCCAGAACCGGTCTTTCGTAAAGAAAAGGGCTGGCGGCATCTGTTCGCTGCCGCGCGCTATTCCCTGCAGGGGCTCGGCCGGCTTTGGCAGGAAGCTGCCTTTCGTCACGAAGTTCTTGCCTTCTGCGTCGGGCTTGGCCTGCTTCTGGTCGTGGGCGCGCCGTTTGCGCATCTTCTCGTTTTCACGGTGTTGATGCTGCTTTTATTCTCGGTGGAAGCGCTCAATACCGCCATTGAGGAACTGGTGGACCGCATTTCGCCGGAAATTTCCTCCGTGGGCCGCCACGCCAAGGATCTCGGCTCCTTTGCCGTCTTCTGCCTGTTGATGGCGAACGGATTTTTCGTGCTGTATTCGCTGGTGACGACGCTGTTCTTCTGAGGTTGCCAGCTTCGAGGCATTTCCAGGTGGAAAGCCGGGCGACGCCTTCCTGTGGGCGCCTTAAGCGAAGGACCGTCGGCGTGGCTGGATGGCATGGGTTTCTTCGACCGCTGGCAGGCTCTGGAGCACGCGTTTCGCGGGCAGGATGGCGATGCCTTCCGTGCCCTCACGCAGTTTGGATTTCAGAATGAACTGGCCGTCATGCTTGGCGAGGATGGCCTGAACGATGGGCAGGCCAAGGCCTGTTCCCTGCTCGGCGCTCTTGATCGCGATTGATCCCTGGCCGAAGGCTGACAGCACCACCGGAATTTCGTCCTCGGGAATGCCTGGGCCATTGTCCCTGATCGACACATATTGGCCGCCGCCGGCCGTCCAGCCCGCCTTTACGAGAATTTCTCCACCCTGCGGGGTGAACTTGACGGCGTTGGACAGCAGGTTGAGGACGACCTGGCGGATCGATTTTTCGTCCGCCCAGACCTGCGGCAGGCTGTTTTCAAACTGCTGGGAGATCCTGATGTTCTTGGCGCGGGCGCGAAGCTGGATCATGCCGATGCAATCTTCGGCGATTTCCAGCATCGAGATCGCTTCTTCGTTCAGGTCATAACGGCCCGCCTCGATGCGCGACAGGTCGAGGATTTCGTTGATGAGATCGAGCAGATGCTGGCCGGAGCGGTGGATATCGCCGGAATATTCCTTGTAGAGCGGATTGTTGAGCGGCCCCAGCACCTCCGAGGACATGACCTCGGAGAAGCCGAGAATGGCGTTGAGGGGCGTGCGCAGCTCGTGCGACATGGAGGCGAGAAAGCGCGACTTGGCCAGATTGGCCTCTTCCGCGCGTCGCCGCGCCTCGTCGGAAACCGAATTGGCGACTTCGAGCTCGGCGATCAGGTCGTCCTTTTCCGTCTGCGAGGAGAGGAGCTTGATGCTGGTCTGGTAAAGCCGGCTGGTGATGCGGTGGCAGAACAGGATCGCCATGCCGAACATCAGCGCAAGACCGACATCGAATGGATCGCGCGAGAAGACAGAGGTGACGCAGAGAGCCGCCAGCACCGGCAGGAAAGTCATGAAGGTTGCCCGCCGCAGCATGAAATTGGCCGTGGCGGTGAGCGAGAGCGCGATCAGCAGCGTCGAGCCCTTGAAGAAAAGCACGAGCGTCGGGTCATTACGCGTTGGCTCCGCCAGCGCGAACATCGCCCAGATGCACCCGATGACGATCTGCATTCCGAGAAAGAGATTTTTCCAGTGCAGGAGGTTTTCGGCGGTGATTTCCTGTTTTGCAGCCCGTTTGGCGAGCATCAGCGAAATGGCGTGGAAACTCAATGCAGCCAGCGACCAGATGATGAGGCTGATATCGCGGGTTATGTAAACGCCGATGATGGAGGCAAGCACGATGAAAAGCGGCATGATCATCGCGCCCTGCAGGGTCTCGGCGATGTGCATGGTCAGCATCTCGCGTTCATAGGCGTCGCTTGCGCCTGCACCTTGCTGCAAGCGTTCACGCGTCGTCTTCACCGCGTCGAAAACCGCCTTGTTGCGATGTTTTTTCGAGCGGTCGACGATGATCTTGTCGGTGGACGTGCTGACGCTTTTACTCATTGTTACAACGCAGGGTGACATGAACCCTTGCAGACTACGCCCAAAATCTTAAGAAGATGCTGCCGTGAAAGGATTTGTTTGCCATCTCTGACAAGGGTTTGTTGTTACATGAGACGAAATGGAGGCAGGCGCGGGGGTTTTTCCGCAGTCCGCGACGGCGGCCTGTTCCTTGCTACGGTTTTTCTAGGGGTTCTGATTGCCGCCAAGCTCGATCATATCAACAGCGAAACCTATGGCGGCCGCTTCTTCGTGATTGACGGCGACACGCTCTCCAAGGGCAAGGAACGTTTCCGGCTGCTCGGCATCGATGCGCCGGAGCTTGCGCAGACATGTCTGCGCGGGGGCGAAAGCTGGCCATGTGGCGAGGAGGCGCGCCGTGTTCTGCAACGGCTGGCCGCGCCAGCGGATTTCTCCTGCTCCGGCAGTTCCAGAGATCGATACGGGCGACTGCTCGTCTATTGTTCCGCCGGCGGCAGGGATGTTTCGTCGGACATGGTGTCGGCCGGTTTTGCCGTCGCGTCGGGATATTTCCAGTTTTCGAGCGAGCAGGAAGCCGCGCGCAGGCAGGCGCTCGGCATCTGGGCGGGAGAATTCGAAAAGCCCTCGCAGTGGCGGAGGGATCACCGTGCCGCGGCTATGGAAACGCCGGCGGCGGGTTTCCTCACCATCGTCCGCCATCTTCTGGGGTGGGATCATGGCTGAAGGAGAGAGGGTTGGGCCAGTGCATGATGATGGGCTGGACGGGCTGCGCGGTGAGATTGCCCGCTGTCGTCTCTGTCGCGACATGCCGCTCAAGGGAATGGCTGACCGCCTGCCGCATGAACCCCGGCCGGTGGTCGTCATGTCGGCAAGACCACGCATTCTGATTGCCGGGCAGGCGCCAGGGCTGCGCGTGCATGAAACGGGCCTGCCATTCAACGATGCTTCCGGCGACAGGCTGCGCCAGTGGCTGAATGTCGACCGGGAGACATTTTACGATCCGGATCGTTTCGCCATCGTTCCCATGGGGTTCTGTTTTCCCGGTTATGATGACAAGGGAAGCGACCTGCCGCCACGGCGGGAATGTGCGCCGCACTGGCGCACGCGGGTCATGGCGGCGATGCCGAAGGTGGAGCTGATCCTCGCGATCGGCCAATATGCCCAGGCTTTTCACCTGGGTGAAAGACGATGCAAAACCATGACCGAAACGGTGCAAAACTGGCGCAGCTATCTTCACGCCAATTCCGGCCCCGGCATTCTTCCTTTGCCGCATCCGAGCTGGCGCAACACGGGGTGGCTGAAAAAGAACCCGTGGTTTACGGAGGAACTGTTGCCGGTTCTGCGACAACATGTGGAAATGCGGCTTTGGTGAAACAATTTTCTGTTTTTCCGCAAAAATTAGTGTATTGAAAGGAAATTAATTCAGGAGGGTAGACGCATTGGATCGCCTAGACCGTAAGATTTTGCGCATTCTGCAAGAGGATTCCACGCTGGCTGTTGCCGATCTGGCGAAGAAGGTCGGCCTTTCCACGACGCCCTGTTGGCGGCGTATCCAGAAGATGGAAGAAGACGGCGTCATCCGCCGGCGTGTGGCCCTGCTCGATCCGGTCAAGGTCAATACCAAGGTCACGGTTTTCGTCTCCATTCGCACCGCCTCCCATTCCATCGAATGGCTGAAGCGCTTCTCCGAAGTGGTTTCCGAATTCCCGGAGGTTGTCGAATTCTACCGTATGAGCGGTGATGTCGACTATCTGCTGCGCGTGGTCGTGCCCGATATCGCCGCCTATGACGCTTTCTACAAGCGGATGATCGCCAAGATCGAAATCCGCGACGTCTCCTCCGCCTTTGCGATGGAGCAGATCAAATATACGACGGAACTGCCGCTCGATTACATGCTGCTGGATAATCCCAAATCCGGCGAAGAGTGATCCGTCGCTGGTCAGTTTTTGATCAACGCCCTTTCCGGCCGCCGGGGAGGGCGTTTTAATTCGTGGGTGGTTTTTTGGGCGTCGGTCGGGCCTGCCAGGGCTGATACTGTCGGAAGGTCCGTCCGGTAGCTGCCGCAGAGGCACGACAATTCTATTTCGCCGGTAACGGCAAATTCGCACATTCAATTCTCTCAGCGCCGTCTGCGCGCAAACCAAGATTTTGATAAAATCGCTCGAATATCTACGCTTTTACTGTCGAAGGATGGAATAGCGAGGGATATCCATATGCTGACACGACGCGGAACATTGGGACTGATTGCAGGTGCGACCGGGGCGGTGTTTTTGCCGCATATCCGGCGCGCGAGCGCCGCAACCACGACGTTGCGGATTGGCTGGCAGAAGAATGGCGTGATAGCGCTCGCGAAGAGTCAGGGCGCGCTCGAAGCGCTGCTGAAGGATCGCGGCATCGAGGTCAAGTGGTCTGAATTTTCCTCCGGGCCGCCGCTTCTTGAAGCGCTGGGTGCCGGTGCGCTGGATATCGGCCCGACCGGCGATGTGCCGCCGCTTTTCGCGCAGGCCGCCGGCGGCAATCTGCGTTATGTCGGCACCTACAAGGCGGCGGCAGGCGGATCAGCAATCCTCGTGCAGAAGGATTCGCCGCTGAAGACGCTCCAAGACCTAAAGGGCAAAAAGGTCGCCTTCAAGCGCGGCTCCAGCGCCCATAACGTCACTGTGAAGGCGTTGCGAAAGGCGGGGCTGACCTTGGCAGACATCACGCCCGTCGATCTTGCCCCGCCGGATGCGGCGGCCGCCTTTCGAAGCGGCAGCATCGATGCCTGGTCGATCTGGGATCCCTATTTCGCCGTGGCAGAGAAAGAGCCGACGACGAGGGTACTCTCGACAGCCGAAGGCATCGTCGATCCGTGGAGTTACTTCCTCGCCAATGGCGATTTTGTTGAAAGTAACCCCGATCTCGTGCCGCTGATTCTGAAGGAACTGGCGAATGTGGGTGCGAAAGCGCAGACCAACATCGACGCGACAGCCAAGTCGCTGTCGGCCATCACCGGTGTCCCCGAGGATGTCACGAAGGTCTCGCTGACGCGCCCCGGTGCCGACCTAGGACGGGTCTCGCTGGTTCCGGATGAGGCCATTGCCTATCAACAGGCGCTTGCGGACGAGTTCTACGATCTGAAGATCGTGCCGAAGAAGCTCAAGGTGGCGGATATCGTCTGGCGCCCGAAGGCGAGTTGATGGGCGGAAAGTGGAGTCTCTTCAACCGGCTGGCGGATGTTGCTCAGAGGTTGATTCAGGCCGTTGTTGTTAAATGTGAGGCGATTGGATGCCGCTTGTTTCTTCTCCCCGTGGGGGAGAAGTCCGCGGCAGCGGGATGAGGGGGCGAGGGTAGAGATAGACTGAGAGCCAGCCCCCTCATCCGACCCTTCGGGCCATCTTCTCCCCGGCGGGGAGAAGAAAATTGCCTCAAGGTCACCGCATCAGCCCTTAAACTTCGCAATCACCAGATGACCGGGCGTCGGATTGCCGTCCTGCATGCGCACATTGATGTCGGTCACTTCAACCACCTCGAAACCGGTCGCCGCCAGTCGTTCGCGGACATAGGTTTCGGCATGGGCGAAACGCTGGTGCGGGCCGACCATGTAGGGGCGCCCGGCCATGATTTCTTCGGGCAGGGTCTCCGAAGAGAAGATCAGCAGGCCGCCGGCATTGAGGTTTTCGGCGGCGCCGAAAAACAGCGGTTCCAGCGCGCCGAGATAGGGCAACACATCGGTGGCGGTGATGATGTCGAAGGGCTCGTCGTCATTGTCCTCAAGGAAATCCTCAACTTCGGCGACATAGAGCGTCTCGTAGAGGTCCTTCTCATGAGCGATCTCGACCATGTTTTCGGAAATATCGATGCCGGTGATGTCGTCAGCCATATCGCGCAGCGCTTCACCGGTGAGGCCGGTGCCACAGCCGAGATCGAGCAGGCGTTTGAAAGGGCCGAGATTGAGCGTCTGCAGCCGCTGGCGAACCATCATCGGCACGGCGTAACCCAGCTGCTCGACAAGAATGTCCTCGAAGGCTTCGGCATGCTGGTCGAACAGGGTTTCGACATAGGCGTCGGGCGCTTTGGACGGCTGGTCGCCCCGGCCCATGGCGGCAATGCGCACGGCTGCGCCACCGTGGTCTTCCGGATCGATGGCGAGGACCTCCTCATAGGCCTTCACCGCCGCGTCCACATCACCGGCCTTTTCAAGCGCGAGTGCGCGGTTATAGGCCTCGGCGAGCGCCTCTTCGTCGATCTTCTGGTTCTTGGTCATCGTGCCTTATCCGTCAGCGTCTTCAATTGACGTTTGCTGTAAGCCGCATCGGGGACGGGCGCAATGTTTATGTGGCGTGAGGACTTAGTGGAGGATGAACTCTCCTTTGAGTGCGCGCCATTCCTGCGCCGAGATAACCTGCCGGTGCACGTAGCGGACGGAGTGCAGGGGGCCGTCGAGCTTTTCCTGCCAGAACTTGAGGAAGCCGTGCATTTCGGGAAAATCGGGGGCCAGATCGTAATTCTGCCAGACATAGGTCTGGAGAACCAGCGGATGGTCCGGCAGGCGGTAGAATATCTGGGCGGTGGTGAGGCCGTAGCCTCTCAGCATCATTTCCATGTCCTTGTTCATGGTGGCGGTTCCCATATCGATGATGACCGATCACAGCGTTGCCGCTGTATCTTAGATGGGAACACGGCAGGGTTAACCCAACCTTGCCAAAAGAATGGATGTGTCACAAATTTGTTATATTTTTCAAAACGTTGGCAGTACTCATTGATGAGTGCTGCCAACGTTTGGCTCAGCGCTTGAGGTGACGGGTCAAGCGGGCCTCCAGCCAGGCCCAGACATGGCGCAGCGTCTCGACGATCGCAAGGTAAAAGATCGCAGCCCAGAGATAGGCCTGATAATCGAAGGTGCGGGAAAAGGCGTAACGGGTCTGGCCCATCAGGTCGAAGACGGTGACGATGGAGACCACCGCCGAACCCTTGATCATCAGGATGATCTCGTTGCCATAGGGGCGCAAAGCGACGATTAGCGCCTGCGGCAGTATGATCTTTCGGAAGGTGATGAACTTGGAAATACCGAGCGACGCCGCCCCTTCGTGCTGGCCGCGCGGCACGCTCTGGATCGCCCCGCGCAGGATCTCCGCCTGATAGGCGGCGGTGTTGAGCGTCAGCGACAGGAGGCCGCAATACCAGGCTTCGCGGAAGAACCACCAGAGATCAACGGCTTCCAGCGCCGGGCGGAAGCTGCCGAGACCGTAATAGATCAGGAAAAGCTGCGCCAGCAGCGGCGTGCTGCGGAAGACATAGACGTAGGCATAAGCGAGCGCGCCGATGACGCGATTTTCAGACATGCGGGCGAAGGCGATCGGCACGGACAGGATGGCGCCGAGAATGATCGAGCTGCCGACCAGCGTGATTGTGGTGATGAGGCCATCGATATAACGGGGCCCATACCGTTCAAATTTGTCCCAATCCCAACCCTCGATCATCGCAAATAACAGCCCGGCGGCGAGAAGCAGCCAGAGCGTAATGACAGCGATGCCGACGACACGGGAGATGTTCAGCGGTTTGTCCGCAACGATGGGCGCTGGGCGTGGCGGAATGAGTTCCTTGATATGGCTCATCGTCTGGCCTCCGACTTGCGCGACCAGCGATCTATGAAACCGATGCCGATGGATGAGAGGAGCGCGAGAATGAGGTAAAGCAGGCAGGCGATGCCGTAGAAAAAGAAGGCTTCCTTGCTGACGCGGGCGGCGATGCCGGTCTGGCGGATGATATCGGCAAGGCCGATGATCGATACGTAGGACGTGTCTTTCAGCAGGATGACCCACAGGTTGGTCATGCCGGGAAGGGCGATCCGCACCAGCTGCGGAATGATGATGAGCACCATGGTGCGGCTGCGGGAAAGTCCGAGTGCGTCACCCGCCTCATATTGCCCCTTCGGTATGGCCTTGAAGGCCGAGAGAAGCACCTCAGACGCATAGGATGAAAACACCACCGAAAGCGCCACCATGCCGGCAACGAAGGCGTTGATTTCGATGGGGCCGGTAATGCCGATGTAACCTGCCACGGATTGCAGCAGCATCTGGATGCCATAATAGACGATGAAGAGCGTCAGCAGTTCGGGTAGGCCACGAAAGATGGTGGTATAGATTCCGGCGGCCAGCCGAAGCGATTTTTCTTCCGATTGCGCGGCGAGCGCGATCAGGAAGCCGATCAATAGCCCGACTGGCAGGGTGGCAAGCGCCAGCGAGATCGTGACCTTGACGCCGAAAGCGATTTCATCGCCCCAGCCCGCATCGCCGCAGGCGACGAGAGTGCCGTTTCCGAAAAGCGAGAAGAGACCGGCCGGCCCGCAGAAGGGATCGAGAAGTGTCGAGACATAGGTCCAGAACGCACCTATGGCGGAAAATGCTCCGCTCATGCCAATTTTCCCCTGCGGTCTTAAGCCGCCGTGATTGTTATGGTGACGTTTTCAAACAAAAATGGCGGAAGGGCAAGCCTTCCGCCACGAGATTTCAACAGATCGAACCCGCTTACTCGCCGTAAACGTCGAAATCGAAGTATTTTTTGTTGATCTCCTGGTACTTGCCGCTGGCGCGGATGCCGGCAATGGCAGCCGTGAACTTGTCGGCCAGCGCCGTGTCGCCCTTGCGAACGGCAATGCCTGCGCCGTTGCCGTTGATGTCGACGTCGACCTTGAGCGGTGTCAGGATCTTGCAGCACTTGCCGGCATCGGTCTTCAGCCATTCCGACAGCACGACGATATCGTCGATGACGGCGTCGATACGGCCATTGGCGATGTCCAGCTTATATTCGTCTGCGGTCGGATACATCTTCACGTCGGAATCCGGGAAGTGTTTTTCAGCGTAGTTGGAGTGGGTGGTGGAGCCCTGTGCGCCGAGCGACTTGCCCTTGAGATCGTCGAGGGACTTGATCGGCGAATCCTTCGGCACGGCGATCGCCGGCGGCGTGTTGTAATATTTCTTGGAGAAGTCGACCTTCTGGAGACGTTCCGGGGTGATCGACATGGACGCGATGATGGCGTCGAACTTCTTGGCCTGAAGGGCGGGGATGATGCCGTCCCAGTCATTGGTGACGAAGGTGCACTCGGCCTTCATTTGTTCGCACAGCGCCTTGGCGATGTCGATATCGAAGCCGGTCAGCGTGCCGTCGGCTTCGAGATTGTTGAAGGGCGGGTAGGCGCCTTCGGTGCCGATGACAATCTTGTCCTGCGCGAGAGCCGCGCCGGAAAAGAGCGAGATGGCGGCAATCGATACGGCTGCGAGCAGACGGGTGGAAATAGGCATTTCGATCCTCTCTTTTGGTCGTTCATCCGCGGTCTGTTGTTGTTTTCAGTGCGGACGCCATGGGCGCCAAGGCGCGGCAGGACGGAGGATACCGCCTGTGGCCTTCAGCGCGGATGTGATTATTCATCCGCTTGGTCAAAAAATGCAACTGCAATATTAGCGACCTTCTTTGTGCCGCAGAGCCTCCACGAAAAGGCCTTGATCTGTTCATTTCCGGTACAGAAGGCTTTGGTCATCATGGGAACCGGAGCGTGTGTAAGGCGTTGAACAGCGCCTGCGTGCCAAGCCGGGCCCACGACGTCGCGTCATTCGCGACCCATAAAATGACGGCAGATGAGGAAGCACTGATGCTGAAAAAGAAAAAAACATTGCTGACCGGGGTGGTTTTTCCACTCATGTCTCTCGCGATCGCGGTTGAGCCAGCAGCGGCAGGCTTTGCCGGCGCGGCCCGCGCCCAGGCGCCTGTTTCTCAAACCGCGCCCGGCCAGATAATCCTGGCGCAGGCGGAGCCGGCGCAGGAAAACCCCGAAGAAGAACTCAAGAAGAAGCGTCAGCGCGCCGAAGAGGCGCAACCTGCCGAACCGAAGCGTGAAGAGCGCGCACCGGAGCCCCAGCGCGAGCCGGAGCCCAAGCGCGAAGCGCCGCCGGAACCGCAGCAGCGTGAGGCCCGCCCGGAGCCTGCGCCGGCCGAGCAGCCGCAGGAGCGTCCCCGCAAGCCTGAACGGGCGCAGGAGCCGCAGGGCGAGGGTGAACAGCGCCCGGCTCGTCAGCGTGAGGCCGCGCCTGAAGCTGCGCCTGCCGAACAGCAGCCGAAGGAACGTCCGCGCAACCCGGAACGGGCCGAGCAGCCTGCAGGCGACGGCGAACAGCGTCCCGAGCGTCCCCGTAAGGAGCGTGCGAAAGAGCCTGCGGCCGAACAGGAGCCAGCAGCTCGCCCTGAAAATGCCGAGCAGCCGGCCAAGCCCCGTGAGCCGGCACCCGCCAAAAAACCGGCAGTAGAGGAAAAGGCCCCGGAACAGAAAGCCGAACCGGCCGAAAAAGCCGTTCCCGAGAAAAAGCCTGCCGCTCCCGAGCCCGCCGCGAAGGAAGCACCTGTTCCGACAGAAGCGCCGACGCCCGCGCGCCCGCCGGCACCCGAGGCCCAGCCAAACCCTGCACCTGGCCGCCAGCCTTCCGAACAGCCGCCGGTAGAAGGTCAGGGTAGGACGGAACCCGCAGCCCCGCTGCCAGGCGCGCCGACCCCGCCGCCGAGCGGTGCGACGACCGGGCAGGCGCCTGCCGGCGAACCGGTGCCGAACCAGGTTGCCGTTCCGCAGACGGAAGCCCCGCCGATGACGAAGGAGGAGCTGGACAAGGCCAAGGCGATCGCCAAGGACCCGTCCAAGACGGCCGACACCGTCATTCTGCCGGTCGACAAGGGTGCTGCCGTTCTCGACAGCGACAAGGAAGTGGAGCGCTCCGGCAACCGCCAGACCCGCGAGGAACGCCGTCGTGAACGCGAACAGGCCGGCGACTTCAAGGTCCCGACCTCCGACGCCGAGGCGCAACGCGCCGGTGCTGCTGAAGGCAAGGCTCCGCCGCCACCCGTAAAGCTGGAAGCCATCACTTCCCAGCAGGGCGAGCGCATCGACCGCCGCCCGCAATATGAGCGGCCGGACGGTGTACGCGAATGGCAGCCGCGCGAGGGTCGTCCGCGTGATCGTGATGGCGATGCGCCGATCATCCTGCAGTTCGGTGACCGCGTCGTGGTGCGTGGCGATGACAACCAGCGCTTCATCCGCGATGGCGGCGAGCCCTATTACGAGCGCCTGCAGGGCGGCCGTGTCCGCGAAACCGTGGAGCGCCGGGATGGCACGCAGGTCGTGACGATCCGCAACCGTTATGGCGACGTGATCCAACGTTCGCGCATTGACGATCGCGGCCGCGAATATGTGCTGTTCTACGCACCGGAGCTGATGGACGATCCGGACCGCGATTACGTTTATCGCGACCCCGGTCTCGATCTTCCGCCCATGCGTCTGCGCATTCCCGTGACGGACTACATCATCGACACGTCGAGCGATCCGGATCGCGATTATTACCGCTTCCTGGAACAGCCGCCTGTCGAGCCGGTGGAACGTGTCTATTCGCTGGATGAAGTGCGCTATTCGGCTCGCATCCGTGACAAGGTGCGCCGTATCGACCTCGATACGATCACCTTCGCGACCGGCAGCGCTGAAATCCCGATGGCGCAGGCTCGCTCCTTGCGCAAGGTGGCCGACGCAATCAACAAGGCGCTGGAAAAGAACCCGGCGGAAACCTTCCTCATCGAAGGCCATACCGATGCCGTCGGTTCGGATGAAAGCAACCTCGTACTGTCTGACGAGCGCGCTGCCTCCGTCGCCAACGTGCTGACCGACGTCTACGGCATCCCGCCGGAAAACCTCGCGACGCAGGGTTACGGCGAGCGTTACCTGAAGGTCCAGACACTCGGCCCGGAACAGCAGAACCGCCGCGTCACCATCCGCCGCGTGACGCCGCTGGTGAAGCCGGTCGCTCAGAACTGAACGGGTTCAAATAGAAAAACAAGGCCCGGAAGCGAAAGCTCTCCGGGCCTTTTTATTGCTTACGATGTCCCCAGCGCCGAGGCGTTTGGCAGGACTTGATCATCCGCAATCCGTCACCCCGGACCAGATCCGGGGTCCAGCGTGATTAAGTCCTTGATCACGAAAGACTCTTTCACGGCGCAGACGCGCCGTGGCTGGATGCCGGATCAAGTCCGGCATGACGGAGGTGAGGTTTTCGAACCCTGGCGTCACCCGCAAGCTTGAGGATGATCCCAACCCCGACGGTTAGCTCAGCGCCACCGCAATCTCAGCCGCTAATTGCGCGTTGTTGCGAACCAGCGCGATATTGGTTTCGAGGCTGCGGCCATCCGTCAGGCGGAAAATGTCACCCAGCAGATACGGCGTGACAGCCTTGCCGGTCACTTCATCCCGCTCGGCGTGCGAGATGGCGCGGTTGATGTAGATTTCCATTTCCTCGCGCGGAATCTCGTCAGCTTCCGGCACGGGATTGGCCACCAGCATGCCGCCATCGATGCCGAGCTGTTCGCGGGTTACCTGGAAGTTGGCGATTGCGGCCGGGCTGTTGAGCGAAAGCGGGCTTGGCAGGCCGGAGGAGCGAGACCAGAAGGCCGGGAATTCTTCCGAACCGAAAGTGACGACGGGTACGCCGTTGGTTTCGAGGACTTCGAGCGTCTTCGGAATATCAAGGATCGCCTTGGCGCCGGCGCAGACGACGATCACTCCGGTCTTTGCAAGCTCCGTCAAATCCGCGGAGATGTCGAAGGTTTCTTCCGCACCCTTGTGCACGCCGCCAATGCCGCCGGTCGCGAAAACGCGGATGCCGGCGCGGGCAGCGGCGATCATGGTCGCCGCAACCGTGGTGGCGCCGGTGCGGCGCTCGGCGATCGCAAAGGCGATATCGGCGCGCGAGACCTTCATGGCATCGGTGGTCTGGGCCAGCGCCTCGAGCTGATCCTTCTCGAGGCCGATATGCAATGTGCCGTGAATGACGGCGATGGTGGCCGGAACCGCGCCCTGATCACGGATGATCTGCTCGACGCTTTCCGCCATCTCGATATTGCCGGGGTAGGGCATGCCATGGGTGATGATGGTCGATTCAAGCGCGACGATCGGCGCACCGCGCTGCTTGGCGGCGGCGACTTCCTGAGAATAGACGATGGGCAGGAGAGGGGAGATGGGGCGGGTCATTTCATCTGTTCCAGTTTTTAAAAGCGGGTTCATGCCAGCATTTCAGCCTGGGGAACAAGCCCCAACATGGCTTCGACACTGTGTTTTGATAGGTCGTGCGCGGTGGCAAAGGGCGATTGCACGGTGATTGCCGCTGCCGCAGCGCCCCGTCTCAGGGCTTCGGCAATCGTCTTTCCTTCGGCAATGGCGGCGAGGTAGCCAGACGCCATGGCATCGCCCGCACCGGTTACATCCTTCACTTCGCGGATGAGGGGCGGGTGGAGGATTGCTTTTTCATTTCCGTCGAAGGCCACGACTTCGCTGGCGCCGCGGGTGACGACGCCGCCGGAAAGCCCGGCCTTGCGCAGGATATCCGGCCAGTCACGAACGTCAGCGGCCGTCTCGCCGGTGAGCGCGCGCGCTTCCGCCTCGTTCATGAAGAGGATGTCGATGTCGGCCAGCGCCGCTTTCAGCTTCACGGCCTTGGCCGGCGAAATGGCTATGGCCGCCAGCGGCTTTTCGCAGGCGCGGGCAACGAGGCCAAGTGCAGCCAGCGTTTCCTCGGGCAGGTTGGCGTCGCAGAGCAGGATATCGCTTGCGGTGATGGCCTCCCGGACGGCGCGGACCTTGAGCCGGCGCGGCGTGAAGAGCTTGTAGAGGTCCATGTCGGCAAGCGCGATGACGAGGTTGCCGTCACGCTCCAGAATGGCGGTATAGCTCGGTGTGCGCCGGTCGAGGAAGGTGAACGGCGTGTCCTCCACGCCAGCCTGTCGTGCAGCCTCCGCAACGGCTTCTCCCGTCACGTCGCCGCCCCGCGGGGCGATGATCCTGACTTGAAAGCCGAGCCGGGAGAGATTGCGTGCAGCATTGAAACCGCCGCCGCCCGCCTCTTCCATCCAGGAGCCGGGGTTGCTGGCGCCCGGCGCCGTTTCAGTCTCGATCATGCCGCGCCTGTCGATATGCGCGCCGCCCAGAACGAGTATTTTCTTCACGCTTGCGTTTCCCTCTCTGGCGGATGGTAAGGCCGGACGATTCGGCCTAAACTGACGTCTTCCTGACCTCGCCTCCGGTTTGCGGCAAGGGGCCGCGCACAGAAAAACGAAAGCAGAACAAACGACTTATCACTATTTGTTTTCAATATGCTGGCTCAGCCTTGTTAAATGAGAACAAATAGAGTACATACCGTTCCCATACTGCTACATTGCCTGTGCGGCTTCAATAACCTAAAGGTGGTTCGGATGGCACAAAATTCTTTGCGTCTCGTAGAGGATAAATCGGTGGATAAAAGCAAGGCACTGGAAGCGGCGCTCTCCCAGATCGAACGGTCGTTCGGCAAGGGATCGATCATGAAGCTCGGTTCCAATGAAAATGTGGTTGAGGTGGAGACCGTTTCGACGGGTTCGCTCAGCCTGGATATCGCGCTCGGCATCGGCGGACTGCCGAAGGGGCGCATCATTGAAATTTACGGTCCGGAAAGCTCGGGTAAAACGACGCTGGCGCTGCAGACCATTGCGGAAGCCCAGAAGAAGGGCGGCATCTGCGCCTTCGTTGACGCCGAACATGCGCTTGATCCGGTCTATGCGCGCAAGCTTGGCGTGGATCTGCAGAGCCTGCTGATCTCGCAGCCGGATACGGGCGAGCAGGCGCTTGAGATCACCGATACGCTGGTGCGCTCCGGAGCGGTCGACGTTCTCGTGGTCGACTCCGTTGCGGCGCTGACGCCGCGGGCGGAAATTGAAGGTGAGATGGGCGACAGCCTGCCGGGTCTTCAGGCGCGTCTGATGAGCCAGGCGCTGCGCAAGCTGACCGCTTCGATCTCCAAGTCGAAGTGCATGGTCATCTTCATCAACCAGATCCGCATGAAGATCGGCGTCATGTTCGGTTCGCCGGAAACGACGACCGGCGGTAATGCGCTGAAGTTCTACGCTTCCGTTCGCCTCGACATCCGCCGTATCGGCGCTGTCAAGGAACGCGAAGAGGTTGTCGGCAACCAGACCCGCGTCAAGGTCGTCAAGAACAAGATGGCGCCGCCTTTCAAGCAGGTGGAATTCGACATCATGTATGGCGAAGGCGTTTCCAAGACCGGTGAGCTTGTCGACCTCGGCGTAAAAGCCGGTATCGTTGAAAAGTCGGGTGCCTGGTTCTCCTATAACAGCCAGCGTCTGGGGCAGGGGCGTGAAAACGCCAAGACCTTCCTGCGCGATAACCCCGATACGGCAAACGAGATCGAGCTGGCGCTGCGCCAGAACGCCGGCCTGATTGCGGATCGTTTCCTGCAGAATGGCGGTCCTGATTCCGGCGATGACGGCGACGGTGACGAAGGCTGATCCTGCCGTCGAGCTTCAGGCATCCGTTGCCGGATCGCCTGTCTCGATGTGAATCGAATTGAACAAAATGGGCCGTGCGATTTCTGTCGTATGGCCCTTTTTCTTTGTCGGTACGCCTTCGCCGGTCTCCATGGCTGGACAGGGCAGGATGCGGACGATAAAAGCCATTGATTTTG
The DNA here is from genome assembly GCF_014138475.1 of Agrobacterium sp. RC10-4-1. Taxonomy (NCBI): domain Bacteria; kingdom Pseudomonadati; phylum Pseudomonadota; class Alphaproteobacteria; order Hyphomicrobiales; family Rhizobiaceae; genus Agrobacterium; species Agrobacterium sp. RC10-4-1. The sequence continues at coordinate 628,033 of NZ_JACJIT010000002.1, forward strand.
CAATATAGCCATCATTTCCGATGGCGGTGATGGACTCCAGCTGTGAGCGGTGTGTGGGCATGAGCGGTGTAAATGAAATTCGGTCGACCTTCCTCGACTACTTCAAGAAGAACGGACACGAGATTGTGCCCTCCAGCCCGCTGGTGCCGCGCAACGATCCGACGCTGATGTTCACCAATGCCGGCATGGTGCAGTTCAAGAACGTCTTCACCGGTCTGGAAAGCCGTCCTTATTCTACTGCGGCATCCGCGCAGAAATGCGTGCGCGCTGGCGGCAAGCATAACGACCTCGACAATGTCGGTTATACCGCCCGTCACCACACCTTCTTCGAAATGCTCGGCAACTTCTCCTTTGGTGATTATTTCAAGGAAGAGGCGATCACGCACGCCTGGAACCTGATCACCAGGGAATTCGGCATCGACCGCAATCGCCTGCTGGTCACGGTTTATCACACCGACGACGAGGCCTTTAACCTCTGGAAGAAGATCGCCGGTTTCTCCGACGACCGCATCATCCGCATCCCGACCAGCGACAATTTCTGGGCGATGGGCGATACCGGACCCTGCGGCCCCTGTTCCGAAATCTTCTACGACCATGGCGATCATATCTGGGGCGGCCCGCCCGGCTCGCCGGAAGAGGATGGCGATCGCTTCATCGAAATCTGGAATCTCGTCTTCATGCAATATGAGCAGGTGACGAAGGAAGAGCGCATCGACCTGCCGCGCCCGTCGATCGATACCGGCATGGGTCTGGAGCGTATCTCCGCTCTGCTGCAGGGCAAGCATGACAATTACGATACGGACCTGTTCCGCGCACTGATCGCCGCTTCCGTCGAAGCGACGGGTGTTCCGGCTGAAGGCGAAAAGCGCGCCAGCCACCGCGTCATCGCCGACCACCTGCGGTCGTCTGCGTTCCTGATCGCCGATGGCGTGCTGCCGTCCAATGAAGGCCGCGGTTATGTTCTGCGCCGCATCATGCGTCGCGCCATGCGCCATGCCGAACTGCTCGGCGCGCGCGAGCCGCTGATCTACAAGCTGCTGCCGTCGCTGGTGCAGCAGATGGGTCGCGCCTATCCGGAACTGGTCCGCGCCGAAGCGCTGATCTCCGAAACCCTGAAGCTTGAGGAAACCCGTTTCCGCAAGACGCTGGAACGCGGCCTGTCGCTGCTGTCGGATGCCACCTCGACCCTGCACAAGGGCGACATGCTGGATGGCGAGACCGCTTTCAAGCTTTACGACACCTATGGTTTCCCGCTCGACCTGACGCAGGACGCACTGCGCGCCCGCGAAATCGGCGTCGATATTTCCGGCTTCACGGATGCCATGGAGCGCCAGAAGGCGGAAGCCCGCTCGCATTGGGCCGGTTCCGGCGACAAGGCCACCGAAACGATCTGGTTCGAACTCAAGGAAAAACTCGGCGCCACCGAGTTCCTCGGTTATGACACGGAAACCGCCGAGGGCGTCGTGCAGGCCATCGTCAAGGATGGTAAGGCCGTCGAAAGCGCTGTGGATGGTGAGACCGTGCAGGTCGTCGTCAACCAGACGCCGTTTTATGGCGAGTCCGGCGGCCAGATGGGCGATATCGGCGTAATCTCCGGCGATAACGGCGCTTTTGCCGTTTCCGACACCCAGAAGCGCGGCGAAGGCCTCTTCGTTCATATGGGCACCGTCTCCAAGGGCGGCATCAAAGTGGGCGATGCCGTTCAGTTGACGGTCGATCATGACCGCCGCTCGCGTCTGCGCGCCAATCACTCCGCCACCCATTTGCTGCATGAGGCGCTGCGCGAAGTGCTGGGCACCCATGTCGCGCAGAAGGGTTCGCTGGTCGCGCCCGAGCGCCTGCGCTTTGACGTTTCACATCCGAAGCCGATGTCTGCCGAGGAGCTGAAGGTCGTTGAAGACATGGCCAACGAAATCGTGTTGCAGAACTCGCCTGTCGTCACCCGCCTGATGAGCGTCGATGACGCCATTGCCGAGGGCGCGATGGCGCTGTTCGGCGAGAAATACGGTGACGAGGTTCGTGTCGTCTCCATGGGCACCGGCTTACATGGCTCGAAAGCCAACCGTCCTTATTCCGTCGAGCTTTGCGGCGGCACGCATGTGGCTGCGACCGGCCAGATCGGTCTCATCCGCATCCTCGGTGAAAGCGCCGTCGGTGCCGGTGTGCGCCGTCTCGAGGCCGTAACCGGCCAGGGCGCGCTTGCCTATCTCGCCGAACAGGACGAGCGGGTAAAGGCGCTCGCCTCGTCGCTGAAGGTTCAGCCGGGCGATGTTCTGTCGCGCGTTGAAGGCCTGCTGGACGAGCGCAAGAAGCTGGAGCGTGAGCTCGCCGATGCCCGCCGCAAACTCGCCATGGGCGGCGGTTCGGCCGATGCCGGGGCAAGCGACGTCAAGCAGGTTGCGGGCGTCAACTTCCTGGCAAAATCCCTTGCTGGTATCGATGCCAAGGATCTCAAGGGGCTTGCCGATGAGGCCAAGGCCAACCTTGGCTCCGGTGTTGTATTGCTGATCGCCGTTTCCGAGGATGGCAAGGCAAGCGCTGTCGCCGCCGTGACGGAAGATCTGACGTCCCGTTTCAGCGCCGTCGATATCGTCCGCACTGCTTCCGCCGCACTTGGCGGCAAGGGCGGCGGCGGCCGACCGGACATGGCGCAGGCAGGTGGTCCTGATGGCGCCAAGGCGCAGGAGGCCATCGAAGCGGTGGCAGCGGCTCTGGCGGCCTGATCGACAGAAAATGAGAAGGCGGGATTTTGGCCCGCCTTTTTCTTGTGAATTTCCGTTTGTGGATGGTTCAGGGACTATTCTGCGCTGGGCAGCGCCAAGCCTGCTGGAGTATTTCCAGCCGAAGCGTGTTCGCCTCGGCGTCGGACAATGCGGTAAAAACAAACACTAGAGCATTTCCGGTGATCCCGTGATCACCGGAAATGCTCTAGTCCGTCGCTTTCATATCCTTCACCGCTTCCTCATCGAGCTGCGCGGCCCGCTTAAATGCCGGGCGCTCGGTCAGATGCGACAAGTAGTCGATGAAGGCCGGGCGTTTTTCAATCGTGCCGAATTGCAGGCCCCAGCCAACATGGGCGCCGACATAGACATCGGCGGCGGTAAAGAGATCGCCGGCGATGAAGCGGTTTTCGCTGACGGCCCGTTCAAGCGTGTTCATCACATCCGCATAGCTGCCGCAGCCGGCCATGCGCAGTTTTTCCTTCGGTACTTCGAAACCCATTGCCTTCATGCTCGCCGCCATTTCCAGCGGGCCTGCGGCAAAGAACATCCAGCGGTAATAAAGCCCGCGTGACTTGGGTGTGGGCGCTAGGTTCGCACCGGGAAAGGCGTCAGCCAGATAGGCGCAGATCGCGGCGGCCTCGGTGACGATGGTATCGCCATGTTTGATGGCGGGCACCTTGGCCATCGGATTGATCAGCCGATAGGCAGGCGATTTCATCGAGGTTTCGAAACGAAGTATCTCGGTTCGATAGGGAACGCCCACTTCCTCGAGCATCCACCGCGCGATACGCCCGCGCGACATGGGGTTGGTGTAAAAGATCAGTTCACTCATGCTCTTTTGCCTCCCCAAGCAAAATCGTCGAAACATCAGGCGAACCCAAAGGGCTTTCGGCCTGCGTTTCATATTTTTAAAGTCCGCAACATCCCTAGCGTCTTTCCAAGATCGCGTGGATGCTACGATGAACGTTTGACTGTGTCGGGCAAGTTGTGTGCAAGTAGATGCTGTTTAATCTTAGTCTTATTGTCCTGCTGGCCCTGGACACGCAGAATCAAATTCTGCGCCTAGTGCAACCGCTAATCAAGATGCCGTGAACAAAAAGAAATCTGCGTTGTGTCAGAGTTTTTTCTCTTGGCTCAACCAGCCGGCACGTAACGATATTTGTTCGCTATCTGGTTGTCCATTTCGTTTCTATTGAACGAATGCCTCGTCTATACCGTGCAAATAAAAAACCCGGCACTGAGGCCGGGTTTTGACGTCTTGGGAAAGCAGGCTTAGGCAGCCATCGCCTTCTTGAGGTTTTCGTCGATCTTGTCGAGGAAGGCGGTGGTGGAGAGCCAGGGCTGGTCCGGGCCGATGAGGAGCGCGAGGTCCTTTGTCATGTAGCCGCTTTCGACGGTGTCGACGCACACGGTCTCGAGCGTTGCCGCGAACTTTGCGAGTTCCGCATTGTCGTCCAGCTTGGCGCGGTGGGCGAGGCCACGGGTCCAGGCGAAGATCGAGGCGATCGAGTTGGTCGAGGTTTCCTGACCCTTCTGGTGCTGACGGTAGTGGCGCGTGACCGTGCCGTGTGCCGCTTCGGCTTCGACCGTACGGCCATCGGGGGACAGAAGAACCGAGGTCATCAGGCCGAGCGAGCCGAAGCCCTGAGCAACCGTATCCGACTGAACGTCGCCGTCATAGTTCTTGCAGGCCCAGATGTAGCCGCCGGACCACTTCAGCGCGGAAGCGACCATGTCGTCGATGAGGCGGTGCTCATAGGTGATGCCGATTTCGTCGAACTGCTTCTTGAATTCGGTCTGGTAGACTTCTTCGAAGATATCCTTGAAGCGGCCGTCATATGCCTTGAGGATGGTGTTCTTCGTGGAGAGGTAAACCGGCCACTTGCGCATTAGGCCATAGTTCATGGAGGCGCGGGCGAATTCGCGGATGGATTCGTCAAGGTTGTACATGGCAAGAGCCACGCCGGCGCTCGGAGCGTCGAAAACGTCCTTTTCGATAACCTGGCCGTCTTCACCGACGAACTTGATCGTCAGCTTGCCCTTGCCGGGGAATTTGAAATCGGTTGCCTTGTACTGGTCACCGAAAGCGTGGCGGCCGACAACGATCGGCTTCGTCCAGCCCGGAACGAGGCGCGGAACGTTCTTGCAGATGATCGGCTCGCGGAAGATGACGCCGCCCAGAATGTTGCGGATGGTGCCGTTCGGGCTCTTCCACATCTGCTTCAGGCCGAATTCCTCGACGCGCTGCTCATCCGGGGTGATGGTGGCGCACTTGATGCCAACGCCGTGCTTCTTGATGGCGTGGGCCGCGTCAACCGTGACCTGATCGTTGGTGGCGTCGCGGTTTTCAACTGAGAGGTCGTAATATTCGATGTCGAGATCGAGGTATGGCAGGATCAGCTTGTCCTTGATGAGCTGCCAGATGATACGGGTCATTTCGTCGCCGTCGAGATCGACGACTGGATTGGCTACCTTGATCTTTGCCATGAATTCCTCACCTTCGAAGCTGTGGCGCCTGTTGACGCCCATAGTCGGAAAAATATCCGGTGGGGCTATAGCATCGCACGCGCCTGAGGCAAAGCCATGGGGGGCGCTTTTTTGGCGCAGCGCAATAACGCTTTGCGCATTGCCAAACCATAATGCCGGAATACAGTCAGGCGAATCGCTTCGCCCGTCTCTGGGCCTCTACCGGGATCATATCATGCGGAAAATTCTGCTTCTGTCTGCCGCCGCCCTCTTTTCCCACGCCGCCCTCGCCGCCGGTCCCACCGATCCCGTCCAGAAGGTGATGGACATCACCGTCAAGAACTGGTCCGGCGATGCGGAAAACTGGAAATACATATTCGACGAGGACATGCTGACGAGCCTCTTCAGCAAGGAGTTCGTCGCGCAATACCGCGAAGCCTCCAAGAAGCCGGCTTACGAGGCCGAAAGCGGCGAGAAGGGCGATCCATTCGGTTATGACGTTGTGACCAACTCGCAGGATGGCTGCCCGCTGCAGGATGTGTCCGTGACGGCGGGCGCGGTGAAGGATGGCGTGACTGACGTGACGGCCAAATTCAAGCTCTGGGCCTGCATGGATGAGGCGGAGATGAAGGCGACCGTGGACGAGGTGCATTTCGATGTGATCGAGGAGGAGGGCCGGCCTGTCATCAGCGACATTCACCGGGTGGGCGACGAAGGCCGGGACTCGCTGCGTGAGGAGATGGCGAACATCATCAAGGGGGAGTAATGGGTCCCGTTTGAGCCGGTGGAGAGTGATGCGAGGTTTTCGCCACACTGCCCGTCATCCTCGAGCTTGGCCAGAGGATCCATTGATTTCAACGTGTTGTGGATCCTCGGTTCAAGCCCGAGGATGACGGGGTAGCGGTGTTGCTCTCATCTCCAGCAAAGCCGAGCGGGTGTGCGCTCTCTCCGACTTTGATTTTAGCGGCAATCTGTGCCAGTGAAGCGCGCTTTACGGTATCGGCGTCAAAGTCTATGCCGCGCTTTTAAAAAAAACGGACAAACAACGATGGCAGGCACAAACAGCGAGCTTGAACTTCTGGCGGAAGGCCCGGCGATCATTCTGGTCGAACCGCAGCTTGGCGAAAATATCGGTATGGTGGCGCGGGCGATGGCCAATTTCGGGCTTGCCGAGCTGCGCCTCGTCAACCCGCGTGATGGCTGGCCAAGCGAAAAGGCGCGCTCCGCCGCTTCCAAGGCCGATCACGTCATCGACGCGACGACGGTGTTCGATACCCTGGAAGAGGCGATCAAGGATCTTAATTTCGTTTATGCCACGACCGCGCGCGAGCGTTATGGGTTCAAGCCGGTACGATCGCCGGTCACTGCGGCCGATACGCTCAGGGCAAAATTCAAGGCGGGCGAAAAGACAGGCATCCTGTTTGGTCGTGAACGCTGGGGCCTGACCAATGAGGAAGTGGCGTTGGCCGATGAGATCGTGACATTTCCGGTCAACCCCGCCTTTGCATCGCTCAATATTGCGCAGGCCGTGCTCCTGATGTCCTATGAGTGGATGAAGTCAGGCATGGACGATCTGGGCGAGACGCTTTTCCAGTCCGTCGAGCAGCGGCCTTCGACCAAGGAGCAGGTTTTTGGCCTGTTTGAACATCTCGAGGAAGCGCTGGATGCGCGCGGTTATTTCCATCCCGCTGAAAAAAAGCCGAAAATGGTCGACAATCTGCGTGCCGTGCTGTCGAGACGCGGTTTTTCCGAGCAGGAAATCAGTGTTTTCCGCGGCGTGATCAATTCGCTCGACCGTTTTCCCCGGCAGTGGCCGAAGCAGGCCGGTCGGGCAACGGGGCCATCGGCCGAGGGAGCAGGGGAGAATGCTGAAGACGAGTGAGGCGGCCACCGACGTGCTGAAGCCGGTGCTGGTGTTCGATTCCGGCATTGGCGGGCTGACTGTGCTGCGCGAAGCGCGCGTGCTGATGCCCGAGCGCGGCTTCATCTATGTGGCCGACGACGCCGGTTTTCCCTATGGCGGCTGGGAGGAGGAGGCGCTCAGGGCGCGCATTCTCTCGCTTTTTGAAAAACTGCTGCAGGATTTCAGCCCGGAAGTCTGCGTCATCGCCTGCAATACCGCCTTCACGCTTGCCGGCGCTGATCTGCGTGCCCGGTTTCCGCAGATGACCTTTGTCGGAACAGTACCCGCCATCAAACCGGCGGCGGAGCGCACCCGTTCCGGCCTCGTCTCCGTTCTGGCGACGCCCGGCACCGTCAAGCGTGCCTATACGCGCGATCTCATCCAGTCCTTCGCGACGCAATGCCATGTCCGCCTTGTCGGCTCGGAAAACCTTGCGCGCATGGCCGAAAGCTGGATCAGGGGGGAGCCGGTGTCGGAGGAGGCGGTGCTTGCCGAAATCGAACCCTGTTTTATCGAAAGCGATGGAAAACGCACAGATATCGTCGTTCTCGCCTGCACCCACTATCCTTTCATGGCCAACGTGTTTCGCCGTCTGGCCCCCTGGCCGGTAGATTGGCTCGATCCCGCCGAGGCAATTGCAAGACGTGCCCGTCATCTGGTGCCGATGCCCCAGGATGCCGAACACCCCGATGGTTTCGACTTCGCCGTCTTCACATCAGGCAAGCCGGACTTTGCCACGCGGCGGCTGATGCAGGGTTTTGGCCTCAGCGTCTCCGTGTCCTGATTTCCCTTCCATGAGTCTGTTGCATTTTTGCATCTTTTTTGCGACTCTTTACAATTCGAGATTGCGACCTCTTGTCGCGCCGGATTTCCTGTGTAAGGTGTTTCTCGTCTGTAACCGCTATAAATGGAGGCGTGGAATGACCAATGACATGAATATGCGCCTTAACGGCATGTCTGGCCTTTCCGGCATGAATATCGGCGGTTATGGGATGCGAGGCATCTCCCTCCGATAAGGCTTAGGCCTGATTTCCCTGCCGTTTGGCGTTTTCATTTCGTTCGACATGTGACCTGCGCGTTTGTGCGGCATCATTGCTGTGCCCGTCGTTTCGTCCTGTCGTTTTTCATCGATAAAGGACCTGGCCGCTTTGCCGCGCCGGGATGGATTTCCCATGCAAAAAAATCAACCACTGGTAGCATATGCGCTGCCGGATGCGGTGGACCGTCTGTTCGTCACATTCGGCGTCTGGAAAACTCTCAAAGCGGTTCTCATTGCCGCTGTCGTGCCCCACGCGCCACCAACTGACCCTGCCGATCTGCCGGAGCGCCTTCTGGTCGATATCGGCCTCGACCCTTCGCGCGTGAAGCGGCGGCGAGACTGGGAAACGCCCTACTGGGCGCCGCGGTTTTGACAATGGTGGCCTCTTCCGCACGCACATGCGGGAGAGGCCGGTCCCGGTTTGACCGCGGATTACGGAGAAACTCGTACCGGGAAGTTTCCCGGGGGCATTAGGAGAGAGCTGCACAGCTCGTACAATCCGGCTTGAAGCAAAACATTTTCCGTGGCTTGCTCAAGACTCGGGATAGAGGAGATTCATCATGCCATTGGAAAACTGGCTGGCCTTCGTGGCCGCGTCCGCCATTATGCTTGCCATTCCAGGACCGACGATCCTGCTGGTCATTTCTTATGCGCTGGGCCATGGCCGCAAGGCGAGCACGGCAACGGTGACAGGCGTGGCGCTCGGCGATTTCACCGCCATGACGGCCTCGATGTTGGGGCTTGGGGCGTTGCTCGCCACATCCGCAGCGCTTTTTACCGGGCTGAAATGGATCGGTGCGGCTTATCTCATCTATCTCGGCATCAAGCTGTGGCGTTCGCCGGTTGGTGGCGAAGGTACTGATGGAACCGGCGTGACGGGCCGGGAAAGACCGCTCAAAATCTTCCTGCATGCCTATATCGTTACCGCGCTTAACCCGAAGAGCATCGTGTTCTTCGTGGCCTTTTTGCCGCAGTTTCTGGTGCCGACATTGCCGTTCTGGCCGCAGGTGCTGATTTTCGAGGCGACGTTCCTTGTGCTTGCCACTGTCAACGCGGCGCTTTATGGACTTCTGGCAAGTGCCGCCCGTAATACGATCCGCAAGCCGAAGGTTCAGCGGATTGTCAACCGCACGGGCGGTGGCCTCCTGATCGGCGCTGGTCTCGTTGCCTTTGGCTGGAAGAGGGCGGCCAGCGTATGACGCCCTCCATCGACTGACATTCGGACATAATAAAATGGCATTGCCGCATATACTTCTGGCCCTGGTTACCGTGTTTTTGTGGGGCTTCAACTTCGTTGTCATCAAGATCGGCGTCAACGATATGCCGCCGCTGTTTTTGACGGGGGTTCGTTATCTCTTTGCGGCAGTGCCACTGGTGTTTTTCCTGCCCAGGCCCAATGTGCCCTGGCGGCATATGATCGTTTACGGCATGGCCATGGGTTTTGTGCAGTTCGGCCTGCTTTATCCGGCCATCAAGCTTGGGCTGCCAGCGGGGCTTGCTTCGCTCGTCATGCAGTCGCAGGCCTTTTTCACGCTGGCGCTTGCCGTGGTGTTCCTCGGGGAACGGCCGTTGCCGTCGCAAATCCTCGGTGCAATCATCGCTTTTGGCGGGCTTGCGGTCATCGGCGTCGAGCGCATGACGGCGGCGGCGCTGGTGCCGCTTCTGATGGGCGTCGGTTCCGCCATTGCCTGGGCCTGCGGTAACATCGTCAATCGCCGCATCGGCCAGGTCAATGCGGTCTCCTTCGTTGCCTGGACGAGCCTTGTGCCTGTTCTGCCGTTGATCCTGCTTTCGCTCGTGGTGGAGGGTCCTCGGGCGATAGTCGATGGGGTGGTCAATGCGACGCCGACCATGGCGTTCGTGGTGATCTATATGGCCTATGGTGCGACAATTGTCGGCGCTGGTATCTGGAGTTATCTGCTTCTGCGGTATCCGGCTGGAACGGTGGCGCCGTTTTCTCTGCTGGTGCCCGTTGTTGGTTTCATTAGCGCCTATCTCGCTTTTGCGGAACATATCACAGTCTTCGAAGTGGCCGGCGCAGCGCTCGTGATTCTCGGGCTGGCGCTCAATGTCTTCGGGCGGCGTATTGCCTTTGCCCGCGCCTGGCGCCGTCCTGCTTAGGCCGGAAACGCAAATGCCTGTGCATTACCGGCATAGGCGAGACGCAATCGACGATTTTTTGGTAAAGAGCATCTTCGGCCGCCGCGAGGGGAATCGGCCGGATCTGAGGCAGTACGAGGAACGGAACATTGCAGGTCGGCATCGACATGGGAACTCTATCGGGCGGGCAGCAGGCCAAGCTCGATATTGAAGAATTGCTTGCGACGCGTTTGCTGGTGCAGGGCAATTCCGGTTCCGGCAAGTCGCATCTGCTGCGCCGGCTGCTCGAGCAATCGGCGCCATGGGTGCAGCAGGTCATCATCGATCCCGAGGGTGATTTTGTTACGCTGTCCGATAAATTCGGCCATGTGGTCGTGGATGGCGAGCGCACGGAAGCCGAGCTCGCGGGCATCGCCAACCGCATTCGCCAGCATCGTGTTTCCTGCGTGCTGACGCTGGAAGGTCTCGATATCGAACAGCAGATGCGGGCGGCCGCTGCTTTCCTCAACGGCCTGTTCGATGCCGATCGCGAATTCTGGTATCCGGTGCTTGTGGTGGTGGATGAAGCGCAGATGTTTGCGCCGTCGGTTGCCGGTGAAGTCACGGAAGATGCACGCAAGGCTTCGCTTGGCGCGATGACCAATCTGATGTGCCGTGGCCGTAAGCGTGGTCTTGCCGGCGTCATCGCCACGCAGCGACTGGCCAAGCTTGCCAAGAACGTGGCCGCGGAAGCGTCCAACTTCCTGATGGGCCGCACTTTCCTCGATATCGACATGGCGCGCGCGGCCGATCTGCTCGGCATGGACCGGCGGCAGGCGGAAATGTTCCGCGACCTTCAGCGCGGCAATTTCGTGGCGCTTGGCCCGGCACTGTCGCGCCGCCCGCTGCCCATCGTCATCGGGGCGGTGGAAACCTCGGCGCGCTCTTCTTCACCGAAGCTGATGCCGCTGCCGGATGCGCCGCAGGACGTCGAAGACCTGATCTTTACGCCGGACCCGGAAGAATTCACGCGTCCCGCAGTTCGTCGCACACCGCCGGCTCCGCGTCCAACAACGGATATTCTGGCTGAATTGTCCCGGTCTACTCCCGCGACCGTCGGTCCAGCGCCGGAGCAGTCGCCACGTGCGGGCCAGCCGGAAATAACGCCGGAAGAGCGCGACGAAAAGATTTCAGCGGTTCTCGTCGAAATTCTCGATGACCCTCAATCCGCCTATCGTACCGACGCCGTGCTTTATCAGGATTTCCTGGTGCGCGCCCGCATGCGCCGCATTCCCGGCACGCCGATGACGCTGGCGGAGTTCCGCCGGCAGGTGGCGATTGCCCGTTCAGGCGTTGATGCCGCAATGGCGGCAAGCGAAGGCTGGGAGAAGGCGCTGGAATTGTCGATGTCGGTTTCCGATGACCTGCAGGGCGTTTTTCTGCTGCTCGTCAAGGCAGCGCTCGGCGAGGAACCTTGCCCGTCCGATGCCCGAATTGCCCGCGCCTACGGCACCCATTCCGCCCGCCGCGCGCGGCGTCTCCTTAGTTATTTCGAGGAGAAGGAGCTTGTGGTGGTGCATGCCGATTTCTCCGGCAAGCGTATCGTGGCATTTCCCGATCTCGACGCAAAAACCGCGCCCGGCGATGCGGATGCGGCTGAGGATGATGCAAGGCTGGCGGCGGAGTAATCACCAATCTGCAAAAAGCCGCACTGCGGAGCCGATTGTCGTGTAGAGACCCACAAGGCTGAGGGCCAGGAGGCAAACCAAAGAGACGATCGCCAGTATCGAGGTCATGCGATGCGACCGTTGACAGGGACGAGCGTCGACATCAGTTTGTATTGGAACGATGTGGGAGAGTTGCGCCGCAGTCCACCCGCTGCGTTCGAATTCCGGCGAAGCGACAAATTCCGCAAGATGCCGTTGCCGTCTCATGGAAGAGGGCAACCGCGCCAGAAAGCGTTGCGGTTCGCGCCTGTCATTTCTTGAGAGGAAGATATCGATCGCTTCCCGGAAGCGCTCGTCCCTTGCGCCCGAGCAGAACAACATACGCCCCGCTTCGATGAGATCGTTCATCTCAAGCAGCACTTCACCATATTTTTGAAAGAGCGCCAGATCGACTTCGGGATGGCTGAGCCTTCCTTGAAGTATTTCCTTCGCTCGTCAAAGCTTCTGCTCAGAAATTGCCTGGTCGATCGATTCAAATGTCATATGTTGCACTTATAAATTTCGAAATAAAGACGTCTATGTCGGCCTAATATGTCTTGGTAAATCGATTAATCGTCGATTAAATCTCCGAATAAATATCACTAAATCTACGATTCTGTATTCAATTCAGGATGTATTTCAATCAGGGGGAATATAATGTCTCTAGCAATATATCCCATTAAATCATTTGCTGATTTATAGAGTGCGAATTTAATTTTTTCGTCGGATATTTTTTCTATGCATTCGAACATTTGCCCCAGAATCGTGTCAATAGATATAGACAATTCTATTATTGATTTTGCTACATCCTTTTCCATCTTATCCTCTTTCCAAACAATATAGGCTATTTAAAATGCTTCGAGATATTTTATCGCGTTTCTTCTAAGAATTGCAAAAAAATACGTGAGCGTCGCGGTAATATTTCATCTCGATAAAGTAACCAAACCGGCCAGTTCTTAAAATGTTACGAAGGAGGCAGCTTTTCTGCCTCCTTCGCGCGTGTAATTACTCGATGGCCTTCGCTTCCTTGCGCGTCGCGATCAGCGAACCGACGACGCCGGTGACGAGAATGGCGACGGTGACGCCGAGCGAAACAGCCGGCGGGATCTTGGCGATGCCTAGCATGTCGGCGACGAAGATTTTCGAACCGACGAAGACCAGAACCGCAGCCAATGCATATTTCAGGTAGGCGAAGCGATGGATCAGGGCGGCAAGCGCAAAATAGAGGGCGCGCAGGCCGAGGATCGCGAAGATGTTCGAGGTATAGACGATAAACGGATCGGTGGTGATCGCGAAGATCGCTGGGATCGAATCGACGGCAAAGATGAGGTCGGCGATTTCGACCATGATGAGCGCCAGGAAGAGCGGCGTCACGAAGGTCTTCAGTTTTCCGGTTGTCTCATCGGTTTCCTTGACGAAGAACTTTTCGCCATGCAGCCTGTTTGTCACTGGCAGGTGACTGCGCAGGAATTTCAGGATGCGGTTGTTGCCGATGTCGTTCTCGTCATGGTCGGAGGAAAACAGCATCTTGAGGCCGGTAAAGACGAGGAAGGCCGCAAAGAGGTAAAGCACCCAGTGGAAGTTTTCGACGATGGCCGCGCCGCCGGCGATCATGATGCCGCGCAGGACGATAACGCCGAGGATACCCCAGAGCAGCACGCGGTGCTGGTATTGGCGCGGAATGGCAAAATAGGAGAAGATCATGGCGATGATGAAGATATTGTCCATCGCCAGGCTTTTTTCGACCACGAAGCCCGTGACATATTCCATGGCGGACTGCTGGCCGGACTGATACCAGATCCAGCCGCCAAAGGCGAGGCCGATGGCAATATAGAAGCCTGACATCAGCAGGCTTTCACGAACGCCGATTTCCTTGGAATTCTTATGAAGTACGCCGAGATCGAGCGCGAGCAGGCCAAGGACAAGAGAAATAAAGACACCCCACATCCAGGTGGGTGTGCCGAGAAAATCCGATAGAAGAAAGTCCATCAGTCAACCTTTAGCCGGACGAGGTTGGCTTTACGGATGGGGAACGCGTGTCAAGAATATACGTGGGCCCCAACCTTAACAAACTCGACATCACGTGTTGTCCGGTAACACGCCAGAGGGGCCCGAGTTCTGATCACGACGAAGAGATGGGTGGGCACTTTTGCTTTTCAAGGGCAGACTTTAGAAAAAAGCGAAAGGCCTTGTTTGACAAAACCGTGAAAGCTCTGTAGAAGCCGCCCCAACGCCGGGCAGTGATGTCCGGTGTGTTTTGTTGACTGCCCTGCAGTTTAAGAACTGACGTTCGGCGGTCAATATCACCGACATGTCCCGTGGTTTCTCCATTCGCATGTGAGAAGCCTGTCAGAGGCCCTGCAACGGGCCTCAGAGGAGGGCGTGTTTCCTTAACCCGGTTTGGCAACAAGCCGGTATAAACCTTTGAGAAGGAAATACGATGAGCAAGCGCGAATCGGCTAAGTACAAAATCGACCGCCGCATGGGCGAAAACATCTGGGGCCGTCCGAAGTCCCCGGTTAACCGCCGCGAATACGGCCCGGGCCAGCACGGCCAGCGCCGCAAGGGCAAGATGAGCGACTTCGGCACGCAGCTGCGCGCCAAGCAGAAGCTCAAGGGCTACTACGGCGAACTGCGCGAAAAGCAGTTCCGCGCTACTTTCGACGAAGCAAACCGTCGCAAGGGCGATACCTCTGAAAACCTGATCGGCCTGCTCGAGTCGCGTCTGGACGCCATCGTCTACCGCGCCAAGTTCGTTCCGACCGTTTTCGCGTCGCGCCAGTTCATCAACCATGGCCACGTCACGGTTAACGGCGTTCGCGTCAACATCGGTTCTTACCGCTGCAAGCCGGGCGACGTTATCGAAGTTCGCCAGAAGTCCAAGCAGCTCGTAACCGTTCTGGAAGCCGTTCAGCTCGCTGAACGCGACGTTCCTGACTACATCGAAGTTGACCACAACAAGATGGTTGCGACCTACGCTCGCGTTCCGTCGCTCTCCGACGTTCCTTACCCGGTCGTCATGGAACCGCATCTGGTCGTCGAATTCTACTCGCGTTAATCGACGCGTTTCAGTATTCAGGAAGCCGCCCTTCGGGGCGGCTTTTTTGTTTGCTGGGGAAGGCTTTGCATGCAGGACATTCAGGGTATCGTCGATTCCATCCATGACAGCATGCTGCCGAGGCTGGGCGAGGGGAAGGTTGCGGATTACATTCCCGAACTCGCCAAGGTCGATCCCAACCAGTTCGGCATCGCCATCACCACGGTCGATGGAACGACTTATACGGCTGGCAATGCGCTGACGCCGTTTTCGATCCAGAGCATTTCCAAGGTCTTCATGCTGACGCTGGCGCTCGGCAAGGCCGGTGAGACGGTATGGAACCGAGTGGGTCGCGAACCGTCGGGATCGTCCTTCAACTCCATAGTCCAGCTGGAGCACGAGCACGGAATTCCCCGCAACCCCTTCGTGAATGCCGGGGCGATCGTGGTGACCGATATCGTTTTGTCCGGCCATCAGCCGCGCGAGGCGATCGGCGAGCTCCTGCGGTTCGTGCGGTATCTCGCTGATGATGACACGATCAGCATCGACGATACGGTGGCGAAATCCGAGCAGGCGACGGGTTTCCGCAATTTCGCGCTCGCCAATTTCATGCGCTCCTTCGGCAATCTGCATCACCCCGTGGAATATACGCTCGGGGTCTATTTCCATCAGTGCGCGCTTTCCATGACCTGCGCGCAGCTATCCCGCGCCGCCCTGTTTCTGGCCAATCGCGGCCGCAACCCGCTGACGGGGCATACCGTCGTGTCGGACCGCCGCGCAAGGCGCATCAATGCGCTGATGCTGACCTGCGGTCATTATGACGGGTCGGGCGATTTCGCCTATCATGTCGGCCTGCCGGGCAAGAGCGGCGTCGGCGGCGGCATCATGGCGGTGGCACCCGGCAAGGCATCGATCGCGGTCTGGTCGCCGGGCCTCAACAAGGTCGGCAACTCGGCGCTCGGGTCACATGCGCTGGAAATGCTGGCGACGAAAACCGGCTGGTCCGTATTCGGGGCTTGATATTGCCGGCGGATGGGGGCATTGCCTCCATTAAGAACGGCAGTCGAGCCGGAGCGAGCGGATGATGAATATTCTCACCAGGATCGATGATATCGCTGATAAGGTGGAGGCAGATCACGAGCCTTCGGAAGAGAACGGCAACTCGCATCCGCTGTTCGACAATGCGCCGCGTTCGGTCTCGTTCAACAAGCTGCGCAAGCGGCTGCTCCGCAATGTGCGTCAGGCCTTCGAAGATTTCGGCATGCTGAATGGCCAGAAGCGCTGGCTGGTCGGCCTGTCAGGCGGCAAGGACAGCTACGGCCTTTTGGCGCTGCTGCTCGATCTCAAATGGCGCGGCCTTTTGCCGGTGGAACTGATTGCCTGCAATCTCGATCAGGGCCAGCCTAATTTCCCCAAGCACGTGCTGCCGGAGTATCTGGCTAAGATCGGGGTTGCCCATCGCATCGAATATCGCGACACCTATTCGGTGGTGAAGGAGAAGGTGCCCTCCGGCGGCACTTACTGTTCGCTCTGTTCGCGGCTCAGGCGCGGCAATCTTTACCGCATCGCGCGGGAGGAGGGCTGCGACGCGCTGCTGCTCGGCCATCACCGCGAGGATATTCTCGAGACCTTCTTCATGAACTTCTTCCATGGCGGACGTCTGGCCGGCATGCCGGCAAAGCTTTTGAATGACGAGGGTGACCTGATGGTCATGCGCCCGCTTGCCTATTGCGCCGAAGAAGACATGGCGAAATTTGCGGCCGCAATGGAGTTTCCGATCATCCCCTGCGACCTTTGCGGCTCGCAGGACGGGCTTCAGCGCAACGCCATGAAGGAAATGCTGGCGGATATCGAGCGGCGTATGCCCGGTCGGAAGGATGTGATGCTGCGGGCGCTGGCACATGTGAACCCTTCCCATCTCCTCGACCCCAGACTTTTTGATTTTTCGGCGCTTTCTGTCACGGGGGCGTCATCTGAAGAGCCTAGGGAGGCCCACCCTCCCTTATGAAGAAGTGCCCCGCGCGATGACCCTTTCCGATAAAGATATCGATTTCCTCGTTGCCACCGTTGCCGCAGCCGGTACGGATGAAATCATGCCCCGCTTCAGGAACCTGAGCGCTGGCGCCATCTCCGAAAAGACATCCGCCGTCGATCTCGTCACCGAGGCGGATGTTCTGGCCGAAAAGCTGATAACCGCAGCGCTGCTCGAGCGGTTTCCAAAGGCGCATATTGTTGGCGAAGAGGCCTATGACGCGGATCATTCCGTCATTCCCGCCCTTGCCGACGCGCCGCTTGCCTTCGTGATCGATCCCATCGACGGCACCTTCAATTACGCTTCCGGCTTTCCCGCCTTCGGTACGCTGCTTGCGGTCACCGTCAAGGGTGAGACCGTGGCTGGACTTATCCACGATCCCGTCATGGGGGACACCATCATTGGTCTGAAAGGTGAGGGCGCCTATCTCCACCGCAAAAACGGATCGCAGGCAAAGCTGAAGGTTGCCGATCCCGCGCCACTGTCCGACATGGTCGGCCTCTTTTCGTGGGGCCACAGCCATCCGGATCGCCGGCCGGTGATCGCCGCCAATATGGCGAAGATAAAGATGGCATTGTCGCTCAACTGCTCCGCACATGAATATTGGCTCGCTTCCGCCGGCAATCTTCATTTCATCGGCCATGAAAAGCTGATGCCATGGGATCACCTTGCAGGCGTGCTCATCCATCAGGAAGCGGGTGGTTACACGGCGCGTTTCGACAACACGCCCTATCGGCCCGGCCAGACGACCGGTGGCATACTTTCTGCTCCCGACAAGGAAAGCTGGAAGATGCTGCGGCGGGAAATCGTCGCCTTATAAGATTTATGCTCAAATGGAAGGATCTCGCCCATGGCTCTCGAACTCGACATCGCCTCTCTTGCCAATGCGCTTCAGGAGGCTGCTGCGGTTGAAATCCTGCCGAGGTTCCGCAATCTGGGCGATGGCGACGTCAGGATCAAGACCGAAGCGATCGACCTGGTTACCGAGGCTGACGAGGCCGCAGAGCGGTTGATCCGCGCCCGCGTGCAGGAGATCATGCCGAATGCTCTGTTCATCGGCGAGGAGGCGGTGGCGGCCGACGCTTCGCTGCTTGGCAAGCTTGCCGATGCCGATCTGGCTGTCGTGGTCGATCCGATCGATGGCACCTATAATTTTGCGTCCGGCCTGCCGCTTTTCGGCGTGATGATGAGCATCATCTCTAAGGGCGAGACTGTCGCCGGCCTGATCTTCGATCCCATGGGCAATGACTGGGCCATTGCCGAAAAGGGCTCCGGCGCATGGCTGTGCAGCGCCGATGGCGCGCAGACGCAGATGTCGGTCGTGCCGGCGCCGGAACTGTCGCAGATGGTGGGTATCGCCAATACCGGTTATTTCGACGTGGAGACGCGCCGCAAGATTCTGGTGAACCTGGCCGATGTGCGGCTCTTCACCAGCTATCGCTGCGCCGCACATGAGTATCGCCTGTTCTGCGGCGGTCACATGCATTTCCTCATGTACAACAAGCTGATGCCCTGGGACCACCTGGCCGGCACATTGATCTCGCAGGAATCGGGCGCCTATGCCGCCCGCCTTGATGGCTCGCCTTATCTGCCACGCCATGTGGATGGCGGGCTGCTGCTGGCGCCTAATCAGGAGACGTGGGAATTGCTGCGCGAGAAGATTTTCACGGTCTGAGGCTCCGGATTTGTGGGGTGCACAACCTTCACCGTCATGCCGGACTTGATCCGGCATCCAGCTGCGGCGCGTCTGCGCGGCGGAAGGACCTTTTTCAGCCCAAGGACTTGGGCTGGCTGAACCCCGGATCAGCTCCGGGGTAACGGCCGTCGGCGAGACCCACCAGCAAACAAAAAAGGGCGCGGAACAGAATTCCGCGCCCTTTTATTTTTCCATGTCCCTTAGCGGATCGGCTTGTTGTGGGCATGAAATAACACACCCTTTTCGCCGATCAGTACAAAGATCAGGCCGATGATGGAGACGACGAAGAAGCCCGCCACCATTGGCAGTGCGGTACCGTCGAAAGCCTGGCCGATGGCGGCGCCGATTAGCGAACCGCCAATGGTTCCCATGAAGCCAATCACCGAGGAGGCTGTGCCGGCGACGTGGCCAAGCGGTTCCATCGCCAGCGAGTTGAAGTTCGAGCCGATCCAGCCGAACTGGAACATGGCAAGTGCGAAGAACACGATGAAGATGGCGAAAGGCATCGGATCCGGTCCCAGCACCTGCACCACAAGCCAGATGAAGGTGATGGCGATGAAGCCGAGCAGCGACCCGTGCGACAGCTTGCGCATGCCGAACCTTCCGACAAGCCTCGCATTGATGAAGGACGAAAAGGCCATGAACAGGGCGACGCCGGCAAATGCCGCCGCGAACCATGGACCAAGGCCGTAAATGCCCTTGTAGACCTGTTCAGCGGAATTGATGAAGCCGAACAGCGCACCGAAGATGAAGGTGCTGGAGAGCGTGTAGCAAAGCGCAATGCGGTTGGTGAGCACGATCTTGAAACCGCCGAGTACCGAACGGGCGGTGAAAGGGCGGACATCGTCCGGATGCAGGGTCTCAGGCAGGCGGAAATACATCCAGGCCGTTACCACGGCAGCGATGCCGGCCATGAAGGCAAAGATAAGGTGCCAGTTTCCGAAGAAGAGCACGATCTGGCCAGTGCCGGGCGCGATGACCGGAACAACCATGAAAACCATCATGATCAGCGACATGACTTCAGCCATCTGGCGGCCGCCATAGATGTCGCGGACGATCGAGATGGTGATGACGCGTGTCGCCGCAGAACCGATGCCCTGAATGAAACGCAGGAGCAGCAGGCCGGAGAAGGACGGCACAAAAACGACCGCAAGCGCTGAAACGATGTAAATCGCGAGACCAAAGAGCATCGGCTTGCGGCGACCGAAACGGTCCGAGATCGGCCCATAGAGAAGCTGGGCGACGCCGAAACCGAGAAGGTAGGCCGAAATGACATATTGGCGATGGTTTTCATTCTCGACGCCCAGCGAGGCGCCGATTTCCTGAAGCCCGGGCAGCATGATATCGATGGCGAGCGCGTTCAACGCCATCAGCATTGCGGCCAGCGCAATGAATTCCGTACGCCCCATCGAGCCTGCGCGCGAAGCGGTGGATTGTGAAAGATTTGTCACAGGATTGCCCCAAAAAGAACGGCAAAGGCGTTGCATGAAGCAACGCCTGGCATAAATTTCTGACAATCAGGGTGGGCCGGATGAACCGGCCGAAATCAGGCCGCGCCGCGGACGCTGATACCCTGTTCTTGGAAGTGGCTCTGCAATTCGCCGGACTGGAACATCTCTCTCACGATGTCGCAGCCGCCAACGAACTCACCCTTGACGTAGAGCTGCGGGATCGTCGGCCAGTTGGAATAGTCCTTGATGCCCTGACGGATGTCGGCATCGGCAAGCACATTGATGCCCTTGTAGTCGACGCCGAGATAATCGAGGATCTGTACCACCTGGCCGGAAAAACCGCATTGCGGGAATTGCGGGGTGCCCTTCATGAAAAGAACGATGTCGTTGCTCTTCACTTCGCTGTCGATCATGTCGTGAATGCCGCTCATAGGCCTATTCCTTTCACATGCGGTTCAAGGCCGCTGCTTTCTGTTAGCCTCTAAATAACATGTCGTGGCGCGATTTCCACCCGTCGGAAGGAAAAAATGCGTGCCTCCTGCAACGCATAACGCGCCAAAAAACGGTCTTCCGACGCCTAGCGATATCTCTGCCGGCTGCGCGCGGCGGCGGTGCGTCTTTTGCTGACCTGTTTTTTGGCCGGCTTCGGTTTGACTGCGGCCTTGATTGCGGCTTCCAGAACGGAGCCGACAATACCGCCGGCAAGAGAACCGGTGCTTTTCGTTCGGCGTGCGCGGCGCGTCTTGCGGATGCCGGTCTTGGTGAGGACTTCCGACAAAGCGCCCTTGACGACGCCGTTTATCAGTTGATCGACGATGCCAGACAAATTTTCTCCGCCTTTAAATAAATCATATTTCCGTCGCGATTTTTACTATACGTGCATCGCCCACTGTATCAAGCGATCCTTTCGGGTGCCTCCAGCCCGAAGGTTTATGCATGCCGACCGTCACGTCACGACTTGTCCTTTATTTCCCGGGTTTCGATCCGCTGGATGCCGCTGCCCATCATCTGCGTTATCAGCGTGCCGCCGCGCTGGCAGGAAAAACATGGGCCGTCGATTATGCAGTGGGGCCGCTGGAGAACAGGCCGGGCGGCGAAACATTCACCGTGGAATCCTCGTCAGGCGATTGGCGGACGCGTTCGGACATCATCGTCTATGATCATAATGCCGTCATCTCACAATTGCGGAATGCGCCGGTCTGGCGGCAGATCTGGCAGGGCTTCAAGGCGGGAGCGGGCATTATCGGTGAGGGGGGCGCGGCGCGCTACTTCCGCCATGCATGGCGTTTTGGGCTGTTCTTTATTTTTCCGTTCCTGCTGATGCTTGCCGGTGGCGTGCTTGCGGCGGTGATTGGCCTGTCGTCCTGGCTTTTCGCCTTACCGCTGTGGCTGCTGGTGGTCAGCCTTCCGGCTGCCGCCCTGTTTTTCAACAAGGCTTTCCTGCCGTTTGCCGAGCGCTTTCACACCCTGCATCTTTATGCGGACTGGCGGTTCGCACTCGCAGTCGGCCGCGACGAGCCGATTGCCCGAGGCTGGATCGAAGAGAAGGCAGCGCTTGTCCTGACGGCGCTGGAGCAGTCTTCGGATGAGGCTCTGGTGGTCTCGCACAGCATGGGCGCCAGCTTGGCCCTCGCGGTCATCGGCCGCGTGCTGGAGCTGAAGCCGGAGGCACTGGATGGACGGAAGTTGTCTTTCGCAACGCTGGGTGGGGCGGCCCTGCAATGCGCGTTTCTGTCGAGCGCCGTGCGGCTTCGTCAGAGCATTGGCGTCATCGCACGTCACCCTGAGGTGACATGGTTCGATATCCAGTGTCTCACAGATCCGATCCATCTATATCGTTGCAACACGGTGGCGCTGACCGGTCATGGCGATGCGCCGCAACCGAAAATCGTGCCGATCCGCTTCAAGCATTCGCTTTCACCGGAGCGTTACAAGAAGAACAAGCGGAATTTCCTCAGAATGCACCGGCAATATGTTCTCGGGCCTGATCGCAGGTCCGGTTACGACTTTACCCTGCTGACGGCCGGGCCTCTGCCAGCCGCCTCATTTGCCGACCTCGAGTCACAAACGCCGCCTGCTCTTTAGAGGTTTCGATAACGTCGAATATGAAAAGGCCCGCGTGGGACTATCACGCGGGCCTTTCTTTATTCTTCAGCCGTCAGGTCTTTCAGCCGATGGGACAGAGACCGGTGATCTCAGTCATCATTCGGGCGCCGAGGTCTGCAGGGCAAGGGCATGCAGGACGCCGCCCATATTGCCCTTCAGCGCGTCATAGACCATCTGGTGCTGCTGCACGCGGGTCTTGCCCTTGAATGCATCTGCCACGACTTCCGCCGCGTAATGATCGCCATCACCGGCCAGATCGCGGATCGTGACCTTTGCCCCGGGAATTCCCGCCTTAATCATGTCTTCAATGTCGCCGGGTTTCATGGGCATGGTGTTTCTCCTTAATTCATTCTGCGGCGACTAGAGTTTCGCCGTCCATGAACTGAGGGAACCACGATTCATAGGCCGAGTGCAATTCTTTAATCTCGACGGCGCGCGCCGTGCCCAGCTTTACGGTGGAACCACCGGTAACGCCGATGTTGGCGCAGGAAACGCCGGCTGCCTTCGCAGCACCCAGTACCTTGTCGAGATCGGTTTTCTTCACGGTGAGCACGTAACGACCCTGATCTTCGCCATAGAAGGTGAGGACCGGGTTGTGGCCTTCGACCGCATCGATGGTCGCGCCGATTCCGGAGGAAATCGCCATTTCGGCAACCGCGAGCGCCAGACCTCCCGAGGAGCAATCGTGAACGGCGGTGGCGAGGCCATCCGTGATGATGCCACGCACGAAATCGCCGTTCTTCTTTTCGGCGGCGAGATCGACATGCGGGGCAGGGCCGTCGATACGGCCATGGATATCACGCATGTACACCGACTGCGCGATGTGGGTGCCGAGGCCGGCAGGTGCGCCGACAAGCAGCACCGCTTCGTCAGCGGCGGCAAAACGGATGCGCGCCATGCGGCCCCAATCCTTCAGCAAGCCGACGCCGCCAATGGTGGGGGTTGGCAGGATCGCCTGGCCATTGGTCTCGTTGTAGAGCGAGACGTTGCCGGAAACGATCGGGAATTCCAGCACGCGGCAGGCTTCGCCGATACCCTTGATGGCATGAACCAGCTGGCTCATGATTTCGGGCTTTTCCGGGTTGCCGAAATTCAGGTTGTCGGTGGCCGCGAGCGGCAGGGCGCCGGTTGCGGTAATGTTGCGCCAGCATTCGGCCACGGCCTGCTTGCCGCCTTCGAAGGGGTCGGCCTCGACGTAACGCGGGGTGACGTCGGAGGAGAAGGCTAGCGCCTTCTTGTCATGGCCTTCGACGCGAACCACACCGGCGTCGCCGCCCGGCAGCTGCAGGGAATTGCCCTGGATCAGCGTGTCATACTGCTCGTAGACCCAGCGGCGCGAAGAATTGTTGGCCGAACCGACGAGCGATACCAGCGCATCGGCGATATCGGCAGCGGGGACGTCGTTTTCTGCAAGCGGGGCGGGCACCTTCGCGGGCGTCCACGGGCGGTCATATTCCGGAGCCTGATCGCCCAGTTCCTTGATCGGCAGGTTGGCGACTTCCTCGCCGTTGTGAATGACGCGGAAACGCAGGTCGTCGGTGGTCTTGCCGACGATGGCGAAGTCCAGACCCCATTTCACGAAAATCGCCTTGGCGACTTCTTCCTTGGAGGGCTCGAGAACCATGAGCATGCGCTCCTGGCTTTCGGACAGCATCATTTCATAGGCAGTCATGCGCTCTTCGCGCACCGGCACGGCATTGAGGTCAAGCTCGATGCCGAGGTCGCCCTTGGCGCCCATTTCCACGGCCGAGCAGGTGAGGCCGGCGGCGCCCATGTCCTGAATGGCGATGACCGCGCCGGTTTTCATCAGCTCGAGGCAGGCTTCCAGCAGGCACTTTTCCGTGAAGGGGTCACCGACCTGAACGGTCGGGCGCTTTTCTTCGATGGACTCATCGAATTCGGCAGAGGCCATGGTCGCGCCGCCAACGCCATCGCGGCCGGTCTTTGCGCCGAGATAAACCACCGGCAGGCCCACACCCTTGGCTTCCGAAAGGAAGATCGCGTCGGACTTGGCAAGACCGGCGGCAAAGGCGTTAACGAGGATGTTGCCATTATAGCGCGGATCGAATTCCACTTCGCCGCCAACCGTCGGCACGCCGAAGGAGTTGCCGTAGCCGCCAACACCGGCAACGACGCCGGCCACGAGATGGCGGGTCTTCGGGTGGTCGGGCGCACCGAAGCGCAGGGCGTTCATGGCTGCAATCGGGCGCGCGCCCATGGTGAAGACGTCACGCAGGATACCCCCGACGCCGGTCGCCGCACCCTGATAGGGCTCGATATAGGAGGGGTGGTTATGGCTCTCCATCTTGAAGACGACGCAATCGCCATCGTCGATATCCACAACGCCGGCATTTTCACCGGGGCCCTGGATGACGCGTGGTCCCTTGGTGGGCAGGGTCTTCAGCCACTTCTTGGACGACTTGTAGGAGCAGTGCTCGTTCCACATGGCCGAGAAGATGCCGAGCTCGGTAAAGCTCGGCTCCCGTCCGATCAGGTCGAGGATACGCTGGTATTCGTCGGGCTTCAGCCCGTGGGATGCAACGAGTTCCGGGGTGATCTTGATGGAGTTTGGAATCGACATAGGTCTCACGCGGTTCGAGCCGAGGGAAGTTTCCGGTTCTTTAGCGCAAGAGGCTCAAAGGTGCGACAGGAAAATGCGCGGTTTTACCCGCAAAACGCTGCTTTCTTGGCTTCTTCAGAACCTGTAGCCGACCATGAGGCCGACGCGGGTCAGTCCGTCATTGGGCCCATCGCACAGATTGGCATGTGATGCATGCTCGATCTGGGTCGAAATATTCCAGTTATTATCGAAACGATAGCCGACCGCCGCATATTCGTGGAAAAGCACCCGGCAGCCGAATTCCGCACCGGTTTCGCCGGCACTGTTTCTCAGCTTGCCATCGTGCCAGAGGCCGCCAAAACCGAAATCGAGAAAGATCTTCGGGTTGAGATCGAAGGTCCAGTTGACGCCGCCGTAAATGGTATTCGCCGAGCCCTCAGTGCCGATCTCGCCACCGATATGTAGCCGTGGGCGGGAGAGTTTTTGGCCGAGCGTCACCGCAGATGCACTGGCGAAGGGATCAAAATAGGCGGTGAAGGCCGGAAAGACGCCATCCTCACCGCCATTGTCGTGATTGGAGATCGAGGTGGTTGCGCCGAAGCGCAATTCGTCGAAGACGGTGCCTTCCGCAGCAGTGGCGGGCATGATGCCGATCAATGCCGCAAGAAGGATCGCCAGCGCAAAACACGCCCTCACACCTGTGGAATTGAATGCTGCCATCGAATCATTCCCCACCTCGAATTGCGGAAAGGATGGCAAGTTTGTCGGTTTGGTAAATGATAAGTTACTGAATTAGGCCGGGTGTTGCAGGAAAGACTCTCCGCCCCTTAGGCAACGCTTTCGTAACCGGCCGAGCCGTTGTCGAGCAGGTGGCGCAGGATGCCGAGGGCATGGGTCAACTCTTGCTGGTTCGATGGACCAGAAAGGCTGACACGCACCCGATGGAAAACCTTGTCGGTGCGGCCGGCCTTGAACTCATCCTCGTCATCTATCAGCACGCCTTCTTTCATCGCCGCGTTTCGGAACGTGCCGGAAAGCCAGGGTTCGGGCAGTCTCAGCCACAGGAAGGCGATGTCGGGCAGCGAATTGAAATCCAGTCCGGCGAAGGCCCGCCGGGCAATCGCCTCCCGCTGGTTGATCTCGGCTATACAGTCCTTGCGAATGTCGTCGGCGTCACCGCTGTTGACGAGGCGGGCATTCACTTCGGCCAGCATGAAGGGCAGACCGCCTGTCAGCATCGAGTGGGAAATGCGGATGCGCGACGAATATTGCGCCGGGCAGGCGACCCAGCCGCCACGAACGCCAGCGGCAACGGATTTCGACAGGCCGCCGACGACGAAGGTAATGTCGGGCGCAAATTCAGCAATCAGCGGGATCGCCTCACGCGTCATCGCGCCATAAAGATTATCCTCTACGACCCAGACACCATACCGGCGGGCAATATCGGCTATCGCACGGCGACGCTCTTCCGGCAGCGTGGCGCAGGTCGGGTTCTGGCCGGCGGACATCAGGAAGATCATCTTGGGATGCTGCTGGGCGCAGACGCGCTCGAAATCGTCAGGGACAATGCCCTTTTCATCCGCTTCAACCAGCGTCACCCGCCGTCCGGCAAGTGTGGCGCTGCGGCTGATATGGGAATAGGTCACGGGTTCGAAGACGATACGGTCTCCCGGGGCGGTCATGGCCGTCACCACACTCATCACCGCCGCATGGGCGCCAAGCGTCGAGACGATGTTTTCCGGTTTTGGCGACCAGCCGTTCTGGGAAAGCCAGCGAGCGCCCGCCATGCACCAGTTGTCAGGAAAGGAACGGGCGTAATTGGTGACGTCGTAGGCATGTTCGCGGGCGACAGCCTCGATATGCCTGGCGATCAGCACACTCTGGCCGACATCGGGTGCCGCCGTGGTGTTGAGCCGGAATTCGGCGCTGCTATCGACAGCGTGGCGTGTGCTGCCGAAGGCTGCCGCCACCGTCTCCATGGGCGCTGAGGGGGCCGGGGTCTTGCGCTCATTGACATAGGTGCCGCGGCCGACCTCGCCGCTGACCAGGCCGCGCTCGTGGATAAGCGCGTAGGCCCGGCTGATTGTACCTATTGTCACGCCGAGGTCATAAGCGAGGTTGCGCTGCGGCGGCAATTTCGAGCCCGCCTGCAGGGTGCCATCGGAAATTGCACCCTCGATACTGTCGGCGAGGCGCAGATATATCGGGCCGTCGCCCACAGTGAGATCAGGAAGCCAATTTGTCATGGTGACAATTTATGCATTGTATCTCTTCGCAAGTCAATTGTATTTATTGTCTGCATTCCATGAAGACAAACGCACGGAGACAATAGGTGCAATATGCGCAAGATGGATCAATACCTTTCGACAGCGGATACGCTCTATCCTGATGGTTACGAACGGGAACGCGTGTTCCGCGATGCCGGCGACATGGTCGCACCGGCGCCTTTTCCGGCCAAGATCGCCAGCACGCCAATTGGTCGCCTGATTGCGGGCATGTTCAACTGGCACCGGAAGCGGCAGGGACGGCTCGCTTTGCGGGAACTGTCTGATGATCTTCTGGAAGATATCGGCGTAACGCGCGATGAAGCCCTGAAGGAAGCGGCGAAATCCCAGCTTTTTTCATGGCCAACACGGCCGCTTTAATTTTTTGCCGGAGAGCGGCGCCTTCTTTCCCCGGCGCCATCAAGCCGTGCGGCAGCCCGCCACGCCATTCCCAACCGGCGTTGGCGGGTTTTTTTATTTACGTACCTTAGAGCAGCTTCGGCAAATTGATAAATGGTACGTGGTAAGAGCTTTTTGTGCCGGCGTCTGCCTTTTGCCGAGCGTTCCCCTTTCCTCATTCCTGTGACAAGCACAGGAATGAGCGACGCGGATACGCCTCGCCCGATATGCAGGGCTAGAATACTACGATGAGATCAGCAGCCCTTGCCGCCATTCGCCCAGCGCTTGACGTCGGTTGCGATGCGGCTGGAAATGGCCTCGTTCATCACCGGGCCAAAAGCGTCGAGCTTTGCCGGGTTGCCTTCAGCCTGAACGACCAGCATGGGCCGCGATTCCGGACTGTTGCGCGGCACGAGCAGGATGCGCGGACGGCCTGAGAAGGAATTGAGTTCAGGGGCCAGACGATAGGCCTTGAAAGCCGCATCCCCCGATTTGAACCAGCAGGCATTCGCGCCAAGCGCTATCCGTTCCATTGTGGGGAGAGCGGCGCGGGAGACCGAGGCTGTCGGCTGTGGTTTCGGCTGACAAGCAGCCAGGGTCGCCGCAGCTAGAAACAATCCGGTCGCCTTGAGGGTATTCGATCGACGGGCAAAAGACATCAGGTCATCCAGAAGAGAGGGCCAAAACGACGCCGTCAGCCGGCATCAAAAAAGCGGGCTCAAAGCCCGCCCGTCTGTCAGGCTGCGATGACGCCAAGCGCCGAAGCGAAGAGGCCGCGGCCGTCATTGCCGCCATGGGCGGCTTCGATCAGGTTTTCCGGATGCGGCATCATGCCGAGAACGTTGCCCTTGGCATTGATGACGCCAGCAATGTCGTTCAGCGAGCCGTTCGGGTTGGTGCCTTCGGCATAACGGAACACGACCTGGCCGTTGCCCTCGACCGATTTCAACTCATCCGCATCGAGGAAGTAGTTGCCATCGTGATGGGCGACGGGGCAACGCAGGATCTGGCCCTTGTCGTAAGCACGGGTGAAATCGGTGTCGTTATTGGCGACTTCGAGCTTCACTTCGCGGCAGACGAATTTCAGCGAGGCGTTGCGCATCAGGGCGCCCGGCAGCATGCCGGCTTCGACCAGAATCTGGAAGCCGTTGCAGACGCCGAGAACCTTCACGCCCTTTTCCGCCTTCTCGCGGATGGCCTGCATGACAGGCATGCGGGCGGCAATCGCGCCGCAGCGCAGATAGTCGCCATAAGAGAAGCCGCCGGGAATAACGATCAGATCGACATCGGGAATATCCGTCTCCGTCTGCCAGATGGTGACAGGCGCCTGACCGGAAATTTTCGTCAGAGCCGCGATCATGTCGCGGTCGCGGTTGAGGCCGGGAAGTTGGACGACAGCGGATTTCATGGACGGCGGCTCCTGGAGCTTAGAGAATGGCGATGGCGTAGTTTTCGATGACCGTGTTGGCCAAGAGCTTTTCGCACATTGCCTTCAGATCGGTTTCGGCCTTCGCCTTGTCGGCGCCTTCCAGTTCCAGATCGAAAACCTTGCCCTGACGGACATGGCCGACGCCACCAAACCCGAGGCTGCCAAGCGCGCCTTCGATTGCCTTGCCCTGCGGATCGAGAACGCCGTTCTTCAGCGTAACAGTCACCCGTGCCTTGATCACCTGATCTTCTCCTGATTTTACCCTACGAGGCCAATATTATTTCACGAGCCGATATTACTTTACCAGAACAGGACCGGTGCCGCGGATCGGTTCGTTTTCATTGATGATGCCGAGACGGCGCGCCACTTCGGAATAAGCTTCCAGAAGACCGCCCAGATCGCGTCGGAAGAGGTCCTTGTCCATCTTCTTCTGGGTCTCGATGTCCCAGAGACGGCAGCTGTCGGGCGAAATCTCGTCGGCGAGGATGATGCGCATCATATCGCCTTCGAAGAGGCGGCCACATTCGATCTTGAAATCGACGAGCTGAATGCCGACGCCGAGGAACAGGCCGGAGAGGAAGTCGTTGACGCGGATGGCGAGCGCCATGATGTCGTCAAGCTCGGCAGGGTTGGCCCAGCCGAAAGCCGTGATGTGCTCTTCGGAGACCATCGGGTCTTCGAGCTCATCCGACTTGTAATAAAACTCGATGATCGAGCGTGGCAGCACCACGCCTTCCTCGATGCCGAGGCGCTTGGAAAGCGAGCCGGCGGCGACATTGCGCACGACGACCTCGAGCGGGATCATCTCCACTTCCTTGATCAGCTGCTCGCGCATGTTGAGGCGGCGGATGAAGTGGGTGGGAATGCCGATCTTGTTCAGATGCGTGAAGACGTATTCGCAGATACGGTTGTTCAGCACGCCCTTGCCGTCGATGACTTCATGCTTCTTCTTGTTGAAGGCGGTCGCATCATCCTTGAAGAACTGGATAAGCGTGCCTGGCTCCGGACCCTCGTAAAGGATCTTGGCCTTGCCTTCGTAAATACGGCGGCGACGGTTCATAATTGCAGGTCTCTTGGTTGACGCCGATTCTGGTGGCGTTGCGTTTGGTCTTTGAAGCGGTCCCATAAAGGAAAAGAGTGCATTCTACAATGCGGCTGGCATATTTCCCTTCAATTCTTGTGACAGGGCCGCCGAACTGTTTCATCCGCAAAACCGGGCCGCGGCAGGGGCGGGGGGCGATGCGGATTTCAGTTGGCGGCTCTCGTCATGGCTCGACGCCTTTAAGGCGGCTCAGGAATTGCGCGAAGACCATGCCGCCCTCCGGCCACGGGCCGTGCCCGGACTCGGCATTGATGTGGCCGGACATGCCGGCATCGATCAAAAGCGAACCCCAGGCAGCAGCGATGTCGTCGGCGTGTTCATAAGAGCCGAAGGGATCGTTGCGGCTGGCGATGGTGATCGCCGGAAAGGGCAGCGGATCGCGCGGGTAAGGCCCGAAGGTCATGAGATGCTTCGGCCTGATTTCGGGATTGGCGACATCAGGCGGCGCAACGAGAAGCGCGCCGGATACCTTCTTGCCGATTTCAGGCAATGCGTGGATCACCGTTGGAACGCCAAGCGAATGGGCAACGAGGACGACGGGCCTGGTGGAGGCGTTGACCTCCTCTACCAGCCTGGCGACCCAATCTTCCTTCACCGGTTTCGACCATTCCGCCTGCTCGACACGGCGGGCGGTGGAGAGCTTGCGCTCCCAGCGGCTCTGCCAGTGGTCCGGGCCGGAATTGGTATAACCGGGGACGATCAGGATATCTGCTTCTGAAACTTTCATGCGCCATATCTGTGTTGTGATGCCACCGCGATCAAGGTCGCGGCGGCATTAACGTCAAGCTCTCGGGTTCAGCTCAAGTCTCAGGCGTTGCCGAAGACGCGGGCGAAGATCGTATCGACATGCTTGGTGTGGTAACCGAGGTCGAATTTTTCGCGGATGACCTCTTCGGGGAGCGCAGCGCGCACTTCCTCGTCGCCCAGCAGTTCCTCAAGGAAGTCCGCACCCTGTTCCCAGACCTTCATGGCATTGCGCTGGACCAGACGATAGGCGTCTTCGCGCGATACGCCAGCCTGCGTCAGCGCCAGGAGAACGCGCTGCGAATGCACGAGACCACGGAACTTGTTCATGTTCTTCAGCATGTTGTCCGGGTAGATCACCAGCTTTTCGATGACGCCTGCCAGACGGTTCAATGCGAAGTCCAGAGTGACTGTCGTGTCGGGGCCGATGGCGCGCTCCACGGAGGAGTGGCTGATGTCGCGCTCGTGCCAGAGGGCAACGTTTTCCATGGCCGGGACGACCGACATGCGCACCAGACGGGCGAGGCCGGTGAGGTTTTCTGTGAGAACCGGGTTACGCTTGTGCGGCATGGCCGACGAGCCCTTCTGGCCGGGAGAGAAGAACTCTTCCGCTTCCAGAACTTCGGTGCGCTGCATGTGGCGGATTTCGATGGCGACGTTTTCAATCGACGAGGCGATGACGCCAAGGGTGGCGAAGAACATGGCGTGACGGTCACGCGGGATGACCTGCGTGGAAACCGGCTCGGGGATGAGCCCGAGCTTTTCGCAGACATGTTCCTCGACGCGGGGGTCGATATTGGCGAAGGTGCCGACAGCGCCGGAGATTGCGCCAGTGGCGATTTCGGCGCGGGCGTTCACGAGGCGCTCACGGTTGCGGTGCATCTCGGCGTAGAAGCGGGCGAAGGTGAGGCCCATCGTCGTCGGTTCGGCATGGATGCCGTGGCTACGGCCGATGCGCACCGTGTTCTTATGTTCGAAGGCCCGGGTCTTGAGAGCCGCAAGCACCCGGTCCATGTCGGCGAGCAGCAGATCGGCGGCGCGCACGAGCTGGATGTTGAGCGTGGTATCGAGCACGTCCGACGAGGTCATGCCCTGATGCACGAAGCGGCTGTCGGGACCGACGAATTCTGCGAGATGGGTGAGGAAGGCGATGACATCATGCTTGGTGACGGCCTCGATCTCATCAATGCGGGCGACGTCGAAGGTGGCGCTGCCGCCCTTTTCCCAGATGGTCTGGGCTGCTGACTTCGGGATGACGCCGAGCTCGGCCAGCGCGTCACAGGCATGCGCCTCGATCTCGAACCAGATGCGGAATTTTGTTTCCGGCGACCAGATGGCGACCATTTCCGGCCGGGAGTAACGAGGGATCATGGCAATGACTTTCTTAGTAGAGGAAATTTGCTGCCCGTTTAGCAAAGTGTTCCGCTAATCTCAATCTATCAAGCTGCATGCCTACGCCGCTTGCGGTGCACGCCGGCAGAGCATTGCCCCTGCGGGCACGAGCGGAAGTGCGGCGAAGGGAAAATAAAGACCAAGTCCCAGAACGACGAACTGGTAGACTGCACCGAGCGACGTGAAAAGCTGCTGAAAAAACCAGATGCGGGAAAACGTTGGCGCATGCCATTGCGCATAAAAGATGCGGTACTCGAACGCGAACAATGCTGCCGCCACGGAGAGCGTGAAGAAAGCGATTGCGAGACATGCTGTCGCAAGACGCAATTGTTGGGATTTTAAGGCAGGGAGAACGCGCAATGCTGCCAGCGCCAGCAGCCAGCCGAAAAATCCGCCCGTGAAGAAAAGCGTGATGATATCGGCGACGTGATCGGTTTCCAGCCTGTTACGAGCATAGAGGCCGATAGCGGCTGACGCCGCTGAACAAACGCTCCAGCCAAGCGCGCCAAGCAGAATGAACAATGCTGGAAGAGCCCTGTCGCGGAAATTCCGCCTGCCGCTTTCCATGACATTCCCCCCCGACGCCTCGTTGTGCCGCATCCGGCTTTCCGCATTCGGCGGTGACGGATTACGCCCGTCCGGCTTCCGCGGCCGTGCGCAGGAGGGCGATCGTCTTGCGATAATCCTCCACGCCATCGCCTTTGAAGACTGCGGAGCCCGCTACCAGTGCATTGGCGCCGGCGGCGATGATATCGCCTGCGGTCTGCGCCGTCACGCCGCCATCCACTTCCAGTTCGATCGGCCGCTGACCGATCATCGCCTTGGCTGCGCGGATCTTGTCGAGCATGGCGGGAATGAATTTCTGGCCGCCGAAGCCGGGATTGACGCTCATGATCAGCACGAGGTCGACATCATCGAGCACGTTTTCGATAACGGAAAGCGGCGTTGCCGGGTTGAGCGTGACGCCAGCCTTCAGGCCCAGTCCGCGAATGGTCTGGAGAGAGCGGTGCAGGTGGGGGCCGGCCTCCGCATGCACCGTGATGCTGTCACAGCCGGCCTTGGCAAAGGCTTCGAGATAGGGATCGACGGGGGCGATCATCAAATGGCAATCGAAGAAGGCATTGCTGTGCGGCCGAAGCGCCTTGATGACATCAGGCCCGAAGGAAATGTTCGGCACGAAATGCCCGTCCATGACATCGAGATGAATCCAGTCCGCGCCGGCCTCGGTGACATCGGCGACTTCCTGTCCGAGCTTGGCGAAATTGGAAGCCAGGATCGACGGTGCTATCCGGATGGGCAGGGACATGGGCAAACTCCTCTCGACGCGTTGCGTAAGTTTGCCTTTAACATCATGCATCGGGGTTTGAAACGGTCAGCGGTGAGGTTGCTGATGGTTTTCCGCTGCCGTCCGCGAATTTGTCCCGGTGCTGGCTGCAGCTACTGCCTTTCGGCTTTGTCCGCCGGTTCGAAGCGCTGGCCGTTCCAGCGCTGCAGGCGGTAGGGATTGTCCGAAAGCTCATGCGACGGGTTGAATGCGAGATCGCCAATCACGGTTTTGAAGGCCGTGCCGGACGCCAGTATCTCCGGCGCCGGTTTCGACTGCGCCTGGGCCGCTTCCGCCAGCGCCGCCGTCAGTTCGGTGGCGGCATAGGCTGGAAGGACGTAACCTTCGGGTTCGATGCCTGCGGCGCGCAGTTCGCCGGCCGCCCCCTGCGCCGAAGGCAGTGTGTCATAGGCCGGGCGCGTGATGGCCATCACGTTCGCAGCCAGTGCGAGGGGGGTGTTGGCGGCGTTCAGCGTATCGCCGCCCAGAATGGTGAGCGGAAAATTCTCTGAAGCGGCGTCCCGTGCCACGACGGCGATATCGTTTCGTTCCGCGCCGATGAAGACATGGGTAATGCCGGTGCGCGCCAGCCGGCGCACAAGCGCCACCTGCTGTTCCTGATTGGGTCGCATCGTATCGGCAAAGGTGGGCTTCAGCCCGTTTTCCTCCAGCGTAGAGCGGATACGGTCGACCAATTCGCGGCTGTAGATCGTGCCGTCATCCACGAGCCCGATCGGGTGGCCTTTCCAGTCGCGAAGAATGACTTCCGCAGCCCTTGCCGATTCGGCCCGATCCGATGGGGCGAGGCGAAAAAGCGGCCAGCCATATTTCAGCGCGTCCTCCATCAGGATGGGTGCGCGGCTGGAAAGCGTGATGGCCGGAATGGCCGCGGCCTTGAGCGGCGGCAGAACGTCCTGAAGCGTTTCCGTGCACAGGAAGCCGATCGCGGCGCTGACTTTCGCCGCCACGAGGCCATCGGCAATCGCGCCGCCACTGCCGTCTTCGCAGCTCTCGTGAATCTCCACGACATCCAGGCCGAGTTTTGCAGCTGCCGCCTTGGCGCCCTGCCGGACCTGTTGCCCGAGAAGCTCGTAGGGACCGCTCTGCGGGGCAACGATCCCGATCGATGCCGCGCTTGCGGAACCCGCAAAGGCAAAACCGGCGATGATCGTTAGCAGGCGAAGTGAAAGCATGACGTGGTCGAAATCCTGTTGTCCCGATCTGATGTTTATCGGCACCAATCGGTTTTCCAAAGGAAAAATCGCCGGTCGTCCATCATAATCGCACGCCGGGGCCTGGACTGCGGCAGCTTGGCTTCGATGTCGGGCGATCCGAATGCCGAGATGGACGCGGCATCTTGTGGTTGTTGCCGTCGGCCGATAATGGTGCCTCGCGGCCATGCCGCAGCGCTGCTCTTTTTCGCCCCGCTATCTTCTTTCTGTCCCGCTTTACTGAAGAAGTATTTCATAAATCCGCCACGTGCCGTTTTACTTCATAAAACTATTACAAGTGGCGCGTATAAGCACACTCCAGCGAAGGCCTTGTTGCTGATTATGCCTTTTGCAGTGCACGTCATAAATCTGCACATTTTATTTTCATATCTGTAATTTATTGATATCTAAGTTTAATATAGAAACCTTCTAATTCCCCACCTCTTTTTCGCCATGTTTTTTTCGCATTTGCGAGAAGAATTGCTTGACGGAAAGTAAATGATTAGCTTAGATGGAATTGTTTCAGGGGACGACTGAAATTGGCTGTAAAAAGCCTCGGAAAGTGTTCCGATTATAAGCACTGCCAGACTATATTCGCTTCTATATTCTATTTTTTTTATTACGTATAAACCGCTTCAGGAAACTGGGGCGGTTTTTTACATAGCTCTAATTTAGGCAATTTAAAATTGAGTTCGGAGAACTTAACGCAAAGCCATTCTCTCGCGATAAGCGTTCCAGGAAAGAAATGGCGTGGATTAAGCGTGCCGTTGTCCAAAATTCTGGCTTTGACCCAATCAGATCCGCCGTTTTCGATTTTGAAAATTCCGCATCCGACGTCATTATTCGACGCCCGGGGCTGCCTCAGCATTATTTCAGAGCGGCCAGAGCGTCCTTTGCAAAGGCTGAGATCGGCTCAGGAAGTTTGTCGAGATCGAACCAGTCGATGGCGGAGAGCTTATCCGGCTCCGTAAGCGAAGGCTGACCCGTTGTGTCGCGGGTGACGAAGATCAGGGAGACCCAGTGATGGCGGTCCACTGCGTCGATAAATTCGCTATGGCAGAGAAATTCGACGTGGCCGATCGTCAGCCCGGTCTCTTCCTCGGCTTCGCGCCGCGCCGCGGCTAGCGACGTTTCGAGGTGATCGACTTTGCCGCCAGGGATGCTCCAATACCCGGCTTCCGGCGCTTTCATGCGCCGGCATAAAAGGAGGCGGCCTTCACGCAAAATGACAAGGCCCACGCCGACGCCCGGAAAATCGAGGCCCGGCTTGATGGTCGACGTCATCGTGTCCATTGCTGTGGTCAGGCCTTGGCGTTGGCCACGATCAGCATGAAGGCGGGAATGTCATCGCCGAAGCCAACCGGTGTCGGGCCATCGTCATGGTCGCGATAGTGGCGGCGACGGTCGCGGTTGTCGTCATTGGCGTGCAGCGGATTGCGACTGTTGCGGTCGGAATTGCGCGGGGCCTTTTCCTGCTTGCGTTCTGCTTTCACCTTGTCGTCTCCATGAGCCGCGATATCTGCGTCCGCAGCGGATTGTGCGCCCTGATTGATGTTTTCGACCGGTGCGGCGTCCCGGCGGTTACGGTCGCGGCCTCTGCCGCCCCGTTCCTTGCCCCGACGGCCGGAATTGCTTTCGAAGCTTTCCATCGGCGCGGGGAGGGTGGAGAGATCACCGTTCAGCCACTCGATCTTTTCGCCGATCAGCTTTTCGATGGCGTCGAGATATTTGGTGTCGCTTTTGGTGACGATGGTGAAAGCCTTGCCCGAGCGGCCGGCACGGCCGGTGCGGCCGATGCGGTGAACATAGTCTTCCGAATGAATGGGAATATCGAAGTTGAAGACGTGGCTGACATCGGGGATATCAAGCCCGCGTGCGGCGACGTCCGAGGCGACGAGCAGCTTCAGATTGCCGTCCTTGAAGTTCTGCAGCATCGTCGTGCGCGAACGCTGGTCCATGTCGCCATGCAGCGCGCCGACGGAAAAGCCGTGGCGGTCGAGCGAACGGAAAAGATCGGCCACATCCTTCTTGCGGTTGCAGAAGATGATGGCGTTCTTGAGTTCAGCCTCTTCGGCGCGGACGAGATCGCGCAGGACGGCGCGCTTTTCGTAGTCCTTGTTATGGGCGGCGACGATGCGCTGGGCAACGGTCTTTGCAGTAGAGGAGGGCTTGGCGACCTCGACACGGACGGGGTTCTGCAGGAAGCGATCAGCCAGCTTCTGTATTTCCGGCGGCATGGTGGCCGAGAAGAACAGCGTCTGGCGGGTGAAGGGGATCATCTTGGCGATGCGCTCGATGTCGGGAATGAAGCCCATGTCGAGCATGCGGTCGGCTTCGTCGATGACAAGGATTTCCACGCCGGTCATCAGCAGCTTGCCGCGTTCGCAATGGTCAAGAAGGCGGCCAGGGGTGCAGATCAGCACATCGGCGCCACGTTCCAGCTTGCGGTCCTGGTCTTCGAAGGAAACACCGCCGATCAGGAGGGCGACGTTCAGCTTGTGATTCTTGCCGTATTTCTCGAAGTTCTCCGCCACCTGTGCCGCAAGCTCGCGCGTCGGCTCGAGGATCAGCGTGCGCGGCATTCTGGCGCGTGCGCGGCCCTTCTCAAGCAGGGTCAGCATCGGCAGAACGAATGACGCGGTTTTGCCCGTGCCGGTCTGTGCGATACCGCAGATATCACGCTTTTCCAGCGCCGGCGGAATGGCGCCAGCCTGAATGGGTGTCGGCGTCGTGTAGCCGGCATCTGCAATAGCGGAAAGAACTTTTTGGCTCAGGCCAAGATCAGAGAATGTTGTCAAAGGAAGAACTTTTTCCGTTCTGGTTCGGTAAGAACACCTGCGTGCCGCGACGGCACTTGCAAAGACTTGGCGCGGGGATATGCCCAAATTGCCGGAAAGTCAAGGAAACAACGGGAAAAGCGCGTTAAACGTGCCGCTCGCGGCTGGGCTTTTAAGCCTCAGGCGCGGTTTTTCGGCATTTATCGTTAAAAGAGCAAAAAAAGCGTTAAAACCGGGACGCTATTTCAAATAGGTTTTAAGCTCTGCCCCGGCGATCAGAAACCGCATCGGATCCACGGGCGTATCGTTGCGGCGCACTTCATAATGCACGTGCGGACCGGTGGAACGGCCGGTGCTGCCGGCGCGGCCGATTACGTCGCCGGCTTCGACCCGGTCGCCGGCCTTGACCAGAATGGCGGAGAGATGGCCGAATCGGGTGGACACGCCCTGGCCGTGATCGATCTCGACCATATTGCCGTAACCGCCGGAATTTTCCGCCACCGTCACCTTTCCAGCGCCGGTGGATTTGACGTCTGCGCCGGTCTCGGCACGAAAATCGATGCCGGTATGTAGCGCCGGGCGGCCGAGAAACGGATCCATCCGATTTCCGAATCGACTGGTGATAGCCCTGCCGGGTGCCGGGTTGCCGAAGGGCAGGGTCGTCGCCGTTTCCCTGACGACGTCCAGCCGGTTGAGAGCGGTGTCGAGATTGGTCAGCGACAGGCTGAAGGGATCGGTTTCGCCGCGCTCTGGCTCCGCATAGGGTCCGCCCATGTCGGCGGTGCCGCTCTCATCGATCTTGAGCCCGGCCTGGCGGATAATGTCCTGCATCGCACTCGCCTTGTCTTCGGCGTCGCTCGTCAGTTGCGCTATCCGCGATATCTGCTGGCGCTCGATGTCCTTCAGCGACAGAGTTACCTTTGAAAATACGCGATCGGCGCGGTCCGAGGGCGTCTCGCCGCCTTCCGGCTGGTAAGCAGCCCGTCTGTCGTTCGCGGTGGGTTGTTCCGGCTGTGGTGGGCGCGGTGTCATCAGCTTTTCGATCGCCGAGAGACCGCCCGACAGATCGGCGCGTTTTTCCGGCGCCATGGCGTTTGAAAGGGACGAGGGTGCTGTCGGCGACGTCGCGACGCCGGAGTTTTCCGCGCGTTCCAGCAGTTCGCTCATGCGGCCGTGCCGCGAGGTCAGCGCCGCCTGCTGTTGCAGAAGCTTTTCCACTTTCTTTTCAACGACCTGCTGATCCAGCAACTGCCTGGAGGTGACGCGGTCCACCTGGGCTCTCAGGGCTGCGATGCGGTCTTCGTAATCGTTCTGAATGCGGGTCTGGCGCGCCATTGTCGCGCCGATCAGGTCGTCCCGCAGGATAAGGTAGCCGGTGGCGCCGAGATAACCGAGCGAAAAAAGGCCGATCGTGCAGCCGGCAAGCGCCGCCATCCACGGCCGGATGGTCATGTGCCGCACCTTGTCGCCGCGCGCGAGAATGAGCACGTGCGGCTCACGCTTTTTGCCAAATACCCGGTTTTCCGCCGTATCAGTCACAATCTCTCTCCGGACTGGCCGATTTCTTGAAGGAAATCATAATTCGTTAAGGTTAACGAAGTTTTGCCGGAGTGGCGTTTCGGCAGCGTCGGCTACTGGCTGACGGATGTGAGCGAGCGGTAAAAGGATGGCGTCAGGCCGGCCTCGGCGCGGGCAAGGTCATTAAAGGGCGGTTTCAAAGGGCCGCGGAAATTGGCGCGCACCAGTTGCCTGAAGGTTGCGGCCGGATCCTTTTTCTCACGGGCACAGAGGAACCGGAACCATTTTGCACCGATGGCGACGTGGCCCTTTTCGTCATTATAGATGACGTCCAGAACGGCAGCGCTTTCCAGATCGCCGGTTTCGCGCATCTTCGCCTGCAGGGAAGGGGTGACGTCCAGTCCGCGCGCTTCGAGGATGAGCGGCACGACGGCAAGCCGTGCGGTGAGATCGTTGCGGGTGGAATGCGCCGCTTGCCACAGCCCGTCATGGGCGGGCAGATCGCCATAGTCGGCACCGAGGCTTCTCAGCCGGTCGCGCACCAGCCGGAAATGTTTTGCCTCCTCGAAGGCGACCTGCATCCAGCCATCGAAAAAGGAGTGCGGCACCGGCTCGCTGGCATAACGGGCGACAATGTCGAGCGCGAGATCGACGGCGTTGAGTTCGATATGGGCAATGGCGTGCAGCAGCGCGATACGGCCCTTGACGCTGTGAAGCGAGCGGCGTTCCACTGCGGTCGGCGGAACGAGTTCCGGCTTTTCCGGCCTGCCCGGGCGCTCTGGCAGGGGCGGGTCCAGCGGAGAGCGCAGCGACAGGCGGCGCTCCAACCACCGTGTCGCCGTCTCCTGTGCGAGCGCGGTCTTCCTGTCGAGATCGGCGCTTGCGACAGCATCCGTCGCACCACCGCGCAGCGACGTGATTTTGAACGGGGGCATCACAACGGGTTGGTCCCTCAGAGTTTCTTCGCTGCGTCGAGAACGGCCTGGGCATGGCCGGCGACCTTCACCTTGTTCCAGATCTCCGCGATCTTGCCGTCCGGTCCAACGAGGAATGTGGTGCGCTCGACACCCATGTATTTTTTCCCATACATGCTTTTTTCCTTCCAGACGCCATAGGCTTCCAGAACCTTCCTCTCTTCGTCAGACGCGAGCATGACGGAAAGCGAATGTTTTGCCGCAAACTTGTCGTGGCTTTTGACGCTGTCGGGCGAGATGCCGATGACAACCGTGTTGGCCGCTTCGAATTCGCCGCCCAGCGCGCTGAAATCGATCGCTTCGGCGGTGCAGCCGGACGTGTCGTCCTTGGGGTAGAAATAAAGAACGACGGCCTTGCCTTGGAGTTTGGACAATGTCACCGTCCCTTCACCGTTGCGGGGCAAAGTGAAATCGGGAGCCGGGCCGCCAATTGTCAAGTCTGTCATAATCTACCTTTCTTTCGCCGGGATGTTGAGTGAAAGTTGCCACATTCGATATATAGCGAAACCGCGCGTCGTCCAGATCACGATTGGGATTTCAGATCGTTTCGACCTCAAATCCCAATCGTGATCCGGGTCAAGGAATTTGAGCGGGATTCCAGACGAGGACCGCTTACACTTTTCGCCATCCCGCTCCGGTGTTGCGGCGAAACAAAAGCTATTCAGGGGCAAATACGGGCGTATGGCTGAAGTCAGGGGTGAAAAGGTCAAGTTCGGCAGGCGCGATATCGTTGCGCTGCACGATCTGCCTTCGGCTCAGGCCGAGGATCCCATCATCGTGCATTGCCCGCCGCCGCGTTCCATGGCGCGTGCTTTCCTCAAGGTTTTCGCGGCTCTTTTCGTGCTCGCCTTCCTCTCTATCGGCGGCATCATTCTTTCCGTCGAGACCGGTTCGATTGACAATGCGCTGTCCAGCCAGGCGCAGCAGGCGCTGGAACGGGCGCTCGGACCGCATTACAGCGCGCGAATCGGATCATCGGCGATCAGGTTCTCCACCGGACTGCGCCTTGCGCTGGTGGCGGAGGATGTGGATATCGTCGAGAAGGAATCCGGCCAGCATCTGAGCAGGGCGCGGGCGATCGGCATGGCGCTCGATCCCCTCGCGCTTCTGGCGGGTCGCGTGTCGGTGGAGAGCCTAGAAGCCGACGGGATGGAGCTGGATACGGCGCTTTTACCCAAGGGCAGCGGGTTCGATCTTGCCAGCGTCAAGCTCGACGCCGTGCCGCTGCAATTGCAGGAAGCCTTCGGGCAGCTCGACAAGCTGGCACAGGCTTTCCTGAGCAGCGGAACCGAGGAAATCGATATTTCCAGCGTTTCCGTTCATCTGCCGCCGGGCGAACTGGGCAAGCCGCGCACCATCGAGGTGCGGGAACTGTCGCTGACGCCAGACCAGCAGGGCGGCTATTCGCTTGACGGGGAAACGCTGTTCAACGGCGAAATCGCCAGCGTGTCACTCAAGACCTCAGGTGCCGGCGGCGTGATCGACGGTTTCCAGGCCCGTATCGATGGCTTCGACATTGGCCCGTTTCTGGAAAAATACGATCCGGACGGAAACCTCCATGAGGGGCTGAATGTCAAGACGGGCATCAACATCGTTGCCCGCCGGGCCAAGGAGGGGCAGGAGCCGCGTCTCGACATCTCGCTCGGCCTCGGTAACGGCACGCTTCGGATCGGCGGCGAGGCCCAGCCCTTCACGGCCGGCACGGTGAATGCACGTTACGATTTCGCAAAAAGCACGCTTGTCATCGACAACTCGCGGGTGGAACTTGGACGTACGATCATTCCGGTCGCCGGCGTAATCAGCGATACGGAGGAGGGTTTTGGTCTGTCCCTCCGCATCGACGATGCGGTTGCTTCGTCCGAAGCCTCGGGCGAGGCCCCGGTTCCTTTCAGCCTGAAGGCGGACGGTCACTTCACGGCTGCGACGAAGCAACTCGACGTTTCATCGCTTTATGTCACGAGCCCACTCGGAGACATGGCGGGATCGCTGAAAATGCGGTTCGGCGAAGGGTCGCCCGAAATCAGCTTCGGCGGACAGATACCGAAGATGGAGGCCACGGCGGTCAAGCAGCTCTGGCCTTTCTGGATGGCGCACAAGCCGCGCGACTGGGTGGTTTCCAATCTTTATGGCGGCACGGTCACCAATGGCTCCATCGCAATCTTCATCCCGCAGGGCCGGATGTGCGGTCCCGGTTGCCCGCTGGTGCTCGGCGAGAGCGAAATGCAGATTCGTTTCGACATTGACGATACGCGCCTTAACACCACCGGCGACATTCCGCCCCTGCGTGATGTCGATGCGCATTTCGATCTCGTAGGCGGCAAGATGGCCGTCGAAATCAAGCGGGCGACGTCCTATTTCCCGTCCAACCGTTCGCTGGCGCTTGAGAACAGCCGGTTCGTGATTTCCTCGGTTTATGACAAGCCTCTGCTTGGAAATCTCGAACTCAGCGTATCGGGCTCCGCAGATGCCGTAGCGGAGCTTGCGACACTGAAGCCGATCAATGCGCTCAAGGACACGCAGTTCAAGCCGGAGGATTTCGCCGGCGATGTGCAAGCCAATGCGAAACTGACCATCGGCCTGCTTTCCAGCCAGAACCCGCCTCCGCCGGTGTGGACGGCCGATCTCGATCTGAAAAACCTGTCGCTGACGAAACCCTTCGCCGGCCACAAGGTGACGGCGCTCGACGGCTTCATGACGTTGAACGACCGTCAGCTCCTGCTTCAGGGCAAAGGCCGCGTCGATGACGTGCCGATGGATATCGAGATGACGGAGCCCGTGCGCAAGAACAGCGGTGTGGCTCCCACCCTGTCCCTGAAGGCCACGTTGACCGAGACACAGGTTGCCAAACTCGCGCCGGAGCTGTCCTCGGTTCTCGGTGGCACAACCGTTTTGGAGATCGACGGTGCCGATCCCAAACGCCAGGACGTACGGCTCGATCTGACCAAGGCGTCGATCATTCTTCCAGGGCTTGGCTGGAGCAAGGGCATCGGCATTCCGGCAAAAGCCGCCTTTACCATGGAAGTGGCGGACGGTCGCACCGCAATCACGGATTTTTCCCTTGATGGCGATGGTTTCGGTGCCGCCGGCGACATTGCCTTCAACAAGAGCGGTCTGATCTCGGCCGATCTCAGCCGCGTGCAGCTGTCGCCCTCCGATAATTATGCCGTTTCGTTGGCTGCTTCGAAAAACGGCTATATTATCAATGCTTCCGGAAAATCCGCGGATCTAAGGCCTTTCCTGTCGAAGCTGCGCAGTCCCGCCGGCGGTGGCGATGGTACGTCTCGTTCGCAGCCATCTCTTTCCATCAAGGCGCAGTTTGACAAGGTCTACGGGTTCAACGATGAGATCCTTGCCAATGTCAATTCCGATGTCAGCGTGCGTGACGGCAAGGTGCGCTCGATCGATTTTCGCGGCGTGACCGGCAACGGACAGGCGGTGGTCGCGCAGACCACCAATCGCGGCGCGACGGGGACTGTGACATTGACCAGCAGCGATGCGGGTTCGCTCGCG
Source organism: Agrobacterium sp. RC10-4-1 (assembly GCF_014138475.1). Taxonomy (NCBI): domain Bacteria; kingdom Pseudomonadati; phylum Pseudomonadota; class Alphaproteobacteria; order Hyphomicrobiales; family Rhizobiaceae; genus Agrobacterium; species Agrobacterium sp. RC10-4-1. The sequence continues at coordinate 671,475 of NZ_JACJIT010000002.1, forward strand.
CGGTTTGCCAATATCTACAGCCGCATTCGTGGCGGTCTTCTCAACCTCGCACTGACGACCGCCAATGGCAGCGACTGGAGCGGCTCGCTGGATCTGCGCAATTTCTCCGTGGTCAACGAGGCCAAGTTGCAGGACATCGTCGCAACGCCCACGGGCGAGGATGGCAGGAGCCTCAACAATGCGGTCCGCCGCAACATCGATGTCAGTTCGGAGAAGTTCCAGCGCGGCTTTGCTCGGGTTGTGTATGTCAACGGTTCGATCGCGGTGGAAAACGGGGTTGTGCGCGGTGAACAGATCGGCGCAACGTTTCAGGGGCTGCTGAAGGATCAGAATGGCCGCATGGACATGACCGGCACCTTCATGCCCGCCTACGGGCTGAACCGGCTGTTCGGCGAGTTGCCCTTTATCGGCATCTTCCTCGGCAACGGGCGCGACCGCGGCCTGCTCGGCATTACCTTCAAGCTTTCCGGCCAGACGGACCAGCCGAAGCTGACGATCAACCCGCTGTCGCTGATTGCGCCCGGTGTTTTCAGGCAGATTTTCGAGTTCCAATAAAAAGGGCCGCTTTCGCGGCCCTTGATGCGGGTTTGGCGCTGGTTTACGCCGGGCGAACCAGCACGTGCTTCTTCTTGCCTACCGACAGCTTGATGATGCCATCACTCGTCACTTCGCCGGTGCCTATCATCTGGCGCTCGTCGGAAACGCCCTGATCATTGATCTTCACCGCACCGCCCTGAACATGGCGGCGGGCCTCGCCATTCGAACCGGCGAGACCTGCGCGGACGATGAGCGAGAGGACGCCGACGCCAGCTTCAAGTTCGGAGGCCGGAACCTCGATGGAAGGCAGGTTTTCGGCCAGCGCGCCCTCTTCGAAGGTCTTGCGCGCCGTTTCCGCGGCTTCTTCAGCAGCGGCACGGCCGTGCAGGATCGCGGTTACCTCGGTCGCCAGGATTTTCTTCGCCTCGTTGATTTCCGATCCACCGAGCGTAGCCAGACGCGCGATCTCTTCCATCGGCAGGGTCGTGAAGAGCTTGGCGAAGCGAACGACGTCGGCATCTTCGGTGTTGCGCCAGTATTGCCAGAAATCATAGACCGGCAGCAGGTCCTTGTTCAGCCACACGGCGCCCGAGGCCGACTTGCCCATCTTCGCACCCGAGGAGGTGGTCAGAAGCGGCGAGGTCAGCGCGTAAAGCTGCGGTGTCCCCATGCGGTGACCGAGGTCGATGCCGTTGATGATGTTGCCCCACTGGTCAGAGCCGCCCATCTGCAGGCGGCAGCCCGTGCGCTGGTTCAGTTCCACGAAATCGTAGGCCTGCAGGATCATGTAGTTGAATTCGAGGAAGGACAGCGACTGCTCGCGGTCGAGTCGTGTCTTCACGCTGTCGAAGGACAGCATGCGGTTGACCGAGAAGTGGCGGCCGACGTCACGCAGGAATTCGAGATAGTTCAATCCGCGCAGCCAGTCGGCATTGTTGATCATCAGCGCCGGGTTGCCGGGGCGGTCGTAATCGAGGTAGTTGGCGAAGACGTGCTTGAGCGAGGTGATGTTGTCCTCGATCATGTCGATCGTCATCAGCTTGCGGGCCTCTTCCTTGAAGGAGGGGTCGCCTACCATGCCGGTGCCGCCACCCATCAGCGAGATCGGCTGGTGGCCGGTCTGCTGCAGCCAGTGCAGCATCATGATCTGGGTGAGGTGGCCGACATGCAAACTCGAGGCCGTCGGGTCATAGCCGATATAGGCGGTCACGGTTTCCTTGGCGAACAATTCGTCGAGACCTGCCTCATCGGAGATCTGGTGAATGAAGCCGCGCTCATCGAGCGTGCGGAGGAAATCGGACTTGAACCTGGACATAACCTTTTACTTTCTGGTTTGATCTTTACGGCCATCGAAAACCGGTGACCGTCGCGGCTTTATCATTGTTTTTTGAAATGTGCACCCGTTTCGGCCATGAATGTCGGGATTCAAGGTCAGCATGATTCGAGATTGCAGGGGAGCGACAGGTGGGTGAGGTGAAAACGGCAATCGGACTGATGAGCGGCACGTCGATGGACGGCATCGATATCGCGCTTCTGCGTACCGATGGCGAGAGCGTGGTGCGGCATGGGCCAAGCGGCTATTTTCCCTATGATCCCGGCCTGCGGGCCATCTGGCAGAAGGCGCTGACGACAGCCAAATCCATTCGCGAACGGCGTGAGCGTCCGGGCGATCTTGGTGAGGCTGAACGGAAGCTGACGCTTGCCCATGCGGCGGCGGTGAAATCCTTTCTCCATCGTCACCGGCTTCTGCCTGGCGAAATCGATGTCATCGGCTTTCATGGCCAGACAGTGCTGCACCGGCCGGATGAGGCGCTGACGGTGCAGATCGGTGACGGACCTTTGCTGGCTGAAGAAACCGGTATCGACGTGGTCTACGATATGCGCGCCAATGACATGGTGCATGGCGGGCAGGGCGCGCCGCTCATTCCGGCCTATCATATGGCGCTGTCCGCCAACCTACCTGGCGGGTTTGAGACGCCTGCGGTCTTCGTCAATATCGGCGGTATCTCCAACCTCACCTTCATCGGTGAAGCTGGCCAGCTTGCCGCTTTCGATAGCGGCCCCGGCAATATGCTGATCGACCAGTGGATCGAGGCGCATACCGGCAAGGCTTTCGACAAAGGCGGCAGGACGGCGGCGGGTGGCAGCGTCATTGCCTCGCTGGTGGCGAGTTATATGGAAAGCCCGTTCTTTTCCAGTAATATTCGCCGTTCGCTGGATCGCAGCGATTTTGCGCCCCCGGAAAAGGGTGAGGTCTCGCTGGCCGATGGTGCACGGACTTTGGCGCATCTGACGGGGGCCGCCATTCTGAAGTCGGCAAGCTATCTGCCGGAGGCGGCGAAGACCTATGTGGTCTGTGGTGGCGGTCGGCTCAATCCGGTGATCATGGCGGAGTTTGCAGACCTAGCCGCAAAGGTCGGAGCGCGGGTGATTGCGGCGGAAGAGGCGGGGTTCGATGGTGGGGCGATGGAGGCGGAGGCCTGGGCCTATCTGGCCGTTCGGTCGCTGAAGGGGCTGCCGCTGACCTATCCCGGTACGACGGGGGTGAAGGAGCCGGTGACGGGTGGGGTTTTGGTGCGATGCTGATGACGTTGGCGGGTGGGGCTTACCCCCCTCTGCCCTGCCGGGCATCTCCCCCTCAAGGGGGGAGATCAGCAGGAGGCTTACTCTTCGCCTCAGCTGGGACGTTCAAGATGGCCGAAAGGTTGTGCTACGATTCGATCTCCCCCCTTGAGGGGGAGATGCCCGGCAGGGCAGAGGGGGGTAAGCCAAGCCCGCCGGGATCATAATAGGTCGATCAAGGCCTGCTTTAAATACGCCCCAAATCACCGAATACGCTTGGCAGCCGGTTCCGGCACAAGCTCGCCGTTCAGGCGACGGTCGAGATAGTCCTCGCATTCGCCCATCAGCTCATCCACCTTGCCGTTGAAGAAGTGGTTGGCGCCGGGGACGGTGCGGTGGGTGATGAGAATGCCCTTCTGCGTCTTCAGCTTTTCGACCAGGCCGTTGACATCCTTTTCGGGCGCGACCTTGTCGGAATCGCCGTTGATGATGAGGCCAGAAGACGGGCAGGGCGCAAGGAAGGAGAAGTCGTAGGTGTTCGGCTGCGGGGCAATCGACATGAAACCTTCGATTTCCGGGCGGCGCATCAGAAGCTGCATGCCGATCCAGGCGCCGAAGGAGTAACCCGCCACCCAACAGCTCTTGGAATCCGGATGCAGGCTCTGCACCCAGTCGAGCGCCGAGGCGGCATCGGACAGCTCGCCCGCACCGTGATCGAACTCGCCCTGGCTGCGGCCAATCGAACGGAAGTTGAACCGGAGCGTCGTGAAACCGCGCTTCTGGAAAAGATAGAAGAGCTGATAAACGATCTGGTTGTTCATCGTGCCGCCGAACTGCGGGTGCGGATGAAGGATGATCGCGATCGGCGCGCTCTTTTCCTTGGAGGGTTGATAACGGCCTTCGAGGCGACCCGCAGGGCCGTTAAAGATGACTTCGGGCATTGGTACTCCGGTCGTGTTTTTTCATTCTCCAACCGCATTCTTCCGATGAGAAGACTTGACGAACTCTGTCATCTTTTCTAGAACGCAGTTTAGAATAATTCGAAACTTTGCGTGTGCTAAAGCACTCGGGTGGTGTCATAAGGCAAGCGCAACTGTAATTTCAAGAAAAATGCGTTTTCGCGCATTGAAGATTGGATGAAGCCTTTCGGCGATGACGGTTTTGACGCGCACATATATGGACTGGAACGCCACGGCGCCGCTTCTGCCGGCCGTGCGGGAGGTGCTTGTGTCTGCGCTTGATCTTGCCGGCAATCCGTCTTCCGTCCACCGGGAAGGGCGTGCCGCCCGCGCGGCCGTCGAGACGGCTCGCCGGGAGGTTGCGGCGCTTGGCGGCGCTGAGCCGGCGCATGTGACTTTCACCAGCGGTGCGACGGAAGCGGCCAATCTGGTGCTTGTGCCGGAATTCAGGATGGGACGCAGCCCGGTTCGGGTAAGCCGGCTCTATGTTTCCGCCATCGAGCATCCGGCATTCCGCGAAGGTGGCCGTTTCGAAAAGAGTGACGTAACGGAAGTTCCCGTTACGTCAGCGGGTGTCCTTGATCTTGCCGCTCTTGAAGCGTTGCTGTCTTCGCATGACAGGTCGTCCGGGCTGCCGCTGGTCGCTTGCATGCTGGTTAATAACGAGACCGGCATCCTTCAGCCTGTGGCGGAAGCGGCGCGGCTGGTTCATGCGGCGGGCGGTCTGATGGTTGTCGACGCTGTTCAGGCTGCCGGCCGCGTGCCGCTCGATATCAACGCGCTCGATGCGGATTTCCTTGTGATTTCGTCTCACAAGCTCGGTGGCCCGAAGGGTGGCGGCGCTCTTATCTCGCGCGGCGAGGTGATGATGCCGAAGCCGCTGATCCATGGTGGCGGCCAGGAAAAGGGCCATCGTTCGGGTACGGAAAATACCCTGTCGGTCATCGGTTTCGGTGCCGCTGCGGCTTTTGCCTCCCGGAATGTCGAGGTTGAGGCGGCGCGTCTTTCCGCGCTGCGGGCGCGGCTGGAAAACGGTATGCGCGTGAACGCGCCTGATGTGATCATCCACGGTGACGATGTCATGCGCGTCGCCAACACAACGTTTTTCACGCTTCCGGGCCTGAAGGCCGAGACCGGGCAGATCGCCTTCGATATAGAAGGTATCGCACTGTCGGCAGGGTCGGCCTGCTCATCGGGCAAGGTGGGCGAAAGCCATGTGCTGAGCGCGATGGGGCGCGATCCCAAGCTCGGCGCGCTCCGGATTTCGATTGGCCACGCGACTGACGAGGCGGACATTGAACGGACGCTCGCGGCGTTTGCGAAAATTGCCGGACGGCGCAAGCTTTCCGGTCAGGCCGCGTAAAATGCGGCAAAGAATTGCGGATTAGCAATTTTCCGCTTGCCGGGATGTGTGAAAAGCGCCATCCCGCACCTACATGGGTATAAGCTCTGCCCCGGCTGACGGCTCGGAGCGATTTGCCCGAAGATGAATAAGGCGGCTTTCCGCCTTGATACGTTGACAAGCCACCGGACCTTGGCTCCGGCGAGATTGGAGAACGACATGGCAGCGGTTCAGGAAACGATCGATCAGGTCCGCCAGATCGATGTGGACCAGTATAAATACGGCTTCGAAACCAATATCGAAGTCGACAAGGCCCCGAAGGGTCTTTCGGAAGAGGTGATCCGTTTCATCTCGGGCAAGAAGCAGGAGCCGGAATGGATGCTGGAATGGCGTCTTGAGGCTTACAAGCGCTGGCTGACGATGGAAGAGCCGACCTGGGCGCGCGTCAGCTACCCCAAGATCGACTTCAACGATCTCTATTATTATGCCGCGCCGAAAAGCACCCCCGGCCCGAAGTCGCTCGATGAAGTCGACCCGGAGCTGCTGAAGGTCTATGAAAAGCTCGGCATTCCGCTGAAAGAACAGGAAATCCTCGCTGGCGTCGAAAAGCGTCAGGTCGCTGTTGATGCCGTGTTCGACAGTGTTTCGGTCGTCACCACCTTCAAGGCAGAATTGGCCAAGGCCGGCGTGATCTTCATGTCGATTTCGGAAGCCGTGCGCGAGCATCCGGAGCTGGTGAAGAAATATCTCGGCTCGGTCGTTCCGACGACGGACAATTTTTATGCGACGCTGAACTCGGCCGTCTTTACTGACGGTTCCTTCGTGTTCGTGCCGAAGGGCGTTCGTTGCCCGATGGAGCTTTCCACCTATTTCCGCATCAACGAAAAGAACACCGGCCAGTTCGAGCGCACGCTGATCATCGCCGAAGAGGGGGCTTACGTCTCCTATCTGGAAGGCTGCACCGCTCCCCAGCGCGACGAGAACCAGCTTCACGCCGCCGTTGTTGAACTCGTGGCGCTCGATGATGCCGAAATCAAATATTCCACCGTCCAGAACTGGTATCCGGGCGACAAGGAAGGCAAGGGCGGCATCTACAATTTCGTGACCAAGCGCGGCGATTGCCGTGGCAACCGCTCGAAGATCTCGTGGACGCAGGTGGAGACCGGTTCGGCCATCACCTGGAAATACCCGTCCTGCATCCTGCGCGGTGATGACAGCCGTGGCGAGTTCTATTCGATCGCGGTCTCCAATGGTCACCAGCAGATCGACAGTGGCACCAAGATGATCCATCTCGGCAAGAACACGTCGAGCCGCATCATCGCCAAGGGTATCGCCGCCGGTTTCTCAGAAAACGTCTATCGCGGCCAGGTCTCGGCCCACCGCAAGGCGACCAACACGCGTAACTTCACGCAGTGCGACTCGCTGCTGATCGGCGACAAGTGCGGCGCGCATACCGTGCCTTACATCGAGGCGAAGAACTCCTCCGCGCACTTCGAGCATGAGGCGACGACGTCGAAGATTTCCGAAGACCAGCTGTTCTATTGCCTGCAGCGCGGCATTCCCGAGGAAGCGGCGATCGCGCTGATCGTCAACGGCTTCGTGAAGGAAGTCATTCAGGAACTGCCGATGGAATTTGCCGTGGAAGCGCAGAAGCTGATCGGCATTTCGCTCGAAGGGTCTGTGGGATAAGTTTTCCTCGTCATCCTCGGGCTTGTCCCGAGGATCTACGGCCCTTGGCCTGAGCAGAGACAACCCACTTCCTGGATCCTCGGGTCAAGCCCGAGGATGACGGATGAGAGATTTGAGACAAGCCCTGATGGGGCGCACGAGGCGGTCCTTGAAACCGCACCATGAACAGGAACAATACCATGCTTGAAATCATCGACCTGCACGCAAAGATCGCCGATACCGAAACCGAGATCATCAAGGGTCTTAACCTGAAGGTTGCCGCCGGTGAGGTTGCTGCCATCATGGGGCCGAACGGTTCCGGCAAGTCGACGCTGTCCTACATCCTGTCGGGCCGTGAGGACTACGAAGTCACCTCCGGTGACATTCTCTATAACGGCGAAAGCATTCTGGAGCTGGACGCTGCCGAGCGGGCTGCGAAGGGCATTTTCCTTGCCTTCCAGTATCCGGTCGAAATTCCGGGTGTTGCCACCATGCAGTTCCTGAAGGTCGCGATGAACGAGCAGCGCAAGGCGCGCGGCGAGTCCGAACTGACGACGCCGGACTTTATCCGCCGCGTCAAGGAAGCAGCCGGCGATCTGAAGATCGACATGGAGATGCTGAAGCGTCCGCTCAACGTCGGGTTCTCCGGCGGTGAGAAGAAGCGTGCCGAAATCCTGCAGATGGCGCTTCTGGAGCCGAAGCTCTGCGTTCTCGACGAAACCGATAGCGGCCTCGACATCGACGCGCTGAAGATCGTGGCTGACGGCGTCAATGCGCTGAAGTCGCCGGATCGCGCGACCGTCGTCATCACCCACTATCAGCGCCTGCTCGACTACATCGTGCCTGACAGCGTTCACGTTCTCTACAAGGGCAAGATCATCCGCTCGGGTGACAAGGCTCTCGCGCTGGAACTGGAAAACAACGGTTACGCCGACATCATCGGTGAAGCGGCCTGATCGAAGGCCAGGAGGTGATGTCCATGAACATTCAAGCTACCAACCGGCTGACGCCAGCGGAAACCGCGCTGGTCGATGCCTATACCGCCAAGTTCAGCGAGCTGCCCGGCGACGGCGCCGTGGTTGCCGCGCGTGACGTGCTGTTCGACGATCTGAAGACAGGTGGTCTTCCGACACGCCGCATCGAGGCCTGGCACTATACCGATCTGAAGAGCCTGCTGCGCACGGTTCCGGAAGACCGGCCCGCGCCTGTCATCGAGAAGGCTGCGTCGATTATTGCCGGTTCGCCTGTGGCTTACATGCTGCATGGCACGGCCGATATCGGCAAGGTCGATGGTGTCAGCGTATCGCGCTTTGCCGACAGCCTGCTCGATGGCTCTGCCGCGGCTGGCCTTGCGGAAGCCAGCAAGGATGACACGATTGGCCGCATCAATGGCAGCTTTGTGCGTGACGGCCTCGTGGTCGAAATTCCCGCCGATGCTGAGCTCGACAAGCCGATCGAACTGCAGGCTATCCATGGCGCAGGCCAGGTTCACAGCCGCTTCCCGGTGCGCTTCGGCAAGGGTTCGAAAGCGACCGTCATTGAGCGTCACCTTTCGGTGACGCCCGATGCGGCGCTGGTCTCCTCGGTCAGCGATATCGTCGTTGAGGATGGCGCGGAAGCAACCTGGATCCTTTTGCAACAGCAGGGTGGCGCCGATATTCACCTTGGCCAGCTGCGCATCAAGCTTGGCGCGGAAGCCAAGTTGCGTCTCTTCCTGATCAATGCCGGCGGCAAGCTGGTGCGTCAGGAACTGCGCATCGATGTGGAAGGTGAGGGCACTGATCTCATCGTTCGCGGCGTCAACCTTCTCGGTGGCGAAACCCATACGGACGTGACGATGGTTCTTGGCCACAACGTGCCGAACACGACCTCGACGGAAGTTTTCCGCAACGTGGTGTTCGACCGCGCGAAGGGCATTTTCCAGGGCATGATCCGGGTCGCACCGGATGCCCAGAAGACCGACGCGAAGATGGCGTGCAACACGCTGCTCATGTCTGACGATGGCGAGTTCTCGGCAAAGCCGGAACTGGAAATCTTCGCCGACGACGTTCAGTGCGGCCATGGCGCGACGGTTGCCGATATCAGCGACAACCATCTCTACTACCTGATGGCACGCGGCGTTCCGCGGGCAAAGGCACGGGCGATGCTCGTCAACGCCTTCGTTGCCGAGATCGTCGAGGAACTGGAAGAAGAAAATCTGGTAGAGGCGCTGGAGACGATCATTTCCGGCTGGCTGGAGCATCACGCTTAGCAACCTCTCCGTCGTCATCCTCGGGCTTGTCCCGAGGATGAGGTGAAGCAGCGGTAACGCTGTGCAAAAACCGGAGCTCTCCAGAAGAGCACCATGAAAGGGCCCGAGAAATGGACCAGACCGCAATGGCGGCCCCTTATGACATCGAAGCCGTGCGCAAGGATTTCCCGATCCTGTCGCGCGAGGTCTATGGCAAGCCGCTGGTCTATCTCGACAACGGCGCGTCCGCTCAAAAACCGCAGGTGGTGATCGACGCCGTTTCGCATGCTTATGCAAATGAGTACGCTAACGTGCATCGCGGTCTGCATTTCCTCTCCAATGCCGCAACCGACGCCTATGAGGCGGCGCGCGAAAAAGTGCGCCGGTTCCTCAATGCCGATTCGGTGGACGAGATCGTCTTCACCAAATCCTCCACCGAGGCGATCAATACGGTCGCTTACGGTTATGGCATGCCCAAGATCGGCGAGGGCGACGAGATCGTCATCTCGATCATGGAGCACCACTCCAATATCGTGCCGTGGCATTTCATCCGCGAGCGGCAGGGCGCCAAGCTCGTCTGGGTGCCGGTTGATGATGACGGCGCATTTCATATCGAGGCTTTCGAAAAGAGCCTGACGGAGCGCACCAAGCTCGTTGCCATCACCCATATGTCGAATGCGCTCGGCACCATCGTGCCGGTCAAGGAAATCTGCCGTATCGCGCATGAGCGTGGCATTCCGGTGCTGATCGATGGATCACAGGGCGCTGTTCATATGCCTGTGGATGTGCGGGATATCGATTGCGACTGGTATGTGATGACGGGCCACAAGCTTTATGGTCCCTCCGGCATCGGCGTGCTCTATGGCAAGGCCGACCGGCTGCGCGAGATGCGGCCGTTCCAGGGCGGCGGCGAGATGATCCTCGACGTCTCCGAAGACAATGTCACCTATAACGAGCCGCCGCATCGTTTCGAAGCGGGTACGCCGCCCATCGTGCAGGCGATCGGCCTCGGTTACGCGCTCGATTACATGGACAATCTCGGCCGTGCCGCGATTGCAGCACACGAGGCCGATCTTGCCGCTTATGCCGCCGAGCGGCTGCGCGAGATCAATTCGCTGCGCATCATCGGCAACGCGCCTGACAAGGGCGGCATTTTCTCCTTCGAGCTTGAGGGCATTCACGCCCATGACGTCTCGATGGTGATCGACCGGCGCGGCGTTGCCGTGCGGGCCGGCACCCATTGCGCCATGCCGCTCTTGAAACGCTTCGGCGTCACCTCCACATGCCGGGCATCGTTCGGCCTTTACAATACCCGCGCCGAAGTAGACTCTCTTGTCGAGGCGCTGGAATATGCGCGCAAATTTTTCGCCTGATATCGCAGCTTGAAATCAGGATTGAGGTTTAAGACCATGACTGCCGATGCCACTGCAAAGACCCAGGATGCGACCGAAGCTCAGGAAAAGGTATCCACCATTCCGCCGGATGAGCTTGCACGCCTCAGCGACGATGTGATCGCGGCGCTGAAGACCGTTTATGACCCGGAAATTCCGGCCGACATCTTCGAACTCGGGCTGGTCTACAAGATCGATATCGAAGACGACCGGATGGTCAAGATCGTCATGACGCTGACGGCCCCCGGTTGCCCCGTCGCTGGCGAAATGCCGGGCTGGGTGGAGAACGCCGTTGGCGCCGTCGAAGGTGTTTCCGGTGTCACCGTCGAAATGACGTTCGATCCGCCGTGGACGCCGGACCGCATGTCGGAAGAAGCGCAGGTTGCCGTCGGCTGGTACTGATTTGATTTTGCCTGGTGTCATCCCTTGATGACATCGTCAGGCGCACTTAAATTGAATTCCATAAGCATCGAGCCTTGAACTCGATTGTCGAAGGAGAATGGGCCCATGGGCTTTGCAATCATGACCATGACCGGGGCTGCTGCCTCGCGCGTTAAAGCGATCGTCGAAAATTCCGGACCGGACGCCAAGGGCGTGCGCGTCGGCATTAAGAAGGGCGGTTGCGCGGGCATGGAATATACCATCGACCTCGTGACCGAGCCGGATGCGAAGGACGATCTGGTGGAATTCGAAGGCGCGAAAGTCTGGGTTCAGCCTTCCGCCGTGCTTTATCTGCTCGGCACGCAGATGGATTTCGAAGTGACCAAGATGCGCTCCGGTTTCACCTTCAACAATCCGAACCAGACCTCTGCCTGCGGCTGCGGTGAATCGGTTGAGCTGAAGCCTGCGGATCTCGCCGCGCTTGCAAAGCAGCGTGAGGCAGAAGCCAGCGTTTGATTGGTTACGCTATCTCTGCGATGGAGAGGTAGACATTCTTATGCACACAGCGCTCCCACAAACGCGACGTCATCCTCGGGCTTGACCCGAGGGTTCCATCCCCGTCAAATCGCTTGAGACGTTTGTAGATCCTCGGGTCAAGCCCGAGGGTAACGGATGACAAGTTTCAGGTTTTTTCCGCAGACTGCGTCTCACGCAAAATCAGCTTTCCAAGGATCATGACTGCTGTTTGAAGGCTTCGATGAAATCGGCCAGCGGATGGATTGATGGCGTGGTCATCAATAGCGGTTCGAGAGCCGCGGCGATCTCCCGACAATCTTCTGCAGAGAGTGGCCGGAGGCTTGACGTGATCCTGTTATAGTGAGGCGTCCCGCGCGATGCGAGCGAGCGATGGATCACAAACACTTCCGTCTGCCCGTCCTGTCGCTCCACAAAAAGGGCAAGCGATCCGCCGTCTGCAGCCGCAGCGCTATCGGATACGGATTTGAACATCGAGACTCCATGCGGTAGATTTCCGGAGAGCCTATCCGATTGACGTCATGAAGCAAGATTGAATGCGGATGGTTTCAGTGAGGGGGTAGCCGGCGTGGGGAATAGCAGCAGCTCGATTGATGTTTGGACACTTGGCCTCGTTGCTGCCGGCATTCTGGTCGGCCTGACGTTGGTTGTCGGTATTCTTTTCCTCTCCTTTTCTTGGGAGGCTAAAGCACGCAGGCGCGTGTCATCAGCCACCACGGAAGGCGTTCAGTTCGAACGAACTGAAGGCGGCGAGTGGCCAACGGTGCGTGGAGACGGGGGCGGAGGGGGCCATCATTGAACGGGCGGTTCACGTGTTGAGACCGGCAGGGGAGATCACGGCCACGGCAAGGGCGGCGGTAAATGCTGCTTTCGCGCACGTCACCCTAGGCGGCGGTGTGGGTCTTCGTGAGGCCGCCGCGATTGATGATTACGCGAGCCATGATGTGCTTGCCGCCCGCCGCGCCGAGGATGAAAAGGACGATTGGTCTGCGATCACGGTGGAGGACGTGGACCTCCACTCCGCCAGTCCTGCGTTTTTTGATGCCGAAGCAATGCGGTTTCATCTACCCGCCTACATGATCGCCGATCTCGACGGTTGTTACCGGCACGAGTTCGTGCCCCATCTGCGCGGCCGCCCGGAGAAATTTGCGCTGTTGAACGACGCTCAAAGGCGGGCCGTTGAATTATATTTGCACGCCCTCCTGCAGCGAAACTACCCGCCGTCTTACCAGACCGATGTAGAACAGGCGCTTGAGGAATGGCGGCAAGCCGCAGATCGTTAGGCCGGATTGATCACTCGTGTCTCAGGGCTTCGATCGGGCTGAGACTCGCCGCACGTCGCGCGGGAAAATAGCCGAAAATCACGCCGATGGCGGCTGAAAAGGCGAAGGCGAGGAAGATGATCGATGGGCTGGTGACGAAAGGCACGTTGAGGAAGCTGACGACCGCGTAGGCGAGGCCGAGGCCGGTGAGGATGCCGACGATGCCGCCGAAGGCCGAGAGCATCACCGCTTCCACCAGAAACTGTGTCAGCACCTGTTTTTCCAATGCGCCGATGGCAAGCCGAATGCCGATCTCACGCGTGCGCTCTGTTACCGAGACCAGCATGATGTTCATGATGCCGATGCCGCCCACGAGAAGGCTGACGGCGGCGACCGCGCCGAGAAGTCCGGTGAGAAGCGTCGTCGTGCCGGTCATGGCGGAAGCGATCTGCGTCATGTCGTTGACAGTAAAATCATCCTCGCGGCCGATGTTGATGCGGCGACGCTCGCGCAGCAGGTTTTGCAGGTCGCTCTGCACCTTGGCGGTGGAAACGCCATCCTGCGCCGAAACCATGATCGAGGAAATGGTGGTGGTGCCGCCAATGCGCCGCTGGTGGATTTTGAGCGGCATGATGATCGTGTCGTCCTGATCGTCGCCGAGGCCGGACTGGCCTTTGCGGGCGAGAACGCCGATGACGGGGCAGGAGATGTTGCTGACGCGGATCGTCTGTCCCACAGGGTTTTCCGCACCGAACAGTTCCTGACGCACGGTTTCGCCGATGATGCAGCCGATCTGACCGCCGCGATCTTCGGCGGGCTGGAAGTCACGGCCCAGCGCGATCGTCCAGTCCTGGGCGATCAGGTAATCATTGGTGGTGCCGATGACGCTTGTCTGGTGGTTCTTGCCGCCGAAAATGACGGTTGCTGCGGAACTGCGGTTCTGCGGTGCGACGGCGCGTATGCCTGATATCTGGTTTCGGATCGCCTCGACATCGCGGTCATCGAAGCGCTTGGCTTCAGTGCTGGCGCGGCCGGGGCCGAACTGGCCGGGGCGCACGAACAGCATGTTGGTGCCGAGCCGTGACAATTCCGATTTTACCTGCTCGGTCGTACCGTTGCCGATGGTGACCATGGCAATGACGGCGGCCACACCAATGACGACGCCGAGCACGGTGAGGAAGGAGCGCAACAGGTTGCGGCTGATGGCGCGGAGCGCAAGACGCGATGTTTCAAAGAACATCCAATGTCTCCTTATGATCCGCGGCGCTGTCGGAGGCGAGGTGGCCGTCGACAAAACGCAGCAGGCGCCCGGCATAAGCGGCGATATCCTCCTCATGGGTTACCATGACGACGGTGATGCCCTTGTCGCGATTGAGCGAAGTTATCAGTTCCATGATTTCGACGCTCGTCTTCGTATCGAGATTGCCGGTCGGCTCGTCGGCCAGAAGCAGGGCCGGGCGGGTGACGATGGCGCGGGCAATGGCCACACGCTGCTGCTGGCCGCCGGAAAGCTCCTGCGTGGTGTGATCTTCGCGACCTTTCAGTCCCACCTGTGCCAGCGCCTCCATGGCGCGCTCACGCCGTTCCGAAGCCTTCATGCCCCGATAGATCAGCGGCAGTTCGACATTTTCCACCGCAGAGGTGCGGGAGAGAAGGTTAAAGCCCTGAAACACGAAACCGAGCATGTGCCGGCGCAAGAGCGTCAGATGTTCGTTATCGAAGCCGCTGGTCGGCACGCCCTGGAAGAGATATTCGCCAGCCGATGGGACGTCCAGACAGCCGATGATGTTCATCGAGGTGGATTTGCCCGATCCCGACGGTCCCATGATGGCGACGAATTCCTTCTCGCGGATCGACAGGCTGACGCCGTCGAGCGCGCGGATCGTCGCTTCGCCGCGACCATATTGCTTCACGACATCACGGAACTCGATGAGCGGCGGCTGTTGCATGCGCTTGTCCTCCGTCAGCCGGCGTTACGGGCCGTTGCGTCGGTAATTACCTGGTCATCGGCTTTTAATTCGCCAGATTTCACCACGGTATGCTGGCCGTCGGTGGAGCCAGTTTCGATTGCGACGGAAAGCGGATTGTTGTTGCGCAGCACCCAGACCGTCCTTTTACCCTGGGCGGCCTGGCCGGCATCGCGGTTTTGCGGGCGGCCCATGCGGGGCGGTCGGAACAGGCTCATCAACCCGCCCCCACGCGAAGCGGATTCGCGCGGCGGTGTATAACGAAGCGCGGAATTGGGTACCAGCAGGGCGTCCTTGATCTCTTCAACGATGATATTGGCCGTTGCCGTCATGCCGGGGCGAAGCAGCAGTTCTGCATTGTCGACCGTCAATATGCCCTTATAGGTCACCACGTTGGATACGGTTTCCGAGGCGAAGCGCACGGTCTCGATCTCGGCCGGGAAGCTGCGGTCGGGATAGGCATCGACGTTGAATGTGGCCTTCTGCCCGGTTTCCACCTTGCCGACATCGGCCTCATCCACCGAGACCTGCAGCTCCATGTGGCGCAGATCGCCGGCGATGGTGAAGAGAACAGGGGCATTGAGCGAGGAGGCGACCGTGGCGCCGGGATCGACGCTGCGGGTGAGGATAACGCCATCGATCGGCGAAACGATCTTGGCCTTGCCCAGATTGACCTCGGCGAGCCGCAGATCGGCTTCCGCCGACAGCACGGTCGCCTCATTAACCTCAAGCGTTGCGGCCGCCGCATCATGGGTGAACTGCGCGGCGTCCAGATCCTGCTGGCTGGAGACGCGGTTCTGAACCAGGGATCGCAGGCGCTCCATGGATGTCTTTGCCGAGCCAAGGTCCGCGCGGGCCTTCAGCACATTGGCCTTGGCGGAAGCGAGCTTGGCGCGGGCGCTCTGCACGTCGGCTTCCAGCTTGTTGGTATCCAGCTCCGCCAGAACGTCTCCGGCCTTGACCGGGGTGTTGTAGGTGACGTTGACCTTGCGCACCGTGCCGGACAGTTCGCTCGATATATCAACCTGATCCGTCGGCTGAACCGAGCCGGTGGAGGTGACGATGACCGAGAGATCGCCCTGACGCGCTGCTTCCGTGGTGTAGCTATAAGCCACACCGCCTGCGCGTGACTGGTAATAATAACCAAGACCGCCGCCAATCAGCACAATGGCTGCTGCCACATAGAGGAACCGACGCGACTTTTTCTTGCGGCCGTTTCTGGTCGTCCCCAAAATCTCGCGCAGATCGGGCTGGCTGTTTTTGGTATCGCTGCCACTGGTATTGGCGTCATTCATTCTCGTCACCCGCAAAGTTCAAAATACTACAGAGAGTTGCCGCCGCTCTCCGGTTTGTTCGTCCGTCTGTCGCCGTTATATTCCTCTGATTGTGGGAAGTGACATAGCTTGCCCCAAGGGTGAAGTGAAAACTTGGTAATATTTATGATAGTTCTGGTCTGCTAGAGATAGGTATTCGAAAAGCCGATGCCACAGATGCGGCAGAGGTTTCAGCAGCGACATTCAGGACGATGATGAAATGAACGACAATGTGGTGAAGTTCCGCAAACCGGTGCCGCCGAAGAAGCCGCGCGAACCGCTCGGGCCAAAAGCGAAGAGGGCATTGACGGTTGCGGCTGTCATATTGTTTTTCGCGGCCGCATGGGGCTATTTCACGCTGATGGGGCAGGGGTAGAGCAAAGTGCTGGCATAGGCGTTCTGCTTAGGAGCAGGATGGAAGTATGCAAATCGGCTAAAGCGGTGGGCCTCCGCCGCTCATTCTGATCACGGGGATTGGCCAAAGCGGTTGTCGGGCGACTACCGTGTCGCCCGACAAGTTGCCCTTAGCCGACTAGCCGCAAACGGGCATTTTCGAACGGATAACCTTCATCATCAATCGCACGACGGGAAAGCTCCTGAAAGCCGAGCGATCTATAGAAGCCCATCGCCTGCACGTTTTCAGTATAGGCTTCAAGCGAAAGCTCGCCCTTCAAATTCAGCGCGTGCGAAACGAGTTTACGCCCGATACCGAGGCCTTGATGGCACGGGGAAACAAATAAGCCGCCGATGAAAGTGTCGAGCAGACTGATAAAGCCCGCAGCTTGGCCGTTTAATGTTGCGACCCACGTTTGGGCGCCAGGCAAATATTGTTCCTCAATAAGTGCCTTTTGCTCCATCAAACGACGCTCGCCGATAAACGGATGAGCAAGCAACGAGGCTTCGAGCCAGATGTTGGAGAGATTTACTGTGTCCGAGGCCTCGAAAGGCCGGATGATAACGTCCTCGAATTTCATGAGAACTCCGCAGAAAAGATATGCAAAAAGGTCCGGCTACCGATACTGGTGCCAGGTGAAGCCGCAAATTGCGGTCGAAATCACAAGCCTCTGCGCATAAATCTCCTCTGCTATTGGGCGGCTTTTAGGGGACAGCAAACAATTAATCAATGACCGCAATTGGCGCTTCTGCGCGATTATGGCCGTCGGCCCTAAGCGGACGGCAAAATTACGCCGGCGCGCGATTTCCATTCCGAAGCAAGAACCGCGTAAATATACTCGTCTCCCCAGACGTCTCGGAAGCGGTCGTTCTGGATCAAATGCGCTTCTCGACGCAGTCCAAGGCGCTCAACAACGCCGACCGAACCCTCATTCGCAGCGTCCAGCCGCGCGAAGATTCGATGAAATCCGATTGACGAGAAGCCTATGCTGACCATCGCGCCAACAGCCTCCGTTGCATACCCGTTCCCCGCGAATTCTGGATTGAAAATATATCCAACCTCTCCCTGCAGTGCATCAACACTTGCCAGCTTCAACAGGACTTCACCGACCAGTGCGTTGTCAGCCTTTCGCTCGACGGCCAGTCGATAGGTGTCGCCATCCTTCTCAAATGGTGCCGCCAAAATCGCCGAGAACTGCTCTTGCAAAGCATCTCCAGTTGGAGGTGCAGCGTAAAGATACCGGTAAACCTCCTGCAGAGAATGGTAGGCTGAATAGCCGGGGAAATCGCCTCTTGTGAATTCGCGCAGGACAAGGCGGTCGGTCGAAAGCGGTGCACCTAATTTTTGAAGTTGCATCAAGTACCTGATTGATTTTTGCCCCTCCGGGAACCCCGGGGCGGCCTCGTTAAACTCGGCCTCTAGGTAGGTCGTCTTCCGTCGCTTACAATGGTACGACCCCTGCGCAATCCCGCCCGATAAATAACTTGCCGTGGCGGCTGCAAAAGGCGTTTGCCAACGGCATCATATCCAATACCTATCAACACGGCCAAGGGAGTGGATCGCATGAAAGGCTTTCGCGACAGTGTGTTGTTTCCGATCACCCTCTTGATCGGCGGCGTTATCGCGTTTTTTCTCTTTCTTTACCTGACTGGCCACGATCCGGACGAGCGACCTCTGACCTTGGTGGAATGGGTTATCGGCGGCACGCTGATCGGACCGGGTTTCGGGTATCTCATGAAATGGAGAAGAGCGAAGGATCGCCGGAGCGCAAATACGGAATGAAACCGTGTCTGCGATCGAACCCAAACCAGTCATTTGTGGGGAATGCAAGAAAGCGGTGGCGACCCCTGCAGGACTCGAACCTGCGACCTACTGCTTAGAAGCTAGGTTTTTATGTAATGATTGCGAAAATATGAGAACAAACTGCTTCTAATATCTGCCACCGAAAATCAGTACGTTACAATTCGTTTGCAAACTGCTCTGCGTTTAGCTGACTGTATTTTGACGATAGCGCGCTTCAACCTGTCGTGGCAAGAGCGGAATGAAAAAAGCCCGCGTCAAGCGGGCTTCTTATTTGGCGTTGCTCGATAGTCTTCGAGCTTCTTTATCGCCTCCTCAGCGAGGGCAGCTTTGCCGCCGAGATAGTGAGCATCAAGGATGACTTCGACGTCTTTGAGGCTGTGGCCGGTGATCGCTGCGATCTGCGCCACCGAGCATCCTGCGATCGCCAGCCGCGTGACGGCCGTGCCGCGTAGGTCATGGAAGGTTAGATCCGTGATGCTGGCCTTGGCCTTCGCTTTCGTCCAACTGGTATTGAACCCGTCAGAGGTCCAGGGGCGCTTGTCGCGCTTGTTGGTGAGGATGGTGGGCGAAATCCTCGGCATGCTGTCCAGTAACTCGCGCAGCTCGGCGCCGGCGGGGATCTTTACGCGTGCGCCGGTCTTGCCCTGCTTCACCTTGATGTGTGAGCCGTCATAGTCGCTCCACGGAGCCTTGAGGATGTCTCCCTTACGTTGGCCCGTCCAAAGCGCCATGATGACTGCAGCTTTGATCTCATCGGACGCCACGGCGAAAAGGCGCGCCAAGGTGTCGTCGGTCCAGATGTTTTCGTTGCGATCGACACTGTAGATGCGACCGCCGCGTTCCGCCTGATTTATCGAGATCCGGCCACGGTCCTTTGCCACTGACAGGATGCGGGCAAGCACCATCCACGCGAAGTCTGCGCTGCGAGGCTTGTCGGCCATGCCATCACGCCACTCCTTGAACTTGCCTCGAGCGCGCTTGTCCTGGATAGCTACAAGGCTCATCGTACCGAATGCATCGCGCACCTTGTCAATGTATCGGCTGTATTCCTTCTGCGATTTGGGAGAAAGGCCGGTGAAGTCCGTCGATGATTTGTATTCGGTAATCAGCCGATTCATGTTGTCGGTCTGATCGATGAAGCGATCTTTGGTGGCTTCAACGAATGCCCGCATGAGCAGAGGATCGCCCGGTTGCAGCGGACGGCCTGCCTTGTCTTTCAACAGCGGGCCGCCGCGCCAAGCGTAGCAGTATGTTATGGTTTTGCCGCTTGCGAGCCGCTTTTTGACCCTAGCTAGACCCTTAAGCTTTTCGCGCATTCTGCTCGCGCTCCCATCGTTCGAATTCATCCTCGGTATTGTCGTTCGCCGGCAGCAGCCCGCTTATCTCATCGAGTTTAGCGTCAATCGCTCGCTTGTCCCACTTGCGAGTGCCGGCAATAGCTGCCGGCATCTTGTTGGTTGATACCCACAGCGAGAACGTTGACTGCCCAATGCCGAGATAGGCTGCAGCTTCTCTTCTGCCCATGAGGCGAGGGGCGTTGTCATTAGCTGGTGACATTGCCGCCCTCCTGCGATTTAGCAAGCGCATATAGCCTTGCCCTCGCAACGATCAGCATTTCCTTCTGGAACTGCTCTGTCGATATCTTTCCGGACCGATGATCACCGCGGATGTTTGCTTCCGCAGTATCTATCATCTCTGGCGTCAAGTCGTCGCTCATGTCTCAGCCCTCCTGCTTCGCGGGTGCAGCGGCGAGAACCTTGTGGATTTGAGATTGGGCATCGCCCTCTAAGGTTTCCGTAGCGCAGTCCCAATTGATCGACTTCGGATCGACTTTCAGAACTTTGCAAAGCTGTATCACGGCGAAATCAAATCCTGCATTCCAGCGTTCGTCTTGTGCCGGATCGTCCTGCCAATTTTCTTTCGCCGTAAAGCCTTCGATCACATCACGGCGCTTTTCCAGAAGATGCAGACAGGCAGCAACCTTCGCTTCAACGGACCAGCCCTCTCCAAATTCAGGAAGGATAGGCGAGCCGTCATCGTCTCCCTCTTCCATCATGTCGTTTATGCGCGACAACTCCCCCGCCACGTCCTGCACCTGTGCGGAGAGGGTGGAAGCAACGGCGCGAGATATGGCCGTTACATGATCCTTGTCGAACGTGTCATTTTCGATGAACGGTGCAAATGCCTTGTAAACATCGACCGGCGCGACCGCCTTCACGGCCACGGATGGCGCGGGAGGGGCGGCGTAGATAGGCACATCGACGGGAGTGGGGCGTCTCAGGAAGAGGACAGGTCCGCCGGTTTTTGATGCTTGCTCCAGATCATCCTTGTCTACATACCCTATCGGCTCCGCAGAGGGCAAGGCGGCTTCGAGGGCGGCGCGGATCAACTCAGCGCCCACATAGACGCCACCCCTGCCAAGGACGCCTTGTGCAGCTGCAATTTGCTTTTCACTCTGCATGGTGTTCGCCTCCTGTGCTGGCGAGGGCAGGACCACCAGCGTTACGGTGCATGACGTTCCACACGTCTCTAGCTGCTTCCTTTTTATCGGAGTATTTTTTCCAATCGACCAACGATCCAGCAAGAAGCATTCGGTCGGACGGTTCCTTGGCGATGAGGGCCGAACGGTAGCGCTTCACCTCGGCCTCTGCTGCCTCGGCGCGACGGCGGTTGGCGACAGATACCTCGCGAAGCTGATTGGCTTCTGCTTCGAATGCGCGGGCCAGTTCGCTCTTTTCCTCGTTCTCGCGCTGCAAGCTTTCGAGGGTGGATGCCGACTTTCGCATCAAATCTATGGCGTCGTATAGAACGCGGTGAGGCTTGTCCGCCCAGTTGTAAACGTGAAACGTATCGCCATGTTGCTCTCCTTGGATAGCCGCGAACATCGCGTCAGCCTCGTACCGCAACAGATCGGGCGTCACGCCTTCCAGCGCGTTCTTGATATCATTGACGCTCATCTTCTCCTCCCATTATCATTCGCCGCGACCAGCTCGCGCAGCTTGGAGGCGATGACACGGTTGCGGCCGTCCTTCTTGCGCTCGTGCCATTTGGCGACTGCGACGAGAACGGCCGTCGGTGCGGTTCCGGATGAAAGGTTGGCTACGACTTCAAGACCGTCGCCGGAATACGGGGCAGGGGTGTAGGTGGTGTCGCGTCTTCTCGACATTTGTGTCTCCTCAAGTGGTGGTGGTTGGTGGTGGTTATGACGCTTGGCGGGCGTCCATCATCTCGCGTGTTTCGAACATCGGGTGAGTGGCGTTAGGAAAGTCCTGCTTCCAATACCGCTGGCCGATGGGGTCGTAGATTTGCTCCTTGCAGGCCTCGCAGTACCAAGAAAGGGCGCCGTGGTTATACCAATTGGCTGGGGCGCATTGGCAGAGTGCTCGGTTGCAGCTCCCGCCTTCATGCCCTTTGTCAGGCTTATTGGGGCCGTTATAGTCGCCATATGCCACGTTAATCCCCTCAATAAGCCCAGATCAGCACTGCGGTGATGAAGAGCGACAAAGCCAGAAAACTGGCTATGTCCTTCAACAGGTCGGCGTGCTCTTCGGTGATGATCTGCTGAACTGTGGTCGGCTCTTTGATGGCAGCCGCGCTCATTCGCCGGCCTCCAGCGCCTCGACGCGGCCGACGCGAACAAACACTTCGAAGGTGCCGCCGTGCTCTTTGTGCAGACGCGCGGCTTCGACCAGCGCTGAATCGTAGGAGGGATGCTCAAAGGGCCACATGCAGGGACGAATGCGTCCGGTGCTGTCGCCACGGCGGAATACGAAGTGGCCACCGCTGACTTCCTCGCCGTTGCGCGGCTTCTTGGGGAAGCGGCGCATGTATTCGTATTTCGTTTTGGGCTTGCCGTGCTTCTTGGCCTTGTGGTCCGGGCGCTTCATCGGCTCGTCGGACTGTGCAACAGCGCCGTGTGCGGCAGCTACAGCGATATCGTCAAACTCTTCGGGACGCGGTCTATACATGGTGTATCTCCTCTTGTGGTGGTGGCGTGGTGTGGTTGAGATCGAATTGGAGACCCGCCCGGAGACGGATGCCGAATGCGATCAGGCGGCTGTTAAGCAGATGCCCTCTTCATTCGTCCGCAGATATAACGTTCCGCGGCCTTCGAGGCCTTTTGCTCGGTCTCGTACATGGACTTCCCTGCATGGAAGAGGTGGCCCCGCTTGGTGACTTGAAACTTGTAGCCAGCCTTACTCCAGGGAGTTTCCTCGTAACGCTCGACGCGAAACCCGAAGATTGCAGTTTCTTGATTGCAATGGTTGGCGTTCATCGTCGTCATCTCCTGTTCTTGTGGTGGCAGCGAGATCGGCGGGGGCTTCTTCGTCGCTGCTGATGAGCCGACTATGCGATAAACGAATAAGAGTGTCAAACAAAAGATTCGAAAAAAGGATATTGTACGCTATTTGTTCTGTTCGATAATAGAATATTCCTATTTGGCTCGCACAAAAAAACCGCCTCAAAGGGCGGTTTCATAATCACATGTGAGGCTGGCTATCGAAATTTGACGCCGGTAACCTTTGCGACGTAGTCGATAAAAACGTCCTCTTCGACCGCGCCTCCATTTATTGAGTACAAAGACCATCGGTCTTTTCGGGTTCCCCGCAGAAGGCGCTTTACCATAACCTTTCCATCTGCGCGCCAGACGACGCAAATGTTATTAATGTGTAAATCTTGGGGGTACTCATAGACGGTATCGTAGAAAATCACCGACCCATCAGGGATCATTTCTCCCATTGAGTCGCCCTCAACCTCGAGGGCCGACGTATCAATGGGATAGTCACCGGTATTCTCAACTTCACCTATGACGCCTGCGTCAAGGCCGTGAACGTGCCCGCCCGCGCCGACTTTTCCGCGAATTAGAATCGGGATGCGGATTGCAGGTTCACCAACAAATTTGGCGAACTCTACATATTCCTCTAAGCCGATCTTGCGGTTTTCTGAAAATATCTTGTTGATGTAGTTCGCTGGCTTTCCCACATGACGGGCAAGGTCAGATTGCGTCTTTCCAACGCGATCTAATCCATCCTGAAGCCACCGGCGAAAGTCATCCATAGTCATAGTCTGTTCCATTTTTCGTTTATCGCATAAAGTTGCGCAAAAATCTTTTCCGAAAATCGAATAAAGTTATTGACGTTTCAGTTCGATTATCGCATAACCAAAATCAACAGCGGCCAAACAAGAAGCCGACAGGGCAAAAGACCCCAAGACGAACCTGCAGCATGAAAGGGAATGCGCATGTTTAAGGATTGCGAAAGAAGACGATCGACGACCCAAGCGCTGATCGGCATGAGCGCCATGACGGCGAGAAGAAGACGGGTGCATGAGGCGCCCGACCGTAGAAGAAGATGGCGGCCAGTGACCGGGCCGCCGTAAACGCCAGCAACCAACTGGCGATAACAAAACCAATAATGCCAGAAGGGGAGATGACTATGAGAAAGACCGCAAACAATGACTTCGAAAATTTAGCGCCGGTGGAGCATGAAGCTCTGCCGGCGTTGTCGTGCATGCAGAAAAAAACGAAAAAGGGCGTAGTGAGCCGGCACCACCCGTAACTCCGCCCTTTCTCCGTACTAACACGCCGAGGAGACCTTCGCCGAAAGGCGGGATCAAAGCGCGTATTCCATATCCGCCACCACAGCGGACAGCCAACCTCCTACACAAATTTGTAGGAATTGTCAAGCGGCATCGCGGTCCACCAACCTGCTACGCCGTAACCACCCGCTCCGAAAGGACGATGACATGAACAGCTTCCACGTTTTTCACCTCAAGCTGCGATCCGTTGTAGCGGCTAAGCTGAACAGCGCCATTGCTCATTCCTTCAAATCGCCCGATCCAAGCAAACCCACCCGAATGCGCGAGCACGTCGTCACCAAGGGCGGGCCAGCGGGAAGGGTCGAGCCAAGCTTTCACACCAACGTGGAAGACAGGCTCCATCACCTTCGTGTCGATGACGATCGCGTACCTGCCTTCGGGGATGCGCTTACGGCCATCGTTGATTGGCTCGAATTTGAATTTGCCAGCCTTGCGGTCGGAAATCTTGCCGTAGGTGCGGGCAACCGTAATGGGCGTGATGGAAGGGGAGGTTTCGGCCGCCTCGCGAGCCATCTCCGCAACATCTTCTTCGGACACACCGAGGAAGGCGGCAATTGCCGGGTACTGTCTAGGTCTCGGAATAACACCAGCCTTCCAGGTGCTGAAGGTCTGCTGAGGCACGCCTAGTTCTTCGTAGACAACGCGATCCTTTACGGCTCTCCGCTTCTGTTCTTTCAGTATCGATTGCAGGAGGCGCGACTTAACTTCAGGCATGCATCCACCTTGGTGAAATCTTGACAAATTTGTAAAAATAGTTTAGTTTCATAACCCTGCTGCTTTGTCAACCAAAAGGCGGCCACCACCCAGAGGAGATCAAAATGAACCGCATTGCAATTGCGATAGCGCTTGCTGCGTCTGTAACGCTAACGGCTTGTTCCGACGATGCACAGATTGCCTCGCAGAACCTGTCGAAGGCAGCTGATAATTTCGAAGTCAGCCGCCGCATCATTTTCTACAACGGTATCACCGACACTTATATGCTGACCATCGAAGGCTTGTGCAGCATCTCTGTCGGCGAACGAAAGCTCGACGTGACATGCAAGACTGGGCCCGGACAGTACAAGAAGCACTTTCTCGGTCTCTCCGACAACGTCACGTTTTTCGCCGAGCAGTTGGAGGGTAAGTCGGTTAGCGCGTACCACTACCGCGTCACCTTCAAGCCTCAGTCCATAATTCCCGACGTCAACTTCCGCGGCGACGGCAAGGAACTCACCGCAAATCACTGACCCGCTACCAAGAGGTCACCACCACCCAGAGGAGACGACATGACGCTTATCACCAGCACTATGCTGGCGGATATGCACGCGCGCCGTGAAAACGGTGAGAGCGTCGCAGATATCGCCGCCAGATACAACGTCAAGCCAATGGCAGCATACCAGAGGCTGCGGCGCACATACGGCCTGCACAAGCAGCGCGCAATCATCCCGGCCAACGACAACAATCCCGACCGCATTACGCGCCTGGCGCCCCACAACGGCGGCTGCTCCACGCTTTCCGGCCTCATGCCGGTTTCGCTCCCGCGTGTTCCCACCGCCGCAAATGACAATGCTGACGATTTGGCAGCCGGGCAGGCGGTCAACGACTACGCTTTGCGTAGTGAGCGGGTGGCGGCATGACCTGCGATTGCGAATTCTTCAATTTCGGCGATCCAGTCCGCAACCGGCAAAACCCTCATCTCACTGGCGTCGTGATCGGCGATCGCAACTGGGGCAGCGAGTATCAGGTGCGCCTTGCCGACGGCGACTCGACGATCTGGTGGCATGGCTTCGAGATCGAGCATGATCTGGATGGAGAACCGCCGGCGAAAGAGGATGACGACACCAACGTCGTCAAGGTCGACTTCACACAGCGGCGCGCGATGACCGCCGAGACAACAACGGAAGGAGCAGCGTGATGGGTGAGCAGAGATTTAAGGTTGGTGACTGGGTTCGAGTGAATGACAATCGCGGAGCTCCGATGGACTACAAGGTCGGTGATGTCTGCCAAGTCAGCGCCGTTCGCAAAGACCTCGTTTATTGCGGTGACGCCGCGATGTTTGCCAAGCGCTTCGAAGCCTGGCAGCCGCGCGTCGGCGAGCGGGTGCGCTACACCGGAAAGAGCGCGCTTTACAGTGAGAAGGAGCTTATTGGTGTTGAAGGTGTGGTTGCAGAAACCGGCCCCCGGCTCGTTGTCGTCAATTTTGACAAGGCAATTGTCGACGGTGTCAGGACCGGTGGAGCAAAATACATCGAGAACCTTGAGCCGATCCTCTCCACTACCACGCCGAAACAGCCCACCACCCTCAAGATTGAGGCAGGCAAGTTCTATAGGACGCGCGACGGCCGCAAGGTTGGTCCGGCCTTTATTGTTGGCAGCTGCGCAGTATTCGGCAACGGCAGCAATTATGCCAGCGCGGTATGGGCAGACGATGGTCGCGCATCTCATCGAGAGGACAAGTTGAGCCTGAAAGACAACGACATCATCGCCGAATGGATCGACGAGCCAGTCGTCGCGAAGGCCAAGGCCAGCAACGACAACGCGCAACCGAAGTTCAAGGTAGGTGATCGGGTCAAACTGGCTCGGAGCTTCTATGGCGCTGCGAAGGTGGGGGCGACCGCTACTATTGGCCAGCGAGGGATGTTCGACGGCTTTGTCGACGTCGTCTGGGACAAAAATAGCCTTCATCAAGGTCAGGTGAACGGAGGCTACTCACCAGATTATTTCGAACTGATACCGTCAACTCCATCGGATCACACAACCATCGTCGCCCTAATCGAAAACGGCCAGCCAAAGCCGTCCTCGACGCCGCACGTTCACGCGTCCACCGGCGCGGCCGAGAAGGAAGCCAAGCGCCTCGCGGCAAAATACAAAGGCAAGCAGTTCGGCGTGTTTACGCTGACCACGACGCATGAAGAAGCGGCGCCGGTCTATGACCACAAGTGGCAGAACATGGCTGCGCTGGGCCTCAAGATTGACGCGATCAAAGAGCTGAGGGCTGTTGCTGGCCTCACCTTGAAGGGTGCGAAAGACGCCGTCGAGGCGTGGATCGAATACGAGAACGCAGCCTAACCAGCGCTAGCGGCTGGCGACCAACCAGCCGCACTTCACCACATCATTGAGGAGACCTTTATGAAGGATGCTTTCGCAATCCTCGGCGCGGCACTGATCACGCTTGTGCCGCTCAGCGCTGTTGTCGCCGCGGTCGCCGCTTGGGTGACGCACGTCTATGTCTGTATTCAGGCAAGTGCGTGGATTCTGCTGGCCTTTGGCTGCGTCGTCGCACCTGTCGGCATCATCCACGGCGTAGGTGTTTGGTTGGGAGCGTTCTGATGACGTCCCCTTGGTACACCGAATCCATCACCGCACCTCCGCTCGACCACGTGCCGGTCACGCCTACGCCACGCAAATACGTCCGTCGCGGACTGAAGCGCGGTGCAATCGCCGCCGTTACAGCAGCGGCGGCAATCGCCCTCATCACGCTGTTCCCGTTAGCGATCGTGGCAATCGTCGTGCTTGGCGCCTTCTGGTGGCTCTTTTGCCTCCTGTTCGCACGCTGATCACGCATTGGCAGTGGCTCATTGTCTTTGCAGCCGCCGCCTACATCGCAGCCATCATTTTCATCGCAGCACCACACTGAGGAGGCCTTATGGCTATTTCACTTAGCAGCCTGAAGTCGACGAAGAGAGCCGACCCGCCAGTCATCTTGCTCTACGGCGTCGACGGTATCGGCAAAACCAGCCTTGCCGCCGAATTTCCTGACGCACTATATCTGCCGACGGAAGGCGAGCGCACACCGTCCGATGTCGAGCTTGTCACGCCCGGCACCATTGAAAGCTTCGACGAGCTTCTCGACGTATTCGGTGAACTTCTCACCGATGAACACGATCGAAAAACGGTCATTCTAGACAGTCTCGATGGCCTTGAGCCGCTTGTCTGGGCGGCAACCTGCCGCCGCATCGGGGTGGCCTCTATCGAAGAAGCTGGCTTCGGCAAGGGATACGTTGAGGCCGATGCTGAATGGAATGAGCTGATGGCCGCCGTGTCTGCTCTCGCGCAACGAGGCATCTGCGTCGTGATGCTAGCGCATCCTGAAATCGTCCGTTTCGACAGTCCAGTCACCGACCCATACAGCCGGTATCAGCCGAAGCTGCACAAGCGCGCCAATGCACTTGTCCGCGAGAAGTCTGACATCGTCGCGTTTATGAACTACCGCATCTCTATCAAGGAGAAGGAAGTCGCTCGCCAAACCAAAGTCGCGCACGCTGAGGGCGGCAAGGAGCGTCAAGTGCATTTGTCGGAAGGCGCTGGCTTCAACGCGAAGAATCGCTACAGCATGCCGGATGCCGTGCCTTACCGAAAAGGGCAGGGCTATGCCGAACTGGCGAAGCACTTCCCGGCGCCGACGGGAGTGGCCACGTGACCATGTTCCGAGGCGAATCGTGGTTCGCGTGGCATCCGGTAAAAGCCCGCACCCGCTCCGGCCAACTCATTTGGGTTTGGCTTACTCATGTCTGGCGCGATCAGGCATCGACGCAATTCGGTAGGGGACCTTTCCGCTACTACCTCCGCTAACCACCAAATCACACCACAAGGAGACTACGCATGGCCAAGATTGGCGTCAGAGTTGAAGCGACCGAAGAGAACACCCAGCAGCGCGATTTCACCAACCTGCCGAATGGCGACTACCAGCTTGAGATCAGCGCGTCCGAGATCAAGGAAAAGAACAAGGATACCCGCGACCACGCCATCAATCTGAGCGTGACAATAGACGTCCTTGCTCCCGAGGAACTCAAAGGCCGCAAGGTCTTCAACAACTACAATCTGCAGCATCCAAATCCTCAGACGCAGGAGATCGGCCAGCGCCAATTTGCCTGCCTACTGCGCTCACTCGGCCTCAACGAGGCTCCTGAAGATTCTGATGAATTGCATTTCATCTCGTTCTTTGCCCGCATCGGAATGGGCAAGGACAGCAAGGAGAAAAATGCCGACGGTACCCCGAAGTACGCGGCGCGCAACGAGTTGAAGAAGTACTATTACCCTGATGAGGGCAACCTGCCTGAGCCGAAGGTCGATGCTGCGCCAGCCGCAGCCAACGACAATCGCCGCACCGCAGCCAGCAACGACAACAAGCCTGCCGCTGCGGCCGCTGGCACGACGCGCCGGCCCTGGGGCAGCAAGTAACCCACACCAACGCGGGCTGCCTCACCAGCGGCCCGCTACTCCACCACATTTGAGGAGACACCCATGCACCTTGTCGTCCACAAGGAAGACCTGACGCGTGCGCTTGCGGCCACAACGAAGGTCGTCGAGGCAAGATCCACCATTCCCATCCTGTCGAGCGTGCAAGTTGCGGCCGCAGGTGAGGGCCTTGCGATCACCGCAACTGACCTCGATATTGTCGCCACCGCAGGCGTACCTGCTGAGGTCAGCAAGCCAGGCAACATCTGCGTCAGCGCGAAGCTGCTCAACGACATCGCACGCAAGGCAACCGGCGACATCACCATGACGCTGGATGGTGACAAGCTTCTGGTGAAGTCCGGACGGTCGCGCTTTTCTCTTGCTACGCTGTCAGCAGATGACTTCCCAACGCTCGGCAACGAAAAGTTCGACGCTGAATTCGAGATCGATTTGGCCGCGCTGTTCGCGCCGGTTTCGTTTGCGATCTCGACAGAGGAAACACGCTATTATCTGAACGGCGTGTTCTTCAGGGGCGGCAAGTCAGAAGCGGTCGCCACCGATGGCCACCGTCTCGGGCGTCACATCGGCCCGGATCTGCCAGCCTTCGAGGGCATTATCGTCCCGCGCAAGACAGTCGGCTTGCTTCCGAAGGGCAAGGTGCAGGTCGCAGTCAGCCAGCAGAAAATCCGCATTGTGTCGGACGACGTGCGCATTACGTCAAAGCTGATCGACGGCACATTCCCCGACTACGAGCGTGTCATTCCGAAGAGCAACAAACGCGTCGTTACCGTCGACCGGGACGCGCTCATGAAGGCGTCGGATCGCGTGTCGACCGTGTCGTCTGAGCGTGGCCGTGCCGTAAAGTTCAGCATTGCGCCAGGTAGCATCGCGCTTGCTGTTGCGGCCGGCGAGGCATCAGCAAATGACGAAGTCGAAGCGGAGTACAGCGGCGAGCCGATGGATATCGGTTTCAACGCCGCCTACGTCCGCGACGTTCTGAGCGTATTGCCATCGGGTCCTGTCAAGCTGGCTTTGCAGGATGGTGGCACACCGGGGCTGATCACGTCCGACGGCTTCGAGGGGCTGACGCTCGTTTGCATGCCGATGAGGGTGTAGACGATGGCCGCCATTATATTTTTCGCGTCTGGAGTGGGGTCATAATGGCTCCATTACCACGCGCCGAATCCAGCA
Organism: Agrobacterium sp. RC10-4-1; assembly: GCF_014138475.1. Lineage (NCBI taxonomy): Bacteria > Pseudomonadati > Pseudomonadota > Alphaproteobacteria > Hyphomicrobiales > Rhizobiaceae > Agrobacterium > Agrobacterium sp. RC10-4-1. Next base: position 701,764 of record NZ_JACJIT010000002.1, read on the forward strand.
CGGTAAGAGCGATCTACGCTGCCTACGAAGCCGCAGCCTCGTCATGGGATAGCCTCGGCATATCCGTTGGCGAGGCTAATAATCCATGTGATCGCGCCCTTTGGTACGCGTTCCGCTGGGCTTCACCGCTGGAAAAGCACCACGGCCGCCAGCTGCGTCTGTTCGAAACTGGCAACATTGAGGAAGACCGGCTTGTCGCCGACCTCGAGCGTATCGGCGTCGATGTCTACGGCCAGCAAGCCAAGATCAGGCTGGTGCAGGGCCACGTCCGAGGCAAGTGCGACGGCAAAGCCATGGGCGTCGTTGAGGCGCCGAAGACTGAGCATCTGCTCGAATTCAAATCGAGCAACGCCAAGAGCATGAAGGAGATCGTTAAGAAGGGCTGCAAGGAAGCCAAGCCGCTTCACTACGGCCAGTGCCAGCTTGGGATGCATGCCTTCGGTCTGTCACGCTGCCTCTACCTGGTCAGCTGCAAAGATGACGATACGCTCTATGCCGAGCGCATCGAATACGATCCTGAGTTCTGTCTGCGCCTTCTGGCGCGGTTAGAGCACATCATCAATTCGCCTGAGCCACCGTCTCGCATCAACGAGGCCGCAGACTGGTTCGAATGCACTTTCTGCAAGCACAAGCCTGTCTGCAAGGAGAGCGCTTGGCCTCGCGTCACATGCAGGTCGTGCATCCACTCGTCACCAGAGATGGGCGGCGACGGGCACTGGTCCTGCGCGCGATGGGCAAAGCCGATCTCGTTCGACGAGCAGAAGGAAGGCTGCCCGACGCATCTGACGATCCCGGCGCTCGTGCCCGGCGAACAAACGGATTGCGACGAGGAAGCCGAGACGATCACGTATGTGCTGCGAGACGGCACGACATGGATTGATGGCGCCACCAACGCCTGACGACACCACATGAGGAGACCACCATGCCGCTTGTAGCACGCACGCCGCTTGTCGCTGCCAACGACAACAACCCGCGCAGTCCCGAGTTCGACCGCAAGCTGCTGGCTTACGAGCCGGCTTTGCGAAGACTGGCACGAAAGATCACCAAGAACGACGACGCGGCAGACGAGCTGTTTCAGTCGGCGATGGTCGTCATGTTGCGCCGTCATCGCGAATGCCGCATCGAGACCTTCTGGACGTGGGCGGTCCTCTGCGTTCGGGGGACCGCGCAGGAGTTCGTTCGCACCAATTCCACCAAGTCGCGCTCTGCAGAAATCTGCAGTCTCTCGGCATTCGAAGAATTGCCGGGTTCCACTGATCCGCATCAGGAGGAGGGCACCGACTTGTCGCGCGTTGTCTCCCTGCTGGAAGGCCGCAATGGCACTATGCTGATGCGCAGGGCGATGGGTGAGACGCTGGAAGCCATTGGCAACGACCATGGCCTCACAAAGGAGCGCGTGCGCCAGATCGTCATCAATGAGCGGGCGAGGGTGCTTGGGCTGCTGCGGGAGGTGGCTTGAATGCGCGTGGTGGTTACAGGCGGGCGCGATTATTGCGAGACCGAGCGCACCTTTGCCGCTCTTGATGCGGTGCATGAGCGGACGCCTATCACAGTCCTTATCGAGGGCGAGGCTCGCGGCCTTGATGTCAGAGCCAAGGCGTGGGCGGTACGTCGCGGAGTGCCTTACGAAGCATATCCAGCCGACTGGGAAACTCTCGGCAAGGCTGCTGGCGGAATCAGGAACCAGCAGATGATCGACCAAGGAAAGCCTGACTATGGCGTCGTCTTCCCAGGTGGACGCGGCACAGCAGATATGCGCGGCCGGTTGATAGCGGTCGGCATCCCGTTCGAAGAGGTGAAGTAATGCTTTCCTTACGCCACTACCAGGAAGAAGCAGAAAACGCCGTTTTCGACTATTGGTCAACGACTGCTGGCAATCCGCTCGTTGATCTTGCGACCGGCTGCGGCAAGTCGCTGCTCATGGCTTCGCTCATCAAGAGGCTGGTCGAAGGCTGGCCGGACATGCGCATCCTTGTCGCTACCCACGTCGCTGAACTGATCGAGCAAAATTACCTTGAACTGCTCGGCATTTGGCCGTTTGCGCCGGCGGGGATTTTCTCTGCTGGCCTTGGTCGTCGTGACGCGCGTAGCCAGATCATCTTCGCAGGCATCCAGACCGTGCACAGCAAAGCTTCGCTCATCGGGCATATCGACGTGCTGATGGTGGACGAGTGCCATTTGATCCCTGCCAACAGCAACACCATGTACGGCCGCTTTATCGCGGCCCTGCGCGCCATCAATCCAGACATGAAGATCCTGGGGCTCACCGCCACGCCTTACCGGCTGGACACAGGCCGGCTGGATGAGGGCGACGATCGGCTGTTCGACCAGATCGTCTACACCTACGGAATCGCCGACGGTGTTGCTGACGGATATCTTGCGCCGCTTTCGTCCAAGGCTACTGCCACGACGTTCGACATGAAGGGCGTCGGCAGGCAGGGCGGCGATTACAAGCAGTCAGCGTTGCAGGCTGCCGTGGACAAGATGGACGTCACTCGCTCCGCCGTAGATGAGATCGTTGCCAAAGGCGCCGACCGCAAGTCGTGGCTTTGCTTCTGCTCGGGTGTCGAGCACGCCGAGCACGTGCGGGACGAGATCCGTTCGCGTGGCATCTCCTGCGAAATGATTAGCGGCGAAACGCCGAAGGACGAGCGCCGGCGCATCATCGAGGACTTCAAGTCTTACAAGATCCGTGCGCTCACCAACAACTCGGTGCTGACGACCGGCTTTAACCACAAGGGCGTTGATCTGATCGCAGCCCTTCGCCCGACGTTGTCGGTGTCGCTTTACGTGCAGATGATGGGCCGCGGCACCCGCGTGATATACGCGCCAGGCATGCCGCTGGACACGCCTCAGGAGCGCATTGCTGCGATCAAGGCCGGTCCGAAACCGTCGTGCCTCGTGCTGGATTTCGCCGGGCTCGTTGACAAGCATGGACCGGTCGACATGGTGCAGCCAAAGACGCCCAACAAGGGCGACGGAGAGGCGCCTGTGAAGGTGTGCCCGTTCGACGTCGAGGATAAGAACGGACGTTTTGGCTGTGGCGAGAAGGTGCACGCCTCCGCACGTTCGTGCTCTTGCTGTGGATATGAGTTCGACATCGATGACAGCCCGAAGATTACTGCGACGGCGGCCGACACGCCAATCATGTCAACGGCTGAGCCAGAACCCCGCACCGTCACGTCGCGCAGCTTCTACTACCACGAAGGGAAGGGCGACAAGCCGCCGTCGGTGAAGGTCAGCTACATGGTTGGCATGACGGCGATCAACGAGTGGGTTTGTCCGCAACATAGCGGATTCCCGAAGTCGAAGGCCGACCGATACTGGCGCGCGCACGGCGGCAAGATGCCGTTTCCAAAGACGGTGCTGGAATGGATCGAGCGTCAGTCCGAACTGGCCGACACGGTCGAGATCACGGTGAAGCCACGCCAGAAGTATTGGGACGTCGTGGGGCACGTGGTTGGTGCGGCAAATGATAACAGGGTGTCGCCGGCTAATGACAATGTGCCGGAAGACGAGGATTGGCGGGTGCTGATGGACGATGACGTGCCTTTTTGACTGCGGCGCAAGTCTTGACAAATTTGTAAAAACGGTTTAGCTTCAAATTCTACGCCACACCAATGGCGTCACCACATTGAGGAGATAAGAATGAGCAGAAGAAACATCTGGTTCATCAGTGATACCCATTTCGGGCACAACAACATTATTGGATATTGCCGCCTGCACTTTTCGTCAGTGGATGAAATGGAAAGCGCGATCATCGAGAACTGGAACAATGCAGTGAGGCCTGATGATCTTGTTTATCATCTTGGCGACTTCGCTTGGAAAACTGCCGACGCGAAACGCGTTCGCCCACTGCTGAATGGTGCAATTCGTCTCATCGTGGGTAATCACGATGACATACCATCGCTTGCTGCAGCGGGTCTGTTCCAACGCATCTATCTATGGAAGCAATTCCGCGACCTCGGCTTTACCGCTTCCCATATTCCCATGCGCCTCGATCAGCTTCGCCATGGCGCGAAAAACCTGCACGGCCATGTGCACGGCGATCTCACCGGGCTAGAACCATTCCATCGCGATGTTTCGGTTGAGAGCATCGGCTACAAGCCGGTGCATATGGACGAGATCGTTGCATGGGCAGGAGCCACAGCATGACCAAACCAGCCAACGACAACTATTTGGCCGCCGACGTCGCCAACCTAGAAGCGCTTTTCGCCGATATGCTCGCCGCCTATCCGGAGTTGGAGGCGGATGAAGAACTTCGCGCTGATATGCTGGAAGGCGAAACCAACTTCCACGCTGTCCTGACGCGCCTTGTCAATGGCGAGCGCGATGCCGATAGCCTGGCAAAGGCCGTGGCCGGCCGCATCTCCGACCTGCAAGCGCGGAAGTCTCGCGCCGAGCGCCGCAAGGAGGCCATGCGCAGCTTGATGTTCAAGCTGCTGAAAGCCGCAGGGGTACCGCGCGTGCCGCTCGCCGAGGCAACAATCTCCATCGGCAAGAAAGCTGCATCTGTTGAGATCATCGACGAGGCGCTGCTGCCTGCGGAAGTGGTGCGCATCACCACCGCGCCGGACAAGAAGGCCACCGCCGACCTTCTCAAGGCGGGCACAGACGTGCCGGGAGCAAAGATAGGTGAGGCGGGTGAGCAGCTGTCGGTCCGCGTCGCATGACGAGCAAGAGACACGAGGAAATAAAAGACGAGGGCGTTTGCCCTCGCTGTGATGAGCATGAGCTTTACCGCGAAAGCGCGGACGTTGGAGTTGGTATTATCTATGGTCCGTGGGGATGCCCATGCTGTGGGTGGTCGGAGTCAGAGCAGTACGACTTGGAATTCGGAGGAGGCCTGCAAGAAAACGGGTCCTACCTTGATCCATATGGCGGCCTCACACCCGCAGAAAATCCCATCGCAAAGATGCTCGCTGCGGAGGCAAAAACCGCATGACCAAAACCATCATGATCGCCCACGGTAGTGCAGCTGTTCAGGCTGCGCGCATCATCGCGGCAGTAGCGAAGGAACGCGAAGATAAAGCGCGCGGCTATGAGTTGGCCGCGCAGTGGCATGACAAGCAGGAGAAGGCTTGCCGTGAGATTGCCGGCGATGACCCTCGCATTGATGCATCGATGAGAGCGAAGGCTGCCGTAGCGGCCATTCATCATGGGGCGAGTGCGGCTGGCCTTCGTAATGCGGCGTCAGACATTCGGAGGAAAAGCCTCAATGAGTAGTAGCCATTACATCATCGTGGCCCGCAACGACGAGACCGGTGAAGTCCAACTACCGCTCGAGAACATGACGCTCTACGGCATGGGAAAAGACCCTGAAACAGGCGAGTACGAGGAGGAGAGCTTGGTCCGAACATGCGCCGCAACATATGGGCATGAGTGGACGCTAACACTCTACGGTCCTATCGGCGCATCGTATGGCGGCACCGCCAAAAGCTGACCAATATCTGCATACATTTTTTGGACACCCGCCGCGCCACCAACGCGGCTTCCGCTTCGGCGGGAACACCACAGTCCGAGGAGACAATATGAACCCATTACCAGAGGGGCGCTTTGGCGCCATACTGGCGGACCCGCCTTGGTCTTTCAGAACCTACGCCAACGACAATGTCGCGCCCGCTCGAGGTGCGCAGCCTTATGCCGTGATGTCGCTTGCCGATATTGCGGCGCTGCCCATTTCCGACGTCGCTGCAAAGGACTGCCTGCTCTTCATGTGGACGGTCAGTCACCTCCAGCGTGAAGCTTTTGATGTTGCAGCATCGTGGGGCTTCAAGCCTGTCTCGTTGGCTTTCATCTGGGATAAGGGCCGCATGGGAATGGGCTACTGGACCCGGCAGGAGGTCGAGGTCTGCCATCTTTTCAAGCGCGGCAAGCCGAAGCGGCTGAGCCGCGGAGTGCGGTCGGTCATCCGCGCGCCTCGCCGCGAACATTCCCGCAAGCCTGATGAGCAGTACGGGCGCATCCAATCCTTGGTCGCTGGTCCGTATCTTGAGCTGTTTGCGAGACAGGCGTGGCCAGGTTGGTCTGCCTGGGGCAATCAGGTGGGGAAGTTTGAAGCGGCCAAAGATAACGCGGAGATGCAGGCATGCGCGTGAGCACGGATGCACGAATGCATTATCACCCGGCCGCGACACTAGACCTCTTTTATACCTACCTCTGGCGTGATGCTTCAGGAGTGCCTTTTTATGTCGGCAAGGGTAAAGGAAGGCGCGCTTGGGTCACAACCCAGCGATCGAAGTTGTTCAAGGAAATACACGCGCGGGGCGGATGCACGGTAGAGATAATTGACTACTTCATCCACGAGTCGCAGGCCCATGCTCATGAAATGGCGTTGATTTCGCGCTACGGTAGACTGGACAACGATTCCGGAAGCTTGGTCAATCTAACAGATGGCGGAGAGGGTAACTCTGGATGGGTTGCTAGTGAAGAGACGCGAGCCAAAATATCAAAGGCTGCTATTGGAAGGACTGCCTCTGTCTCCACAAAAGCGCTTATTTCCGCCGCCCACAAAGGACGAAAACTACGGCCAGAGCATGTGGCAAAAATAGCAAGAGCGAACACTGGAAGAAGGCACACAGAAGAGGCGAAAGCAAAAGTTAGCGCTGCCAACCTAGGGAATACATATGCGCTAGGGACTGTTCGTAGCGCAGACACTAGAGCCAAGATATCGGCGTCGAAGAAAGGGCAAGCCTCAAGAACGGGGGCGATCCTGTCTACCGAGACCCGCGCCAAGATAGCCGCGTCACTTCGAGGTCGCAAATTAAGCGAGGACCATCGCGCGAAACTCTCAGCTGTAGGTTCAGGCGTGCCGAAAACATCCGAACATGTCTCAAGCGTGATGATGGCGCTCCATCTGGTTCCTCCTCGGGCTGATAGTTCGTCCGGGTACAAAGGAGTTTCCAGCCAGCGTGGTCGGTGGGCTGCAAGGATTACCGTTAATGGAGTTCGACGGAACGTTGGGCGCTACGGCTCTGCTGAAGATGCCGCTAGAGCTTATGATTCAGCAGCTATCGAAGCATGGGGGCGAGGGAATTGCTATCTGAATTTTCCTGACGATCACGTGGGGGAAAAAGCATGACCAAACTCCCAGGACAGCCAGTTCTGCCAATAACGCCAACAGCCGACGAAAATGACAATCCAACCACCTGCATGTGCTGTGGTCGCATTGCGATCGGCATTGGCCGCGCCATCAAACAGGGTGCGCGCGTCATCGACAACGGATTTCTCTGCAAACAATGCATCGTAGCCGTGGGGGATTTATCCAAGATGGACAGATTGTCAATCTACGAACTCAAGGCACTTGATGCCGGCGTTGATGCTGTTGGTGAATACATTGCCGAGCACGGCGTTACGGAACTCGCACATTTCGATGAGCTCATGCAGCGGATGATGGTGAAGGCGGCGATCACCGGTTTTGCCAAGGGCGTGCGTGAGGCCCTCAAGGAGGCGCCGTTTTGATGGAGGGTAAGATGCAGCACGCAAATGATAATCGTAACGGCCTGCGCTTTCTGTCCGTATGTTCGGGCATTGAGGCCGCGTCGGTCGCTTGGCACCCACTCGGCTGGAGAGCCGTGGCGTTCTCGGAGATCGAGAAATTCCCGTCAGCCGTACTGAAGCACCATTATCCGGATGTGCCCAACCTTGGCGACTTCACCAAGATCGACACCAAGACGCTCGGCCGCGTCGATATTCTCGCTGGCGGCACGCCTTGCCAAGCATTCAGCGTTGCCGGCCTACGCCAATCTCTCGCCGACGCGCGAGGCAACTTGTCACTCGAATTCGTGAGGCTTGCGCATGAGCTTGCAGCTAACAATGGACTTCGGAACGTCGTCTGGGAAAACGTCGTCGGCGTTCTCAGCACCAAAGACAACGCCTTCGGCTGCTTCCTCGCCGGACTTGTGGGAGCAGATTCCCCCATCGAACCACCGAGAAGAGGTAAGTGGGCGCGTCACGGTATGGTCTCTGGACCTAAAGGACGGGCCGCGTGGGCTGTCAAAGATGGGCAATTTTTCGGAGTGGCCCAACGACGCCGCCGTGTGCTCGTTGTCGCAGATTTTGGAAACGGGGCAGATCCCGCAGCGGTTCTTTTTGAGCCCGAAAGCATGTTCAGGGATACTCCGCCGAGCCGAGAAGCGGGGAAAGGTATTACCCACCCAGTTGCACCAAGCCTTGTTAGCAGCGGCCGGGGAATAGAGCGACCTGGGGACCCTCGCGGGCAGGATCCGGTTGTTGCTGTCACTGTCGCCATCCGAGGTCGCGACGGCGGTTCGACAGCAGAACTAGGTGGAGATATTGCTACTGCATTGCGTGCTAGCCAGGGTGGTGGTGACAAACCGCATGTGTTGGCGTTCGATTGCAAGGCGTCAGGCCAAAGCGGCTTTGGTGTCGGTGAAATCGCAGGCACTCAGCGGGCGATGGGACACAAGGACAGCCACACCAATGGAGGAGGGCATCAGGCCGCCATGGTGGGCTCAGCTGTCCGCCGCCTAACGCCCGTCGAGTGCGAGCGTCTACAGGGCTTCCCCGACGGCTACACCGACATCCCATGGCGCGGCAAGCCAACGAGCCCGGACGGCCCACGATACAAGGCGCTCGGCAACAGCTGGGCAGTGCCGAAGTTCGTCTGGCTCGGTCAGCGCATCGCGCGGTTCATGCCAGCCAACGACAATCAGGAGACCCCCATTGCAAACGCCGCTTGAACTAGCGCAACACTACGCCGCCGAAGGATGGCCGGTGTTTCCATGCCGTTCGCACGCCGAGGAGCATGTCGACCAGGCCACCGGCGAGATCATCACGCTCGGCGAAAAGACGCCTTTGACTCCAAATGGCTTTAAGGCAGCAACGCGCTTTCCGCGCATCATCGAGAGATGGTGGTCGGACTGGCCGGATGCTGCCGTTGGTTTGCCGACAGGCGAAAAGACCGGCTTCTTCGCGCTCGACATCGACAACAAGCCGGGCGGTGCAAACGGCTTCGACTGGCTGGCGGAAATGGAAGCAGAGCATGGCCCGCTGCCCGATACGGCGCGCGTGACGAGCCCGAATGGTGGCCTTCATATATACTTCAAGTACGTCGTCGGCACGCGCAACCGTGGCGCTCTTGGTGCTGGCGTGGATATCCGGTCAGAGGGTGGTTACGTGCTGGCCGCTGGAAGCACGATGGCCAACGGCCGGTCCTACAAGTGGGAAACGGACACGCGCGAGATCGCGGACGCACCGGCGTGGCTGCTCGACCTGCTGTTGCCGAAGTCGGCGCCTGCTCACACCCAGTACAGTCTGTCGGCCGCGACCAACAACGCCTATGTGGATGCGGCCGTCGATCGCGAGCTGGCAGACCTTGCCGGCGCGCCTATGGGCACGCGCAACAATGCGCTCAACGACGCCGCGTTCTCGATCGGCACTATCGTAGGCGCCGGCGCGCTCGGCGAGGCCGAGGCACGCGCCATGCTGCAGGACGTAGCTCGCGGCTGGGGCAGGGACTGGTCACGCTGCTGCAAGACGATTGAGAACGGCCTAAAGGCTGGTATCCAGAACCCGCGCAACATTCCGGAGCCTGACTTCCCGGCGCAGGACAACACGCGCCTGGTGGACATCACGCGGATGATCCAGCGGGGGCTTGAGAAAGGCAGGCTGCGTGAGCAGGCGGCTGCGGTGGATGAGAATGTTGTGGTGGAAGCCGCACCGCCGAAAGAGGAGTCACCGATTGGCGACATTGATCCTGCCAACGACAACGCGCCTCCGTCCTCACCAATCACAGCCACTGCATTCAAGTGGATCGATCCCAAGACCCTGCCGCGGCGCGAGTTCGCCTACGGCTCGCACTTCATCCGCAAATATGTGTCCGTCACGGTATCGCCGGGCGGGCTTGGTAAGACGTCGAGCAGCATCGCCGAGGCGCTCGCCATGGTGTCGGGCAGGGCGCTGCTTGGCACGAAGCCCCCGAAGCGTCTGCGCACGTGGATATTCAACGCCGAGGATCCGCGTGACGAAATGGAGCGGCGTATCATGGCCGCGTGCATCCACTACAAGCTGAAGCCTGCTGACCTCGAAGGGCATCTCTTCCTGGACAGCGGCCGCGAGCAGGAGCTTTGCGTCGCCATCGAAGACAAGAAGGCTGGCGTTCGCATCCAGCAGCCGATTGTTGAGGCGGTGGTCGAGCAGATCGAGCGCAACGTCATTGACGTGATGATTGTAGACCCGTTCGTTTCCACGCATGGCGTCAACGAGAACGACAACGGCGCGATCGACAAGGTGGCAAAGCTCTGGGCGCAGATTGCCGACTACACCAACTGCTCGATCGACATCGTGCACCATCTGCGCAAGGTGGCCGACCGAGAAGCCACTGTCGAAGATGCCCGTGGTGCGGTGTCACTGATCGGTGCGGCGCGTTCAGTCCGGGTGCTCAACCGCATGTCCGAAGAGCAGGCAGGAGAGGCTGGCATCGATAAAGCTGACCGCTTCGGCTATTTCTATACCACATACGGGAAGTCCAATCTGACGCCGCTTTCGCACAAGGCAGAGTGGCGGCATCTGGTCTCGACGCCACTCGGAAACGGGACGGGCCTTGCTCAGCCGCAGGACTTTGCGCCTGTCGTAACCGAATGGCAGTGGCCTAGCGCCGAGGATGTCGCGGGCGACCTCACAGAAGACCAGCGCGCGTCCATTCTCGCGGCCGTGAGCGCGTCCGACTACAAGAAGTCACCGAAGGCCAAGAACTGGGTCGGAGGCGCTGTAGCGTACGCTGTGGGGCTGGATTTGGACGATAACGTGGAGCGCAAGCGAGCGGCCAGCCTTGTGACTGCCCTGATGCGTGAGGGCGCGCTTGTCGAGCGGGAGGAACGGGACCCGGTGCGGCGAGAGCTGGCGGTGTTTGTGAGGGCGGCTTAGGCCGCCTCGCAGGCTCATCTGTATGCGGGCCGCTGAGAACGTGCGCATCCTTTTGGAATCCCACGCGTTGTCCTTTCTCAATGTGAGCGAGGAGAGATTTCATGTCCAAGAGAGAGCTAATCGACACCGGCACTGACAAGCGCTACGTACGTCGCGACGAAAAAGGCCAGTTCAAGGAAAGCGTCGATGTCGGCCGGTCGCTGTCCGCTGACAAGCGGCACACGGCGAAGCATGACGCCAAGCCCGGCGAGGGTGATCGAGGCGACCACAAGAAGCACTGAGGGCACGGCTATGCAGAGTGAAATCGGTATCGAGCTAGAGCAACTTGTCGACAGGTTTGTTCAGAAGGGCCACGCGGCCCCAGACATTATCGCTGCCATCCAGGAAGAACTCTACCGGCTGACGACTTCCTATCAAGAGGACCCGGACCCGTCAGACGACCCGAAGCAGCTAGATGAGCCGGCCAACGATTGGCCGGGCGCATGACTGGAACCAATGGCGAAGTCGGGAGTTATGTGGCCAGACAGCTTGCGCACTGACCACGGATGTACTGGCAGAGGCGATAGCTACAGGAAGGCTGGGGCAGCGATGCACCGGCCTTTTTTGTTGTGCACGTCTTTCGCTAGATGTCCTCCGTGATATCCAGTTCAATTTCATCTTGTACCGGCTCGACGGCGGATTCCAATAGATCCAGCAATTCATTTGGCAGCTCATCAATTGGCTTCATCGGAGCTCCTGCGATGAGTTTGTCTACCCACGCCTTATTGTAGGTGTAGTCCTTGTGTGCTGCGTGATATATGCAATAGCTTTTGTCTGTCTTCTCGGGTGCGCTCGCTTCCTTGCTTGGTCTAACTTTGTACTTTTTCCACGCGTTCGTGTGGTCGCTTGTGGTAAATAATCTGCCTGCCTTCTGAACTTCTCTGACGACATCGTGTGGCTTGAATGGGTACATTTCGTCTGCAACGCGATACTTTTGAAGTACATTATGAATGTCTTTGCCTTCTTGCGATTCAGGGCTGACGAACTGGATATGTGCCTTGTTTTTCGACGCGCTATCGAGCGTGTAGACGACCTTGAATTGATACTCGATGTCGTCCAATTCGGCTTCTGTTTTGCCTTCAATCAAACTTGCGTCCAGCGCAGCGATGTTCGGCGGTATGTCATAAGCGTGGATTTGGGAGGCCTGATCAATAGACATTTTTCCGAACTGGAGCGCTACAGATAAATCGTTTTGAAGACTTACCCGTTCTCCATGCCAATCGACGATCGTCTTATCGAAATTCAGGCAGCATGCCTGGAAGATCGCGAGCCAGTTTCCGTCGCTGCGGCCGAACAAACGGTGCTCAACTTCGTCTCTGATCGCTTTTACCGCCCTCAGGTTGCTCCTGATCCCACTTGATAGTGGGCAGTCACCTTTCTCTATCATATAGCTCAGCGCCCATGTCGTGCCGTCCGAATTTGTCGGACTGATGCCCTTCCTCTCGTAGTAGTCGTGCATCAAATAGCACCATGCGACGTTCGAAAGCATGGAAAAGACTTCGGTTTTGAAGCGGTAGGATGCGTTGTTAAATATTGAAACCGCAAGGATCATTGCCTCGCGGGACCTAATCAGCTTCTCGTCGGTGTATGGGTTGAGACCAGTCGCTGGATCGAAGCTGCGCTTCATCTGCTTGTACTTCGCAACCTCATCGGGAGTGGCTGCTTTGACGTTCGGCGCCTTGGCAGAACCAATGCGGCCGTGGTTTACCGTCGGATGCCGACCGTGATTGATCAGGACATGAATGTCTTGGCTTCTCTCACCAGCATCCAGCATGGCCTTTACGAGGCTTTTCTCCTCCGGCGTAAGACCCGCACCTGTACTGCCCTTGGCCATATAATCCCCCATGTGCCGCCAAGCCAATACAACCAAATCACCGCGCACAATTCAACTTCTAATACCGCCCGGATAGAGCATTTTTTATCCGTGCACTATCTGTGCACATCCGTGCGTTCACACCTGCACAGCTCTGCCCGGTTGGTGCACGTTTAGGGGTATATATATTTTTAAATATATACCCTACTCGTGCAACCGTGCAGGGCGGTGTGCTGGCTGCACGGTTCTTGAGGTTTTTTATTCGGGCAACGTGCAGCGGGCAAAGGGGCGGTCCGGATACAACCTGCCTTTTGACTGGAACTCGAATCAGGGTGGTCGCATTTTCGGGTCAAAAGGAGGGCGCAATGCCAGACAACGAAATGCAGCCATACACCGTCGAGCAACTGCAACAGGAATACTCGGTAAGTCTGCCAAAGGCCGTCGAGGTCATGGATCGCTTCGGCGGAGATCGGCGGACGATCAAAAAGCTAATGAAGCGATGTCCGCAGCGCGGCGACGAGCACTAGACCAAAGGGCCGGCATTTAGCCGGTCTTTTCTTTTGGCCAAAAAATATTTCCAAAATCCACTACCCGTTTTCGCTCCTCTCTCGGAAAGTATGTGTGTCGCCACCACGACACCGCACCACGAGGAGACCGCCATGCCCAAAGCCACCAGCCAAACCACCCGCATCAACGGCAAACGTGTCGTCATCCGTACTTCGCCGAAAGGCAAGGTTACCGTTGCAGACGCGCCCATCAAGGAAAGCGAAGGGCAGGCGGCTCAGGTTCGCGCCCTGCGGTCCCTGCCAGAGTTCGGCCGCCAGTTCCTGCTTGCTGGTGACATGAACAGCGCAAAGCGCGGGCCACGTGCCCAGGTGGATGCGATCGCAACCGGCATGACGCCGGGTGAAGCTGACCTGCGGATCTACATCAGAGGTGGCAAGCTGCGGATGATCGAGAACAAGGTCGGCAAGGGCAGGCTATCTCCGGCACAGGTTGAGCGTCATGCATCGCTGGCGCGGCTCGGGCATCCAGTTGAGGTGGTGCGGTTCACATCAACGGCAGAAGCGGCAAGCAAGGCGGTGGCGCTGGTCAAAGGCTGGCTCGCCGATAACGACAATCACCCAACGTAAGCGCAGCAGCAGTAACACCACAGGGGAGACGAGAATGGACGAAGAAGACCAGATTATCGACGCCACTGGCAGGGTAGCCTTCACCGGAGACCAGCCGCATCCATATAGGACTAACACCCGCTTCCGTAAGGTGGATGGGAAGTGGGAGCCGATCGAGGAAACAAAAACAAGAGACGTTCTCAAAACCCCGCCGACTGCACAGGAGAGGGCCGATGGCCGAGAGAGAGCAAAAACCAAGGCGGCAGACGAGGCGAGACAAATGGCGAAGGTTCGGAGGGCGATAGTGAAGCGACAGTCAATTGGCGATCCCTCTTGCATTCAGAGCCGTGGCGAGGATTTCCCGTTGCTTGAGGCGCTTCGCCGTGATGAGCGCGAGGATCTTGTAGCGGTCGTCCTTCGCTATCGTCGGCTTGTGGCGCTCTGTGAGGCCGAGCCGTTGAAGGGTTTGGACTACAGCAAGGCTGACGGCGGCGAAGTAGTAAGGGAAACTAAACGCCTCACACCAGAAGCGGACATTGACCGAGCCGCCGCTTGCGACTGGAAGGAAATCCCGAGTGGCGAAATCAAAATCTCTACGAAGGTCAAGAAGAGCAAAGGATCGCATTCGATACCGCCACGGAGGACTGTGGTCGTAGCCAACGACAACGTGGCTTCAGGTAGCGTGATCAAGACGGAAAGCCTACACGTGAAGATCACCGATGAAATCTTGAACCAACACATCGATGCCAAACCGATACTGGCCGAACTCCGGTCATCCCTTGGCCCGCTGGTCGAACCTTTCGAGGACGCTGTGCTGGGAGGGCAAACGTATACCGAGATCGGCAAGAAGGCCGGTGAGCGGACACAGCCGTCGGTCGCCGGTAGGGCTGTAGTCGGCACCGCGATCGGCTTCATCAGCGTTAAGTGGCAGGAGATTGATAGGCGAGAGGCGCGGCTTGCCGAGCTGGCCCTAAGCCGCTTCCGAAACCGCGCAGCATAGGACCGTATGCCACGCGCATTCAAATCCCCGAGGGGTGAGAGGGTATCGAAAGATACCTTCGCCCCTTTGCGGTTACGACCGCCCCGCCGTCATGCTGCATTCGGTGCAGCCGCTGAACGCAGCGGGTAACTATCACGTGGAGTAGAGCAGTCTGGTAGCTCGTCAGGCTCATAACCTGAAGGCCGTGAGTTCAAATCTCACCTCCGCAACCAATCCCATGCGCGTTCTCCTCCGCTTGCATGGTGATCGTGCGGCTGGTTGAGTGTGACCCTGTTAGCGAAAGCTTGGCAGGTCGTGCACGCTCCCAGCCGCTTTGAGTTTCACAGCCTCGCGTCCGTCCTGCGCAGATGCCACTGAATGACCGCTTGTGTTTCCTGATAGGAGCAAGCGCCATGGGTGGATTGGACAGCCCTTGGGCAAGGCAAACTTTCAAGCCGGCATAGCTCAGTAGGTAGAGCGCCTCCTTTGTAACGAGGATGTCGTGGGTTCAATTCCTGCTGCCGGCACCAATCTCTGTGTGTAGCTCAGTCTGGTCAGAGTACCGCACTTGGACTGCGGGAGCCGCTGGTTCGAATCCAGCCACGCAGACCAATCACTAGGCAACGCCTATGCCCAAGCCATACGGTCGCTCAGCCGAAGCTGCTCAATATCGTCGCCTTTATCGAACGGCCAGATGGCAGCGATTGCGAGAGGCCCAGCTTGCTGCTGAGCCACTGTGCCGCTTCTGCCTGGCTATCGAGGATGTGACCGAGGCAACGACGTGCGACCATGTGCGCCCACATAAGGGTGACGAGGCGCTGTTCTACGATCCTGACAATCTGCAATCGTTGTGCGCTCCATGTCACGACAAGCTGAAGGCTCGCATCGAGCGAGGCCAGCAGGCCGTGGTCATTGGCGTTGATGGATACCCAATAGAGGTGGGCTGATGATGCGAGGCACTGGCAAGACCAGGGCCATGGTAATGGCGCTTCCCACCGATGGCGCATGCGTCGTGGTTCATAACGCAGCCATGGTCCGGTACGTCGAGCGAATGATCTGTGACTTGCGGGGAAAGGACATGATGAAGCTCTGCAAGGTGTTGCGCGTAGAGAGCCAAAGAGATGCTGTTCGTCTTCATGGTCTTAACATTCGGACGTTCGTCGACCACGCCTTCTGGGATTTGACGCGTGATAAGCACGTAGCGCGGTACGTCAATCTTCTCGTTGATCGCATCAACATGCAGTTTCCCGATATGAAGGCGGCGGCCTGACCCTCCGGGGGCGCCTCGAAAGTGGCCGACCGACCGGCGCAGGACCGGTGGGGTAACGCAACGCATGTGCAAACACAGATTTTTGCCTAGCGCGTGCGCAAGCGCGCGTGCGCGAGGGGATTTCGCATGTCAGAGAAGAAGAACCGCGTCGACAGCGTTGACGAGGCCATAAGGATCGCTTCGGCGGCGTCTGAGGATGTCCAGTTTCCCGAGAACGTCCCGCTCGACGATGGCGACGTCCCATTTTTCAAGAACGTCATTGCCGAATACGCCCGCGCCGATTGGTCGGCGCACCAGCTTGAGATTGCCGCGATGCTTGCCCGCACGATGGCCGACCTTGTGAGGGAGCAGGACCTTCTCCGCACGGAGGGTTCGGTCGCCGTTACCGAAAAAGGCACGCCGGTCGCCAATCCACGCAAGTCGGTCGTCCAGATGCACGCGTCCTCGATCCTTTCGTTCCGCCGGTCGCTGGCGCTGCATGCACGCGCCGTACAGGGCGAGGCGAGGGACGCAGCCAAGCGGCGCGACCAGGCCAAGGAGATTGAGGCGGGCGTCAGATCAGACAGCGATTTGCTTGCGTAGGAGTTTCGTTTGCCGAAAGGTGTGGATAGCAAAACTGGCAACGGCACTCGGTTCAAAGACCGATCCGGGACTAAAAACGGCCGCTTAACATTCACGCGATGCGTAGGCGAAACGGTTCACCGTCACAAAATATGGGAAGCTGTTTGCGACTGTGGAAACACAACCACCACCTCCTCTCCACACCTGACCAAGTCGTGCGGGTGCCTGCAAAAAGAAGTTGCCGCTGAGATATTGCGTTCGCGATCTCTCCCAGAGGATGAGCGGTTCGCGAGGGTGCTGAAGAACAGAACGAGACAGCGACAGCGACGAAAATTAGACCCCAGATCTGCTATGCAGGCCCGTTTGAGCAGATTGCACCGCCACGCCCTCTCTAGGGTTGGGGCGATCAAGACCTCCAAGACGTTCGAACAACTCGGATACACTGTCGATGAATTTGTTCGTCATGTCGAGCGCCAATTTCACTCGGGTATGGGATGGCACAACATGAGTGAATGGCAGGTTGATCACATCCTCCCTGCAAGCTCGGCCCGAAACTTGGAGGACGTCATCGCGCTCAACCAGCTTTCGAACCTGCGCCCAATGTGGGCCGAGGAAAACAACAAAAAGAAGAACAGCAGGACAAGCCTCCTTTGAATGGCGCGCTTGCCCTTTGAGGGCGGATGATGAACGGCCAAAATCTGAGTTGGCCGCCAAGTGTTTTGGAGGCGATTAAGAGCGGTCCCATCCCAGTAAGGCGGGACTGGCGCAGACTTCCGGTCGGCGAGCTTACGCGAGGCGAGAAGGTATGCCGATTTATCGAGGGCTTTTTGGTTGTCCCAGAGGGGGATCTTGTCGGCCAACCTATCAGGCTTCTTGACTTTCAAGAGTGCTTTATCCTGGCGGTTTACGACAACCCTCATGGAACGGGCAGGGCGTACCTGTCGATTGCACGCAAGAATTCGAAGACGGCAACAATAGCATGTCTTCTGTTGGCTCATATCGTGGGGCCTGAGGCGTTTCCAAACAGCCGCATGATGTCGGGCGCTCGGTCGCGCAAACAAGCGGCAGAGGTCTACAATTACGCCAGCAAGATGCTTCTGCTGTCTCCTGAGCTCAACAAAAAATACAGACTTGTGCCGTCCAGCAAGACAATTGTTGGCCTGAGTAAAGCGGTAGAATACCAGGCCAGCTCGGCGGAAGCCAAGAGCGCGCACGGTGGTTCGCCACTGGTCGCCATCCTCGATGAGGTTGGCCAGATCAAGGGCCCGCACGACGACTTCGTCGAAGCAATCGTGACGTCGCAAGGCGCCTACGGCGACAAGGCGATGATCTTCGCTATCTCGACGCAGGCAGCGACTGACGGCGACCTCTTTTCGCGATGGCTGGACGATGCCGAGACATCAAAAGCGCCACGAACGGTTTCGCACCTTTACACGGCTCCGGCTGATTGCGACGTCCTCGACGAGGAAGCGTGGCAGGCAGCGAACCCTGCGCTTGGCAAGTTCAAGTCAGTTTCATCTGTGAGAGACGACGCAGAGCGCGCGGCACGTATGCCGACTGAGGAGGCCAGCTTTCGTTGGCTGCATCTCAACCAAAGGATCGATGCCAATGCTCCGTTTGTGTCGCCGGCTATTTGGCGAGCGTGCAACGCTCGAGTTGTGGACTTTGATGGTCTCCCTGTCTTTGGTGGGCTCGACCTTTCTGAGGTGAGCGACCTGACTGCTCTGGTGCTGATGGCGCCGAAAGAGCAGGGCGGAAAGACCACCTGGCACGTGAAGCCAACCTTCTGGCTCCCCGGCGAAGGGATTCGCGCGAAGGCAAAGGCTGACCGCGTGCCGTACGATGTCTGGCATAAGGATGGCCACCTCGAAGCCGCCCCAGGTAGAACCGTCGACTACGAGTTCGTTGCGTATTACCTGCGCGACCGGTTCGAAGAAATGGATATCCGCAAGATTGCGTTCGACCGCTGGAATTTCAGGCACCTCAAGCCATGGCTACAGAAGGCTGGCTTTACTGACGATCAGCTTGAAGGCGACGACGCTGTTTTCCAGCCTTTTGGGCAGGGATTCCAGTCGATGTCTCCGGCTCTCCGTGAGCTAGAAAGCATCATCCTGAACGGCAACCTCGCCCACGGCGATCATCCGGTGCTGACGATGTGCATGATGAATGCCACCGTCAAGCCAGATCCAGCCGGCAATCGAAAACTCGTCAAACATAACCGCGAGCGCCGCATCGACGGCGCAGTCGCCTTGGCAATGGCAACGGCGATGGCCGGAACCTACGAGGGCGTCGATAGCGGCAACTTGGACGACTTCGTCAACAACATCATCTCTGTCACCTGGTGACGGGCAACCTAGTGGTGAGGCCTGATGGGCTTTTTTGAGAGATGGGTCGGAAGGCCTATCAAGCTCACCGACGGCGAGTTCTGGCGGGGCTTCTTTGGCCTCGGCACCACGTCCGGGGAGACAGTCACGATTGAGAGCGCCCTGTCGCTTGATGCGGTTTGGGCATGCGTCAACCTCGTGCAAAACGCGGCCGGCACGCTTCCGTGCATCGTTTACGGCGAGGACGGCGTGACGGTCGATAAGAACGCTCCTCTTTACGAACTTCTGCACGATATGCCGAACATGGACGACACGGCGCCAGAATTCTGGTCGATGGCGGCGATGTGCTTGCTGCTAGACGGCAACTTCTTCGCGGAAAAGAAGATGAACGGCGAGCGCCTCGTGGCGCTCAATCCCCTTCACCCTCTGAGCGTTGATGTGTGCCGGTCGAAAGACGGCCGGAACACGCGTTACTACGAGGTGACGGAAGACGGCAAAAAGCGCCGAGTGCCCGAAGGCAAGATGTTTCACGTCCGCGGCGTCCGGCTGCCGGGCTGCGATCGTGGCATGTCGCCGATTGCTGTTGTGCGCAATACCGTCGGTAGTGCATTGGCAGGCGAAAAAGTCGCCGGCCGGATGTTCAAGAACGGCCTGCTTTCTTCGCTCATAGTCAGCTCGGATCAGATCCTGAAGCCTGAGCAGCGCAAGCAGATCTCCGACACGCTGACGCAGTTCGCCGGCGCCGAGAAGGCTGGCGGGGTGACGGTGTTGGAGGCTGGCTTTAAGCCGTACCCAATGTCGATCAACCCGAAGGACGCTCAGTTCCTTGAGGCGAGGCAGTACAGTGTAGAGCAAATTTGCCGCATCTTCGGCGTGCCGCCCGTTATGATCGGGCACGCCGCCAACGGTACCACGACCTGGGGCAGCGGCATCGAGCAGCTGATCCTCCAATTCACCAAGACCTGCATGCGGCCGATGCTGAAGCGCATCGAGGCGGCAATCTATCGTGACCTGCTGGACGCAAAGACCAGAAAGACCACGAAGGTGAAATTCAACATGGAAGAACTCTTGCGCGGCGATAGCACGGCGCGGGCAGAATTCCTGTCGAAGATGGTCACGAACGGCATCTACCTCGTCGATGAGGCTCGATCTTACGAAGACAAGGCGCCAGTGGACGGCGGCAACAAGGCCATCGTTAATGGCACGATGACGCGCCTCGATACGCTCGGCAAGACCGAAACACCGGCGCCAACGCCAGCAGCGCGCGCTGCATAAGGGAAAATCATGAAGTTTGAACACCTGATTTCGGCCTTTTTGGCCGAACCTTGGGCTATTCAGCGCGAAAAACTGGGCGTTTTGGCTGATGTTTTGGTGGCGCGGGCCGAAGGGGAGAAGCTGTTTTCGTCCGAGTTCGCGGCATCGATCGACGATGCGCGCGCCAAGGAAATTGCTGAAACCAGCGGCAGCGTCGCCGTAATCCCGGTTTATGGGGTTCTGGCCGATAAAATGGACCTGTTTTCCGCGATGAGCGGCGGCACTTCATACGCTGGGATCAAGAGAGCGCTGCACAAGGCGCTTTCGAACGAAGATATCAAGGCTGTCGTGCTCGACATCGACAGCCCCGGCGGCACGGTGCCAGGTACAGACGAGCTTGCGACCGAAATTCGCAAGCTGCGCGGCGGCGAAAAGCCAATCATCGCACAGGTCAACAGCCTTGCGGCAAGCGCTGCTTACTGGATTGCGGCATCGACCGACGAAATAGTTGTGACGCCCTCCGGACGTGCCGGTTCAATCGGCGTTTACACGGCGCACGATGACATGTCTGCTGCCCTTGAGCAGCGAGGCATCAAGCGAACGTACATTTCAGCCGGCAAGCACAAGGTCGAAGGCAACGAGACCGAGCCGCTTGGCAAGGACACGCTTGCGCATGTGCAGGACGGTGTGAACCGGTCCTACAATCGCTTCGTCGCGTCCGTTGCCGAGGGGCGCGGCGTGACCGTCAGCAAGGTTGAGGACAACTACGGTCAGGGCCGCGTTTTCTACGCAGAAGCTCTAATGGACCGCGGCATGGTCGACCGCATCGCGACGCTTGACGAGACTCTGGCACGCTACGGCGCGGACGTTGAACCTGCGCCTGTGAGACGTATCAAAGCCGCCAACGCTGCGAAGGCTGATGCAGCGCAGACGCTGGTCGAGAAGATGTCTGCCGGCGAGCAAATCACAAAACGCGAGTTCGAAAACGGCATCAGGGGACTGATGGGGTTGTCGGGCTCTGAGGCAGAGCGGGCCGCTCGGCTCTACCTCAAAGATGGTCAGGGGGCTCCTGACGTCGAGACGGATGCTGCTGCTTTGGCAGCCATTGACCGGCTTATCGCCGAAGCAAAATCACCACTCATTCGATAAAAGGAGCCACTCATGGCTGATAATCAACTTGCCGATAAGATCGGCGAGCTCGGTACTTCGCTTGCGTCCATCAAGGAGCAGGTGGGCAATCTTGCAACCGACTTCACTTCGAAGCTTGCTGCAAACGGCGAAGTTTCCGCTGAGCTGAAGGAAAAGACCGACAAGGCGCTCTCCGAGTTCGGCGACGTTACGACCCGCCTCGGCGACCTTGAGAAGCGAGCCGCTCGCGAAAACGAAATCGGCGAAAATGAGCAGAAGTCGCTTGGCGATCTCGTCATCGACTCTGCCGAGTTCAAGGCTGGCATGCTCACCGGTGCATCTCGCGGCTCAATCCGCGTGAAGGCTGATCGCGCTGCCATTACCTCTGCCAACACCACTGTCGGCGCTGGCCGCTCTCAGGGCACCTCTCTGGTTCCCGGCGCGCGCGTGCCCGGCATCTTTGGTCTGCCTGAGCGCCAGCTGACGATCCGCGACCTCGTTCTGCCTGGTCAGACTGCTTCGAGCTCGATCGAGTACGTCAAGGAAACGGGATATACGAACAACGCTGCACCAGTCGCTGAAACGACTGCGAAGCCTTATTCGGATCTGACGTTCGACATGACGTCCGCGCCGGTTCGCACCATCGCCCACCTGTTCAAGGCCTCCCGCCAGATCCTGGATGACGCGCCCGCGCTTCGCTCCTACATCGACGGACGCGCTCGCTACGGTCTGCGCTTTGCCGAAGAAAATCAGCTGCTGAACGGCTCTGGCACCGGCCAGAACATTCACGGTCTGGTTCCGCAGGCTACCGCGTTCAACCCGGCATTCGCCGCAGCAGACGAAACGGGAATCGACCGTCTCCGTCTCGCTGTTCTGCAGGTCGTTCTCGCCGAGTATCCGGCAACCGCGTTCGTGCTGAACCCCATCGACTGGGCGAAGATCGAACTGACCAAGGATGCTGGCGGCAACTACATCATCGGCAATCCGCAGGGCTCGCTCACTCCGACGCTCTGGAACCTGCCGGTTGTTTCGACGCAGGCCATGGCCGCAGGCGAGTTCCTCACCGGCGCGTTCAGCTTCGCAGCCCAGATCTTCGACCGCATGGAAATCGAGGTTCTGCTGTCCAGCGAGAACGTCGACGACTTCGAGAAGAATATGTTCACCATCCGCGCCGAAGAGCGCCTGGCGTTCGCAGTCTATCGCCCTGAGTCCTTTGTGACTGGCGATGTCGAAGGCGCCTGATTGACCTAAGGGGAGCTTCGGCTCCCCTTCCTTAAAAGGGATGAGCATGACCGATTTTCTGGAAGTGAAGGCCAAGCGCACGTTCGCCGTTGGCAAAGAACTGAAGACCAAAAAGAGCGATCCGTTCAAGGTCGAGGCAGGCGAGGCGAAGCAGCTCGAGGCGCAGGGTCTTGTCGACATCGTGGGCGAGGCAAAGGCCGCCATTGAAGGCGACGCCGCGGATGAAGCCGACGACAAGCCGGTGATCTCCTCCGCTCGCTCGACGAAGAAGAAGGACAAACCCGATGCTGTCAACGAAGGTTCGTAAGCGCAGGGTCGCGTCCTACATCGGCGCCGGTATCGTCAACGGTATCGGCTCACCGGTGAATTCGGTTGCACCTGCCATCACAGGCACGGCGCAGGTCGGCCAGACGCTGACATCGACCACGGGCACATGGTCCGGCTCGCCGACTTACGCGCGGCAGTGGTTTGCTGCTGGCGTCGCGATTTCTGGCGCTACGGCCGCGACTTACGTTCCAGTTGTGGGCGACGTTGGAAAGGCCATCACGGTCCGCGTCACGGCCACGAATGACAAGGGCAGCGTGCCAGTCACAAGCGCACCGACGGCCGCAGTAGTGGCAGCCTGATATGCCGATCGTCGATCTCGAAACCGTAAAGAAGCATCTCCGTGTCTTTCATGAAGATGAAGATACGGAGATCGGCCTCTATCGCGACGCCGCCGAAAGCATCGTGGCGCAGCATCTTGATCGTGAAGTCGTAGCTGCCGGTGAAACGCCTACGGCTGCTGATGGGATTGAGGCAACGCCCGCAATCGTGTCGGCGATCCTTCTCGTTACCGGCGATCTCTACGAGGTGCGCGAGCCGGACCCAAAAGCAACGGGCGACGCAGTGCTCCCGCGTGCAGTGCGGATGCTTTTGGCGCCGTGGCGTGTCTGGCGAACAGTGGCAGACGACTATGTGGCTCCGCTTCCATAAAGCCTTCGACTGGCGTCAGCCAGGTTTCACGATCGCCTATCCAGTCGGTCTCTACAACGTCACGCGCAAGTGCGCCGCGGCTGCGATAGCGGCTAAGGCTGCCGAACCCACCAAGGATCGACCGAATGCCAAAACGCAAAAGGGCGGGCGCAGGCTCGCTGAGTGAGCGCATCGGCTTTGAGGCCGAGGTTGAAGGCGATGATGGGTATGGTGGTGTAGTGGTCGGCTTCGCGGAGCAATTCGTTGAGCCAGCCCGCCTTGAACCGCGCGTCGGTAGCGAGACGGTAATCGCCAGCCGCCTGCAAGGCTTGCAACCGTACACCATGACTGTCCGCAGCAACGAACGCACGCGCACTATTACGCCGGCTTGGCAGGCGCGGAACAAGCGCACCGGCGTGGTCTACGCGATCAAGGCTGCGGTCAATATCGACGAACGCAACCAGTGGATCGAGCTGCTTGTGGTGCAAGGGGAGGCGGGGTGATCAAGGCAAAGGTTCTGGGCCGCGAAGCGCTGACGAAAAAGCTTAATCAGGTCGCTCCGCTCGCCAACAAGTACGCCGCCGAAGCGAAGCTACAGATCGCTACCGAAGCCGCCGATAAGATCTCCGACCGAGCGCCGATAAGCAACAGCGCAACGGCTGGCGACTACGCTGCCTCTATACAGGGCGCCAAGATTTCTGACAGACCGACTGCGAAAGCGCTTGTCGGTGCATCGGCCAGCAAGGATCCGGATGCGACTGGCGTTTTCGCTGCGTGGATTTGGCATTTTTTGGAGTTCGGCACACGGCCGCATAACGTTGCGAAGGGTGGCGGTACGGTTGCCGGCAAGAAGCAGGCGGCCGGCGCAAAGATGCACCCTGGCACGCGGGCGCAACCGCATATTTTTCCGACGTGGCGAGCATTTAGGGCAAAAGCGAAGAAGCGCATCAACGACGCCGTCTGGCGTGGCGTAAGGGAGGCCATGAAAAAGTAATGGCTAACCCAGATCTAGAACTCCAAGGTGCCATCGTTGCGAGGATGAAGGCGCGAGCAGGTCTGACGGCGAAGGTGGCGCAAAGAATTTATGACAGACCGCCGACCAACGCACCGTTCCCATACGTCGAATACGGCGAAAGCCAAGTCATCAGGGATGATGTCGACTGCCTGAAGGCGAACCTCATCTACGTGACGATTCACGTTTGGTCGCAATACTCCGGAGGCTTTAAGGAGCTGAAGGAAATCATTCACGAGGTCGTCGAGGCTCTGGATGAAGCGCCATTAGTACTGCCCTCACATAGATTGATATCGATCACGCGCCAAGACACCCGTCATTTCAAAGACCCGGACGAAGTTACGACCCACGGTGTCGTCAAGTTTGTCGCGCGCGTCGAGACACCGGCCTGATTGGCCACCAACCCCTAGTTTTTGAGGTTTACAAATGGCCGACGGTCAACAGATTGGTCGTACGCTGCTCATCCAGATCGGTGACGGCGAAACTCCTGAAGTGTTTTCTAATTTGTGCGGCCTGACGACCCGCAGCTTCAATATGTCCGCAAACGAGGTCGACACGACCATCACGGACTGCGTCAATCCAGAGAATACGCCGCAGAAAACAGCAGAGCCGGGCATCAAGAACCGCACGTTCTCTGGTTCTGGCAAGTTCGTTAAGAGCGCCTCGAACACCGCGTTCATGACGCACGTCAACGACGCGACCAAATTCAATGCCAAGGTGATCGTTCCTGGTCTGGGTACTTACACCGGCCCTTGGTTCGTTTCTGAATTCGAGTTCAGCGGCGAGATGGAGGGCAACATGGAATTCACGGCCACGTTCGTTGCTGCCGGAGTTCTGACGTTCGTTGCGGAGGTGTAATTTGGCTGATGCTGAAAAGCCGTTCCCGCTTGAAGTGAATGGCGCGCGGGGCGAAGTCGGCCTGTTCGTTGGCAAGGTGCCGCTGGTTATCGTTGCCGAGATGGGCGGTCTTGCCGCTGTGTCTTCGCGTCTTTCCTGCAAGAGCATGTCTGATCTGTTTCTTCGCCTTTCAGGCGTCGAGCCGGCCGCTGCTGTGGCCGCACTCGACCTGCTTACCGTGCGCGGCGATAAAGTAGCTGCTATTGGAGCGCTGAAGCTCAAGCACTTCGGCGCCGTCGCCAAGGCGATCTCTGAGGCGTTGTCTCATCATTTCGATGAGGACGACGAGGGAAACGGGGAAGCCGCTCAAAAGGCGGCATAGAAGAACCTTTCCCTTGGCGCGATTGGCAAAAGATCGCATTCGGCGGCCTCGGCTGGACCCCAGGAATATTCTGGGCGTCTAGCTTGACCGAGTTCACCCTTGCGGTGAAGGGCAAGGCCGAAGCGAACGGAGCCAAAAAGTCCGTGGCCCCACCATCTGACGAAGAGATGGATGAGTTGATCAAGAAGTATGGTGGTTAGGCTGGCTTCAGCTTGACCGCTGTACCCGTGGCGGCGACGAACTCTCTTCGAAGGCGTCTGGAAACTTGCTTTCAAAAGCAAGTTACGGAGTTTTCGAAGCGTTTCGTTTATCTCGCGATTCGCGGGCCTTCAAAAATCGCTCGGCTAACTTATCTTGGTTTACACCCCTTGCGCGCCTCTGCGACACAAACCGCTCAAGGATAGCGTATTCTTCATCGTAGCTTTTTTGCTTTTTGTAAAAGTCCGCAAGCGCTTTGTATGATCTGGCCGCTACACCACCGCCCGATTTTTTCGCCTCAATCTCCTCCTTGTCAATGTCGGCGAGCAGCGCTTTTACAGCTTCAACATCGTTTCCAGCCTCCATGAGTTTCTTGGCGGTCGATACTGGTGTTATCCGTGGCGGGGAGTATTGTGCGTACCCATCTTTGGGGCCGACGATTTGGTACATAATCTCGACGTAGTCGTCTTCGCCGACATATGTTTTGAGTATTCGTGGAAGAATATCGTTTTGAATACCCAATGCAGCTATCTTACTAGCTGTGTCTGCGTCTACGTATCCCAGTATTTTAACCTTCGTACCCCACAGACCTTTCCATCGGCCCATGATTCTGATTGCGTTCCTATCGTAAGGATTGGCCGCATCCAGATCGAAATAGATGGCTTTCTCTCTGGATCTGCAAAACGAAATAGCATCCTTCCGATAATGGTGAATACCAGCGATGGATAGCCGCTCTTCGTAGATGCGGTGAGTGTCGGGATAGGTGGAGTTTTCCAGGTGGTATTGCTTATGCATGTTGCGCCCCCATTCATTTGTCGAGGATGTAAAATTCAATGATGGGTTGTCTAGCCAGATTCTGTGTTGAGCCCCGAATGACGACGATCACCATGGCAAAACATGGAGTGGAGATAGGGTTGCGTCCCCCAGGATGGGTCAAGTTGACGGCGGGCAACAGTTTGCCGTCTTGTCCATCAGAACACGCCAGCCATATCAAGTGCTTGCCTCCACGTCGGGTCGAACATTTGGAGGTCATCGCATATAGATAAGTCGCCGTTATACTTTGTCGTCTTAACCGGCTCGCCTTTTTTGTCTGGCAGGGTTTCTTTCGCCATCCTGATGCACTCAGCTGCCGAAAATTTGGATTTTAATAGCGTCGCCTGATTCTCAAGTGAGGCTTCGCGGTTAGACTTCTCGCGACGTTCGTTCTCGCGTTGGTGGGCACTGTACTCTCCCCAAGCATAATAGCCGCCGCCAGAAATGATGACGACGCACGCGCACGCAACGAGCGCCTTCAACCAGTTATCCATTGGATCGCCTCCCAGCTCGCCATTGGCGGGCTTTTTCACGTTAGGACACCGACTTGGCCGGCAACAACAGTGATGATCTGATTATCTCAATCAGCACCGATCTTGCAACCGTAAAGCGTGCGCTAAATCGGCTGGTGTCGGACGTAGGCGCAGCATCCAACGGCATTGAGAAACGTTTTGCCGCTACCGGTAAGTCGATCAACAACTCGCTCACCACCTCTATGCAGGATCGCATCAACAGCATGGTGGGGATAGGTACGACGGCAGCAAAAGAATGGAACGGGGTTCTCGCTGATCAGCAGAAAGAGCTTGATCGCCTCCGCGCCAAATACAGCCCGTTGTTCGCAACAATTTCGAATTATAAGAACGCGGTCGCCGAAATTAGGCAGGCCCATGCCGCTGGCGCAATTTCTGCCAACGAGATGGCGTCTGCGATCCAGAGAGAGCGACAGGCGGCGCTTGCGTCGACCGCGGCCATCAAGGGTCGCAATGCCGCTCTGAAGGCTACGGTCACGACGAGCAGCGGCAACAGCTTCAATACCGCAAACATTGCCGCTCAGTTCCAGGACATCGGCGTGACCGCAGCGATGGGGATGTCTCCCATCCAGATCGCCCTGCAGCAGGGCACCCAGCTTTCGGCCGTCCTGCAGCAAATTAAAGATAGCGGGCAGGGCGTCGGCCAAGGTCTCGCGGCAGCTTTCGCGTCGGTTATTTCTCCGTTGTCGCTGGTAACGATTGGCGTCATCGCCGCAGGCACAGCGGCATTTCAGTATTTTTCGACGATTATGAGCGAAGGCGATAAGTCAGCCGAAGTGCTCAAAGAGCAAGCTGCGCTAATTGCTGCCGTCGCCGAACGCTGGGGCGATGCCGTTCCCGCTTTACGCGACTACGCCGACCAGCTGAAACGGGCGCAAGACAATGCCGACCTCACCAAGGGCGCCGACATTGTAAATACCAACACGCTCGCTGACGTCCGCAAAGAGGTCGAAAGTACGCGCGCCACCATTGCCGATCTGGTTTCGCAACTTCAGTCTGCAGGTGAAGAAGCTGACGTTATCAAGAACCTCCAGTCAGCATTCAATGACTTCGCGAAGGCTGCCGAAGAAGGAAAGGCACAGACTGAAGATGTCGACCGTGTGCAGGCCGCTCTAAGTGCGGCGATCAACAGCACCGGCATCCCCGCGCTCGCTGAGTTCGCCAAATACTTCTCCACACTGTCGGCGGCAGCGCTGACTGCCGCGGATAGCGTCCAAAAGGTCAATGAAGTCACATCTGTTGCGACCTCCAGGATCAATGATCCGAGGACGTGGCGCGGAGCAGGCCAGCAAGATTCCCAATTCGGCGCTGACGCCACAATCCAAGGAACGCAGTTTCCACTACCGGATAGCGGCCCTACACCAGAACGCCGTCCATCCGATCTGGATACAGACAAAAACAGAGGTTTCGGTACGCCGAAGCGGGCACGGGCTCCCAAAAAGACCGCGTCTGACCGCTTCGCAGAAGACCTTCAGGCTGTCCGAGATAGGACTGAGGCGTTGCGCCAGGAAATGAACCTTATTGGCTTGTCCAATGAGGCTCAAGTTAAGCGCCGTACAGCGCTAGACCTGGAGCAGAAGGCGCTGGCCGACCTTCGCGAAGAGGCTCGCAAGAAGGGCGAAAAAGACCTCGAAAGCATCACGCTGTCGCCCGACAAGATTGCTGCAATCGAACAGGAGTCTGCCGCATATGCTCGGCAATCCGAAGCGCTTAGGAAAGCGCAAGAGGAACAGCAGAAGCTGAACGAGTGGAACAACGTCGCGAGAGACGCAACGCGCGGATTCATCGACGATTTGATCCATGGCGAGAGTGCCGCTGATGCATTTGCTGGCGCTCTCAGCCGCATTGCAGATGCCCTCCTGGACGATGTGCTCAATAGCATCTTCAAGGTCAACAACGCTGCTGGTGGCGGTGGCGGGTTCTTGAGCGGCCTATTCAGTCTGTTTGGCGGTGGGGCATCTCGGTATGCTGGCCTGTCAGGCGGGCTTTTCTCAGAAGGCGGCTTCACTGGTCCAGGCGGCAAATACCAACCTGCTGGCATCGTGCACAAAGGCGAGGTCGTTTGGTCGCAATCCGACGTGGCGCGGGCCGGTGGA
Source organism: Agrobacterium sp. RC10-4-1 (assembly GCF_014138475.1). NCBI lineage: Bacteria > Pseudomonadati > Pseudomonadota > Alphaproteobacteria > Hyphomicrobiales > Rhizobiaceae > Agrobacterium > Agrobacterium sp. RC10-4-1. The sequence continues at coordinate 731,195 of NZ_JACJIT010000002.1, forward strand.
GTAGGGGCAGTTGAAGCGCTGCGCAAAGGCTACGCCAACGGCGGCCCGGTCGGAATCTCGGTTCCGAGCGTTCCGAGTTTGCGATCCATGTCAGCGCAATCTGCCGGTGTCGTCGTCAACTTCAATCCCGTCATCGACAATCGCGGCGCATCTGTTGAAGCCGTCGCCAGACAGGAAAAGGCGCTGGCCAAGATGCAAGGCGAACTGCAAAGCCGGGTTGAGGCCGCCGTTCGGTCCGCTCAGAAGCGAAACGTGAAGTTGGGGTAAGGCATGACAATCACATACCCGCTCCCAACTTCGTTTTTCGATGAGTTCCCAGGCTGGTCGACGGAGTTCAATCTGCTTTGGCGACAAGAACAGTCGCGCACAGCAGGCGGCCAGACGGTCGTCAAGGACATGGGGTCACCACTCTGGCAGATGACGGCGCAATCGCGATCAATGAAGCCGAACGAGCTAGACTACTGGCGAGCGCGGCTGACGAGCTTGGAAAACGGGCTCAAGACCTTCCGCGCATTCCCGAAGTCGCGCTGTTTCCCGGTGGCGTATCCGAATGGCAGCTGGCCGACCGGAGGCGCATTCGCCGGGGTGGGGCAGGTGGCTACGATTGCGAGTAACCGCAAGGCAATCTCCCTGTCGGGCCTGCCCGCTGGCTACAAGGTTTCGGTCGGCGATTACATCCAGATCGGCGACAAAGACCTGCATATGGCGATGGAGCCTATGACGGCCAGTGGCGGCGGCGTGACAACGCAGTTTGAGGTTCGCCCGCATCTTTGGCCAGGTGTTACGGCGCCTGTCGCCGCAACGCTGGTCAAGCCTTCCTGCATCATGGCGATCGTGCCTGGCTCGATCTCGACCACTGCCGACATGGCGACGGGTCGCGGCACGGTCACGTTTCAGGCGATTGAAGCCCGGTAGTCATTGAAGCTTTACGCCAAAATGTGCGGCAATCATCTTCGATTCCCGCGTGCCCTTGGCAACTTCACGATCAACGCACTTCGCGTACTGCTCGGTGCCCTTCTTGTCACGGCAAGAGCGTTCGGCGTTCCTGTTGACTGCTTTTCTCCAATCGAACGGCTCTGACTTTACGATCGGTCCTTGTTGGCATGCAGTCAGGCACGCGGCCGATAGCGCGAAGATTAAGCACTTCATGAAATTTCCGGCTCCTGCCTACTGAATACAATGAACTTGATCCAGCTTATGAACTTCACAAGGGGATCGGTTGCGCCGAAATAGAAGAATGCGACGAGAAGGGTAGACGCCGACGAGTTGCTGAACGGACTGGCATAAAACGTGAGGCCGCGCCTGCTGGGTCCATCGCCGAATGGAAGAAGTAAGCCAACAAGCACCACTGGGACAATCATTGCGTGAACGACGGAAATTCCCCAGTTAAACGTGTTTTTGGGTCTGTTCAACTCCAATAGAAGCAAGGCGAGAAATCTGCAAATCATCAGGGAACTTGCGATGTAGTTGGAAAGTAAAAAGGTATTCCATCCGTTGAGGCTGCCAAAGTGGGCTTCGATCTGGCTAATGTAGTACAGATTGACGGGCCATATCAGCCAATAGTCAGCAGCAGCGAACTCGACCACCTTCTTCGCGAGAAAAAGCGGAGCAACCCATGCCCCGAAAAATGCCGCCGCGAACGTGGTAAGCGACACCGCCATAAACCTTTTCTCAAAATCCAAGACAGACTTTTCAATCACCACTGCGCGGTTCCCATCGCATTTGTTGAATTCGCGAGCTTACATCTCTGTCCGGTAGAAATGGAATGTCGGCGTTGCTTCTCGATACTCGAGCGCAGCTACGAAAGCACAATATTCCCCAGCAGTAGCGGGATTATGCTCAACTTTAAGTCTGTGTCTAGGCCACCTCAGGTGGCTTGTTGGCGCCAGATCCACACGGGAAATCAATGAGAAACATCTCAGCAGAAAACCTTGCTGCGCTTGAGGCGCGGCAACTGGTGGCGCGTGACTTCCTCTGGTTTGTTGCGCGCGATCGAGCGACTGGTGCGCCGGTCACCGACGGCATGTGGTCTGACGTCGGAAACGTGTCTGCGGCCATCGTGCACCCAGATACAGGCTTGCCGGTCACGCGTGACTGGTACGGCTCCGGGACGCTCGTCCAGATCGATGACATTCCGCTCGTTGCCAACCTTTCGGTGCAGAACGTCAATATCCGCTTGTCTCAAGTGAGTGAGCACGTGCAGACGCTCGTGCGGCAATACGATTGCCGTCAGGCCCGCGTTGAGATTTATCGAGGCCTGTTCGATCCGGATAGCCGCCAGATGGTGGCGCCGGCTGAATGCCGCTTCGTTGGCTTTGTCGACACCATCACGATCAACACTCCTTCCGAAAATGAGGAAGGCAGTGTGACGATGGTTTGCGCTAGCCATACGCAGGAGATGACGCGGTCCAACCCGTCAACGCGCAGTCACGCCACGCAGGTGCTTAGACAGGCTGGCGACGCCTTCTACACCGATGCTGACACCTCGTCCGAGTGGGAGTTCTTCTGGGGCTCCGAGAAGGGCAAGGTCGCCACGCAGCCGAAGAAGAAAAAGTTTCTAGGTTTGTTTTGATGGGCGTGCGCTTCGCAACTACGCAGGACCGCGACCGTGTCGTGGCGCTCCTGCGTGAGAGCCATGAGGCCGCCGGCTTCACCTTTCCATTTCAGGCTGCGTACGCCGATCGGTTGTTTCAACAGCATCTGGCGTCGGACAAGGCCTGCGTTCTGGTCGCAGGGGATCCCGCACAAGGGGTGCTGATGGCCTGCGCTTTCGAGCATCCCTTCGGCGCTGGCCAAATCGCCAAGGAAACTGTCTGGTTCGTAACGCCAGAAGCGCGAGGCCGAGGTGCCACCAAGATGCTTGATGCCTACGAGGCGTGGGCGCGATCGGTCGGCTGCGTCTCTGCCGGCATGGCGTCTCTGGCAACCAATGACGTTTCTCGCCTCTACGAGCGGCGCGGCTATAGCGCTGTCGAAACTCATTTCATGAAGCCGCTCTAGCGGCTGACGCGCGCGTATAGCGCAGCGCACCCCAAGGAAAATCGATGGCTATTTTTTCTGGTATCGCAGCCGCGATATCCGGCGTGGTATCGGCTGTCTCCGGTTTCATTGGCGGCCTTGGCGTTGTCGGCTCATTCCTGCTGAAGACTGCCGTTGGTGTCGGAGTGAGCCTTCTTGCTCAGTCGCTTGCCGGCAAGCCGAAAGACCCGACGTTCTCCATAAACGGCACACTGCAGGGCGGCGGGGATGTTGCTCGCTCCTTCATCATGGGCCGCACCGCTACCGCTGGTTCGCTCGTGTTCGTCAACACGTGGGGGCAGGATGGCGACACTCCGAACGCCTATCTGACGCAGGTTATCGCTCTGTCGGATCTGCCCGTGCGAGGCCTTGCCGAGGTCTGGGTCAATGGCGAGCTGGTGACGCTCGGCGTGCTGACGGATCGCGGCTATGCCGTCAACCAGTATCCGGACAGCCTCTGGGTCAAGTTCTACGACGGCACGCAGACGACGGCTGACAGCTTCCTGTTCACGTCGGTTTCCAACGGCAACAGGTGGTGGAACCCGGACCGCGTCGGACGCGGCGTTGCTTACGCCATCGTCACTGCTCGCGTTTCGAAGAACATGTTTTCGGGCGTGCCGTCCTTCAAGTTCGTACTCGAAGGGCTGCGCCTCTACGATATCTCGCGTGACAGCACGCAAGGCGGCGTTGGTCCGCAGCGTTTTGCCGATCCGGCGACGTGGGGCGGCGACGGTGATTTCCTGCCAGCAGTCCAGATCTACAATCTGCTGCGAGGCATCACCTATAACGGCCAGTGGTTCTATGGCCTGCAAAACCTGTCCTCGTCTCGCCTGCCTGCCGCAGCGTGGATCGCCCAGATCGAGAAGCATCGCGCCGGTACGCTGGAATCAACCGGATGGGTAAACACCTACCGCAGCGGCGGAGAAATTCAGGTCGATGCACCGCTGACCTCCGCCGTCGAGGCATTGCTGACGGCGTGCCAGGGCAGGATATCGGAAGTCGGGGGCGTCTATTATCTGCACTCCGGTGCACCTGATGCTCCCGTTATCGCCTTTACCGACGATGATATCCTGTCGACGGAAGAGCAGGAGTTTACACCGTTCCTCGGGCTCGCGGATACCATCAACGGCGTTTCCGCAAATTATCCGTCCCCTGCTGATGGCTGGGTCGCCAAGACCGCACCGCCGCTCTATCGGACAGACCTTGAGGCGATCGACGGCAACCGCCGCCTGATGGCTGACGTCGACCTGAACTTCGTTCCCTATCCGGAGCAGGTTCAGCGCTTGATGAAGTCGGCGCTGGAGGAGGCTCGACGCTTCCGCAGGCATACGATTGTCCTGCCGCCAAAGTTCTGGGCCTACGCGACGCCGGGAACGGTGTTCTCGTGGACGTCAGAGCGCAACGGCTATATCGCCAAACTGATGCGGATCGACGGCGTTGCCGATCGCGCCAACCTCGATGTGATGATTGACATTACTGAGGTTGATCCTGCCGATTATGACTGGAGCAGCGATACCGAATTTAAGCCGCCGGTTGACGGCCAGCTTGGGGTCATTCGTCCGACGCCGCAGCCTATTGTCGACTGGTTTGCAGAACCGGCCACGGTCAAGGACAGCTCCGGCGAGGATCGCCGACCCGCTATTCGGCTGACATGGGATAACAGCGATGGCCGCCTCGATGACGTGATCGGCATCGAATACGAGGTGCGGCTACAAGCTACGCTGGAGAAGGTCTCCGAAGGCCGCACAGACCAGCCGCAGGTCGGCTCGATGCTTATCTCGCAAAGCCTCCTGCCGGCTGAAAGCTACGTTGTCCGCGGGCGATACATCCCCGGCGGCGACAGGCCCGTGCTGTGGTCTGGGTTCATTCCTGTCATCACGCCGAATGTCTTGCTGACCGACAAGGACGTCTTCGTTGACGTCGATTTGACCGGAGTTGAAGAAGCGCTGGGTTGGCTCCGCAATAGCACCCGAACCGCACAGGACGCCATTGACGGTATCCTTGCGGGAATGATGGAGCTTTCGGTTGTTGCCTACAAGGACACGAGAAACCTTGCCAGAGAGTTTTCTGTCGAACTCGGCGCGGCACGGGCTGAATATCGCGAGGATATCCAGCTTGCCGTAAACGAAACCATGGCCGTGGCTGGAAAGGTCGAAACGCTGACGGCGGCGCTGGGCGGCAGTTCGGCGTTCGTCAATGTGGCCTGGGCAGCTCTCGCAACGCCGGCAGGGTATGCTGCGCGGTACGGCGTGACGGCCGCAGTGAATGACGGTCAATATCGCTCGGCGTCATTGCTGTTGGATGTCCCGTCGAACCCGTCCAGCCCAACACGGCTTGTGGGCTTCGCTGACCAGTTTGTCATCGCCAGCGGAGACATGTCGGTCATCAAGCAGCCGTTCGTTGTTCAGGATGGCATCCTCTATGCCAAGGACATCAGGGCTAACAGTCTTTCTGCGTTCTCGGCCGTGCTTGGCAACGTCGACATTTCGAGCGCCTACATCGGGACCCTGACTGTTGGCACATCGAATATCGATCCAGGCGCTATCACCGCAGCGGCATCCGATGTTCTTCCCGGAAACGGGTCTGTCGACATCACGCTTACGCACGGCCTTGGCTCTCCGCGTGTTCAGGTCGATGTGGTGGGGAAGGTGTTTTCTGGAACGTCAACCGATCAGCAGTACGTGAGCTTCACTCTGCGAAACGTCACCGACAACGCCGACATCGAAACCTTCCTGGTGTTCTCGAAAACGACACCGGCCGCCGGTGCTGCGCGCCTCCTTGGGGCAACCACGTATCTGTTCAACCCGCCAAGCGGGCGAACTCAAACCACGTTCAGGCTGACCGCAACGCCATTCGGGGCAACGCCTGTCAATTCCACAATCGTTGCTCAAGCATTCAAGAGGTAATCCATGACAGCCGGAAATCAGATGCAGGTTGACGCCTCCGTCATCCTGCATGAGGCGGAACTGCGCGAAACGTTCCTGAAGAACCGCACGCTTCTGCTCTCACAGCAGCTTCTGATGCAAAAGCAGGAGAACCAGATCCTTCTCGACAAGATCAACGGCCTTGAAGCCGATCTGCGCCTCGCGAAAGGTGAGGGCGATCCCGTCGATAACGGTAACGGAGCATCCGAATAATGGCTAACACCACTTGGTACGGCGACGGCACGGCAACCGTCGCTGTCGGCTCTCGCAATGTGACCGGCACGGACACGGGCTGGCTGACGGAAGTAGCTGGCCTGACCCCGATCAAGGTCGGTGATAAGTTCGGCATTCACGTTGGCCGCCCGATCGTCATCGAGCAGATCATCAGCGATACGGAACTGTTGCTTGCTGACGACTGGCCCGGTCCCGCGCAGACGGACGCGCCTTATAAGGTCGAGCTGACGTCGCCAACGATTGCCGCTGTTGAAGCGATGCGCCGACTGCTGGCTTCGTTGTCGAATGGCAATCTGGACAGCCTTTCTGAAATCTCGGTTGGCACCGACGATATTCCGATTGGCATTGGCCCGGGTGTTTTCGGCACCATCAACAAAGCGGCTCTGGTTCAAGGCGTCCAGTATGACGCGTGGGTAGCAAACCTTGCTGGCAGGGCGGCTTACAATGGCGCTGCTGCGGGTTTCTCCGTCCTCGTTATCGACATTGGAGACGGTCGCTCTGCGCTTTACTTCAAGAACTCGGCGACGTCGGTAGATTGGAGTGCACCGTCTTATGTAACCGGTCCCGTTGGTCTGGCTGGCGTCAATCAGCGCGGCAACTACAGTGCGGGCACGGCATACGCGATCCGAGATATCGTGCAGTACGGCGGTTCGACGTGGATCGCCAAGGTCGCGACGACCGGCAACGCGCCGCCGGCTCTTCCGACGATCGAGAACACGCAGTGGCTCTTGTTCGCTCGGTCCGGCACTCCGGGTGTTGTCGATCGCGGCGTATATAGTGCAGCGACTGCCTATGAGGCGAACGACATTGTTCTCAATAACGGCTCGACGTGGCTTGCGCTTCAGCCAACTACAGGCAATCCGCCTCCGACATTGCCGACCGAAAGTAATGCCTACTGGCGCCTGTTGGCGCGCAAAGGGACGGATGGCTCGGGGACGGGTGATGTTGTTGGGCCGGCGGGGGCGGGTGACAGCTCGATCGTCGGGTACGACGGGACAACAGGAAAACTGGTAAAGCAGCTCACACCCCTTCAGGCTCAGGCAGCCTCTGGGGTGCGTGAGGTTCTGACCGCGAACCGGGTGTATTATGTGAGAACGGGGGGCAGTAACTCAAACAACGGGTTGACAAATACCGATGCTGGAGCATTTGCGACACTTCAGTATGCTTACGATTTTGTTGCAAAAAAACTAGACATGAATGGTTTCAGCGTAACCATAAACATGGCGGATGGATATCACACGACTGGCCTCAACGCCTCGATCGGGCTTACAGGTGGCAATGTGATATTCATCCGAGGAAACACAACAACTCCCGGGAACTGCTTTCTTGAAGTTACAAATTCGCACGGCATACTGAACAGGGCGAGAAATCTAACCATAAACGTTGGCGGCCTTAGGCTTTCAGCCTTAATCGCTGGAACCTGTCTCTGGGCAAGCGGAGGCAACATAGAACTTGGTGCCAATTGCCTTTTTGCGATTGCGGCTAACGGAGACCATTTCTTAGCGACAGATGGGGGGAACATAGTTGTAAGTGCTGACTATTCTGTTGCTGGTAATTGTGTCAATCATTGGCACGCTTATGGTCAGGGGCAGATTACATGCCAGAACAGAACAATAACCGTAAGCGCTGCTGTTTCAATGACCCGATGGTGCGGAGTAGCAACAGCACTCTTAACGTCCACCGGATGCACATTTACAGGTAAAGCAAATGTTTCCGGCGCAACATATTTGGTGCATAGAAATGGTGTTATAATCGTTGAAGGTTCGGGAGCAAACTATTTCCCCGGAACCGCGGCGGGGACTGTGCAGACTGGAGGGCAATATGTGTGATGCTCACGGAGTCTTATAGGTACCGTAAACTGGGGAGGTTGTCGGCGGAGACATGTTCATTTTTGTAGAACCGCCCCCGTTGTCGCTGCAAATCTCCCACGGCCATTGAGAACCGGCTTGCGGTTTCGGGCAGACGTTTTCCTTATCCCCCGGCAGGAAGAAGGCGGCCGCTATACCTACGAGGACAGCAACGAACGCGGTCGTAGCAACAGGGACGTCGATTGAGTCATGCATGCGCTGTCCTCTTTGACGAGATGTTGGCGATCAGCTTACGTCCGAAGACGCGGCCTGGTACTTCAATGCGGGTATATATCAGCCATGCGGCGAAAATTGAAGCGGCTACAGCTGCAATAAAGCCGAAGGTGAAACCTGCAAAGGGCTGCACCTTGTCCATGACGAACCAGCCAACGGGAACATGGATCAGGTAGAGCGAATAGCTGATGTCAGCAAGGAAGCTAACGGCCTTCGGCATGGTCTTTGGGTTCCAGAGCATGCATCCATAAAAAATTACGATTGCAAGGGGGTATGTCCAAGCCTTCCGAGGATCGTTCCACATCTGATCAGGCCAGATCGCATCAAACATGCCGTACATCATCAGAAGTGAACCGGCGACGAACACAATCGCAACATCGTGCCGCATCTTGCCCCCTTGGAGAAGGAAGAATACGCGACCGATGATGAACATCGGCAAATAACCAAGGTGAGAGGTGTGTGACGGTGCGTGTCCGAAAGCGTTTGTTGCCACAGCCACGCCACAGCAAGCGACAGCCAGAGCGAACGTTGATGCAACCGGTCTGGACTTTATGAGAGGCATGAACAAGCAAACGATGGCGTAAAAGACCACCTCTGGAAATAGCGTCCAAGTCACCTGGAGAACGGTTGCACTGGGCCAAAAGAACTGATCGAGCAAGAACATGCTCAGCAGGTAATCAGTCACTTTGATGTGGGGACGGGAAATAGATCCAATGGTGTTGAGGATCGAAAGGATAATGATGGCAGCGATCAGGGCTGGCAGCAGCCGGAAGACGCGCTTGACGGCGAATGGCATTCGCTCCTCACGCTCGGCCACAAAGCTGATGATGTAACCGGAGATCAGGAAAAACACCATAACACCCAAATGGCCGCCGGACTGATAGAGATGCAGTGGTCCGGCCACCATCCGGTCAAACAGCGTCAGCGGCAACCATGTGCCGTGGTACTGCCACTCGGCCATAAGAGCGAGATGCGCCCACATCACCGGCAAGGGTGCCATTGCGCGGAGGATGTGGATGAACGGTATTTGCTGCTCGTGGTTCTGCATCGTTGCCCAAAAAAACTGGTGAAAGTAGGAAATCATTATCGGTGGGGGTGAGGTGTGTCTAGGCGCGTTGGTTGAACACCAACCGATTCTGTGCGACCTGTTGCGCGGGGAACTACAGGAGAATGCATGAATTCCGCGACTTTCTGGTCAGCCGCGTATTTCGATACCAATGCTATACGGTCCGAGTGGCAAGCTCACCCGATGTCGCTTGAGCGACTGCATCGATTGCAGGGAGGGGATTTTCGGGAAGACTGGTTCTTTAAGCGGTATCTGAACTCTGCTCCAATTGAACGAGCGGCAAGCGTCGGGGCAGGCAGAGCGGAAACTGAAGTTCAGATGATCCTAAAGGGTCATGTTCATCACTTCGATCTCTATGACATTTCGCCGGATGGAATCAATTCTGCCAAGGTAACGCTTGAACAGCACGGCCTTGCGGATCGTGTCACATGTCACGTGGTGGAGCCTGGCGTGCCGGCGTTGCCTCGGTCGCAATACGATCTGGTCATGTTCGTCGCTTCGCTGCACCATATGCCAGAGCTACCGAAAACGCTGGTGGCGGCGGTCGATGGATTACGAGAAAACGGTTATCTCTGGTGCGTGAACGAATATATTGGGCCAGATCGGTTCAACTATCCAGCTCACCATGTTGATGTAGCCGCTCGGGTTCATTCCAGGCTGCCGGCAGAGTTTCGGAAGCATCAATTGGACTTCATCGAGTTGCCCACTCCTGAGGAGGTGGCGGCAGCAGACCCAAGCGAGGCGCCAACTTCATCCCAAATCCTGCCGACGATGCGGGCCATGTTCCCGAAGATGGAAGTTAAGGATCTCTACGGCGCTTTTGCTTTTATCATTTTCTGGGGGCTTCAGCACGATGCCCTTTACGACACCGAAGAGGGCCGGGTTTTGGTCCGGCACCTCTTGGAAATTGATGAGGTCCTTGGCGAAAGTGGGTTCTTGCCAAGTTACTTTGCGCACTTGGTTGTCAAAAGGCCTAAGAACTTCAATCGTCTATCGACGATTATACGGTTCAAGGCTAGGGCGCTTCTTGGTTTCTGACGCCTATCGCAAAATGCGCAAGCGCTTAAGAAGTCGGAAAGGAATTGAGGATTTGATTGTCCCGAGCTCCCTGGTTGCAAGATCGTATTTCGCGATCGCTTTAGTTTTCTCGGAAGCTAGTATTCTCTGTTCCATAAGCATCCGAGAGCGCTCATTTAAAAGCCTGTCTCTCTCGATCATGAGAGCGTCCCTCTCGGTGAGCAATTTGTTTTGCTCAACAAGTAACGATTTTCTTTCTTCGAGGATAGAGGGCTCGCCTTGAAAATCCTTTTCCAGCTTGGCGATGTACTGCTTCTGCTCAAGGGTCTCCAATTTGAGTTCAGCAAATTGGACGGGTGCTCGTTGCGGACCGGGAAAGTCGACGGACAGCTTTCTGCTGTCGGCAGAAGGAGGAAAGGGTACTGTGCCCCATTGGTGTTTTGGCTCTGATCGGTATGCATCCGAGTGACACCTGGCAATTTCCGAAAGTGGTGGGCTCGTAAGTCGCCAAGAGTAGTAGTCGAAATCAAAAAGAAGATCGAAGGGTATCAGATAACAAAGGGCAAACCATTCCAGAAACAGGTCGCGTTCGGCGGTCTGTAAGATGTCGATGGGCTTGATCGGGCTATCACCAAAAATTCGCGCGCTTTTGCCCCAGAATATGGCCTCTATCCCGAGGCTGGAATTGACGGTCCAGACCTCGTCCACGCTAGCCAAAAATTCGAGCGGTGACGGGCGTAAATCAATTTTGCCGGGATAGATGGCAGCGCCGCCCGGATGCAGGCGTAGAAGCGCCGTCTCCGCGTCAGCCGAGCGCCTGGCGTGATTGATGAGCGAGAGGTTGTTCCAGCCGTTCCCGTAGGCCAGCGCATTCGAGTCTGTTTCTACCTGCAAGGCAAGTCCGATTTTTGCCTGTGGTTCTGACCCTCTGATGATCTGCGCGCTCAGCGGATCCGCCAAGAGCAATCGAAGGTCTTCTGTAGATCCTCCATCTGGATACGCCGAATTTCGCCACGCGGTGAATTCAGCTTTTTCGTGCTGCCAACGTTTCTCAACTTCAGTTTCGCCGTTCACTCCGTGTCGATCCCAATAGGCAGTCGGTCGATAGTATGGCTTTCGGAATGGGCCGAATTCATTGAATACGAGCGGACAGTCTTCAGAATACGCGGCTGACCGCAGGGAAGCGTTGTTGAGCCAGGTGACCACCCCAACAGGCTCACTGGCCTTCTCTTTAATCTCCCTCAGGGCTTCGACGTAAAATTGCTTCAGGGCTGGGATGTCCTGACCGATCAACTCAACAAACTCGGTAGTTGGAGGGCGATCAGCCGACGATGAAGAGGAGTGAGGATAAAGGATGACGTCTGTGGTCTGGCTGATGCTGCTGGATGGCAAAAACTGGTTGAAGTTTATGCTCTGCTCGGACAGCTCCCACCTTGTATTATCGCCAAGGGCCGTGACGTAGGCCTCGGGCATTATGATCGTTGTCTTCTTGTCTCTTGTTTCGTGCATCCATTTTTGGAGCACCCAGAAATAATAGGTTTCATGTCCGGTCGCAGAGACCGGAGGGACCACGAAAACAAAATGCACCTTAAACCCTCGTTTTCATCGCTGTCTCAGTAGAGCGCGGACGTTTTATCCGGCTGTTTTAGTCAAGCTGGATAGAAGCGGCAAACGGAAATCAATCACAATCAGCTGAACAATATGGCTCGGGAAACGCTTCCCGTCGCTGTCGACCTATGTTTGGTCACGAGGGCGGCCGTTCCGGATCAGTGCAGTCCGACCAAACTAAGACGGTCAACACGAACGGAAACCGCGCCCATCGCTTGGCCGGTAGCGCAACCCGGCACTTCATGGCGGGGAGCTAAAAGAGGCTCGCACGGTGGCTGGGGGGTGTTGAGCGCGAGCCTCAGTGCTGTGAACAAGATACAATGCACAGCGCGATACAATGCGCGACATTTGAAATCGTTCCATTATACGGAGGCCCGTCGCTCCTCGTAAGCGCCTGGGCCTCCACGCCGCAGCCTGTTTCAGGGGACATGCGGCGCTTCCTCATAATGGCAGGAAACCAAAAACAAAAGACCCGCGCAACGGGGGACGTTTGCGCGGGTCTTTAGGCCATAAGCTGGGGAAATGGCGCGGTCTAAACGCGCCGGCCGCCAGAATGTTCCCGGCCCACTCCTCAAAAGGAAAATCAATGCCAATCACCCAAATCTCCACACAGGGGAGGGCTTTCGTGCGCCTGCATGAGGGCAATCCGCTGACCGCCTATCTCGATCCTGTCGGGGTGCCGACTATTGGAACCGGCTTCACAATGCGGAGCGATTCAGTGCGTCGCGAGCTGGCCAAGATCGGCATCACCAAGCTCGTGCCTGGCAAGACCAAGATCACGGCCGCGCAGAGCGACGCCATCCTCGATGCCGTGCTTGCCGCTGAATACGTGCCCGCTGTTGTTGCCGGCTCTCCATCCGACCGCAAGCAGCACGAGATCGACGCGGCGGCCTCCGTGACGTTCAATCTTGGCGTTGGCGCCATGAAGTGGACGTGGGCCGACTACTGGCGCAAAGGCCAGATCAAGAAGGCCGCAGCTCATCTCGCATCCAACTACAATACGGCTAAAGGCAAGAAGCTGCCGGGTCTCGTGCGCCGCCGCAAGGAGGAGGCCCTGCTTTTTGAGAAGGGCATCTACACCGGCGTAGCTGGCGCGACGAAGGAAGCCACCACCGAGCCGCCTGAGCAGCCTGATCCAGTTGTGAAGGAAGCGCAGGAGCTGCTGACGGCGGCTGGCCTCAATCCCGGCGCTATCGACGGCTGGATGGGCGAGAAGACCAAGGCCGCAGTAATTGCTTACCAGAAGGCGCACCCACACCTCATCGCCGATGGCATCATTGGTCCTGCCACGCTCGCTCAGCTGCGGCGCGACGCCTCGGCCGCAAGGGAAGTCGTGACGAAGGGTGTCGGCTCAGCTGCAAGCTCAGGCTTACTCGCTTTCGTGGCTGGCCTTCCTTGGGGGTGGATCGTCGCCGGCGTCGCTGTCGCTGCTGTTGCGTATGTCGCCTATCGCAATCGCGATGTCATCGCTCGCCGCTGGAATAGCTGGCGCGGGAAGGAGGTGGTGGTTTGATCCTCTTGTGGGCAAAACTCAAAGGCTACCTAGCCGCAATCGGTACGGCGCTCGCGATCCTCGCGGGCGTCTTTTTGTATGGCCAGAGGGCAGGGCGCTCCGCGGCAAAAGACGAACAGGCCGCAGCAAATGCCAAGGCCACCAAGAAGGCCGGGGATGTCGAAAATGAAATCAGGAATTTGGATGACGCTGGCGTTGATGACGCTCTTGGCAAGTGGATGCGCGACAAGCGGTAGCTACTGCGATATCGCGCGCCCGGTGCGTCCTTCTGTCGATGACCAGATGACGCCAGAAACCAAGCGGCAAATCTTGGCTGAGAATGAGAAGCTGATGAAGCTGTGCGGGGTGAAACCGTGACCGGCGCCGAGATCATGGCGGTTGCGGGTTTCTTCGTGATGCTCTTCGGTTTCTTCTTCGGGCTGTGGAAGTACGTCGACGCGAAGATCAGTGCAGCAAAGACCGAAGCATCCGCAGCGGCGTCGGCGGCCTCGGCGATGGCATCTCTGGCGAGGGAAGAACTCGCGGCGCACCGGCTGCACGTGGCCGAAACGTATGTTTCCAAGTCCGGCCTTCGGGAGCAGACGGAGCAGATCATGGGCGCTATTGGCGCCGTGAAGGATGCCGTCGACAAGATGACTATGCGCGTCGATCGGATTGTCGAAAATCAGTCGAAGCCGCGGACGACGAGGTCTGGGTAAAAAGAAAAAGCCCGACACTAAGGCCGGGCTTTTCATGCTTGTAGCGAATGGCTATCAGAACTTTACGCCGAGGCCGACGCGGATAGCGTGCTGGTCGATATCAGAGTTGATGGTGCCGCCACCTGTGCCGGCGAAATCGAAGGTCTTGTCGCCGAAGTCGGTGTAGCGATATTCCACGCGGGCGAACACGTTGTCCGTGAAGGCATAATCCAGACCAACGCCGAGGGTGTAGCCGTTGAACGTTTCTTTCTCTTCACCGAAGCCTGCTACGTCAGCATAGCCGCGAGCATAAGCCCAGCCGGCAGTACCGTACACGAGAGCGCGGTCAAAGGCGTAGCCAACGCGGCCGCGAACCGAACCCTGCCAGTCGAAGCCGTAGTCGAGAGCGCCGCCGAACGCAGTGTTGTCTGCCCAGTTCTTGTCGAAATCAGCCTCGAGACCGACCACCCAGCTGTTGCCGAAATCATAGTTGTAACCAACGAAGCCGCCGAGGATTCCGCCGTCGAAATCCTCCGAGAAGCTACCTGCGGTGCCGCTAATTTCGATGTCCTGGTTGTTCCAGTTGTAGCCACCCTGAACACCAATGGTGAAACCAGTCCAGCTGAACACTGGCGCCACATCAGCAACAGGCGCTGCGGGTACTTCAGAAACCGCGTCAGCAGCCATAGCGGTGGACGCTGCCAAAACAAAAGCCAGGGTCGCGAATGTCTTTTTCATGGTCTGAACTCCTAAATTTGAGTATCAACTAAATAACAATTCTCTGAAAAATGCTGTAGCACATGGGCAACACTCGCAACCCAAGCGTATCTGGGGTGGGATGTTGCTCCTCAGGAGTGTCGAATTCACGCGGACGTGTATCAATTTTATCTGTAAGTTTGACGCTTCGGTGTTATTGCGCCCCATGAGCGAATTCAGAATAGAGCCAATCACGATCAATTGGGGTAATTTCGAAACCCTCGAAACTGCCACTGATCTCGCGCGGGTTCTTCTTCACAAATGGCCAGGTGGCACAGAAGCGCAGGCATACGTTACTGCGCTCATGGTCTGCTCAGCCGTTCTCGAAAATGGGTTGGATGACCGACCTGAGGATGCGCGTCTAGCTTTTGTCGAAGCCGTTCATGAGGCAGGGCTGTCGGTTTCTCCGGATGATGACGAGCTCGACTTGTGAAGGAAGGCTGGTTTATCGGGCCTCAGTCTCCCACCACTTTCAAGACCGGTGGCGCGCCTTCGGCTCTAAATGTCTTGATGTCCACCTGCGTCAACGGCCCGCGCGACGTCATCATCTGCAGAGTGGAGACTTCTACATCTAGGCCAGTCTTGTGTATTTCTTTTATGGCATCATTCATTTGGCGAAGCGCCATGCCCAGCCGCTGCTCCGCGTTCTTCTGTCTGGTGATGCGGGTTATCATCGGGGTGGCTCCTTGTGCGGATAATGCTCCCAGCAATGCCAGGATGACCTTTCGATTTTGTTTCGGCTAAAGCCAAACCCACCCCATTTACGACACCCCGGATGCTCACACCAGTGGTTCTCGTGGATGCCGTCGCCGGCCTTGTTGGTCTGGTCGCTCATGCTTACCTCGGCATCTTGGCTATGGTGATTTTCACATCACCCTTCACGCTGCATCGTTTGCATTTCAGTCGCTTGGCAATTTCGTCCACTGTAGTGTCCGTCTTCGCCGCGCGGTTCAGTTGCCAGTGCGGGATATTTGAAACGTGGCCGCAGTAGTTGCACTTGGCAACGACAATCTCCCAATTCCGAATTTCCTTCACTCTAACGGCCGGCGGCTTTGCTTGTTTCATCGCCTCGATCTGGCTGCCGGAGCGTGAGTGGTAGTGAAGCATGCAGCGACCGGAATAACCTTCCATTGGCCTAGCGCACTTGATGACTTCTTGGGAAATGCGCCGCAGCATCGTCGGCATCGACAGATCGCCAAACTCAATCATGAGCTCGCCAGAGCTGATGAATTTTAGCAGTTCGCATTCCTCACATATGACACCGACAGGCTCGCCGCCGTAGTCCGAAAGCAGATAAGCTCCTTCACCTGGCATTTCTGTCGGCGTCCGGTTTCCATCCCCTCGTGAAACCGGTTCCCATGGCGGCAGTCGCCAGCGCAAGCTGGAGCCGCAAATGTTGGATGTCTTCCATCAGCGTCTCGATCGCGGCCCGGCTGTCGCCGTCGTGCCATGCAATGATGTGGTCGACCGGATCGGCTTGGGGTTCTCTTGATTGTGGGCGCACGGGGCTATCCTCTTGTGGTGCTTACTAGTCTTTCAAGCTTCCAGCCGCACGACGGCGGACTGGCGAGGAACTTTGCTGCACGTTGGTCGAGCTTCGCCGTGGCAGCGATTTTTGCGTGGGCGACGGTGGGTGCTCGCACTGTTACGATCCAGCGCCCAGCCTGAAATCTGTACTGTTTCATCGTTTGTGTATGCATCTTGTGGGGCATGATGTTCTTATTATGTTCTCATGCGCGAAAGAGTCAATCTGGATTCTGTGGCAAGCGCAAATCTTGACAAATTTGTAAAAACAGTATAGCTTGATTATCGGCCTTACCAGCCTGCTTTACCAGAGCACCACCACATTGGCGCACGGTCGCCAGAAAGAGGGGATAATCATGCTCAGACGATTCCTGCGGCGTATTGTGTCGCCACGCGCATTCCTCGTTGCCTTATTCCTCGTCATCGCCGCAACCTCCGCGGCCGCATATGCGCTCCTTCCTCCGCCAGCGTCTGCCGCGACCGAAGCGGCCACCGTTAAGATCCAACTCGAAAACGGCCACGGTTCTGGCGTTCATATTGGAGATGGATTTATCGTCACTGCTGCGCACGTCGTCGGCGATGCGAAGGAAGTTCAGCTGAAAGCGAAGGCGGGCGCTCTTCGCAAGGCCGATGTCCTTTGGGTCAACAAAGCCAATGACATTGCACTGCTGCGCACGTCGTCGGACGGCCTCGGCGTCGCAAAACTGGCCTGCCACGCTGTGAAGACTGGCGATCCTATTGTCGCTTACGGCAATCCGTTGAAAATCGAATTCGTTGCTGCCTACGGGAAGATTGCCGGCGAACCTCGCGAAACAGGTCCCTGGAAATCGGTCTACGTGACCGACATCACGACTGTGATGGGGCAATCGGGTGGCGGAACCTTTGCGGAGAACGGCGACTTGATCGGCATTACCGTCGGCGTGATGGCCGCGCCGATTGGCTTCTCTGGTTCGCTGGTTGGCTATGGCTACGTCGTGCCTTCGACTGCGGTCTGTGAGTTGTTGGCGCGGAAGTAAAATCAATCAGGCCGCCCACCAAGCGGCCTCAACCACCACATCGAGGAGACTGCATGCCTCTACCCATCGAAGAACTACGCCGAAGAGCCGACGCCTACAAAGAGCACGGCACGTTGAAGAAAGCTGCTGCTGCCCTTGGGATCGGCAAGTCCGCGCTGCACGACAGCATCAAACGCGCCGCTGAGGCTGGCCTCCTCGGCACGGAGCCTGTTTTGCCCGGCTTCCGCATCAGCAAGATCAGCAACACACCAAGTGGCACGTTCATCCAGCAGACGCAGGAGCGCGGCGAGAAGTTTGCCGTACCCAATGGCCATGTTGTCAAAGGCGTGTCGGCGCTCGTCGATGGTGAAGGCCGTGTTATCCAGCAGTGGCAGAAGACGGCAGTCGGTGCAGAGGGCCAAATAGCGGCTTTCCAGGCGATGGTCGACGGCCTGAAGGAAGACCTGCCGCGGGTTACGATCATGCCAGCGCCGGCGCATGTCGAGGAAGACCTTCTGAACCAGTTCGTTGTCACCGACAGCCATTTCGGTATGCTGGCCCATCGCGAAGAAACAGGCGCCGACTATGACCTGAGGCTGGCCGAGCAATTGCTGCTGGATTGGTTTGCCGCCGCTGTGGCGGGTGCTCCGCAAGCGCACACAGCGGTTTTAGCGCAGCTCGGCGACCTGTTGCACCATGACGCCCTCGAAAGCGTGACGCCAGCGCACAAGCACGTCCTCGATGCCGATTCTCGCCTTCATAAAGTTGTTCGCGTCGTCATTCGCACACTGCGGCGTGTCGTCGACATGCTGCTTCAGAAGCACAAGCATGTCCATGTCGTCATGGCGTCGGGAAACCACGACCCAGCCTCATCGGTATGGGTGCGCGAACTGCTGGCGACGATTTATGAGAACGAGCCGCGCGTGACCGTCGATACCAGCCCGATGCTCTACTACGCATACAAGTGGGGAGACACGGCGCTGTTCTATCATCACGGTCATAAGCGCGGCGTGGCCCAGGTCGACGCAACGCTCGCAGGCATGTTCCGTGAGATGTTCGGTCAGTCGAAATATGCCTTCGCGCATGTCGGCCACCTGCACAGCGACGAGGGCCGCAAGTCGGCCCTGATGTATGTCGAGCGCCACGAAACGCTTGCAGCGCCTGACGCCTATGCTGCCGGTGGTGGCTGGCTGTCCGGGCGATCAGCCAAGGTCATCACATATTCGCGCCGCTACGGCGAGGTGGCGCGCTCCACGCTGCGTCCGGAGATGGTTGCGGGTCGGTATTCGGCTGCGAATGACAATGAGCCGGTGAGGGCGGTGGCGTGAGCGATTACGCTATTGAGTTGGTAGCAATCGAACTACACAAGCAGTCGCAGTCTGTGGAGCTAGGGCGCAGAAAAATAAAGTGGCTTCAACTTTCTGCCTGTCAAAGACAATGGTGGAGAGATGCGGCTAGACGCGTCGCCTCGGAGCAGTAGGCAGTTCAGGAATAACCATGACGCCGCTGGCGACCAACCGGCGGCAAACACCACTACAAGAGGAGATTGAACATGATACCTGACGCAAAAACGGACAGAGAATACCAATCCTACGAAGGCGAGCGCCAGACAAGGAGCCTGGCCAACGACAACAAACCCCACAACCACGCCGCAGCCATTAACCTATTTGCAGCCGACTGCCACGCAGCGAGCCGCAGGGCAGGATGGTACACGGACCTCGCCACTGGCAAGGCGCTGGACCGCAACGTGCCCGAAATGCTTTGCCTGATACACAGCGAGATCAGCGAAGCGATGGAAGGCTATCGCAAGTCCAAGCCAGGCAAGGCGCTGATGGACGACAAGCTGCCGCACCGCCCTATGGCTGAGGTCGAGCTTGCCGACGCCATGATCCGCATCGGTGATCTGGCAGCGTTCCTTGGCTATGACCTCGGTGGCGCGATCGTGGAGAAGATGGCATTCAACGCCAACCGTCCCGACCATAAGATCGAGAACCGGCTTAAGGCTGGTGGGAAGGCGTTTTGATGAGCATTGAGCAAATTGCGAGAGATCAATACCGCGAAGGAATGAGTTCTGGGGCGTTGGCTCGGCATGTGGCCGGAATACTACCTGCGGATAGCCTTGTCCGTTGGATGCTGGAGGACATGCTCGGCGCATCTAACTTTGCAAGCTATGACCGGCATATGATCTTTTTGGATTTTGAGAAGGTCAGCTCAAATGACGCTCTGTCGTCAAAGATGAGAAGCTTCCATCGCGTCAATAGGCGCAAAGTCGACTCTGCGCCAGTAAGGGAGGCCGTGTGATGGAGCTTCACCAACTCATGGAATACAGCCCGATTGAAACCACCACCTTCGGCCCGCTCGACAAATACGTGGCCGCGAATGACAACGTGCTAGGCGCAAAATCTGTCGCACTAAACCACCTTGTCGCATCCTGTCCTGTGTCCCAGGACAACGGACAATACATCGGCCTGACCCGCAACAGGCCGGCCGAACCACCCCGCACCGGCGACTTTATGCAAACATATACCGGCCGCCAATACTGGCCGATGGACCCGCGCCCGCACGAAGTGTACATCGAGGACATTGCGCATTCGCTCAGCCTGCAATGCCGATATGCAGGTCACGTGAAAAAATTCTACTGCCCAACACCGGACCAACGGGTACTGACTGACGATCTGCGGTGGGTTCCAGCTGGTGACCTAAAGGTTGGCGACGGACTATTGGCTTTTGACGAAGAGCCTAGTCGCGTGGGAGGCTTCGGCAAGAACAGGCGTCGTCTAAAGCCAGCGAGCGTTACGATCGCGCAAGCAGAGAAGCGTCGCACCATTCGTTTAGTTATGAGCGATGGTTCGGACGTAGTCTCATCAGATGAGCATCCTTGGCTGGTAGCGACTAAAGTCTCTGGCAATCAAAAGTGGCTCACTGCTGGCGCAATCGCGGACGACTTAAGGCTTGGCCGAAAGAGGCACATGCATAAGTTCTTCGAACCTTGGGCTGCGCGCAGTGGGCGGGAAGCTGGCTGGCTAGCCGGCATATATGACGGTGAGGGATATCTTTCTATCAAGAATAGACGAGGAACGCAGCTTGGCGTCGCACAGAAGCCAGGAGTTGTACTCTCCGAGATTGAGCGGCTACTCAAGAACTTCGGTTACAGCAACTACCGATATGCGCAGACGGGCAATGCAGGTTCTGGCGTGATTAGCCTCCAGAGCCAGGGTGGATTTGCCACAATTGCGCACCTTCTGGGCAGCCTGCAGCCTATACGGCTAGTATCGAAGTTTGTGAATTCTCTTCGCTCTGGGGAATTTGACAAGCAGCTTCAAAGCGACGGCGTCCCTCTTGAAATTGTTGCCGCATATGACGAAGGCGAGCAGTGGGTTGCCGGACTTGAAACAAGCTCGCACACCTATTTCTGCGAGGGATTCGGCGCGCACAATTGCGTCGCCGAGCACTCCGTCCTCATCGCTCGCTATCTCGCGGCCAAGCACGCGCCTGAGGTTGCCTTGGCTGGCCTTCTGCACGATGCACCGGAGGCGTACTGCGTGGATATTCCGAGACCGCTCAAGCCCTACCTGACGAACTACCGGGCGATCGAGCAGGACAACTGGCTGGCTATCGCTGCACGGTTTGATTTGCCGAAGGAGTTGCCGAGGGCGGTGCATGACGCAGACAACCGCATCATCGCCGACGAGCTTGTTAACCTGCGCGATATGCCATGGCACGCAAAGCACGACAGGCCGCTTGGCGTGAAGCTGCGGTACTGGTCGCCGGAGGAAGCTGAGCTCGAATTCCTGGCGACCTTTGATGCGTTGATGGCGGGGAGGGCAGCTTGAGCGAAGACACAAAGGTTGCGGCTTTCTGGCTGTCCTATATCGCTGTCGCTTTGGTTGCGCTCGGATACTTCGTCGGCACTTTCGCTGCCAAGGGACCGATTGCGGTCATTTTTGGAATGGGCGTTGCGGCCCTCTGGCCCGCCTCTGGTCTCATCTGGTTGGGGGTGTGGCTGTCATGACCCCTGATAACGACAATCACGTCAGCAGATGGGGCGGCATCCCTCAGGCAAAGCTCACCGAGTTCAATCGTAGAGCTATTGGCCTTTTGTGCTCAGGTTTCGGGCTTGGTCCCTGGAACATTCCGGTCAATTGGGATCGCGTCGAGTGGGGTAGCGAGCGCTACACTAAGTTCGTCACCTCGGCGCACGGGCTGGCGACATGGGACTTCAATCGCCTAACGCGACTGGTGATTGGTGCGCATGATGAATGCATACGTGTCGAGATTTCGCCGTGTGCATTTCGATACCTGAAGATTGAGATGTGGCCGCGAGAAGGACGAGAGGGCTGCATGACGCGCCGCCACCCGACAATCGAGCAGGCTATTGAAAGCTACCGGAGGGCAGCATGAACGGATGGACATTCGCAACGGTGTTTTTGTTGCTTTGGGTGGGCACTGTTGATCCGATTAGATCGCAGGTCAGCTGCTACGTCGGTGTGCAGCAAGCCTGCCTTCACTTAGAGAAGGACTATCGATGACCATCAAACCCGGCGACGAAGTCATCTGCATCGATGACACCACCCTTCCAGAGCAATACCTCGGCATTCGTGCCGGGGAGATTTACACGGCAACGTGGGTAGGCATGTGCCGTACGTATCTCGGCGGTGACTACGCTGGCATCAGGCTGGCGGGCGTGAGCCGGGGAGTGTGCCCGCAGTTTGGTGATGAGGATCCACCATTTGCGCTGCATCGGTTCAGGCCGGTGGTGAAGCCGAAGGTGGAGAGCAAGAAGAAGATTGAGGAGACGGTATGAGCGAGATGATTGAACGTGTGGCGCGGGCTATTGCAAAGGCCGACTCCACGGTCAAAGGGCAGTTTGATGATACGGAGATGGGAGACATCTTCTGGGATGAGTGGAAACATCTCTACATCCCTATGGCCCGCGCCGCCCTCGAAGCCATGCGCGAGCCCACCAAGGCGCAGCTTGAGGCCGCTGAAGACATAGTTGTGGGTTATGACGACTTCGCCACCGGAGACGGCAACATCTATCTCGGCATCCCAGGCTACCCGCAGAAGGCCCGCGACGTTTGGACTGCCCTTGTCGACGCAGCATTGAAGGAGAAGGCATGAAGCCCTACCGCGTTCGAGTGCGAAAGCTTTGTTTCGGCCATTATGCAATCGAGCAGCGCTCCTGGCCTTGGAGCCTTTGGCGTGAATGCCACGACTGGCGAGACAGGACCGCAGATCAAGCAGAGGCAATCCGCAGGGCCGCGTATTTGCTCAGCGGTGGGGAATTCATTCCTCACCGCGATATAGCTGCACGATTGAGGGCGACGGCATGACGGAGCGGATAGCTGCCGCAGCAATCCAGTTTGGCGCAACTATCTCGCTGCCGCCACCAGCCCGGCACCACACCATCATCCAGACGATGGACGCTCAGATGAGCATCGATGGCGCTGTGGCGACGCCGCAGGCGCAAGGTTTCATTACCGACAAGGGCCGCTTCGTGAACCGCGTCGAGGCCTACTATCTCGCTCATGCCGCAGGGCAGATCATATCGGCCACCAATGGGCCTCAGCTTTATTCGGAGGATTTATGGTAGACGCAATCACATCCAAAGATACCGGTTGCCTAACAGCCGTTCCTGCCAATGATAACGTGCCTGCAGAGCTGCGCTCACTCGGCGCGGCGATTGGTAAGGCCATCACAGCCATCCTCCCGCCAGTCATCGCGCTCACCGGTCTTGCTGGCAGCGGCAAGAGCACGGCCAGCAAGTACCTGGTCGAAAATCACGGCTATCAGCTGGTGAAGTTCGCAGGGCCGTTGAAAGATATGTGTCGCGCCGTGGGTATGACGGAGGATGAGATAGAGGGCAGCTACAAGGAGGTTCCTCTGTCCTATCTATGCGGCAAGTCGCCGCGCCAATTCATGCAGCTACTCGGAACACAGTTCGGTAGAGACTGCATTGGCAAGAATTTCTGGACGGGCCTCTGGATTCGTGCAGTCGGTAGTATTCTGGCCGCAGGCGGCCGCGTGGTCGTCGATGACTGCCGATTCCCGAATGAAGCGGACGAGGTTCGCAAGCTCGGCGGCGTGGTCTGGCGGCTTGTCGGCCGTGGCGGCATTGCCGGCGCGCACGAAAGCGAGGCGGGGTGTGGGGAGCCTGATCTCGAGATCAGCAATATCCGCGCAATCGCGGACTTGCATCGCCAGCTAGATGCGTTCGTACATTGGCATTTGGAGGATGCAGCATGAGCGCGCTCGATGACTTTATAAAGACATTTCCCGAAGACATACAGGAGTTAGCCTGGGCGGAGGTCAACGGCTCTCATGGCTATCTCGATTCGACGGAGGGTGCGGTGGCCATAGCACGAGCCATCCTCGCCGAGCGCGAACGCTGCGCTGATGTGGCCCGCCGCTATTTGGAGGACATTGCCGGCTGCAACATGAATGAAGATGAGCCAGACAAGATCGCGGCTGCCATCATGGATCCGAAATGGGAACCGCCTCCGCTGTAACACAAAAACCCCGCCACTAATCACGGCGGGGTTTTTCAATGCACTGCATAGGTTGCACCACAGGAACGCCCGCAGAACGAATTCTGCAAACTGCGCCAGAAAACTGCAAACTGGTGATTCAGGAAATGCCGCTAAGCGCTTGAAAATATTGGCGACCCCTGCAGGACTCGAACCTGCGACCTACTGCTTAGAAGGCAGTTGCTCTATCCAGTTGAGCTAAGGGGCCGTCATGCCGGGCAATCGATGCTCCGGCAAAAACTTTGGTCGTCGTGTTTCAGTGCGTCCAGGGCTGGGTGCGGTTGAAACGGAAATTGTCGGTGTAGGAAACCACCTTGCGAGTCGCCTCTTTCGGCTGGATCACGCGATATTCGATGCCCTTGCGCTGGGCATAGGCTTCGGCCTGTTCCTGTGTCTCGAATGTCAGCTTGACCTGCTGTTTCATGTCGGAACTGGAGGTGTAGCCCATGATCGGATCGATCTTGCGCGGAACCTCGGCGTCGAATTCCAGAACCCAGACATTGGTCTTCGCCTTGCCGGATTGCATGGCGGTTTTTGCAGGGCGGTAAATCTTCGCAGACATGTCGAAACTGCTCCGGTTGGACAGCGGGGTGAAACCCCGGATTATTCATCACGTACCTGAATAGAATAACCAAATCGTGTCAGGAACGTTGAATTTGAAATGGACCGAGTTCAAGTGAGAGTCAAGACGATTATCCCCTTGCTGTCGGTTCATGCGCTGCCCGTTCGACCTTACGTTTAGCTCAACAGTGTCGTGGCTGAACAAAGATGAATTTCCCTGTTGCGGACTGCGTATGAACCGTGTATTCCCCAGCCATCGCCTCGGCGGAGTGTAGCGCAGTCTGGTAGCGCATCTGGTTTGGGACCAGAGGGTCGGGAGTTCGAATCTCTCCACTCCGACCATTTTAAGGCAAAGCATCAGCTTTCCGGCGTAACCTCCTCGCATAAATCGTCATTATTCCGCTGGCGGGCCGGCCAAAGTGCTTTCCGCCGTACCGATTGTTATGACATTGCCGCGCCATGCCACTGCGCTGCCAATCCAGCTTCTCGTCCAGATGACGGGCATGATGATGTCCCGTGCGATCATGGCCGGCAGGGTATGGAGCGATATTGGCCACCCGTTGAGGGCGGTCAGGGCCAATTCGGGGCCGTATATGAGGACGAGGACGGCGAGGGCGGTCGCTAAGAGGTTCACATCCATCATGGCCGCCGCGGTGAGTGCGAACAGAAGCGGGGGAAGTGCGCCCGTCAGGATTTCCGGCGCGAAATATTGCGGGAAGGTCACGCGCCTGAGCCGCGCCCAGCGGGCCTGGCGTGACCAGATCTCGCCGGCGTGACGCTGGCCGAGCGGTTGCTCGAAAGGGGCGGAGACAAGATGCACCCTGCGGCCAGCGTTTCGCACCAGCTTCGTCGAGGCGGCGTCTTCGGCGATTTCGGCGGCGAGGGCGCGGATACCCCCATGGTCTTCGAGGAACGGTTTGTTCCACAACATGGATTTGCCCTGCGCGAAACCCATTCCGATGGCTTCTGCCGCATATTGCCAGCGGCCCTGCGCGCCGTTGAGGAAGGCGCATTCCACATGCGCCCAGAAACCCGTCGGCCGCGAGCCCAGCGGCGGGGAGCACACGAGGCCGCTGTCTTTCCGCCAGGCCGACATCATGCGCGTCACGTAGGATTTCGGCATCAATACGTTCGAATCGGCGAGGATGACCCATTCATGCCGGGCGGCCAGCCAGCCCTTGACGCAATTGTTCAGTTTTGGATTGGCACTGATCCGGTCGTCGCCGATGAGCAATTGCGCTGAAACGGAAGGAAAGGCGCTCTGGGCTTTGCGTACTTGCGCAATGACGGGGTCGAATTCATCTGCAACACAGAAAAGCAGTTCGTAATCCGGCCAATCGAGCTCGAAGGCGCGTGACAGCGTAAGAGGGGTGAAACTTTCCACACCGCGCAGTGGCACAACGATCGAGACAGGCGGTTTTTGCCGCGCAAGGGAATTTTCCGGGTCGCGCCGCTTTAGCCGCCACCCGGCAAGGCAGATACCGAGAAGGTTGAAAGCGACGAGCAGAATTGCGCAAAGGGCAAAGACGGTTTCCATGCTGGCCAGGTCCACTCCCGAGCTTCCGGCGGTTTGTCCGCCCGGTGATTCCACGGAATTTGTCTCTGCCGATTATAACGTTTGCGTGACAGTTACATGTCACCGGCGGCAGGCGGGAGTTTTCCACGCGCGACCTCGTGCCTGAAACAGTGAACGCCAAAAGAAAAGCCCTTCGCGGAGAAGGGCCAGTCATCAACGCGGATAATGAACGTCAGTGCATGTTGAGAATATGAGCGTGACTGCTTGCGATGAGAAACGACTCCCGCGCTTTTTCGATGTCGCATCGTCCTGCGATGGCATCGAGGCAGTTTCTGCGTGCTTCTTCATATTCCGGGCCGTGTTCTTCCGGCCAGCGGTACATCAGCATGTCCAGCGCTACCAGCGGGCTGTAGATTTCCACTGCTGCGGACAAGGGCAGGTGGATCGCCACCGGCTTCATCCACGAGGCGTGGTGACACGGCTCCGTTCTGTTGATCAGCATGTCATTTTCCTCCTGTTTCACGCGCCTTCATGGCGGATTTCACTCCCTTTTCACTCCCATGCGCGAAATGCCCGCCTCACGAAATGGTTCCCGATCACCTAAAATGTGATCGATTGGGGGGTTCCAATTTTTCAAGATGAATGGAAGATGAACAAATAGATGAACCGGAGATGAACAAAACCGCCACCAAGGCGTTGTAATGTCCATAAGAAGGAGAACACATATGTTCAATCTGTCAGGTATTCAGGAAAGCTTCTTTGGTGACCGCATGGCAGGCGTATGCCAGGCCATTACCTCGGCACTGGCCTTCGAATCAGGTCTCGAAAAGTCGCGCATTTCCGCCACTGTCGAAAATGACGTGATCTATCTGGAAGGCACGGCTGATTCGGTCGAGGCGATCGACATCGCCATCAACCTTGCCGCTTCCATTTCCAACTGCAGGATTCTGAGTCATATAGAGCCGGTCTACTGAACATTGCGCCAGCCGGGCGAAACATCGTCCGGCTCATTCAGACGCAATAACGCGGCAACGTCACTTCCGGTTGCCAATTTGCGCGCTGCGCACAATATCGCCAGGCTTGATGCCGTAACGTTTCGCAGCGCCGCCATTCAGTTCTAGCACGAATTTCACTGGCCCGCGGGAGCTGATGATGGCTTCCGAATGTGGAACCGCGTTCTCGTGGATGTGGGTGATGCGGCCGTCACGGCCAATGAAAAGCATGTCGAGCGGAATAAGCGTGTTCCGCATCCACATGGCGACATCACGCGGTTCACCGAAATTGAACAACATGCCGTTTTCCGGTGGCATGCTCTTGCGGAACATCAGGCCCTGTTCGCGCTGGGCATTGTTCAGCGCCAGTTCCACAGTGAAATCGTGGCTTTTTCCCCCGGCCGTTTCAATCTGCAGCGGTTCGGAGGTGAATGTCTGCTGTTGCTGCGCCTGGGCGGCGCTGGCCAGCGTGAAAAAAAGAAGCGCCATAACGGCGCTCTTCACCATATCGGGCAGGGCGGACATCAATGCGACATCCCGATCGAAACCGGGTTGTCCGGATGGATTTCCGCGGCCATCAGGCCTTTGTCGCCATCGCCATAACGCACCAGCACAACCTGCCCGGGGCGAAGTTCGGTCAGGCCGAAACGGCGCAGTGTCTCCATATGCACGAAAATGTCTTCCGTTCCTTCGCCACGCGTCAGGAAACCGAAACCCTTGGTGCGGTTGAACCACTTGACGATGGCGCGCTCCAGTCCGCTGGACGGCGTCACCTGCACATGGGTGCGCACCGGCGGCAGCTGCGAGGGGTGGACGGCGGTGGACTGATCCATGGAGAGAATGCGAAATGCCTGAAAGCCACGGTCGCGCCGCTGGATAAGGGCGACAATGCGCGTGCCTTCAAGGATCGTCTGGTAACCGTCGCGACGCAGGCAGGAAACATGCAGCAGCACATCCTGTGTGCCGTTGTCGGGCACGATGAAGCCGAAACCCTTGGCGACATCGAACCACTTCACGACGCCGGTGATCTCGGTCAGGTCCACGGCATCGCCCGAAAGGTCCTCGACATCGACTATCGTTTTCGATGACATCCTATCAGCCATATCCTGCCAACCCCTCGATTACGCGCCATACACCGGTCAACTGATTCCTGTGCGCCAGATTAACATCTTGGTAACGGTTTCACGCAAGCCCTAGTTTTTGATTTACGCAGCTGCTTTTATGTCGCCGTCCTTGTCCGGGGCTTGCGATCATGCGTTTAACGGCTTCGGACCCGTGTAATGGAGAGGAATAAAATGCGGTATCTGCACACGATGGTTCGCGTCAAAGACCTTGGCGAATCACTTAAATTCTATGTCGACCTGCTCGGCCTTACCGAAATACGCCGAATCGAGAACGAAAAAGGCCGCTTCACTCTCGTGTTTCTTGCAGCTCGCGACGACGTTGCTGCGGCGAAGGAAAACAAGGCGCCGTGCCTCGAACTCACCTATAACTGGGATAGCGAAGATTATACCGGCGGCCGCAATTTCGGTCACCTCGCTTATGAGGTCGATAATATCTACGACTTCTGCGCGCATCTGCAGCAGAACGGCATCATCATCAACCGGCCACCGCGAGACGGGCATATGGCCTTCGTACGTTCACCGGATGGTATTTCTTTCGAAATTTTGCAGAAAGGCGAAAGCCTCGCACCAGCCGAACCGTGGATATCTATGCAGAATACCGGTTCCTGGTAGGGATTTTCCGGTGAGCAGCAGCGTTTTCGGGCGCTCTTGCCTTGTCCTGAGGGGATGAGGCATAGTCCGCGAATCGAAACGGCCAGTCCCGTTTTGGGGGAAGCACACGATTCCGTTCCCGTGCTGCTGTTGGAAATAAAAGATACGGAGGCCACCCATGAAAACTGTCGAGGGCGCAAAGGGACGCGTTTCTTGTCGGCGTCTCGTCATCGCGGTTTCGTTGCTGGGGCTTTCCGGATGCGTTTCGGCGGTGACTGACGAGGAGATGGCCGCCACTGCCAAAAAGCCGGAAGTTGCCGGACAGCAGAAGCAGCAGATGGCCGCAACTGCTGCACCCGCGGCCGGTGCGCAGCAGGGGCATTATGTGGATCCCGCCGTGGCGTCAGCGGCTGGCGCGACCACGGCTCCGGCGCAGCATCAGGCAGCGGGCGGCCCGGCACAGGGTTACGGCGCTGCCGCCGATATCGCCGGACTGACGACGCAGCCAACGGGAATTTCCGCTGGAACATCAAGCATCTATTCTACCGCATCCGCAGTGCCTTCCCCGGCCGCCACGGCGCCCGGCGCGGCCGGGGCGGGCGTGTCTTCCCAGAAAATCACACCTGCGCTCAGCAGCGTTTACTCCGCCCCTGTGCAGGCGGCGCAACCGCAGCCGGTATCCGCGCCTGTTGCTGTGCCGTCAGCCGCGCAGGTACCGGAGCAGCACAGCGAGAACCGCCAGCCCGCTGCCGTGCCGGTGCCACAAACCGCATCGGAACAGCTTGCTTCGGTGCAGCCCGCGACCAGTGCCGCCATGGGCGACGAGAAGCAGGAAGGCGAAGGCAAGGGCGTCACGCTTGCAGCATTTTTCGCCGGTGCAGCCAAGAAGCGCCTGCCGAAAATGATCGAAAGCGGTTCGGCAGGTGGCACGCAGGTGGCCGCACTTCCGGGAGCGGCGGACAAGACGATGGGTATTGCGCTCTCCGGTCGCTCGATGATGTCCGACGAATTCGACGACGCTCATCTCGATGAAGAGGACGATGAACCCACCGGGCTGATGAAGCTTGCCTCGCTCTCCGGCCTGACCCGCGTCGCGCCGAACGGGCTTTTCCTGCAGACAGATCGCGTTGAAGTCGGTTGTTTCAAGCCGGAGCTCATCAGCATGATCAAGGATGTGGAGCGACATTATAACAGCCCGGCCATTGTCACCTCGGGCTACCGTCCGCCAAAGGGAATAAGGCAGGGTTCAAAACACTATACCTGCGATGCGGCCGACATACAGATCAAGGGTGTCTCCAAGTGGGAGCTTGCAACCTATCTGCGTTCCCTGCCCAACCGCGGGGGTGTCGGCACCTATTGCCATACCGAATCTGTCCATATGGACACCGGTGAACCGAGAGACTGGAACTGGCGCTGCCGCCGTACCGCCGCGCGGAAGTGATTGCGACCATTCCTTGCCGGCTTACAGCCACGGCACTCCTGACGATGGACAGTGGAGCGTGACCGTGGACGCAACGTTCCCATTGTTGTAGGACGCGGCGGTTCATTGTTTCCCGCTTATGGTGCCTTGCGAAATGCAGCCTGTGTCCAATTTGCCCGTCTACATTTACCCGACTGAGGCGGCTGCCAGCTTATCTTCCAGCTTCTATGACAATATAGCACGTTACATCTACGCGTACCGCTAGGCGTCCGTGTTGGCGACGCTTTTATTTCCTGTATTGATGTTGGAAACGCTTTGAACACCCGAGGGGATCATTGCCTGCCGGTTGGGTAAGTCCATGGAAATAAATACGAAAAATATTGTGATGTGGTGAGAGCGCAGGGATTCGAACCCTGGACCTACTGATTAAAAGTCAGTTGCTCTACCGGCTGAGCTACGCTCTCCCGTGGCGGGCTTGGCTGCCCTTCGGAAGTGCGCGGAACATATGTAGAGCGATCCGTTCGGTCAACCCAAAAAAAGCGCTTTCGGCGATCAATCCGGTTTTTTTTGTCGCACCCCCGAAAAGGTGATTGGAGAGAGGGGGCGGTCGGGGATAAAACCGGCGTCAAGTGTGTCTGCCTGGCGGCTGAAATCGTTTTGCGGCAATGACATGCGTGAAAATGAAGCGCGAAGCGGTGGCGGCTCTCAAGAATCGCGGCGGCTTTGCGGGATGCGGAGTTTCTGTTGTCGATTGCCGATATTTCCCTGTTCAGCGCGCTTTTGGCTGGCGCTCTTTCGTTTCTGTCGCCCTGCGTTCTGCCGCTGGTGCCGCCTTATCTCTGTTATATGGCGGGTGTGTCGGTCGAGCAGTTCAGGACGGAAGACGCGGCACCACGGCCGGAGATTCGCAGGGCCGTTCTGTTTTCGGCCGTCTTTTTCACACTCGGTTTTGCCACCGTCTTCGTGGCGCTGGGCGCGGGCGCCTCGACGATAGGCACGCTTCTGCGCCAGAATCTCGACATTCTCGCCAAGATCGGCGGTTTCATCATCATCCTGATGGGCCTGAATTTCCTGGGCGTGTTCCGTATCGGCCTGTTTTCGCGCGAGGCCCGGTTTCAGGGCGCGGGCAAGCCGGCGACGCTGTCCGGAGCCTATATCATGGGACTCGCCTTCGCCTTTGGCTGGACGCCCTGCATCGGCCCGGTTCTTGGCGCGATTCTCGGCGTTGCTGCTTCACGCGACACGGTCGGCGACGGCGCAATGTTGCTTGCGGTTTATTCTCTTGGCCTTGCGGTACCGTTCTGGATCGCGGCGGCGTTTTCCGGCTCCTTCATGCGTTTCCTCGTCCGCTTCCGTCGCCATCTCGGCCTCGTGGAAAAGCTGCTCGGCGTGTTGCTGGTGCTCACCGGCCTCGCTTTCATATCCGGTTTTATCACCAATGTGGCGATCTGGTTCCAGGAGACCTTTCCGATCCTGATGCAAATCGGCTAAGCCTCCCGCTGGAGTTGCTTGCGGGGGAGACATAGTGACTGACATCGTGGGATTGCTGTTGCCGTTTTTCGGCCTCATCTTGATCGGCTACGGCGCTGCGCGCATCACGAAACAGCCGGTCGAGGCGATGGGCTGGCTGAACACCTTCATCATCTACGCGGCGCTGCCGGCGCTGTTTTTCAAGCTGGTGTCGAAAACGCCGGTGGAAGAACTGGCGCGGATGGATTTCGTTGCCGCCAGCCTCGTCTGTACCTATGGCATTTTCTTGGTTGTGTTCCTGATCGGTCGTTTTGTCCGGAAAAACAGCCTCGCGGAAACGACGATCCAAAGTTTCGCGGCAAGTTACGGCAATATCGGCTATATGGGCCCGGGCATTGCGCTTCTGGCGCTCGGCGAAAAGGCGGCGGTGCCTGTGGCGCTCATCGTCTGCCTCGAAAACGCCGCGCATTTCATTGTCGCGCCGGCGATGATGGCCGTTGCAGGCGGCGACAAGCGTTCCCCGGCGAAGCTTGCGCTGGATGTGGCTCGCAAGGTCATCACCCATCCCTTCATCGTATCCGTCATCGCCGGTTTCCTGGCCGCTTCGCTGTCATGGCAACCGCCGGAGGCGGTGCAGCGGCTGGTGGATTATCTGGCGCAATCAGCCGCACCCTGTGCGCTGTTTGCAATGGGCGTGACGCTGGCCCTTCGGCCGATGAAGCGGGTGCCGGTGGAGATCAGCTACATCGTGCCGGCAAAACTCATCCTGCATCCGCTCGCCGTTTATCTCGTGCTGTCGTCGCTCGGGCGATTCGAGCCGGTGTGGATCTATTCCGCCGTGCTGCTGGCTGCTTTGCCGACCGCGACGAATGTCTTCGTCATCGGCCAGCAATATCATGTGTGGCAGGAGCGGGCGTCGGCGACGATCCTGATTTCGACGGTGCTGTCGGTTCTCACGCTGACGGGCGTGGTTTATTTCATCCAGCCTTTTTGAAGCTGCCGAACAGCAGTGAGGGCAGGGCCTTCAGGCCCCGGCCGGGTTCGATGCCTTCGCGCATGACAATGCTTCGGAGCGTACCGATGCCGGAAAGCACGTGCAGGCCGGCTGCGCGCGCCATCTGGATGGGCAGGAAATCCGAAAGCAGCGAGCGGTTCAGGAGATCGACGCTCAGTGTGCGGCTATAGACATCCGCCCGCCGCCTGCGGTCGAAGCTGCTGCCGGCATCGGCCGCAATGGGGCGGTCGGAAACGGCGCTCAGCAATTCCGTCAGTGAGATGATGTCGCGCAGGCTGAGGTTCAGTCCCTGTGCGCCGATGGGCGGAAAACCATGTGCCGCCTCGCCGATCAGGGCGACGCGGCCCTTGCCGAAGCGATGGGCGGTCATGGAAGAGAGCGGCCATGCCTGGACGCTATCCTCGACGGTAACGGCGCCCAGCATGGACTGCATGCGTTCCTCGACCCGAAGGCTCAGCGCTTCCAGTGGCAGGGCAGTCAGTTCTTCCGCCTGTTGCGGGGTGACGACCCAGACGAGGCTGGAGCGGTTGCCGGGAAGGGGAACCTGCGTGAAAGGGCCGGTGGGCGTGTGGAATTCCGTCGAAACATTTCCATGCTGTCGGCTGTGGCCGAAGTTCAAAACGACGGCGGTCTGCGGATAGGACCAGGATTTCACGCCGATGCCGGCTGCATCCCGGACCATCGACTTCCTGCCATCTGCCCCGATGAGGAAATCGGCAGAGAGCGTTTCGCCATCCGCAAGCGTCACCGTCGCGCGGTCGTCGCCGAGATCGATCGTCTCGGCGAAGGTGTCGAGGCGGGTAATATTGTGTTCCTGCTCCACCGCTTCGCTGAGAACACCGAGCAAGGCCTCGTTGGGGATGTTCCAGCCAAATGCATCCAGGCCGATTTCGGAGGAACGGAACTGCACTGTCGGTGCTCGCAACAGACGGTCGGTTCCGTCTATGATCTGCATGGTGGAAAGGCGGGCGGCCGAAGGCGCGATGCGTGACCACAGGCCGAGACGGTCCAGGAAGCGGATAGACTGGTCCATGAGCGCCGTGGTGCGCCGGTCCTTCCTGTCGGTGGAAGGTGCTACGAGCGCCACGTGGCGACCCGCCCGTGCCAGTGCGATGGCCGCGATCTGACCCGCAAGTCCTGCACCTGTTATGGCGATATCGAAGTGTCTCATGGTCCTGATCCGTTGTTATTTCCAGAGCATCATAAAGGCTTTGCATCGGCAAATCCACTTCCGGACGGGAACATCCGGTTGTGAAGATTCATTGGGTCTGCTGCCACATTAGTCTTAGGATAAGCGGACTGAGCCGGTTGCAAAGCGTGGTGAATGGCCGCATACCGGAATAAGCAGGGCGGATGAAAAGCGGGGCGCAGACGCTGACCATGAAAATTTTCAACTACAAGCGTGTTCCCTATGCGGAAATCCGCGCCTTTTCCGTTCATATTCTAACGGCGTCCGGTTCCTTTCTTGCCTTCCTTGGCGTCGTCGCTGCTTCCGAGCACCGTTTTGTCGATATGTTCTGGTGGCTTGGTCTTGCGCTGCTGGTGGATGGGATAGACGGCCCTATCGCCCGGAAGGTCCGGGTCAAGGAAGTGCTGCCAAACTGGTCGGGCGATACGCTCGACAACATCATCGATTACGTGACCTATGTGCTTCTGCCTGCCTTCGCGCTCTATCAGAGCGGCATGATTGGAGAGCCATGGTCCTTTGTGGCGGCGGGCATGATCGTGGTGTCCAGTGCTATCTACTATGCCGATATGGGGATGAAGACCGACGAATATTTCTTCTCGGGCTTCCCCGTGGTGTGGAACATGGTGATCTTCACGCTCTTCGTGATGGATGCCAGCGCCACCACCGCCATGACAGTCGTGACTGTTTCGGTGTTCCTGACATTTCTGCCGATCAATTTCCTGCATCCCGTGCGGGTGAAGCGGCTGCGGTCTCTCAATCTCCTTGTCGTGGCCATCTGGTGCGCTCTTGGTGGTTATGCGCTGCTGATGCATTTCCAGACGCCGACATGGGCGGTGGTGGGGTTCGTGGCGAGCGGCATCTACCTGTATTGCATCGGAGGAATTTTACAGTTTTTCCCAACGCTCGGCGCGAAATGATGAAGAGGTAAAGCCGTTTATTGCTTGTGCAAATTGCATTTAAGCAGCTTCTTTTTCAGTTGTGCGCAGCAGCAAAACCGTTATCAATAAGTTCTGATCACGTATCATTGCATACTTTTTGGTGCGGGATTGGGAACAATGACCGCGACCGTCTGAAACGCCTCGAAGAAGGCATGGACGGTTGGTGAGAGAGGGAACTCGTGACTGGAACTTTGGCGCCGGAGGCCGTGCCTCTCCTGTCCGTTCGCAAGCTGACCAAGCTGTTCGGCAATTTCGCCGCCTGCAACGGTATCGATCTCGATATTGCGCCGGGTGAAATCCACGCGCTCCTGGGTGAAAACGGCGCGGGTAAATCCACGCTCGTCAAGATGCTGTTCGGCGTGCTTTCGCCCACCGAGGGCGATATCATCTGGCAGGGTCAGCCGGTTTCCGTGGGCTCGCCAAGCGAAGCCCGCAGGCTCGGCATCGGCATGGTGTTCCAGCATTTTTCGCTGTTCGAGGCACTGACGGTTGCTGAAAACATTGCCCTGTCGCTCGATCCGAAAATTTCATTGAAGGAAATCGCCAGGGAAGCGGAAACGCTGTCGCGGGCCTATGGCCTGCCGCTCGACCCCAATGCGCATGTGGCCGATCTTTCGGTCGGCGAGCGCCAGCGCATCGAAATTGTCCGTGCTCTGCTGCAGAACCCGCGGCTTATCATTCTTGACGAGCCGACCTCGGTTCTGACGCCGCAGGAGGCCGACAAGCTTTTCGAGACCCTGGAGAAGCTGAAGGCCGAAGGCCGTTCCGTGCTTTATATCAGCCATCGTCTCGAAGAGGTTCAACGCATCTGCGACCGCGCTACGGTTCTGCGCCATGGCAAGGTGACCGGTGCCTGCGATCCGCGCCGGGAGACACCGGCATCGCTGGCGCGCATGATGGTGGGCAGCGATGTCGCCAGTGTGTCGCGCGCGACGGGCGAAGCGCTGGGTGCGCCGCAGATCGAAGTCATGGGGCTTTCGGTCGCGCCGCGCACGCCGTTCGCCGTGGCATTGAAATCGATTTCGATGACCGTGCGCGCCGGGGAGGTGCTGGCGATCGCCGGGGTCGCGGGAAACGGGCAGGGTGAGTTGTTCGACGCGCTTTCGGGGGAATACCCGGTTTATAATAACGATGCGATCCATCTCCGCGGCAAGCCGGTCGGCCGGATCGGCATCAACGGTCGCCGGCTGATGGGGGCGGGTTTCGTACCGGAAGAGCGCCATGGCCACGCCGCCGTTCCCGGAATGAGCCTCTCCGACAATCTGTTGCTCGCGCGGGCCCGCTCCGATCGCAAGGCGTTCCTGACCGGCGGTTTCCTGCGTATTGTCAGGGGGTCGGCCATCAGGGCAGCGGCGCGGCGCATATCTGAAACCATGGATGTGCGCAAAAGCGGGGCCGATCCGCTGGCAGGGTCGCTCTCAGGCGGCAATCTGCAGAAGTTCATCGTGGGACGCGAGCTCGACCGCCAGCCGGCCGTGCTTGTCGTCCACCAGCCGACGTGGGGCGTGGATGCGGGTGCTGCAAGCCGCATCCGTCAGGCACTTGTCGATCTTGCCAAGTCGGGCTCGGCGGTCATCGTCATCAGTCAGGACCTGGATGAAATCTTTGAAGTCGCCACCAATATCGCGGTCATCTCCGACGGCAAGCTTTCCGAGGCCCATCCGGTGGAGGAAATGACGCTCGAAAAGATCGGCCTGTTGATGGGCGGCATTCACACGACACATTCGGGAGCCGCCCAGCATGCGCATTGAGCTTGAAAAACGCGCAGGGGTTTCCCGGCTTTTTACATTTCTGTCCCCGCTTCTGGCGCTGGTGCTGACCCTGCTGGTCGGTGCTGTCATGTTCGCCATGCTCGGGAAGAACCCGGCCCATGCGCTTTATGCCTTCTTCGTGGAACCATTGCTCGAAGTCTGGTCCCTGCACGAGCTGGCGATCAAGGCCGCGCCGCTGATCCTGATCGGTGTCGGCCTGTCGATCTGTTATCGCTCCAATAACTGGAACATCGGAGCGGAAGGGCAATTCACCATCGGCGCGATTACAGGCTCCATACTGCCGGTTCTTTATCCGGACTGGCATTCGCCGCTGCTTCTGCCGCTCATGCTGGTGATGGGAGCTCTCGGTGGGGCGCTTTATGCGGGTATTCCCGCTCTCCTGAAGACGAAGTTCAATACCAACGAAATCCTCGTCAGCCTGATGCTGGTCTACGTTGCACAGCTTTTCCTCGACTGGCTGACGCGCGGAATCTGGCGTGATCCGGGCGGTTATAATTTCCCGCAGACCAAGCCTTTCAACGATAGCGCCGTGTTGCCGGAGATGCTGGCATCGGGCCGGGCGCACTGGGGCTTCGTTTTCGCCATCGTCGCGGCGATCGCGCTGTGGTTCATGATGCGCTACATGCTGAAGGGCTTCGAAGTCACCGTGCTTGGCCAGTCGGCCCGGGCAGGGCGATTTGCCGGTTTCTCGTCGAGCCGCATGGTGTGGTTTTCGCTGCTGCTATCGGGCGCGCTGGCCGGTCTTGCGGGCATTTCGGAAGCCTCCGGCTCCATCGGCCACCTCCAGCCCAGCATTTCGCCGGGCTATGGTTTTACAGCCATCATCGTCGCGTTTCTCGGCCGTCTTAACCCGCTTGGCATTATCCTGTCAGGGCTGGTGCTGGCGCTGACCTATCTCGGCGGCGAGGCGGCGCAGCTTTCGATCGGTGTATCGGACAAGGTCACGCGCGTGTTCCAGGGGCTGATGCTGTTCTTCGTGCTCTCCTGCGATACGCTCATCTTCTATCGCATCAAGGTCGTTTTTGCCGGCAAGGCGCATCACAAGCAGGGAGCGGCATGATGGACATGCTTCAGGCCATTCTCCTCACCGTCATCACCGCCGCGACGCCGCTCGTCATAGCCGCCTCCGGTGAGCTGGTGGTGGAGCGATCCGGTGTGCTCAATCTCGGCGTCGAAGGCATGATGATCATGGGTGCGGTCTGCGCTTTCGCGACCGCCCATATGACGGGCTCGCCCTATCTCGGCATTCTGGCCGGCATTGCTTCGGGTGCGGTTTTTTCGCTGCTGTTCGGTTTTCTGACATTGACGCTGGTTACCAATCAGGTGGCGACGGGTCTTGCGCTCACCATTCTGGGCCTGGGCGTATCCGGTATGCTGGGCGAAAGCTTCGTTGGCCTGCCAGGCGTCAAGCTGCAGCCGATCGTCTTTCCCGTTCTGTCGGACATACCCTTCATCGGCCCGCTGCTCTTCCGGCAGGATCTGATCTTCTACCTTTCCATAGGGCTGGTGGCCGGCATAGGCTGGTTCCTGTTCAAAAGCCGGGCGGGCCTGAAGATACGCGCCATCGGCGATAGTCATGCCTCGGCCCATGCGCTCGGGATCAACGTCATCCGCACACGCTATCTGACTGTCATGTTCGGCGGTGCCTGTGCCGGTCTCGCTGGCGCGCAGCTTTCGCTGGTTTATACGCCGCAATGGGTGGAAAACATGTCGGCCGGGCGTGGCTGGATCGCGCTGGCGCTCGTTGTCTTCGCGTCCTGGCGTCCATGGCGGGTGCTCGCCGGCGGTTATCTGTTCGGCGCCGTCACCATCGGGCAATTGCACGCGCAGGCCTTCGGCATCGGGGTGCCGTCGCAGCTTTTGTCGGCGCTACCTTACCTTGCAACTATTGTCGTGCTGGTCATCATCTCGCATAATCGCCGCACGACGTTGATCAATACACCGGCATCGCTGGGCAAGTCCTTCGTGCCGGACAGGTAAAGCATTCTCACGTCTCCAAACCAACAGGGGTAAAAATGAAAAAACTGGTCATCGCACTTGCCGCTTCCATCGCGGCGCTGGGAGGCGTTGTTTCCTCCGCTGAAGCCGCCGACGCCAAGAAGGTCTGCTTCATCTATGTCGGTAGCCGCACCGATGGCGGCTGGACGCAGGCGCATGATATCGGCCGCGAAGAGCTGCAGAAGCACTTCGGCGACAAGATCGAAACGCCGTTCCTCGAAAGCGTTCCGGAAGGCCCGGATGCTGAACGCGCCATCGAGCGCATGGCCCGCTCCGGCTGCGAACTGGTGTTCACCACCTCCTTCGGCTTCATGGATGCGACCGTGAAGGTTGCCCAGAAATTCCCTAAGGTGAAGTTCGAGCACGCAACCGGCTTCAAGACGGCCGAAAACGTCGCGACCTACAATTCGCGTTTCTATGAAGGCCGTTACATTCAGGGCCAGATCGCCGCGAAAATGTCGAAAAAGGGCGTTGCCGGTTACATCGCGTCCTTCCCGATCCCGGAAGTGGTGATGGGCATCGACGCCTTCGTTCTCGGCGCGCAGTCCGTTAATCCCGAATTCAAGGTCAAGGTCGTCTGGGCCAACACCTGGTTCGACCCCGGCAAGGAAGCCGATGCCGCGAAGGCGCTGATCGACCAGGGCGTCGATATCCTGACGCAGCACACCGACACGACGGCACCGATGCAGGTTGCAGCCGAGCGCGG
Organism: Agrobacterium sp. RC10-4-1; assembly: GCF_014138475.1. Lineage (NCBI taxonomy): Bacteria > Pseudomonadati > Pseudomonadota > Alphaproteobacteria > Hyphomicrobiales > Rhizobiaceae > Agrobacterium > Agrobacterium sp. RC10-4-1. The sequence goes on from NZ_JACJIT010000002.1 coordinate 770,427, forward strand.
CATCAAGGCATTCGGCCAGGCCTCCGACATGATCAAGGCCGGTCCTGAAACGCAGCTGACCGCGATCAAGGATACCTGGGGCGCTTATTACATCAAGCGCACGCAGGCTCTTCTCGATGGCACCTGGAAGTCGGAATCGGTCTGGGACGGCCTGAAGGACGGTATCCTGACCATGGCGCCCTACACCAACATGCCTGACGACGTGAAGAAGATGGCCGAGGACACCGAAGCCAAGATCAAGTCCGGCGAACTGCACCCCTTCACCGGCCCGGTGAAGAAGCAGGACGGCTCGGAATGGCTGAAGGCTGGTGAAAAGGCTGAGGATAAGGTCCTGCTCGGCCTCAACTTCTACGTTGCCGGCGTGGACGACAAGCTGCCGCAATAATCTGCGTTGTGGGACAGGGTGTCATCCTCGGCCTTGACCCGGATGATACTCGCCATGTCCATGGATCCTCGCCTGAAGGGCGAGGATGACGTGGGAAATTGAGTTCGCAAAGATCGGGGCTGTACATCGACGCATGTGCGGCCTTGCTTATTTTCATGGGTTTTATTGCGTAGATGAAGTTTGCCTTTGCTTTTCCGGCAACTTGATGTCTTTCACTATATTCTGACTGAAGATACACGTCTGGCGCGATTTTTAAAATCGCCAACCGAACGGAAGGACATGGCACTTGCAGCGCGGAATGCTCGATGCGGCGATCGGTCTACGAAAGCTGCGGACAAATCATGCACAGGTCGTTCACAAGCTCGGTCTCGACATCGTGTCCGGCACCTTCAGGACCGGCGACATCCTGCCAGGCGATGCGGAGCTGATGGAGCGGCTTAAAGTTTCGCGCACCGTATTGCGCGAAGCGATGAAGACGCTGACGGCCAAGGGCATGATTTCCCCCAAAGCGCGGATTGGTACGCGGGTGACGGAGCGCGAAAGCTGGAACATGTTCGACAGCGAAGTGCTGCTATGGCACTTCGAGGCCGGCGTCAGCGATGAGTTCCTGCTGCACCTCTACGACATCCGCGAAGCCTTTGAACCCTATGGCGCCGGGCTTGCCGCCATCAGGGCAAAGGATGCGGATATCGCAAAGCTTGCCGCCTATGCCAATGAGATGGGCAATACTGCTTATTCGAAAGAAAAGCGCGCGCTTGCGGACATGAATTTCCATGTCCTCATCACCGAAATGTCGGGCAACCCGTTCATGCGCACCGTTGGTTCGCTGATAAAGGCGGCTCTGGCGGGCATTTTCCGGATGAGCAATCCGGACACCGATCCCAATGAAATTTCCGATGTTTCAGCTTCGCACCTGAAGCTCGTGGAAGCCTTTCGTCTGCATGACGAGGCCGCCGCGCGTCGCGAGATGGAAAGATTGATTGAGAACGGCCGCCAGCAGGTACTGGAATTCACTGCCCGCAACTCCCGGCGATAAATCAGACGGTGGGAGCAGGATGTGATCCCGCTCCAATCACGTTTGATGAAAACCGGTGCGGAAATTTGGTGCAGATTTGCATGGTTTCTTAAGTGGGCCGCCGTTATAGCAATCCGGAATGAAATTACCGATGCGCCCGTCCGTTTTGCCGGACGGCGCAAAGTCAAACATGTGCCGCTGTATCGGCTGCCAGGCAGTCGCCGACGGGGTGTTGGAGGTCTTATGGAGCGCAGCTCTCTAGCCGTTATTCTCGCAGCGGGCGACAGCACGCGCATGAAGTCGTCGAAATCCAAGGTGCTGCATCCGGTCGCCGGCCGTCCGATGATTGCGCATGTGGTCGAGGCGGTGGCTGGATCGGGCGTCGGCACGGTGGCGCTCGTCGTCGGACGTGACGCCGACAATGTTGCCTCGGCGGCGAGCCTGCCGGGACTTCAGGTTGAGACTTTTCTTCAGACGGAACGCAAAGGTACCGGCCATGCCGTGCTTGCCGCACGTGCGGCAATCGAACGCGGCTTCGACGATCTCATCATCGCTTATGGCGACGTGCCGCTCATTACCTCCGCCACGCTCGACCGGGCCCGCGAGGCCATTGCTTCCGGCGCCGATGTCGCGGTGATCGGTTTTCACACCCACCGGCCTACGGGTTATGGCCGGTTGCTGGTCGAGAATGGCGAGCTGGTGGCGATCCGCGAGGAAAAGGATGCGACCGACGAAGAGCGCAGGGTGACCTGGTGCAATAGTGGCCTGATGGCGATCAATGGCCGCAATGCCCTTGATCTGCTCGACCGGATCGGCAACGGCAATGTGAAGGGCGAATATTATCTGACGGACGTGGTCGAAATTGCCCGGTCGCTCGGCCGCCGCGCCGTCGCCATCGATGCACCGGAAACAGAACTGGTCGGCTGCAACAACCGCGCCGAACTGGCCTTCATCGAAAAGCTCTGGCAGGAGCGCCGCCGCCATGAATTGATGGTCGACGGCGTGTCGATGGTCGCGCCCGAAACCGTCTTCCTCTCCTTCGATACGACGATCGGTCAGGACGCGCTGATCGAGCCCAATGTCGTTTTTGGTCCCGGCGTGACGGTCGAACCGGGTGCCGTGATCCATGCCTTCTCACACCTCGAAGGCGCGCATGTCGCGGAAGGTGCCACTGTTGGCCCCTATGCCCGGCTGCGACCGGGGGCCAACCTGCACGCCAACTCCAAGGTGGGTAATTTCTGCGAGGTCAAGAAGGCCGAGATCGGCGAGGGGGCCAAGGTCAATCATCTCACCTATATCGGCGACGCCTTCGTTGGCGCGGGCAGCAATATCGGTGCCGGCACCATCACCTGCAATTATGACGGTTACAACAAGGCTGAGACGCGGATCGGCGCGAACAGCTTCGTTGGTTCCAACTCGTCGCTGGTTGCTCCCGTGACGATTGGCGAGGGGGCCTACATCGCCTCCGGCAGCGTCATCACCGATGACGTGCCCGATGATGCGCTGGCTTTTGGGCGTGCGCGCCAGGAGGTGAAGCCGGGCCGCGCAACCGTGGTGCGGGAGCGGGCGAAGGCGCTGAAGGAAGCGAAGAAAAAGTCGCCTTGAAGGACGTTACGAAGCGATACCGAAAGTGACCGGCGCCATAATTGCGGATTGCACGGGAAAGATTAGAAGTTTCGGCGAAAAGATCGCCGTCTGGAGATATATATGTGCGGAATTGTCGGAATTGTCGGAACTGAGCCCGTTGCTGAACGGCTTGTCGATGCACTGAAGCGTCTCGAATATCGTGGCTATGATTCAGCCGGCGTTGCAACGATCGACAATGGCGCGATGGATCGCCGCCGTGCCGAGGGCAAGCTCTTCAATCTGGAAAAGCTGGTGTCCGAAAAGCCGCTTCCGGGCGTGGTCGGCATCGCGCATACACGCTGGGCGACCCACGGCGTGCCGAACGAAACCAACGCTCACCCGCACTTCGTCGATGGCGTGGCCGTCGTCCATAACGGCATCATCGAAAACTTCGCCGAACTGCGCGAAGAACTGACCGCCGAGGGCGCGACCTTCACCACCCAGACCGACACCGAAGTGGTGGCGCAGCTTCTGGCGAAATATACCCGCGAGGGTCTTGGTCATCGTGAGGCTATGCTGAAGATGCTGAATCGTGTCACAGGCGCCTATGCGCTGGTGGTGATGTTCAAGGACGATCCCGGTACGCTGCTTTCGGCGCGCTCCGGCCCGCCGCTTGCCGTCGGTTATGGCCGCGGAGAAATGTTCCTGGGTTCCGACGCCATTGCGCTGTCGCCCTTCACCAACGAGATCACCTATCTGGTGGATGGCGACTGCGCCATCGTGACCCGGCAGGGTGCTGAGATCATCGATTTCTCCGGCAAGCCGGTGAAGCGCGAGCGGCAGATATCGCAGGCGACGGCCTATGTGGTCGACAAGGGCAACCATCGCCACTTCATGGAAAAGGAAATCTACGAGCAGCCGGAAGTCATTTCCCATGCGCTCAGCCATTATGTGGATTTCGCCTCCAAGACCGTGAAAGAGGCCGATAAGGCCATCGATTTCGCCAAGCTTTCCGGACTTGCGATCTCCGCCTGCGGCACGGCTTATCTTTCCGGCCTGATCGGCAAATACTGGTTCGAGCGTTATGCGCGCCTGCCGGTGGAGATCGATGTGGCCTCCGAGTTCCGCTATCGTGAAATGCCACTTCAGCCAACGCAGGCGGCGCTCTTCATCTCGCAATCGGGTGAGACAGCCGATACGCTGGCATCGCTGCGCTATTGCAAGGAAAGCGATCTCAAGATCGGCGCCATCGTCAATGTGCGGGAATCGACCATTGCCCGGGAATCGGACGCCATCTTCCCGATCCTTGCCGGACCGGAAATCGGCGTCGCTTCCACCAAGGCCTTCACCTGCCAGCTTGCGGTGCTTGCTTCGCTCGCCATTGCCGCCGGCAAGGCGCGCGGCACGCTGAAGCCTGGTCAGGAAAAGGAACTTGTGCAACATCTGATCGAGATGCCGCGCATCATGAGCCAGGTGCTCAACATCATCCAGCCGCAGATAGAGGGCCTGTCGCGCGATCTGTCGCGCTTCAAGGACGTGCTTTATCTCGGCCGGGGCACCAGCTTCCCGCTGGCGCTGGAAGGCGCGCTGAAGCTCAAGGAAATTTCCTATATTCACGCCGAAGGTTATGCTGCCGGCGAGCTGAAGCACGGCCCGATCGCGCTGATCGACGAGAACATGCCCGTCATCGTGATTGCACCGCACGATCGTTTCTTCGAAAAGACCGTTTCGAACATGCAGGAAGTCGCCGCGCGCGGCGGCCGTATCATCTTCATCACGGATGAGAAGGGAGCTGCCGCTTCCAAGCTCGACACAATGGCGACGATCACGCTGCCGACCGTCGACGAACTGATCGCACCGATGGTCTTCTCGCTGCCCATTCAGCTGCTGGCCTATCACACCGCCGTTTTCATGGGTACGGATGTCGACCAGCCGCGTAACCTTGCAAAATCGGTCACGGTGGAATGATCATACGGCCGGAGCGCCAGGGTGACGAAGAGCCGATTGCCTGCGTTACGGAAGAAGCCTTCCGTGACGTCGACCATAGCGACAAGACCGAACATCTGATCGTGGCGCGGCTGCGGGAGGCCGGTGCGCTCACGGTTTCGCTCGTGGCCGAAGACAGCGAAGGGATCGTCGGCCATATCGGCTTTTCGCCCGTGACGCTCTCAAGCGGCGACAGCGGCTGGTTTTGCCTTGCGCCTCTTTCGGTGACGCCGGAACGGCAGGGCGAGGGTATCGGCTCCCGGCTGGTGCGTGAAGGGCTTGGTGCGCTTGATCGGCTGAGCGCATCGGGATGTGTCGTCGCCGGCGACCCCGACTATTATGGACGCTTCGGTTTTCAAGCCGTCGAGGGCCTAAGCGCTGTGGGGATTCCTGACGAATATTTCACAGTTCTTCGCTTGCATGGGGGAACGCCATCCGGCATTGTCAGTTTTCATCCGGGTTTCGATAGCGACAACGCTTAACGCGAACGGTAAATGACCGACATTCCTCCCAAAATTTCCTTTGCGACACGGTTGCGCAACAGCTTCCTTACGGGCGTTCTGATCCTCGCACCCGTCACCATTACCATGTGGCTGGTGTGGAGCTTCCTGCAATGGGCGGATAGCTGGGTGAAGCCCTATATTCCCGCCCGTTACGATCCCGAGCAATATTTCGATGTGGCCATTCCCGGCTTCGGCCTGCTGATCGCTGTCATCGGCATCACCCTCATCGGCTTTCTCGGCAATAACCTGATCGGGAAATGGATTGTCGGCGTCGGTGAATCCATCCTCAACCGCATGCCGTTGGTGCGGCCGATCTATAAAAGCATCAAACAGCTGTTCGAATCCGTCCTGAAGGAGCACTCGAACTCCTTCAAGAAGGTTGGCCTGATCGAGTTCCCGTCGTCAGGCACATGGGCGATGGTGTTTGTGGCTTCCGAGGCAAAGGGCGAACTCGCCCATCGCTTCAACGAGATGGGCCAGCAGATGGTCGCCGTCTTCCTGCCGCCCACACCGGTGCCGACGGCGGGCTTCCTGCTGTTCGTGCCCAAGGACAAGATCGTGATGCTGGACATGACCCCGGAGGATGCGGCGAAGCTGCTGATCTCGGGTGGTCTTGTGGCGCCGGATTTCAAGCCGCCGAAGATGATCGCGCCGGTCTAATCTAGAGAACGCCCGGGATGTCCGTCTGCGAAAAGTCGTTACCGACATAAAGCAAACGGCAACCCTCTGTTTTCGCCAGCTCGTAGGCAAAGCAGTCGCCGAAATTTAGTCCGGCAGGATGAACGCCCTTGCCCCAAATGCGATAAGCTTCCGAAACGCCATGCGCCGATTTGGGGGTGACGGGCTTGATTTCGGCGCCCAGACCTTCGATCAGCATCTCTAGTTCCCGGCTACGGTCGCGCCGCTGCGCCACGATCATGGCCTCCGCAAGCGTCCCCGCTGAAATGAGCAGAGGTTCATCAGTTTCGAGCGCTGAGGCGCAGGAATCCGCTTTGGGTTCATCGAGCAGGATCGTCATCAGAGCCGACGTATCGATAACGATCATTTCGGAAGGCCGTGCTCGTCATAGAGAAAATCCTGACTATGCGCGGCATCCGGGCCATTATCGCCTTTGTTGGCGACAGTCGCGCGCACTTTTGCGAGCGCGGCGCTACGGGATGTTTTATCCGCCACGACGGTGACCGGAACCAGCCGCACGGCTGCGTGGCCATGACGGGTGAGAATGACCTCATCACCGGCTTCGGCGCGGCGTACCAGTTCGGTAAGCTGACTTTTTGCATCAGTCACGGATATCTGCACGGCTAACCTCGGGCGTTAAAGTTAGCGTTATATTAGTCCATTCAATGGACCATATCAATCCTCGTCGTCCAGATCATCCACGTCTGTTCCTGTAGTCGTGGCGTGGAACACCGGCACGAAGAGCCGCATATAGACCAGCCTCACGCTCCAGCCTTCTTCCAGCGCCCGGCTCCATGCCTTTTTGCGGCCGGGCTTCTTGAACGCCTTGCCAATCGCCTTCTTCTCGCTCTTCGCAAATGTTTCGGGCTGGAGGATGTTCTGCGGCGAGCAGAGCGCGTAGCCCTTGCGGAAGGCGGGTGGCGGGCGGCGCGGGTCGATCATGTTCATGGGCGTTCACTTTCAGCCGGCGTGCAGGAAACGAATCGCTTCGTCGCGGCGGTGCAGATAGAGCAAGGTGCGTAGCGCATCGCCGCGTGGACCTATCAGTTCCGGGTCGCGCTCGATGACATAGGCGGCGTCCTTGCGGGCGATTTCCAGGAGGTCGGCATGAGCCTCGAGGCTGGCGATGCGGAAGCCAGGCGTGCCTGATTGACGCGTGCCGAGCAACTCGCCTTCGCCGCGCAGCTTCAAATCTTCCTCGGCGATCAGGAAGCCGTCCTCGCTGTCGCGCAGGATGGAGAGCCGTGCGCGGCCGTTTTCGCTGAGCGGGCCCTTGTAGAGCAGGATACAGGTGGAGGCCTCGTCGCCGCGTCCGACGCGGCCGCGAAGCTGGTGCAGCTGGGCGAGGCCGAAACGTTCGGCGTGTTCGATGACCATGATCGTCGCGTCAGGCACATCGACGCCGACTTCGACCACCGTAGTCGCCACCAGCAGGCGGGTTTCGCCGTTCTTGAAGGCGAGCATGGCGGCGTCCTTCTCCGGGCCGCTCATACGCCCGTGAATGAGGCCGATGTTGGCGCCGAGCATCTGCGAGAGAACCGCGTGGCGCTCCTCCGCCGACATCAGGTCGGACTCCTCCGTCTCCTCCACCAGCGGGCAAATCCAGTAGGCTTTTTTGCCGTCCTTCAGCGCTGCGCGCAGCCGCTCGACAATATCGCCGATGCGTTCGGTGGGGATCGTCACCGTCTGGATGGGTTTGCGGCCCGCCGGTTTTTCGGTGAGCTTGGAGACATCCATGTCCCCGAAGGCGGCCAGTACCAGCGTGCGTGGAATGGGCGTGGCGGTCATGACCAGCATATGCGGCGTGATGCCCTTGGCGGTGAGGCGCAGGCGCTGATGCACGCCGAAACGGTGTTGTTCATCCACCACGGCCAGCACAAGGTTCTTATAGGTGACGCTGTCCTGGAACAGCGCATGGGTGCCGATGACGATCTGCGCTTCGCCCGAGGCCACGCGCTCCTCGATCTCGCGGCGTTCCTTGCCCTTGGTGCGGCCGGTCAGCACTTCCACCGTGAGGCCCACGGCCTGAGCGAGTTTAGAGATGGTGGCGTAATGCTGGCGGGCGAGAATCTCGGTCGGCGCCATCAGCACCGCCTGTCCGCCGGCCTCCACCGCCGTCGCCATGGCCATCAGCGCCACCAGCGTCTTGCCGGCCCCCACATCGCCCTGCAACAGCCGCAACATGCGGTCTTCGCCAGCCATGTCGGTCAGGATATCCTTGACGGCGGCGCTCTGGCTTGCCGTCAGCGAGAAGGGCAGTTGCGCGAGGATTTTGGCGGCGATATCGCCCTTGGCGCGGATTGGCTGGCCCGCCACCTTGCGCAGCCGCTGGCGCACCAGCGCCAGTGACAGCTGTCCTGCGAGGAATTCGTCATAGGCGAGCCGTCGGCGCGCCGGGGCTTGCGGTTCGATATCGGCACTGTCGCGCGGGTCGTGGAGCTCGCGGAAGCTGGATGCCACGTCACCGAAGCCCTGCCGGGTCTTGAGCGTCTCATCGATCCATTCCGGGAAAACCGGCAGCTTCGAGAGCCCGCCTTCGATCGCCTTGCGCAACACCTTGGCGGAAAGGCCGGCGGTCATGGGATAGACGGCTTCCACAAGGGGCAGATTTTCCGCCTCGGAAAGCTTCACCATGAAATCCGGGTGCACCATGGAGGCGCGGCCGTTGAACCAGTCCACCTTGCCGCTGACAAGAACCTCTTCATCGACGGGCAGGGCCTTGGACAGCCAGTCGCCCTTGGCGCGGAAGAAGGTCAGCGCCAGTTCGCCGGTCTCGTCATGCAGGAAGACGCGATAGGGCGCGTTGCGGTTTCCCGGCGGTGGCGGCTGATGGCGGTCGACACGTCCCTGAATGGTGACAATGGCGCCAGGTGCTGCAAGCGCGATGCCGGGACGGTTTCGGCGGTCGATGACGTTGGAGGGCGCGTGGAACAAAAGGTCGATAACGCGCGTATCGTCCGCATTCTCCCGTCCCAGAAGTTTTGCCAGGAGATCGGCAAGCTTCGGCCCCACGCCGGCAAGCGTGGAGACGGAGGCAAACAGCGGATCGAGAATGGCCGGGCGCATGGGCAGCAAAATCGGGGAAGGGGACGGCTTATGCAAGACTTCGCAGGTCACAAAGCCGGGTTATCACCGGCAGATTTTCGTGGCGGTGGTATTATTTCGATAAAAACCGGTTCCCAAGCGTTCGCCTCCTGTTCTATAGGAGGTCGCAGTCAACACATTGTTGATTAGTCAACCGAAAGGTGAATGCGATGACTGGACTGGTGCGCACGAGTGCCGACCTCGATCCGAGACGCCGGCGGATACTTTACCGCTGCTGGCACCGCGGCATTCGCGAGATGGACCTCGTTCTCGGGCAATTCGCGGAAGACAATATCGCGCTGCTTTCCGATGACCAGCTCGATGAGCTTGAAGTCATCATGGCGGAAGAGGATAACGACCTCGTCAAGATGGTGACGGGGGCGCTTGCCATCCCGGAAAAATTCCAGACCCCGCTGTTTGAAAAGATCGCATCCTATCGTCCCGATTTCGATCTCGTCACCGCAGACAATGTGAAAGCCTGAAACCATGATAGCCGGATTCGATGCAAAGCTGGTGTCGTCGGCCGATACGCCGCTGACCATCGGAAACGTGCCCGCAGGCATGGAGGCGCTGCTGCTTGCCGAGATGGCGCGCGCAGGCACCTCGGTTGCCTATGTGATGTCGGATGGCCAGCGCATCGCCGATCTCGAACAAATTCTAGGTTTTGTTGCGCCCGATATTCCGGTCATGACGCTGCCGGCCTGGGACTGCCTTCCCTATGACCGCGTGTCACCGAGCGCCGACACGTCGGCGCGTCGCCTGGCGGCGCTTGCCGGTCTCATCAGCCACGCGAAGAAACCGCATCCGGCCATCGTGCTGGTCACCGTCAACGCGATGCTGCAGAAGATGGCGCCGCGCGACATCATCGAAAGCCTTGGCTTCTCCGCGAGACCCGGCAACCAGATTCGCATGGAGGATATTGCCGCGCGGCTGGAGCGCAACGGTTTCGACCGGGTTGCGACGGTGCGTGAGGTGGGCGAGTTCGCCGTGCGCGGCGGTATTCTCGATGTTTTCGTGCCGGGCACCGAGGAGCCTGTGCGGCTCGATTTCTTCGGCGATACGCTGGAGAGCATCCGTACCTTCGATCCGGCCAGCCAGCGGACCATCGGCCAGGCGCGCTCGCTCGATCTGAACCCGATGAGTGAAGTGACGCTGACGCCCGATACGATCAGCCGGTTTCGTAAGAATTATCTCTCGCTGTTCGGTGCGGCGACGCGCGACGATGCGCTTTATCAGGCCGTTTCCGAGGGCCGCCGTTATGCCGGCATGGAGCACTGGCTGCCGCTGTTTTACGAGAAGCTGGAGACCGCCTTCGATTATCTGAAGGGGTTCCGCATCGTCACCGATCACACGGCACGCGAGGCGGCCAAGGAGCGCTCCAAGCTGGTGCTCGATTATTACGAGGCGCGGCGTGCTTCCGGCGAGACGAAGGGATCGACGCAGGGTGCGCCCTACAAGCCCGTGTCTCCCGGCCAGCTTTATCTCAACGGCAAGGATTTCGACACGGCCCTGTCTGCCGTCAATGCCGTGCGTCTGACGCCCTTCAATGAGCAGGATAGCGAGGGAAGACCCGTCGCCACGCTGGACGCGCATGTCGGCCCGCGCTGGGCGCGGCAGCCAACCGAAGGCGAAAGCGAAGAGCGGGTCAATGTCTTTGCCCTGGCTGTGAAACAGATAGCCGAGCGCCGCGCCAAGGGCTGGAAGGTGCTGATAACAGGCTGGTCGGAAGGCTCGCTCGACCGGTTGCTGCAGGTGCTGAACGAACACGGGCTTGAGAAGATCAAGCCGGTTACCTCGCTAAAAGAGGTGGAGAAGCTTGGCAAAGGCGAGGCGGCCTCGGCGGTGCTGAGCCTTGAGGCCGGTTTCGAAACCGGAAATCTTGCCGTTATCGGCGAGCAGGACATTCTCGGCGACCGCATGGTGCGGCGCTCCAAGCGCCGCAAACGCGGTGCGGATTTCATTTCGGAAGTGGCCGGTCTGGACGAGGGCTCGCTCGTCGTTCATGCCGAACACGGCATTGGTCGTTTTGTCGGCCTGCAGACCATCGAGGCGGCGGGCGCACCGCGCGCCTGTCTCGAACTGCACTATGCCGATGATGCCAAGCTGTTTTTGCCGGTTGAAAACATCGATCTCCTCTCGCGTTACGGCTCGGACGCGGCAGAGGCAACGCTCGACAAGCTCGGCGGCGGCGCATGGCAGATGCGCAAGGCCAAGCTCAAGAAGCGCCTGCTCGACATGGCCGATGAGCTTATCCGCATCGCAGCGGCGCGTCTCGTGCGCCATGCGCCGGAGCTTGTCGCGCCCGATGGGCTCTATGATGAGTTTGCTGCCCGTTTCCCTTATGATGAAACTGAGGACCAGCTGAACGCCATCGAGGCGGTGCGGGAGGACCTCGCGGCCGGCCGGCCGATGGACCGTCTCATCTGCGGCGACGTTGGCTTCGGCAAGACCGAAGTGGCGCTGCGCGCCGCCTTCCTTGCCGCCATGAATGGCGTGCAGGTGGCTGTTGTGGTGCCGACCACGCTGCTCGCCCGCCAGCATTTCCGGACTTTCTCGGAGCGTTTCCGCGGGTTGCCCATCCGCGTGCAGCAGGCTTCCCGTCTCGTCGGCTCCAAGGAACTGGCGCTGACCAAAAAGGAAGTTGCCGATGGCAAGACCGATATCGTCGTCGGCACGCATGCGCTGCTCGGTGCGGGCATCAGCTTTGCCAATCTCGGCCTGCTCATCATCGATGAGGAGCAGCATTTCGGCGTCAAGCACAAGGAGCGGCTGAAGGAGCTGAAAAGCGATGTGCATGTGCTGACGCTATCGGCGACGCCCATTCCGCGCACCTTGCAGCTCGCTATGACCGGGGTTCGCGAACTGTCGCTCATCACCACGCCGCCTGTCGACCGCATGGCGGTGCGCACCTTCATTTCGCCATTTGACCCGCTCGTCATTCGCGAGACGCTGATGCGTGAGCATTATCGTGGCGGCCAGAGTTTCTACGTTTGCCCGCGGCTTGCCGATCTCGCCGATATCCATGCCTTCCTGCAATCGGATGTGCCGGAACTGAAGGTGGCGGTGGCGCATGGGCAGATGGCGGCGGGCGAGCTGGAAGACATCATGAACGCCTTCTACGACGGCAAATATGATGTTCTGCTGTCGACCACCATCGTCGAATCCGGCCTCGACGTGCCGACCGCCAATACGCTGATCGTGCATCGCGCCGATATGTTCGGTCTTGCCCAGCTTTACCAGCTGCGTGGCCGTGTAGGCCGCTCCAAGGTGCGCGCCTTCGCGTTCTTCACCCTGCCGGTCAACAAGGTGCTGACCACGACTGCCGAGCGCCGGCTGAAGGTGCTGCAATCGCTCGATACGCTCGGCGCCGGTTTCCAGCTAGCAAGCCACGATCTTGATATTCGTGGTGCGGGCAATCTACTCGGGGAAGAACAGTCCGGCCATATCAAGGAAGTCGGCTTCGAGCTTTATCAGCAGATGCTGGAAGAGGCTGTCGCCGAAGTGAAGGGTGACGAGCAGGTGCAGGATAGCGGCTGGTCGCCGCAGATTTCGGTCGGCACATCCGTCATGATCCCGGAAGATTACGTTCCCGATCTGCATCTTCGCATGGGCCTTTACCGCCGGCTTGGCGAGCTTGCCGATATCAGCGAGATCGACGGTTTCGGCGCTGAAATGATCGACCGTTTCGGCCCGCTGCCGAAAGAAGTGCAGCATCTTCTCAAGATCGTCTACATTAAGTCGCTCTGCCGCATTGCTAATGTCGAGAAGCTGGATGCCGGGCCGAAGGGCGTTGTCGTTCAATTCCGCAACAAGGAATTCCCGAACCCGGCGGCGCTTGTCGGTTACATTGGCAAGCAGGGATCGATGGCGAAGATCCGTCCCGATCACAGCCTTTTCCTCAACCGCGATCTGCCGACGCCGGAAAAGCGGCTGACGGGTGCGGCGATGATCATGACGCAGTTGGCGGAGCTGGCTCGGTCGTAGATTTGAGCCTTTGGGGGGTGTCGGTGGGTGTGGCTTTACCCCCCTCTGCCCTGCCGGGCATCTCCCCCACAGGTGGGGAGATCGATATGCGGCAAGGTTTTGCCAATATCAACGTTAGAGAATGAAGTGGTGACAGTGCGTCTTGCCGATCTCCCTCCTTGTGGGGGAGATGCCCGGCAGGGCAGAGGGGGGTAAACCACACCCATCTTTGGCTCATTATCCATTAGCCAATCCCTCGAAAACTCCACTCACTGCCTTCAGCGAAAATTACCGCAATGTAACGAAACGGACATCTACCGGTATTCTTCGCAGGCGTAATCTCATCCTCATACCCGGTGCGGCGGATGAGTGGATGCCGCCGGGTGATGAAGGAGCAGGACGATGTGGACCAATATCAACAGGTTTGCCACCGCTGGTCTGGTTGCCTTGACAATTGCGGGCACCACAATTGCCACCACCAGTCAGGCGGAAGCGCGCAATAATTTCGGCCGCGGCCTTGCCGCCGGTATTGCCGGCACGATCATTGGCGGAGCGCTGATTGCGGGTGCAAGGCACCCGGGCTACGCTTACGGCCCCGCCTATTACGCGCCGGCTTATGGTCCGCCCGTCTATGCTGCGCCGGCTTATGGCCCGCCGGTCGTTTATGAACCCGTCTATCCCCGCTGCCATGTAGCCTGGAGGCAGAACGCCTGGGGCGACATGTATCGGGTCAGGGTTTGCGATTGATTGAACGCCGGACCGGCGGTGCCTGAAGCGCCGCCGGTTTTTTCGCTCTCTGGGGCTAGTGACTGTCTTCCGGCGTAATACCGACAGCCACGTTCTGGTCTGTCGCGGCGATGGAGGCGGGCAATGGCACCTTTCTCTGTTTCTCGCGGAGCAGTGTCAGCAGGCCGGAGCCGACGATGAGGGCGATGCCGATCAACATCCAGCCGTCGATACGATCGCCAAAAATCAGATAACCGAACAGGATGGCCCAGAGCATCTGGCTATATTGCGTCGGGCCGATCATGGCGGCGGGCGCATATTGGGCGGCGTACATGACCAGAATGTTGCCAAGCGCGCCGAGCAGGCCGTATCCTGCCAGCAGCAGCCATTGTTCGCCACCCGGCATGACGAAGCTCGGCACCATGGCAACGCCGCTGATGACGAGACAGCCCAGCACGCCCGCACCATAAAGCGAAACATTCTTTTCCGATGGGCCCATGGCGCGGAAGATCACGATGCTGAGCGCGCCGCTGAAGCCGGCGATGATGGCGCCCAGATGGCCTATGCCCAGTTCACGGAATCCGGGCCGCAGGATGATGAGCACACCCAGAAAACCGATGATGACGGCCGACCAGCGGCGAATGCCCACCTGTTCCTTGAGAAACATCACCGACATGATGGTGACGAAGGACGGAAGCAGGAAGATCAGCGCGAAAGCTTCCGCCATGGAAAGATGGGTAAAGGCAGTCACGCTGCCGACAGCGCCGGTGCCGGCCGAAAAAAAGCGGATGATCCAGAGCGGCCGGTTGGTTGTTTTCACCACATCCAGCCAGCTGTCGTTGCGTTTGCGGATGAAGGGCAGGGCGACGAGGCCGAACAGGGCCCCGAAGAAGGCCGATTCTATGGGAGAAATCTGACCTTCAATGAGTTTAACGCTGGCATCGCTCCAGGCATAGGCAGCGAAGGCTGCAAAGGCGAGCAGAATGCCTTTCAGGGTCTGGTCGGACACGGAAACACCGGCAAAAATCGAGTTGTTGAAAACCGCCGGCGGTTTGACCGTCAGTTCATCGATCTATGCTCGTCCGCCTTGATTTTTGCAATATCCCGCAATGCAGCAATCAGGACATCGGGTGTTTGTGCACCGCTTATGGCGTATTTCTGGTCGATGATGAAAAAGGGCACGCCGGCGACACCCATCTGCTGGGCGGCATCGATTTCAGCGACGACCGTATCCTTGTCCGCGTCCGAAGCCAGCAGCCGCTCGACGACTTTCGCATCCATGCCGGCCTTTGCGGCAACGTCGACCAGCACGGCATGATCGCCGATATTGCGGCCTTCCTCGAAATTGGCCTTGAACAGGCCGGTCACGACGCGTTCCTGGACGTCGCGGCCTTCGGAATGGGCCCAGAGCGACAGGCGATGGGCATCGAGCGTGTTCGGCCCGATCTTGATCGCGTCGAAATCGTAGGTAATGCCGACTTCCCTGCCGAGCTGAACCAACGTGGCATGGGCCTGTTCCAGACGCTCCTTGCCGAGCTTTTCCTCGAGAGCGGCTTTCTGGTCGACTCCTTCCGTCGGATAGTCCGGGTTGAGGCGGTAGGGACGCCAGTTCACGTCGACGCTGATTTCATCCTGCACTTCGGCAATGGCGAGATCGAGCCGGGCCTTGCCGAGATAACACCACGGGCAGATCATGTCCGATACGACGTCAACAACGATGCGTTCCATGGCTGATGTTCCTTATATGATCGACATGACGGTGGCAGGTTATTGCGCCCGCGCGTCCCACCAGGTCTGTTTCTGATTGCCCTGTATTGGAGTGATATCCGGGCGGTCGATATATTTCCAGCGGGCGACCCATTGGGCGCCGATATAATAGAGCGGAATGATATAATGTCCCGCCACAAGCAGGCGGTCATAAGCGCGCACGGCCGCCTGGAAATCTTCCGTCGAGCGGGCCTGCAACAGCGCCTCTATCATCCGGTCTATATCGGGATTGGCAACACCTGCATAGTTGAAGCTGCCCTGCGCATCACGCGAGAGTGAGTTCCAACGGTTCAGCTGCTCCATGCCGGGCGAAAGCGACGAGGGCAGGGAGCGGATGATCATGTCGTAATCGAAGCTGTTCGAGCGCGACTGGTATTGCCCGTCATCAACCGAGCGAATGCCCATGGCGACGCCGATCAGGTTCAGCGAACGCTGATAGGCCAGCGCGATACGCTCCTGCGCCGGGTTCTGCGTCATGATTTCGAAAGCGAGCTGGCGGCCATTGGCATCGGACATCCTGCCGTTCTTGATGCTGTAGCCAGCCTCTTTCAGCTTGTCGACGGCCATTTTGAGCACCTTCCGGTCGGCGCCTGTGCCGTCTGTCGTGGGCAGAGCGTAGGTGCCGGCCAGCAACTCCGGAGACATGGTCTTCGCCGCGTCGCCGAGCAGCGCCAACTCGCGCGCGTCGGCGGCGTTGCCATAGGCGCCGAGCGGCGAGTTCTGCCAGTAGCTCTGCGTCCGCTTGAAGGAGCCGCCGAGGATGTTTTTGTTCATCCACTCGAAATCGAAGGCATAGGTAAGGCCTTCGCGTACCTTTTCGTCAGCGAAGACGGCACGGCGGGTGTTGAAGACGAGACCGAACATGCCAGTCGGCAGGCGCGGCTGGAACACGTCCTTGACGATATCGCCGCGATGCACGGCGGGGAAATTATAGGCTTGCCCCCAGTGGGAGGTATCGGAAGTGCCATTGATGGCATCGCCTTCCGGGTAGATGTCGATATCGCCCTTCTTGAAGGCCTCGAACATGGTCGTGACCTGAAGGAAATAGGTGATGCTGATCTCGTCGTAATTATCGAAACCGACTTTGCCGGGAATGTCCTTGCCCCAGTAGTCGGGGTTTCTCTCCCAGATGATTCGTTCACCCGGGCGCAGCGTCTTGATTCGGTAAGGGCCGGAGCCGACAACCGCACCGAGGCCCGCCTGCTCGAATTTTTCCGGATCGGTCGCGTGTTTCGGCAGGATCGGCGTTGAAGAGGCGAGGATGAGAGGCGTTTCGCGATTCGCCTTTTCGTTGAAGGTGAAGCGCACGCTGTGTTCGCCGGTCTTCTCCATCTTGGCTACGCCGTCGAGACGGCTGTTGAATGGCGGGCGGCCCTTTTCCTTCAGGAGATTGAAGGTGAAGATCACGTCATCAGGCGTTACCGGCTCGCCATCCGACCATTTCGCCTTGGGGTTGATGTTGAACTGAACGAAGCTGCGCTCGTCGTCCCACTCCACGGTTTCGGCGAGCAGCCCATAGAGGCTGAAGGGCTCGTCGCTGGAGCGAGACATCAGAGGCTCGTAAAGAAGATTGCCGAATTCCGGATCCCAGACGCCGCGGGCGGTGGTGCGCATTCCCTTGAGAACGAAGGGGTTCAGGCTGTCGAAGGTGCCGACCACGCCATAAGAAATGCGGCCGCCTTTCTTCACGTCCGGATTGACATAAGGCAGGTGTTGGTAATCTGCGGGAAGCGCTGGCGTGCCATGCATCGAGATGGCGTGCAGCGGTTGCGCTACCGCACTCCCGCCGGGAAGCAGGGATGATCCCAAAAGAAACAATGCGGGGATGAGGGCCGCAAGGTTGCGCATGTCACTGTCCTGTCTCAACTGTCCGTCCGATGTGCGTCAGGACCGTTTATCGTCATGATTCTGGCAGATATGTAGCACACGGACATTGCATGACCCATGCAAGCGCGGGAAATCTTGGCTCCGCTCAAGAAAAAGTTAAAGAAGTGCTGGATATCGCCGCGAACGGCATGTAACAGGGGGACCGGAAGAGACGGGTCACGCATTTGCCTCATTTAAACGACAGTTGAACGGGCAGAAGGATACCGCCATCGACGAACAGGACCTTGAGCGGTTCTGTTCTGGCAGACATTCAGGAGACGGAACTCTTATGATGCACAAGGCAAACACATTCACCCGGACGGCTCTGTCCGCTCTGGTCCTCTCTCTCGGCGCTGTGTCCGCTCCGGCCATCTCGCAGGCGCAGGATGCTGCTCCGGCTGCTCAGGGCGCTGGCGCTCCGCCGCTCGGCTGGTTCAAGACCTGCTCCAAGCAGGAAGACAACGATGTCTGCGTTGTGCAGAACGTGGTTCTCGCCCAGAACGGCCAGATGATCACGGCCGTTGGCCTCATTACCGTTGAAGGCAAGGTCAACCGCAAGCTGCTGCAGGTTTCCGTTCCGACCGCGCGTCTCATTCCTCCGGGTGTGATGATGCAGATCGATGGCGGCAAGGGTCAGAAGCTCGATTACGCCGTTTGCCTTCCCGACAAGTGCACGGCTGAAGTGCCGCTGACGGACGCCATGATCGCTTCGCTGAAGAAGGGTAGCGAGGTGGTCTTCACCTCCATCAACTTCCGCCGCGCGCCGAACCCCATCAAGATCGCGCTTTCCGGTTTCACCGGCGCTTATGACGGCCCGGCAATCACCCAGTCGCAGCTGGCCGAAAGCCAGCGCAGCCTGCAGGAAGGCATGCAGAAGAAGGCGGAAGAAGCTCGCAAGAAGCTCGAAGCTGCTCAGGATGCTGCCAAGGGCGCGCCGAAGCCCTGATTGCCGCGCAAGCTTCAAAAAAACAGAAAACCGGTCTGGCGACAGACCGGTTTTTTTATGCGTGCTCGATATCCCCGGGAGGAGGGAGATGCTTGGCGGGCGTCAGTGCGCCGTGGACATTTTCGGGCGCCATTCGCCGTTCGGCGCCTTGTCAAAGATGCGGCCGATGTTGGGATTTCGGAGCGGCGTCTCGTTTTCGTCGTGGACGAGGTTCTGTTCGGAAACATAGGCGACATATTCCGTCTCCTCGTTTTCGGCGAGAAGATGATAGAAGGGCTGGTCGCGTTCCGGCCTGATTTCCGCGGGAATAGCGTTCCACCATTCCTCGGTATTGGCATATTCCGGGTCCACGTCGATTACCACACCGCGGAACGGAAACACCTTGTGGCGAACGATCTCGCCAAGCGTGAATTTTGCGTTTCTTTGTTTCATGGCATGTACTTCCTTTCCCAATACTAGTTGGTATCGGAACGCGAAATATCAAGACCTGGCGCTTTGACGCCGCTCTGCCGTTCGTGTTCAGCGTCCTTTGCTGATTGGCGCGGTGGCGATGATGACGCCGCCGGTGACCAATACGATGCCGATGGCATGATAGGTCTCGAAGGATTCGCCGAGAAACACCGTGGCCATGAGGATCGAGACCGGCGGCATCATGTACAGCGTAATTCCCGCCGTGGCGGGACCGAAAACGCGTACCGTGTGGGTAAAGCAATAAAAGGCCAGAAGTGAGGCGAACAGGATGATGCCGCCGATCTTCGCCCATGCAACAGGCGTGGCAGGCAGCATGCCTCCCTGTGCCAGTTCCAGTGCTGCCGGCGGCAGAAGGACAAGCGCGCCGGAAAAAGCAATCAGTCCGAAGAGACTGAAGGACGCCATCTGCCGCGCCGCCGGATCGCGCAGCAGCAGGGAATAGATCGCAAAGGCAATGGCTGCGGTCAAAATTGCAAAGTCGCCGATGTTGAAATTCATGTGCCGGAGAGCGGAGATATCGCCCTTGAGCACGATGGCGGCGACGCCGGCGAAGGCGATAATCATGCCCGCCACTTCAAGCTTCCGGATCGGCCGGCCCTGAAAGATGTGCTGGAACAGGATGATGAACAGCGAGGAGGTGGTGTAGATCAGCGTGCCGTTGGCGGCCGTGGTCATGGTGAGGCCCCAATAGACCACGCCGCCGCAGATGCCCATGCCGAGAATGCCGAGGACGAGCCAGAGCAGCGTCTTGTGCCGCACGAAAGCAAGGCAGTTGCGCCAGTCGGCGATCATGAAGGGCGCGATGATGAGCGTCGAGCCGATCCAGCGGATGAAGGCGGCGATGAAAGGCGAGACCTCACCGACGACGCCGCGGCCGAAAACGACGTTGCTGGCGAAAAAGAAGGGAACGGCCAGAAAGATGAGCCAGTCCGTGAGGCGGGTTTGCTGCGTGGCTGGCGTGTTCGGCATTCTTCACGGTCAGGGTTGAACTTCAAAAGAAAACGGCGGCTTTCCGGGGAAAACCGCCGCGATGAATGGAGCGCCCCGGTGGAGCGCCCGCAGGGCCGATCAGGCCGAGTAGTACATGTCGAATTCGACCGGGTGAGGGGTCATTTCGAAACGCATGACTTCCTGCATCTTCAGTTCGATGAAGCTATCGATCTGGTCGTCGTCAAACACGCCGCCTGCGGTCAGGAACTTGCGGTCCTTGTCGAGGCTTTCCAGCGCTTCACGCAGCGAACCGCAGACGGTCGGGATCTTCTTCAGTTCCTTGGCAGGAAGGTCGTAAAGGTCCTTGTCCATCGGCTTGCCGGGATGGATCTTGTTCTTGATGCCGTCGAGGCCGGCCATCAGCATGGCCGCAAAACCGAGATAGGGGTTCTGGGTCGGGTCCGGGAAGCGGACTTCGACGCGCTTTGCCTTCGGGTTGGAGCCGAAGGGGATACGGCAGGAGGCGGAACGGTTGCGCGCGGAGTAAGCGAGCAGAACCGGCGCTTCATAACCCGGCACCAGACGCTTGTAGGAGTTGGTGGTGGGGTTGGTGAAAGCGTTGATGGCCTTGGCATGCTTGATGATGCCGCCGATGTAATAGAGGCAGGTCTCGGAAAGACCGGCATATTCATCGCCTGCGAAGGTCGGCTTGCCGCCCTTCCAGATCGACTGGTGAACGTGCATGCCCGAGCCGTTGTCGCCGAAGATCGGCTTCGGCATGAAGGTTGCCGTTTTGCCATAGGCATTGGCGACCTGGTGCACAACATACTTGTAGATCTGCATCTTGTCGGCGCTGGAGACCAGCGTGTCGAACTTCACGCCCAGCTCGTGCTGTGCGGCAGCCACTTCGTGGTGATGCTTTTCAACGACGACGCCCATTTCGGCGAGAACCGTCAGCATTTCGGAGCGCATGTCCTGCAGGCTGTCGATCGGCGGAACCGGGAAATAACCGCCCTTGACGCGCGGACGGTGGCCGAGGTTGCCGGTCTCGTAGTCGGTGTCGTCATTGGACGGCAGTTCGGACGAATCGAGCTTGAAGCCGGTGTTGTAGGGATCTGCCTTGTATTTCACATCGTCGAAGACGAAGAATTCAGGCTCGGGACCGACGAAAACCGTGTCGCCGATACCTGATGCCTTGAGGTAGGCTTCGGCCTTCTTGGCGGTGCCGCGCGGGTCGCGGTTATAGGCTTCGCCCGAGACCGGGTCGAGAATATCGCAAAGGACGACCAGGGTGGACTGGGCGAAGAACGGGTCGACATGGGCGGTGGCCGGATCTGGCATCAGCACCATGTCGGACTCGTTGATGGCCTTCCAGCCGGCGATCGAGGAGCCGTCGAACATGACGCCGTCGGCGAACATGTCTTCGTCGACGCATACCACGTCCATGGTGACGTGCTGCAGCTTGCCCTTGGGGTCGGTAAAGCGCAGGTCCACGAACTTGATGTCGTTATCCTTGATCTGCTTCAAGATATCGTTTGCGGTCGTCATTTAAACTTTTCCTTGAGTGTGATGATGACGAGGTGAAAACCCAAGCCTCCCCGGCTCAGGACTTTTTTAATTATATGGCGTCCACGCCTGTTTCACCGGTACGGATGCGGATTACTTCCTCGACATTGGAAACGAAAATCTTTCCGTCGCCGATGCGTCCGGTCTGCGCCGCATTGCGGATCGCCTCGATGACGGCTTCCGCATTCTCATCCGCCAATACGACTTCGACTTTCACTTTCGGCAAAAAGTCCACGACGTACTCTGCACCGCGGTAGAGTTCCGTGTGGCCTTTCTGACGACCAAAGCCTTTTGCTTCCGTGACCGTGATTCCCTGAAGTCCGACTTCCTGAAGGGCTTCCTTCACTTCGTCGAGCTTGAAAGGCTTAATGATCGCTTCGATCTTTTTCATGAGAAAATATCTCTCCGCTTCTCCCGTTAAAGCAGGTAACTCCCGCTCTGCCACAAGAATGCACGTATTGTGCCAGATCGGAAGCGGGCTTGAAGAAAAAACTTCGCCCCGCGGCCATTCCCGCACAAAATGCATTCGCTTTTCGCGGTTCTACCGGCAATTCGTCACTAGAATCCGAAAAATCCATCAGCATTTCTGCGGTTTTCTTTAATATTAGAAATTTTTAAAATTCGATTATGCTGTGGTCGCGGGTTGAGCTATTGCACATATTATATGCATTTGAGTATTTTTTGGTCTCCGAATTTTGCTTATTTTTGTATCGATTGCCTTTCCTGCGTTTTGAAGGAATGATGTGGCATGACCTCCATTTCCGAGTTCCTCCTTATCGACCCGGCTGTGATGGCGCGCATCGATGCGGCAGCCGGCCAATCCGGCATCCCGCTTTACGATTTGATGGAGCGTGCGGGGCAGGCGGTGGCTGCTTCGGCGCTTCGGCATTACCCGCAGGCGCTGCGCTTCGTCGTCCTGTGCGGCAGCGGGAATAACGGAGGTGACGGTTATGTTGCGGCGCGGGAGCTGGCGCAAAGCGGCGCTAAAGTCGAGGTCCATCATCTCGGCGATATCGGCCTTCTCAAGGGGGATGCACGCGTGGCCTTGGAGCGGAGCGGCGTGACGCCGCTGCCGCTTGATGCCTATACGCCTCTTTCCGGCGACGTGGTGATCGACGCCGTGTTCGGAGCCGGGCTGTCCCGCGATGTTCCGCCGGAGCTAGTCCGGCTGATCGAGGCGGTCATGCAGGCGAAGGTGCCGGTTCTTGCCGTGGATCTGCCCTCGGGGCTTTGCGGCCGGCGTGGCGTGGCGCTTGGCGCATCGTTCAGGGCGGAGCGCACGATCACCTTCATGGCGCGCAAGCCGGGTCATCTGCTGATGCCGGGGCGGGAGCTTTGCGGAGCGCTGGAGGTTTTCGATATCGGCATACCGTTGCGTATCCTGGAGGCTCATAGGGGATCGGTGGCGGAAAACGATCCGTTTGTCTGGCGGGATGCCTTGCCGCGCGCCGGTATGGAGACCCATAAATTCCGCAGGGGGCACCTGACGGTCTTCTCGGGCCCCGCCCATGCGACGGGTGCTAGCCGCATGACCGCGCTTTCAGCGCTGAAGGCGGGGGCGGGGATCGTTACTGTCGCAGCGCCGAAAGCGGCGCTCGACGTGCTGTCTGTCACATTGACGGCCGTTATGAACGTTCCGATGGACAATGCCGACGATCTACGCGTGTGGCTTGACGATGAGCGCCACGGCGCCTTCGTTCTCGGCCCGGGCTTCGGCGATCTCGAAAAGGCGCGGCAACTCGTGTCGCTGCTTGGCGACAAGTCGGTGGTGCTGGATGCCGATGCGATCACGGCCTTCAGGGATGATACGGATGTCCTGTTCGAGCGTATCACTTCCGGTGCGGGCAAATTCGTGCTGACACCGCATGAGGGCGAGTTCGCCCGGCTGTTTGCCGATCTGGCGGCCGATGGGAGGCTGAGCAAGATCGAGAAGGCGCAGGTCGCTGCGGCGCGCAGCGGCGCGGTTCTGGTCTATAAGGGTGCGGACACGGTGATCGCTTCGCCCGATGGCCGGGCGCTGGTCAATACGAACGCCCCGGCGAGCCTTGCGACGGCGGGATCGGGTGACGTTCTGGCCGGTATCATCGGCGCGCTATTGGCGCAGGGCGCACCTGCCTTCGAAGCGGCTGCAGCCGGGGTCTGGCTGCATGGCGAGGCGGGCGACAGAGCGGGCGCCGGCATGACGGCGGAGGACCTCGCCCATGCGGTTCGGCCGTTTGGGTGAATTGGTCTGATTTGCTGGCTGCTCGCTGAACCTGCGCTCTTACCACAGTTCCATCATCCGCACTTCGTCACCCCGGACTGGATACGGGCTCCAGCGCGATCAGGTCCTTGATCGCGAAATACTCTTCTCACGGCGCAGACGCGCGGTGGCTGGATGCCGGATCTAGTCCGGCATGACGGAGGACAGGTTTTTGCTCTGAGACAAGTCCTGTCGCGCTCGGGACCTTCAACTCCGCCTTCAATGGGCGGCCTTGCCTGCCTGGCTCGCCATTGCCATGCGCGAAGCACTGATCAGCAGCTTGCGCTCGGCGCGCTCCTGCTGCGGGGTGCGATTGTAGATTTCGCGATAACACTTCGAGAAATGCGACGCTGACACGAACCCGCAGGCGACGGCGACTTCCACCACCGGCATGGCCGATTGCACCAGCAGGTGACGGGCGCGGTCAAGGCGGATTTCAAGGTAATAGCGGGCGGGCGAGCGGCCCATTTCCTGGCGGAAGAGGCGTTCCACCTGCCGGCGCGACAGATCGGCGGCGTCGGCGATATCGAGCAGCGACAGCGGCTCGGCAAGATTGCCTTCCATCAATTCGATGATCGACAGAACCTTGCTGTTCTGCACGCCAAGGCGGGCGCGCAGCGGCAGGCGCTGGCGGTCGTTGGGGCTGCGCACGCGGTCGGTCAATTGCTGTTCGCAGACGCGGTTGACGAGGTTCTCGCCGAAATCCTGGCCGATCAGGCTCAGCATCATGTCGAGCGAGGCCGTGCCGCCGGCGCAGGTATAGATGTTGCTGTCGACTTCGAAGAGATCTGCGTAGACTTCCACCTGCGGGAAGGCTTCGGAAAAGCCGGGCAGGTTTTCCCAGTGGATCGCGCAACGTTTGCCGTTGAGGAGGCCAGCCTGCGCAAGGATATGGGCGGCGGTACAGAGGCTGCCGATGGCGATACCGCGATTATAGGCTTCGCGCAGCCAGGCGTTGACCGATTTGTTGATGTGTTGATCCACATCGATGCCCGAACAGATGATTGCCATTTCCGGGCGGTTTTCGCCGCTGACGTAACGCCGCTCATCTGCAAGACAGGTATCGGCCTCAAGACAGATGCCGCTCGAGGACATGACCTTCTGGCCATCGAGCGAGGCGATGCGCCATTCATAGGCCTGGTAGCCCAACATTCGGTTGGCGATGCGAAGCGTTTCAACCGCTGCGGCGAAGGGCAGCATGGTAAATTGCGGAATGAGAAAAAAGACGATTGAGCGCTTCTTCTGGGAGTTTCTGCTCATTTGCCCGTGCTCCGTTGCGAATACGCAATTCCTCCCTTGGAATTGGTCTTCTGGATGTCCTGTATGCGACATCTTTAACGAAAAATACGCCGTGGAATCGGGGCTGTCAAAAAATAGCTTTTGAAATATGCAAATTTTGCGACAAGCCTTTTTAAAGGGCGTCGCGTCGCATGTAAAACAGGCAGGCCAATTTACGCCCGGGGGCCGCCATTTACCCGCAGAGGGCGATGGCTCGCGGGCGTAAGAAAGGCTGCGAGCCATCGGCCGGCGGTCATTTGCGAATGACGCTTCTGCCGTAGTTGTCGGTTGTGGGCCATCCGATATCCTTCAATGTTTCAGGCGGGAGCGCTTCCAGCGCGCGGAGCATCCTCGCACGGCGCCATGACGCATAATGGGAGGCGATATTGCCTGACAGGCGCTGCAGCCAGCCGGCGGATGACGGGCGATGCGGGGAGCGGTTCGCCGCGGGCAGGTAATGTATCATGGTCATGTCTTCATCCTTTCCTGAACCACGATTGATGTGAGGATGGTGCGCCGTTGTTGACATTCAATCAAACGAAATGATATCCATCTATAAATCAAAATATTTGAAGGTGCGTGCCATGACCGTGACTTTCCGCCAACCGCTGCCGTTGCTGGATAACGACATATTGAGGACCTTCGTCGCCATTGCGGAAACGGGAAACTTCTCGACCGCCGCCGAAGTCGTGTTCAGAACACCATCGGCCGTTTCGATGCAGATCAAGAAGCTAGAAGAGCAGCTGAAAACGACGCTGTTCCTGCGCGATGCGCGTTCGGTGACATTGACGGCGCATGGGGAGACGCTTCTGACTTATGCGCGCCGCATGATTGCCTTGTCCAACGAGGCGGTGTCGCGTTTCGTCATGCCCGAATTGTCCGGTGTGGTGCGTCTCGGCGCACCGGAGGATATTGGCGAGCGCGGGCTGCTGCCGGGCATTCTCAAGCGTTTCGCCGAGGCTTTCCCCGGCATCATGATCGACGTCACAATCGATGCCAGCTCCAATCTCTATAAGCGGATGGACGAGCAGCGTCTTGATCTCGCCCTCGTCAACTGTGCTTCACATCCGCTGAGGGATACCGGCGAGGTGCTGATGCGCGAACGGCTCGTCTGGGCGGGTGCGAAATGCGGCACGGCCTATCTGCGCGATCCGCTGCCGATCTCGATATGGGAAGAGGGCTGCATCTGGCGTTCGGAGGCGATTCATTCGCTGGAAAAACGTGGGCGCAATTTCCGCGTGGCTTATCTCAGCGGCCACACGATGGCACAGCGTGCGGCGATTGCCGCGGATCTCGCCATCGCGCCGCTGCCACGATCTTATGTGCTGAACGACATGGTCATTCTGGGTGAGAAGGAAGGCCTGCCGGAACTCGGCTATTTCGATATCCGGCTGATTATGGGCGACAAGGCGTCGCGGCCGGTGCTCGCGGTGGCGGAAAGCATTCGCAATGCATTCGTCGAGGTCGCGAAGGCGGCATGAGGCGAAGGAACGCGTCACGGCCATCATGCGCCGTCGACGCGCCGCTTAGATCGCCACCGAACCCGTGGCTGCGGCGTGATCCGCGTTTTCGGTCCGCCAGCTGCCACGACTGACCAGCCAGTCTGACGACGCCTGCAGCCCGCCGAAGGGAAAGACATGGATCTGCCGGATCGGTCCTTGCGGATTGTCCCGCCAGTGCCGTTCGATCGGCCCGACGATGCTTTCCGGTGAATGGCCCCTGGCAAGCGTGGTCAGGGAAAGCGCGTTTTTCTTGAGATAGGCAATGGAATTGCCGACACCGCAGAGCGCGGCGTATTTCAGGAGCGTGGTGATCTTGGCCGGGCCGGAAACGCCGATATGCACCGGCAGATCGATACCGGATGCGGCAAGCCCTTCTGCCCAGGCGATGAAGCGGGCGGAATCAAAACCGAACTGGGTGACGATGCGCATGGCGGCGTCGGTTCTTTCGCCAAAATCGCGTTTCAGCCGCAACGCGGCCGTCGCCGTTTCGTCGTTGAAATCGGGGCTGCCTTCCGGATGACCGGCAATTGCGATATGCCTGATGCCGCAACGGTCGAAAATGCCCGTGGAAAGCATGTCGATGGTAGACGTGAACGGGCCCTCTGGCTTCTCGACGCCACCGCCGACCGCCAGCACGTCGGTCACGCCGGCGTCGCCGGCAAGCCGCTTCACCTGTTCCTCGAAATCGATGCGAGAGGCGATACGGCGGGCCGCAAGGTGCGGAACGGGCTCATAACCGAGATCACGCAGATGCTTTGCGGCATCGACCAGCTTCACCTGCGAGGCGGCTCCGGTATCTGTCAGATAAACGCGCACGCCCTGCGGAAAAAGACCGGCAAGACTTGCCGGGCCAAGCACCTGCGCGGGTGAGGCCTCGATGGAGGCGGGGATGACGGAAGTGGCGGAGATATCGGGCAATGTGTGCATGATCCTTTTGATTATCATGCACCGTTTTTGAGGCCAAGTCTGTGCCTGTTGCGGCAAGACAGCCCTGCATCTGCGACGAAGCTTGAGCCGAGCGCGGTGCCGGCGGCGCTACCAGACCCGTTTCGTCAGACCGTTCCAGAGCCATGTCCAGATTGTTGGTGGAAAGCGGAGCACCGACTTTCCGGGCGAGGGCGGCTGCGGCGCAAGGCTGCCGGACAAGGCGTCTTCGATGGCATTGATGGCGATATCGACCGAGGCTGCTGTCAAGAGAAGGGGATAGGTGGCGATGGTGTCGGACGGTGAGGGTTTCAGCCGTTTTTCGTAAAGTGTGGCGCCGGTATCCACACCCTTGTCAACGAGATGCACGGTTGCGCCGAAATTGCCCCGGTCCTTTTCCACCAGCGCCCAGTATCCACCCATCTGGCCGCGATAGGCCGGGTTGATGCCGGCGTGAAAATTGATGATGGGGCAGTGCAGGTCCCTGAGCGTCGCCGGCGTCAGCAGACGGCAGGAAATGGTGAAGATGACAGCCGGTTTCAGGAGATTGGCGGCCTTGCGACATTCTTCATCGTTCAGCGAGGCGAAATGCGTGACTGGAATGGTGCCGCCCAGATCAGGCAGGAGACCATGCTCCGCAATGATCTCTTTGCTTCTTCGTACCGTGAAGCGTTTGCCGAGCCGCGATGCGACCATCGTCGCCAGCTGGCCCACTGCGACAATCCAGCCGAGGCGTCTTGCCCGGCGCTTGAGGATGGCCGATTTGCTTTCGGGCTGTTCCATGAACACATGGATGTCGGGAAATCGCGCTGCCAGCGCATTGATCATGACGTTAGGGTTCACGCCGCCCGCCGTCATCACCAGAAGCCGATTATTGATGTCAGTCATGTCACCCACTGGATTTCTCAAGCCACGATCCACGCGCAGTTTCCCTCGCGAAGCTCAAAACCATGTTAATTTTCATCGACAGGATTTTTTGAAACGCCGCTGGAACCGAATTTTGGGACTCACGTTATTGTGACGCATATCACATCGGCGCTTGCCTCGGACGGCAAGTCATAGGGGAGTAGTTTCAAATGATCACACGCATTCTTTCGACCGTTTTCGTGGCTCTGCTGACCGTCGTGACGCTCAGTTCTTGCGGCAACACCATTCGCGGCATGGGCCGGGATACGGCGAACGCCGTGGATGCGACCCAGGATGCCGGCCGTAGCGTCGACCGCGCCGCCCGTCGCTGACGACATCTCCCCTTCTGAAAGTCCGGCGTCTCCCTGAAGCCAGGGTGACGCCTTTTCTTTGACCGAATTTCCCTGCGAATGTTCCCCTGAAGAGAATCACGGGGTGGGCATGAACAGATCGATGAAAAGACTGGCGAAGCTGCTGTTGCCGTTGCTGCTTCCATTTGCGGCCGAAGCGGGCGGGCAGGTGGATTTCTGCAGAATCGTGGATCATGCGGGCGGCCGCTATACCGTCTGCAGTTTCGATCCGGCGAAAAGCACCATCCGGATTTACGACCGCGACCATGTCTCAGGACAGGGATATCGTTCTTTCGCCGATCTATCCTCCGCGCTCTGGCGTCAGCACATGTTCAGTGTCTTCGCCATGAATGGCGGCATGTATCATTCCGATTATTCCCCCGTCGGGCTGTTTATCGAAAACGGCGTGGAACGTTCGCCACTCAGCACCCGCGGTGGCTGGGGCAATTTCCATCTTCTTCCGAATGGCGTGTTTTACCTGAAGGATCACAGGGCGGGCGTGCTGGCGACCGAAGCCTATCTGACGGCCGACCCGAAGCCCGATTTTGCCACCCAGTCCGGGCCGATGCTTGTTATCGACGGCGGAGTGCATCCGCGTTTTCTGCCCGACAGCGACAGCTTGAAGCGCCGCAACGGCGTCGGAGTCTCTCGCGATGGCATGGTACATTTTGCCATTTCGGACAATACCGTGCGCTTTTACGATTTCGCCACCCTGTTCAGGGATGTGCTGGATTCACCGAATGCGCTCTATCTCGACGGCACCATTTCCAGCGTCGATATTCCCGCGATGAAGAGGCGAGATTCATTGTTCCCCATGGGGCCGATCATCGCCGTGGTCGACAGGGTGCCGGATTAGTCGAGCCGATCAGATCGGCGCCTTGGGATAGGCTTTTTCAAGGCCGGCGGAAGCCGTCAGCCCCTTACGGAAGGCGAGATAAGCAGGATGCTGGCTTGCCTTCGCAATTTCCGCGAGGCGGATTTGCAGGCGGGCAGGGGCGTGGCCACCCAGCCATTCACCGGTGGCTTCAAGCTTCAGGCTATTAAGAAAACGAGCGCCGGCCTGCTGGTCGAGATAAAGGTTAAGGCCTGCCAGCAGGTTCTCGTCCTGCAGCGCGTTCTCCATCAGCAACGACACCCATGCCTTATCCTCACTCGCAAGCGAGGTCAGTTTCGAAGCAACAGTTTCACGGTCGGGGAAAGAGGATGTCTGCATGTGGGACTCGCATCGTTGCTGTTTGACCATGGTCGATAAAGCAGCGGTCGCAGCCATTCAAGATGGCTTTCAGCGGAAGAATTGCGACAGCAACGTGCCCGCGTCCGCCGTTTTCAACAGGTGTTTGTATGAAAGCTTTAAAAAACGGTTACACTTTAGCCTAAATTGCGGCGAGGACAGAAATGGCACTGTTTTCAGCGTCGCGCTAACGCTTTGTTTTTTAACATACCTATGCAAAGCGCGAATGGCAGCCCGTCGAAAACGCCTTCATTTAGCCGCTTTTTGCATTTGCCTTCCGCGCCGGATTTTAATAAATGCTTCCTCCACGGGCCGGGTCTTGAAGATCCCCCGGAGAGTGAATAGCTGGAGTAATCATGGAAGAAACCGCTCAGAAATCCTGCTGGGGCGTCACGTTGCGCGCACTCGCAGGCTTTGCCGCTTTTCTCGCATTGACGTACATTTTTGGCAGCCCATAAGCATCTCTCCTGATTGACGGGTTTTGAAACGGCGCGGTTTTCCTCTGGAAACCGTGCTGTTTTCGTTTCCGGGAGGCCCATGTCGCAGCTGCAAAAGCCGGTGCCGCTCTTTTGTGGCGATAAGTTCCAGCTTTGGATATGATGTGACGGAATCCATTACGCAGGAAAAACTCAATGTTTCTTTCGGTCTTTGACGTCTTCAAGATCGGTATCGGTCCTTCCAGTTCGCATACGATGGGACCGATGACGGCGGCCAACCGCTTTCTGGCGCTGATCCTCAGCGACGAGTGGCCGCGCCCCGCCGGTGCCGCCGTCGCGCGCATGAAGGTCAGCCTGCACGGGTCTCTCGCCTTCACCGGCATTGGTCATGGCACCGGCCGGGCAGTCATTCTCGGCCTGACCGGCGAGCGGCCGGACCTTGTCGATCCCGACGCGATGGACGCCATCATAGAGGCGGTGGAGAAGGCCGGTACGGTTACGCCGCCCGGCCATCCGACCTACGAGTTCAGGACGGCCGAAGATCTCGTCTTCGACAAGAAGAACCCGCTGCCAGGCCATGCGAACGGCATGACCTTCTCCGCTTTCGATAACCAGGGCAGGCTGCTGGTCAAGCGCATCTATTATTCCGTCGGCGGTGGCTTTGTCGTCACCGACACGGAACTGGAGGCGATCAAGCAGCGCGGCAAGACCATCGATAACGGCCCGCGCGTGCCCTATCCTTTCGCCACGGCGAAGGAAATGCTGGAAATGGCCGCGCGGTCCGGCCGCACCATCGCCCAGATGAAACGGGCGAACGAGGAGACGGTTGTTTCGCGCGAAGAGCTGAATGAACGGCTGGACCAGATTTGGGACGCGATGAACGGATGTATCGAGCGCGGGCTGAAGGTGGACGGCATCATGCCCGGCGGCCTCAAGGTGCGTCGCCGCGCCCGTTCGATCTATGAAAAACTGAATGCGGAATGGCGTAGCAACCGGTTGAATCCCGTCATGGCGAATGACTGGTTGAGCGTCTATGCCATGGCCGTGAACGAAGAAAACGCGGCCGGCGGCCGTGTCGTCACCGCGCCCACCAATGGCGCTGCGGGCGTGGTGCCGGCGACAGTGCGGTATTTCCGGCATTTCCATGAGGATGCCACCGTCGACGACGTGCGGGACTTTCTCCTCACGGCGGCAGCGATTGGCGGCATCATCAAGCATAACGCGTCGATTTCCGGCGCGGAGGTGGGCTGTCAGGGGGAAGTGGGATCGGCTGCGGCCATGGCGGCTGCAGGTCTTGCGGCGGTGATGGGCGGATCGCCCGAGCAGATCGAGAATGCGGCGGAAATCGCGCTCGAACATCATCTCGGCATGACCTGCGACCCGATCGCCGGATTGGTGCAGGTGCCCTGCATCGAACGCAACGCACTAGGCGCGGTCAAGGCGGTCACGGCGGCGTCGCTGGCGCTGAAAGGCGACGGTCAGCACTTCGTGCCGCTGGATGCCTGTATCGAAACCATGCGCCAGACCGGCAACGACATGAGCGAGAAATACAAGGAAACCTCAACCGGCGGCCTTGCCGTCAACGTTGTGGAGTGTTGAGCGGGCTGGGCGCCCGGCATGTCCGGCATGCTTGACGCCCGCCGCAAAAAGGCATTGATAGAGACATGCCTCTACATCTCATCAAACTTTGCGTCGGCGCGGATTCACTCCAGGACCTGAGGGATTGGGTCGCGCAGCGATCGCTCACCGCCATGGCTGCGGGCCTGGAGCCGCACAGCGTCCACACCACCCGCATGATCCCCAAACGGGTAGAGGAACTGCTTGAAGGCGGCTCACTCTACTGGGTCATCAAGGGGCAGGTGCAGGCTCGACAGAAGCTGCTCGATATCCGTTCTTTCAAGGGAGACGACGGTATTTCGCGCTGCGATCTCGTTCTCGGACCCGAGGTGATCGAGACCTCACCTGCGCCGAAGCGGCCGTTTCAGGGCTGGCGCTACCTGAAGGATGACGAGGCGCCGCGCGATCTCGGGGGTGGAGGAGGCGGCGAGGACATGCCTTCCGATCTCAGGCGCGAACTGGCCGAACTTGGTCTGCTCTGACGCATGATGGACGAAAATGAAAAAGCCGGCCCCTTTTGGTGGCCGGCTTTTTTATTTGGGGAGACGGGTTGGTCAGTTGATGCCGCCGACTGCATTGGTGGCGCGGCCATCCTGAATTTTCACCCAGCGACCCGGGTTGGCGGTGTCCTGACGCTTCAGATAGGTATATTCGGTTTCCGACCAGTTCATGACCTTGTTGCGCATATTGTCGAGAACGAAGTCGCCACGGTCGGTGCGAACGGTCAGAACGGCATGGCCTTCGCCATTCGGCTGCAGAACGACGGTGATCAGCAGGTTGGAGGCGGAGAAACCCTTGTTCATCAGCATCTTGCGCTTCAACAATACGAAATCTTCGCAATCGCCGACGGTGGTAGGATAGGCCCAGCGTTCTTCGACGCCGTAGATTTCCATGTCGGTCATCGGCGTGATCGTGGTGTTGACGGTGTAGTTGACGTCAAGCATCGTCTTCCAGCGCTCTTCCGTCAGCTTCATCGGGCCATTGTCCAGCGAAGTCGGCTGGCACTCGCTCTGATAGGTCTGGCAGAATTCATAGTGGCCGATCGGTGGATTGGCCTTGCCGATGACGCGCATGACCGCTGCCGGCGATGCGCTGGCCTGCTGTGCGAAGGCGCCGACGATGAACGCGATCAGGATGAAAACGATACGGTTGTTGTTCATTGCTTGTCTCCCCGTGTTGAGGAGACATTCGCAGGTATTTTTTGACCCGGCGGAAATTTGCGTGGCGCAATTTGAGCTTAAATTTCAGCAAATTAGCCGATGTTTTGAACTGTATTTGAAGTGTTTTTTACACGTGTTTGAAGCAAATTTTATTAGAATTTTACGCATTCCGGCTTTAGGCTTTTGGTAGCCATTTATGCCGCTGTATCGACAGCGATTTTTCGTTCGCAGGTGTT
Source organism: Agrobacterium sp. RC10-4-1 (assembly GCF_014138475.1). NCBI lineage: Bacteria > Pseudomonadati > Pseudomonadota > Alphaproteobacteria > Hyphomicrobiales > Rhizobiaceae > Agrobacterium > Agrobacterium sp. RC10-4-1. The sequence goes on from NZ_JACJIT010000002.1 coordinate 803,762, forward strand.
TTCATACCCATGTTCATCGCCGTAGCGGAAGCGGGCGATGTAGGGGATTTCCCGTTTTGGGATAGGTGTTCCTTGCTGGCGCGCGTCGAAAAAGCGCCGAAAAAAACTTCAAAAAAACTGCTTTTTTCTCGAAAAAAGTTCGGACGGCGTGTTGCAGGCTATGTCGGTGCCCCGGTCGTGCCGCAAATTATCAAGGGGAGCGTTCCTGTCGGGACGTTGTTTGGGCGACAGGTCGAAAGCGGAAAACTGCGTCCGCGGACTTGTTTTTGAAAGGGGATATCCGCGTCGCGAACACACGCCGACCGGATTTTCGGGCAGGGACGAGGAGGCGATGCTGCGGTAAAGGTGCGTTGAAAAAGCCGCCCGGTCCCGACTGCCCATCACGGTGCGATGGACTGACTGCAGCCTTGTACGCTGCCTGACTTCACGCTTTGCGGGGAATGGCGTCGGGCCGTGCGGGGCCTTTTTAAAGAAACTCGATCAATGCGTCGGGTGACTGGACACGATCGAATTCAACGGCGACGCCTTCCATGAAGTGACGCACGATCTTGCCACTCATGTTTTTGCCAAGCTGGACGCGGCTTCCGAGCGGCGGCCGGTGTTCGATCTCGATTGCTGCGCCCGAGAGCGACAGGTCGATCAGGCGGCAGGCGACGAGCATGCCGTCTTCGAGAACCAGCTGCGCCCTGGCATTGCGCGGCGTCAGGCGGTCGTGGCGACGGTCTTCCGGCAGGCCCAGTAACTGACGCTTGGCGATCCATGCGAGCTGGGCGGCGAGCTTTTCGCGTTTGCGCTCGGGCGCATTGATGGCGATGAGGAAACCGGATGCCGTCAGCGACGTCACCGTGCCTTCGATCCGGCCGATATGCTGGAGATAGGCGATGACGCGATCGCCATTGCGGGCGATACCCGGGCAGGTGAATTGCGCTCTCTCGGCGGTCATCTCGGTGGCGGTGCAATCATATTCTTCGTGATCGGGCAACATGAGGCGGCCGTTGAAGGACACACGCACGGCGTCGTCAAGGCGAACTTCCTCAACCGGGCGCAGAATTTGGGCGGTGTTGACCGAACGGGACGAAAACATGGGCAGCGCAAATTGTAATGAATGATGATCGTCCGTTTCTACCCTGTGCGAGTTAACAGACTGTATTGCCTAATCTCTACAATTTTTCTAATCGACCAAATCGTTACGTTTCGTTGCCCCGCGCTCCGTGCGGCCATGGGCTTTCAGCATCGCTTCGTCGATCCTGGACGCCTCAGCATCTACCCGTTCGTAATGCGGCTGCGGCATTGGCCGAATATCCGGCCGGGGTGATGTCCATACGCAGCAGCCGGCTGCTTTTCATCGACAGACAGTGTATCGGCACCATCAATGTGTGGTGCCGTGGCTGCTGTGGAAGCAGCGCGCCGAGGAGCCGCGGGGCGACACCTGCTTCCGTGCGCAGTGGCAGCAGCAGCATTTCGAACGCCAGGGGTTCATCGCCGTAGCCGTCGTCAGCATCGATGTCGAAGACCACGGGCAATTGATGTTGCAGGATGCCGAGCGCCACGCGACAGGGAAAGGACGCGCCGGCCGCCGGCCAGAGTTCTGAAAACGGGCGGTCCCGCAATTCGCGGCCGAACAGGTCGCAAAGACGGGTGCCGGCAAGACGGAAGAAGGGTGTTTCCTCTCCTTTGTCTGTCAGGATGAAAAGGTCGCCGAGATGAGTCTTGAGCTTCGAGGGTTCAATGTCCTCGCGGCGTGGAGCGGCGCTCTTGCCGCGCAATTCATCCCAATAGGCGTATATCTCCAGTCCGGCCATGCTCTTCATAGCATCTCTCCATGTTCGTTTTTGGGACATCATGTCCATCCGAACGTCTGTATCTGGAGGTGTAGCGATTTTCGTGCCAACTGGATTTGTTAAGGTTAACAAAGGGTTGATATTGCCTGACGGCATTTGTCGTGGCATCGGTGCGGCCCTGTCGGGGAAAGCTCCTTCAGCACGATTTAATGGCCCCGCCCGTTCTTTTACGGTGGGCCTGCAAGCCGGACCGTTTTTGGCCTGGCGCCTTTTCCGGTTACGGTTCCGGCGTCGCGCGCTTCGAAGGCGGGACGGCTTTTTTTTCTTTCAGGCTTCCTATATTGCTCGGGAAACGCAAAATTCGACCAAGACAGGGATGAACCATGTCCTACGAGGACGGCGAACAGCCGCCGGTTTCGGAAACGCCGGAGCCGAAAGACGATGCGAACAATCCCGTCTTCAATCTGCCATCGCTGCTGGTGGGCATCCTGGTCGCGCTAATCGTTGCTTATGTCGTTCCCGCCTATCTTCTGTCGGAGGAAGGCAATGGCTGGTTCATCTTCACCTTCGGCTTCATTCCGCTGCGTTATGCGGTGCCGTTTTCCCAGCAGGGGCTGGAATGGCTGTGGACGCCGGTGACCTATTCTTTCCTGCATGGCGGTATCGAGCATATCCTCTTTAACGGATTGTGGCTGATGGCCTTCGGCGCGCCGGTTCTGCGCCGGATCGGAACAGTGCGTTTCGTGCTGTTATGGTGCATTTCCGCCGCCGTTTCGGCCTTTGGTCACGCGGTTCTGAACTGGGGGGACGTGACGGTGCTGATCGGAGCGTCCGGTGTCGTTTCGGCGCTGATGGGAGCGGCCTGCCGGTTCGCCTTTCCGGCGCGGGGCGGATATAGCGCGTCTTTCGGCCATCTGATGCCGCGGCAGAGCATTCTTGCGGCGCTCTCCAACCGTACGGTGCTGATCTTCACGCTGATGTGGCTGTTCGGCAATGTGCTGATTGCGGTCGGCGTGCCGCTGTTCGGCGATGTCGGCGGTCAGATCGCCTGGGATGCCCATGTTTTCGGGTTTCTGCTCGGCTTCCTGTTTTTCGGCCTTTTCGATCGCCCGTTACGCTAGGCCGATCACGCTCCTTGTCGGGCGTGGCGCAAATTTGCTTTCGGGCGTCCCATCCGGGATTGCATTCACGCGGGCCTCAGCGCACCATACCTCATGATTTGCAACCGCCGGGGGAGACTGCGGCACTGCGGATCGCTGCAAAGAGGAGGAAGGCATGCCAACATTCGTAAAGGATCTTCTCGACCGCAAGGGCCGGGACGTCGTGACTGTCAATCCTGAGGTCAGCATCGGTGAGGCGGCGACCACGCTGCACGCACATAAGATCGGTTCCGTCGTCGTGACCGATGGCGATGGTGTCGTTCTCGGCATCTTCACGGAACGCGATCTCGTAAAGGCCGTGGCGGGCCAGGGTGCCGCTTCTCTCCAGCAATCCGTTTCAGTGGCCATGACCAAAAATGTCATCCGCTGTCACCACGATTCCACCACCGATGAGCTGATGGAAATCATGACGGGCGGGCGCTTCAGGCATGTGCCGGTCGAAGAGAATGGCCGTCTTGCCGGCATCATCTCCATCGGCGACGTGGTGAAGGCGCGGATCGGCGAAATCGAGGCCGAAGCGGAGCATATCAAGGCTTATATTGCCGGGTGAATTAGTGTCCTCTCCCTCATTCCTGTGCTCGTCACAGGAATCTAGTCAGCCCAAGTCCTTGGGCTGATGGGAGTTCCTACCGCCACGCAGACGCGCATCAGCTGGATTCCCGTGACAGGCACAGGAATGAGGGAGCTTCTCGCCTCACCGCCGGAACGCCTGCTGCATGCGCTCCAGTTCCGGAATGCGTGCGCGCGTTTCCTGATATCCCCGGTCGATGGCTTCACTGGCGCGATGGAATTCCGACAGTCCGATATCGTTGATGCGGGGATGAAGCATCAGATCGGGCGGATCACCTGCAAGACGCGAGCGCGATATCCTGTCCTGGATGATGTTGAAGGCCTGCACCATGACGCCCGGCAGGCCGGGGCGCGGCGCGCTGTCGTGCGGTGCGCCGCCGGGCGGTGCAGCGGCGTGCTTGACGACGGCGGAGCGGCCGAAGAGATCGTAATTGAGGTTTACAGCCACGACCAGCGCCTGCTCATAGGCCCGGCAGACCGAAACCGGCACGGGATTGACGAGGGCGCCATCGATGAGGGTGCGGCCGTTGCATTGCACGGGTTCGAAGATGCCGGGCAGCGCATAGGATGAACGCAAGGCGGTCACGAGATCACCCTGATGAATCCAGACTTCATGACCCGTGCGCAACTCCGTCGCGACGGCGATGAAGGGATGATCGAGGCTTTCGACGCGCAGCCCTTCCAGATGCTCCTGCATGCGTTTTGTGAGCCGCATTCCGCCGAAGAGCCCGCCGCCGCCGATCGTGAGATCCAGCAGGCCGGCAATGCGGCGCATCGTCAGCGAGCGGGCGAATTCCTCAAGCTCATCGAGCTTGCCGGCGAGATAACATCCGCCAACCAGCGCGCCGATTGAGGTGCCGGCGATCATGCCGATCTTGACGCCCGCTTCATCGAGGGCCCGCAGGACACCGATATGGGCCCAGCCCCGGGCTGCGCCACCGCCAAGCGCGAGCGCTATCCGGTGTTTATCGACGATCTGTGTAACGGGCGGTTCATTGCCGATGACGTCGGTATTACCCGCCGCAAGGTGGTTCTGACGATTTCCCCATCCCAACATGACCGCACTCCCTGCCAGTTCTTCGGGTTCCGCCCTTGGCCCCGGAACCCGCTATATTGGTAGCAAATTGGTGCGGCCGATGGAAGGCGGCGGTTTATGTGCCTGAATAGGTCGTCGCCGGATCGAAATGGCGCCTATCGTCGGTGATTTTCGTCACCGCCTGGCCATCAGCCAGTTCGACCGTGCGGTAGAAGCAGGAGCGGCGGCCGGTGTGGCAGGTGGCATCGTGGCCGGCGACCGAGACCTTCAGCCACACGGCGTCCTGATCGCAATCGGTGCGGAATTCCTTCACGGTCTGCAGGTTGCCCGACGTTTCGCCCTTCTTCCAGATCTTGTCGCGCGAACGGCTGTAATAGTGGGCGATGCCGGTCTCAAGCGTCAGCGACAGGGCCTGTGCATTCATATGGGCGACCATCAGCAGTTCGCCGTCGCGCGCATCGGTGACTACGGCTGTGACGAGGCCGTGGGCGTCGAATTTCGGCGAAAAGAGACCTGCGTTTTCAAGCGCTTCCTTGTCCGCGGGCGCGGACGGAAAGGGAATGGACATGGCAACCTCGGAAAATCATCTGGCGGAACGATGAGAGGGGCGGATGAAACGGACGAGTGCCCGCCACTCTGAATTTTCTTGCGCATCGGATTTTCCGAAAGCCGCATTACGGCTTTCGGGCCGGTGCTTAACGGTTCCGCACCATGGTCATGAAGCGCACCTGTTCGGCCGGGTCGTTCTTGAACGTGCCGGTAAAGGAGGTGGTGAGGGTGGTCGACCCCTGCTTGTTGACGCCGCGCATAGACATGCACATATGTTCGGCATCGATCATGACGGCCACGCCGCGCGGTTTCAGGGTTTCCTCAATCGATCTTGCGATCTGCGCGGTCATGTTTTCCTGCGTCTGCAGGCGGCGGCCGAAGATCTCGACAACGCGGGCGATCTTCGACAGGCCAAGCACGCGACCGGCCGGAAGATAGGCGACATGCGCCTTGCCGACGATCGGCACCATATGGTGTTCGCAATGGGAGAAGAACGGAATGTCGCGCACCAGCACCACATCGTCATAACCGCCGACTTCCTCGAAGGTCGTGCCGAGCACGTCCTGAACATTCAGCTCGTAACCGGCAAAAAGCTCGCGATAGGCTTTGGCGACGCGCTTCGGCGTATCCAGAAGTCCTTCGCGGGCGGGATTTTCTCCAGCCCAGCGCAAGAGAACGCGCACTGCTTCTTCCGCTTCGGCTTGGCTCGGGCGAGCTTCGGCCACGTCGGGTTTTGCGCCAGCGCCGGGGAAATTCTTCACGATCGCATCCATTCCGTCTCTCCCGATGCGGGTAAAGGCCGCACCTGAATTCGTTTTACATCGCGAACCCATGTTCGCAGTTGCTGCTATCTGGTTGTTTTATAGCATTTTGGCAAGGCCGATGCTGTTTTTTCGGTATCGGAGCCGTTAATTTGATCACGGCTTGATGTCCAGAAAGCTCGTTAGCATATAATGAGAATGAAGGGCAGGAAAGCTTCACTGCGACAAACGCTGTGTTAGAAAAATTTGACCTGTCCTGTTTTGGGCATTCTTGAGCGCGCCGGGCACCAATGATGGACGATATCTACAATAATCGCATTCTGGACTTTGCCGGAAATATCCCGCTCATCGGCGTTCTTGAGGATGCTGACGCCAGCGCCGAGAAACACTCCCGGCTGTGCGGTTCGAAGCTGAAGGTCTATCTGAAAGTCGAAGACGGTATCGTAACGTCGTTTTCGCACGAGGTGCGTGCCTGTGCGCTCGGCCAGGCCTCCGCCTCCATCATGGCGCACCACATCGTCGGGGCCTCCAGCGGCGAAGTCCGGCAGGCGCGGGAAGACATGCTTGCCATGTTGAAACAGGGCGGCGATGGCCCGACGGGCCGTTTCGAGGATATGCGCGTTCTGTCACCGGTCAGGGATTTCAGGGCCCGCCACGCCTCCACCATGCTGACCTTCGAAGCCGTGGTCGATGCGCTCGACCAGATCGAAGGCCGGCAGGCTCTCGACGCCGCGGGTTAGGCAATGTGCGGCGAACCGGGCTGCCGGCACCAGCAGACCGAGGTGAAATCCGGGCGATCACGTAACTGGACGGGCAGCTTTGCCAGGACGCCAGGACGGCTTTTCGGTGTCGGCTTTATCAGGCTTTATCAATTGACGCTTTCCGGCTTCATCGGAAACTCCTGCCGCCATATCCCCACCTGTTCGGAATATGGCTACGAGGCGATTGCCCGCCACGGGCTTTGGGCCGGCGGCTGGATGACGCTGTTTCGTGTGGCGCGCTGCGGACCGGGCGGCACAAGCGGTCTGGATCCGGTGCCGGAAGTACTTGATGGAAGCAGGCGCTGGTGGATGCCGTGGCGCTACTGGAGCCGACATCGATGAATGACTATGTGGCCCTGCTGCACAGCATCGTTCTCGGCGCGGGCAAGCGGCTTGTCATGGCCGATCTCAGGGCCTTGGCGGAAGAGCTGGGATTTACCGACTGCAGGACGCTTGTCGCGACCGGAAATCTTGTTTTTCGCGCTGAAGCGGCACCTGTCCGCGAGATAGAGGACAGGCTGGAGCGCGCCTTCGAAGATCGCTTCGGCAAACATGTCGATATTCTCGTTCGTTCCGGCGGCGACTGGCTGAAGCTGGCGGCGGACAATCCCTTCGCCAAGGGCAATCCGCCGGATGTCTGCGTGCGGGTGATGCGTGAACCGCTTGGCGAAGGTATCCTTGGATTTCTCGATAAGTACCGCCGACAGGAGACGATCGCCGTAATCGGCGGTGACTTGTGGATCGATTTCAAGGGCAAACCGAGCGAGAGCAGGCTGCTGTCTGCGCTGACCACAAGAAGGCTCGGTATCGGCACGACGCGCAACGCGAACACGGTCAATGGTCTCGCGGAAATGCTTCGCTGAGCGGCCTTCACCTTTGACTGCAATGGCAAAAGCCTTTATCAGCCTGCGTGCCCGCCTGTCGCGGGCAAATCATTATTCCAACACCACCCGCATTCGTTGGCGGGACTGGACAGGAGCACTAGACGATGTCTGAAGCCGTTTCCCTTACATTTCCCGATGGTTCCGTCCGCAGCTACGCCCCCGGCACGACCGGCCGCGAGGTTGCCGAATCCATCTCCAAATCGCTCGCCAAGAAAGCCGTCGCCATAACGCTTGATGGCACCCTGCGCGATTTGTCCGACACCATCACCGATGGCAAGATCGAGATCGTCACGCGTGAAGACAAGCGTGCACTTGAGCTCATCCGCCACGATGCCGCCCACGTCATGGCCGAGGCCGTGCAGGAACTGTGGCCCGGCACGCAGGTGACGATCGGCCCTGTTATCGAGAACGGCTTTTATTACGACTTCGCCAAGAACGAGCCCTTCACGCCGGAAGATCTGCCGAAGATCGAAAAGCGCATGAAGGAGATCATTCAGCGCAACAAGCCGTTTACCCGTGAAGTCTGGTCGCGTGAAAAGGCCAAGGAAGTCTTCGCCGCCAAGGGCGAGAATTACAAGGTCGAGCTGGTCGATGCGATTCCGGAAGGTCAGGACCTGAAGATCTATTATCAGGGCGACTGGTTCGATCTTTGCCGTGGCCCGCATATGGCTTCCACCGGCCAGATCGGCACTGCCTTCAAGCTGATGAAGGTGGCCGGCGCCTATTGGCGCGGCGACAGCAACAATGCAATGCTGTCACGCATCTATGGCACCGCCTGGGCGACGCAGGAGGAGCTCGATAATTACCTTCACGTTCTGGCCGAAGCCGAAAAACGCGACCACCGCCGTCTCGGCCGCGAAATGGACCTGTTCCATTTCCAGGAAGAAGGTCCGGGCGTCGTGTTCTGGCACGGCAAGGGCTGGCGCATGTTCCAGACGCTGACGGCCTATATGCGCCGGCGGCTCGCCAACACCTATCAGGAAGTCAACGCGCCGCAGGTGCTCGACAAGTCGCTGTGGGAAACCTCCGGTCACTGGGGCTGGTATCAGGAAAACATGTTCGCGGTGAAATCCGCCCATGCCTTTACCCATCCCGATGACGAGGAAGCCGATCAGCGCGTCTTTGCGCTCAAGCCGATGAACTGCCCCGGTCACGTGCAGATTTTCAAGCATGGCTTGAAGTCTTACCGCGAAATGCCGGTTCGTCTTGCTGAATTCGGCAATGTGCACCGTTATGAAGCGTCCGGCGCTTTGCACGGCCTGATGCGTGTTCGTGGCTTCACGCAGGATGATGCGCACGTCTTCTGCACGGAAGAGCAGATGGCGGCGGAATGCCTGCGGATCAACGATCTGATCCTTTCCGTCTACGAAGATTTCGGCTTCAGCGAAATTGTCGTCAAGCTCTCCACGCGCCCGGAAAAGCGCGTTGGTTCCGACGATCTGTGGGATCGCGCCGAAAGCGTGATGATGGAGGTTCTGAAGACCATTGAGGAACAGTCGGAAGGACGCATCAAGACCGGCATCCTGCCGGGTGAGGGTGCCTTCTACGGACCGAAGTTCGAATATACCCTGAAGGACGCCATCGGCCGCGAATGGCAGTGCGGCACGACGCAGGTGGACTTCAACCTGCCTGAGCGTTTCGGCGCCTTCTATATCGACCAGAACTCGGAAAAGACGCAGCCGGTGATGATCCATCGCGCCATATGCGGCTCGATGGAGCGCTTCCTGGGTATCCTGATCGAGAACTTCGCCGGTCACATGCCGCTGTGGTTCGCACCGCTCCAGGTCGTGGTCGCGACGATCACCTCTGATGCGGATGATTATGGTCGTGAGGTTGCGGAAGCGCTGCGCGAAGCGGGCATGGCGGTCGAGACCGACTTCCGCAACGAAAAGATCAACTACAAGATCCGCGAGCACTCGGTGACCAAGGTTCCTGTCATCATCGTCTGCGGCCGCAAGGAAGCGGAAGAGCGCACCGTCAACATCCGCCGTCTCGGCTCGCAGAACCAGACATCGATGTCGCTTGAGGAGGCAATCACCAGCCTCGTGGACGAAGCGACGCCGCCGGATGTGAAGCGCAAGCTTGCGGCGAAGAAGCAGGTTGCCTAATAACAGTTACGGCCCCTTCGGGGGCCGTTTTGTTTGTGGGGATGTGCGGGTAATTTCACTGCCAAAGGCGACGCATTCACCTCCGTTATCCCGGACTAGATCCGGGGCCAGCGCGATCAAGTCGTTGATCGCGAAAGACTCTCTTCACGACGACAGACGCGTCGTCGCTGGATACCGGATCAATTCCGACATGACGGAGGGATGTGGGTGACGCCTACTCAAAATCCCCGGACATCTCTTCCGGCGCCTGATCCTTCATGAGCACTTCCACATCCGAATCCCGGCCTGAGGTTACCTTGAAATTGCGCTGGTAGACCTTGTCCTTGTTGCGGGCGATAGCGGTATATTCACCTTCGGCCAGCACCATGGTCGAAAAGGCGCTGACGCTTTCATTGACAACGTCACCGCCGCCGTTCAGCACCGACCAGGCTGTATCGGCAATGGCTTCGCCGCCCGCTTCGGATACCAGCTTGAGAGTGATCTGTGCCGCCCGGTGCTGAAGGGTCGCTTCTGTCAGCTTGCCGGCTTCCACCTGGATATCGGCGCGCACGGAGGCGTTGGCGTTACCGTATTGGGAAACGACGTGATATGTGCCGGCATTGAGGCGCACGATGGTGTTCGGTTTAACGTCTTCCATAACCAGCCCGCGTTCGCCATCGGGACGGGCGTCGGAGGAATAGATAGCGAATTTCAGCTGGTTGGCGGAAATCTGCTTGTCGGACCCTGCAACGGCGTTCAGCACGAAACCACCGGCATCGAGAATCAGCACCTGTTTCTGGACGCTGCCGGAGGCAGGCACGTTGAGCTTCTTGGTCACCCCTGCGCGGCCGAAAGCGACGTTGACGAAATATTCGCCCGGCACCAGATGGAATTCCGCCGAGCCGCCCTCTGAGCTTGCCAGCATCGGCAATTTACCGTCGGTGCCGGGGATGGGGCTGAATACGCGCCAGGACAGGCCTTCCTTCACCGCTTCGCCTTCGCCGGTCAGCTTGGCTTCCATGACTATGTCGCGGGCGGTGCTAGTCGGCGCGTTGGGGGCGGAGGGAGCGGTGAAAGCATTGAGTTTCGGCATTTTCGGCGTGCCGCCGAGTTGCTTGAAGTCCTTGAAGGCGTCCTGCGAAAAAGCAGCTTGCGATAACAGGCCAAGCGCGGCACATGCAATGGTCAGACGCGCCGCGATTTTGATTGCCGACATTTTCGATACCGATTGACTTCTTGATTTTCCCGGATCACTTCAAAACCAATGCCGTGGCTATTTCAAGGCCCATGTTTTTGCGATGACAGCAGAATGGAAGATTATTGATCATGACAAGTGATATCAAGCTCCTCGATTACCTCAGGGTTCGCCGTTCCACGCCGGCCCTGCAGCTTGCCGAGCCGGGACCTTCGAAGACGGAAATTGAAGACATCCTGCGGCTCGCCGTGCGCGTGCCTGACCATGGTAAGCTTGCGCCGTGGCGTTTCGTGGTTTTCCGCGGCGAGGAGCGCGTCCGTCTCGGTGAAACGGCGCTTCGGATCGCACTCGAAAAGAACCCGGACCTCGACCTGCAGCAGCAGGAAGCCGAGCGCACCCGCTTGACCCGCGCACCCGTCGTCATTGCCGTCATCAGCACTGCAAAGCCGCATTTCAAGATTCCGGAGTGGGAACAGATCATGTCGGCCGGCGCGGTGTGCCTCAATCTCATCTTCGCAGCCAATGCCAGCGGTTTCGCAGCGAACTGGCTGACGGAATGGCTCGCTTTCGATCCGGCCTTTCTCGCGGAAATCGACGTCGATGCGGCGGAGAAGGTCGCCGGGTTCATTCATGTCGGTTCGACGACATTCCCGCCGGTGGAACGGCCTCGGCCGGAGCTTGCCGATGTCGTCACCTGGGTTGGGGACGTCTGATGTTCTACACCACGGACACCAACCAGCACGGCCTGCCGCATGATCCGTTCAAGGCCATCGTCGCGCCGCGCCCGATCGGCTGGATCGGCTCGAAGGGCAGGGAAGGTTCCCTCAACCTCTCGCCCTATTCCTTCTTCAACGCGATTTCGGACCGGCCGAAGCTCGTGATGTTCTCCTCCAGCGGCAGGAAGGACAGTCTGCGCAATGTCGAGGAGACCGGCGTCTTTACCGCCAATCTCGTCAGCCGCCATCTGGTAGACCGGATGAATGCGTCTTCTGCACCCGTCGCTTATGATGTCGATGAATTCGCCCTTGCCGGTCTTACCGCTGTCGATGGCCGCGTGGTGGATGCGCCTTTTGTGGGTGAGGCACTGGCGGTTCTCGAATGCCGGGTAACCCAGATTCAGCAACTCAGGGACATTGACGGCGAGCCAGCGGATTCCTGGATGGTCATCGGTCAGGTCATGGCGATCCACATCGATGAAACGATCATTCACGATGGGCGCATCGACATGGGACTTGCCCGTCCCGTGGCGCGCATGGGCTATATGGATTACTGCGATGGCGGCAGCGATGTATTCCAGCTGCAGCGCCCCTCTACTGCGCCGTAAATATAGGCCTTCTTCGCCGAGGGTTAATTTTTATGGTGAACCAAACGTAAACCATTTGCGCCTAGAGTTTTATACATGGTGGCGGCGATGATGCCGCCATCCATTGTATGAATGTGTTTCGAGGCTCAGGTGATCGTACAGGCATTTCTTCGCTGGTCTGAAAAGGCTGGATCGACCGAGCGGGCGAATGCCGCCAATGCTCTCGGCCGTGCCTATCTGCATTCCGGCATGGCGCGCGAAAACCGCGATGCTGCCTATATGGCGATGACCTATCTTCTCGACGATCCTTCGCCGCGCGTGCGGCTGGCGCTTGCCGAAGCGCTTGCGGACGCCCATGATGCGCCGCGCGCCATTATCGTTTCCCTTGCCGAAGACCAGCCGGAAATCGCCTGCACGGTAATCGCCCGTTCGCCGGTTCTGGCCGAGGCCGATCTGGTCGATCTGGCGGGGCGTGGTGAAAGCTTGACCCGCGCGCTCATCGCCGCCAGGCCCGGCCTGCCGCGCGGGGTCTGCGCCGCACTTGCGGAAGTTGGCGACCTGCCCGAAACCACCATCCTGCTAGAAAATGACGAAGCCTTCATCACACCGTTTTCGCTCCGGCGCATCGCCGAACGTCACGGTTGCGACGCCGATATCCGTGATCTCCTGCTCCGCCGCGAGGCCTTGCCTGCCGATGCGCGTCATCTGCTTGTGGGCCGCGTGAGCGAGGCACTTGCGGATTCCGCGCTGGTTCATGCGCTGATCACGCGCAACCGCGCCGACAGTCTTTTCCGCGAAGCGGAAGATTCCGCCACCATCCTGATCGCATCGAGCGTTTCCTCGCCGGAACTGCCGGCACTGGTGGAGCATCTGCGCCAGAGGCTGGAGCTGACGCCCGCATTGCTCATCCATGCCGTCTGTTCGGGCCGGCTTGAGTTCTTCACGGCGGCCATGGTCAATCTCTCCGGTCTTGATGACCGCAAGGTGCGCGCCATTCTGGCCACGGGCCGGCCGCATGCGCTGAAGGCGCTGTTCCAGTCCATTGGTCTGTCGGGCGACGTCGTTGACGTCTTCAGCGAAGCGACGCTGATGTGGCGCCGTGCCACCCGCTCGCAGCTTCCTGAGGCGGCCGCCTCCGTCTCTGCCGAACTGCTGTCGCATTTCCGTGACGTGAGCGGTTCCGAAACGCTGTTCGAACTGTTGCACGCGGTGCGCAAGCTGAGCATTGCGGAAGAACGGCAGAAGGCGAGATATTATGCGCAGGCGCTGGCGGTGGAGGCGGCGTGAGGTCGGGTTAATTTTCGGCTGATACAAATCGCATGAGTATCATAATTTTCCCGGAAGGGGCATCCTCTCATCCTCATCCCTGTGCTTGTCACAGGGATCCTTCCAGCCCAAGTCCTTGGGCTGGAAGGACTCTCTCCGCCGCTGAGACGCGCGTCGCTGGATTCCTGTGACAAGCACAGGAATGAGGGAAGATCGGTTGCCCGCAATCACTTATCGAACCGTTTGGCAATCCATGAATAGCTGTTTTCGACCATCCTCACAGGCGTTCCAAGGAAGTGCTTTATGCCTTCGGTAGAAGGAAGGACGCGGCTGACGCGGCCGATCGCCTGTTTGGTGAGACTTTCCTCTTCTTTCGGCGTCACTTCCGCCGTGGCCTGCTGGGCATCGGCCGGTGCTGGAGTGCCGGACTGCGTGCCGGCCGTTTGCGGGCTCTGTTCACCCGGTGTCTGGCACACGGCCACGACCACCGGATAGGACGCGTTCGCAAAACGCTCCAGCTCCTTTTCCGATACAGCGTCGCACAGTTCGATGCTCGTCCACCGCTGTTGCGAGGTGGCGAGGTAATGGCAATCGGTGGCGCTGTCGTCGCAACCGAGAAAGGTCATGAGAACGAGGGCTGTTTTCATGGTGTGTGTTGCCTCTGTCGGGAATTATGCTCTAGAAACTCATCTATCCCGATTGCAGTGACATTACGACGAAATACGCATTTTTTTGAGAGAAGGCAGGCATCGCATTGGCCATCGAAATCAAGCTTGAGACACCCCGTCAGGACGCGGTTCTGCGCCTCATCGACCTTTCCAATGCCTATATGGCGTCGCTTTACCCCGCAGAAAGCAATCATCTGGTCGATATCGGCGCGCTTGAGAAGGATAATGTCTCTTTTTTCGTGGTGCGGCATGGTGGCCGCGTGGTCGGCTGCGGGGCGCTGGTGGAAGCGGGCGATGGCACGGCTGAGGTCAAGCGCATGTTCGTCGATCCGGAGGCGCGGGGTCTGCGCATCGGCAAGCTGATCATGGATACGCTCATCGCGCGTGGTGAGGAGCTTGGCCTTTCTGCCATTCGTCTCGAAACCGGCATCAGCCAGCCGGAGGCGATAGGGCTTTACCGCAAGGCGGGTTTCGTGGAGATCGAGGCTTTTGCGCCCTATAAGCCTGATCCGCTCAGCCTCTTCATGGAGAAGGTGCTTTAAGTCGGCGGTACAGGTTCGCGGCCGCTTAGCAGTGTCCAAAACGAAAGAATCCACGCGACATGAAACGCAGCGCGAGCGACGGATCGCGCCAAACACCCAACGTCATCCTCGGTGTGTCACGAGGATCTGCATCCGAGTGATTTTATCTGACGTGATTAGAACCTTGGCACAAGGTGAGGATGACGGCGATGGTGCATTTCCCGCTGTCCATCCGTTTCAGACCTGAATGAAAACTTAGAACTAAGAATGATCGCAACGCGCCGAGGATCAGGTCCCGTACCGGAGAAGCGATAGTTGCGGATGCGCAACGAGGCCGAGCATGGGCGGATGCGAGGTTCGCGGATATCTGTCGTTACCGGAGCTGCGGCGTCTGGCGCAGGCTTCAATCAAAAAGCGGCCTTTCGAAACGCCGTGGTTTCCTCGCTATTGTCCTCGAGCACGGCGACCTCGTCCGGGGCGTCACCCTGCGCAGGAGGCGGTGTCGGAGCTTCGGCGGCCGCGGAAAGTTCGACCTCACGAACCCATTCGCGCCAGATCGCGACCAGAAGCGCCATCAGCACCGGGCCGATGAAGAGGCCGAGGAAACCCATGGTCTTGACGCCGCCGACGAGGCCGAAAAACGTCGGCAGGAATGGCAGCTTGATGGGCCCGCCGACGAGTTTCGGGCGGATGGTCTTGTCAACGATGAAGAGTTCCACCGAACCCCAGACAAACAGGGCCAACCCGTGGGCGGGCGAGCCGCTGGCGACCAGATAGATCGACACCAGCGTGAAGGACAGAGGCGCACCGCCCGGAATGAGAGCCATGACGCCTGTCAGCACGCCGAGCGTGACGGGCGAGGGGACACCGGCGATCCAGTAGGCGATGCCGAGGATGATGCCTTCGCCGATGGCGATCAGCGTCATGCCGGTGACCGTGGAGCTGATGGTGGCGGGCACGACGCGGGAAATGCGCTCCCACCGCGTCGGCAGGATGCGCTCGCCGACCAGATCGACCTGACGGGTGAAACCGGCCCCGTTACGATAGACGAAGAACAGCGCGATCAGCATGAACAGCAACGTCAGCACGAGATGGAACGCGCCATTGCCGGCGGCGAGGATCGCTCTGTAGATATTGCCGATATTGGCGCCGCTGACGAGCTGGATCACTTCACCGATGGCGCCCGGCGTGCCGATGTATTTCACCCATTGTTCGCCAAGCCATGGGCCGACGGCGGGAAGGGCGGCGATCCAGTCCGGCACGGGGGCGCCGGTCTTGTTGACATGCACTGCCCAGCCGAACCATTCGCGGATTTCGCTGGCCGTGTAGGAAGCGGCGATGAAGATCGGGACGACAAGGAAGGCGAGGATGAGAATGATGGCGATGGTGGCGCCGAGCGTGGTGTTGCCGCCCACCTGCCGAAGAAGCCGTGTATAGACCGGCCAGCTGGCGAAACCGATGACGAGGGCGGCGAGAACCGGAACCAGGAAGCCGTGGAAGAAGTAGATGCCGGCCAGGGCAACGAGAACGAGCAGCCAGCGCGCAGCCGAAATGGGCGGGATCAGGGCGATCCGCGTCGGGCTGGCCGGACCAAGCCATCTCGGTTCGCCACTCTGCTTACGGCTGTCATTCTTACTCACGGCAGGCTCTTTCTCGCATTCTCCCCGAAGGGTGCATTCACTCTGTCACACCGATACATATAAGTGCAATATAATCGGATCACATTACCGTTGTGTGTTTATTGCTGAACCTATTGAACGATTTTGGTAAAAATAGAACATCGGTCTTGGCGCGCGCATTGAAATATGACAATTGAACTCCGTTTTTCTTGCGGCGTAAGGTTGCCGCGCCCGATCTCCAGGTCACGCTATGCTCCGCCGCTTCTTCGCCTATTATCGCCCCTATCGCGGTCTGTTCATTCTCGATTTTTCCTGCGCTGTCTTGTCGGGCGTACTGGAACTCGGCTTTCCGATGGCGGTGAAGGCCTTTGTCGACGTGCTGCTGCCGGGCGGTGAATGGGCTATCATCCTGGCCGCCTCCGTCGGGCTGCTCCTCATCTATGTACTGAATACCGGATTGATGGCGACTGTCACCTACTGGGGACACATGCTTGGCATCAATATCGAAACCGACATGCGCCGTCTGGCCTTCGATCATCTGCAAAAGCTTTCCTTCCGGTATTTCGACAACCAGAAGACCGGCCATCTGGTCGGGCGGCTGACCAAGGATCTGGAAGAGATCGGCGAGGTGGCCCACCATGGGCCCGAAGACCTGTTCATCGCCATCATGACCTTTATCGGCGCGTTCCTGCTGATGCTGTCGGTCAATGTGCCGCTGGCGCTCATCACCGCCGCCGTCGTGCCCGTCACCGCCTGGGTCACCAGCCGGTATGGCGGTCGCATGACGCAGAATT
Organism: Agrobacterium sp. RC10-4-1; assembly: GCF_014138475.1. Taxonomy (NCBI): domain Bacteria; kingdom Pseudomonadati; phylum Pseudomonadota; class Alphaproteobacteria; order Hyphomicrobiales; family Rhizobiaceae; genus Agrobacterium; species Agrobacterium sp. RC10-4-1. Next base: position 820,717 of record NZ_JACJIT010000002.1, read on the forward strand.
TTCGCGCGCTATACGGCCGTGTGGGGGATTTCAACGCCCGTATCGAGGAAAATGTCGGCGGCATGCGAGTGGTGCAGGCCTTTGCCAATGAGGATCACGAGAGGGCGCTGTTCGAAAAAGACAACCAGAAATACCGCCGCACCAAGCTTGACGCCTACAAGATCATGGCGGCCAGCACCTCGCTGAGCTACATGAGCATGCGGCTGACACAGATGATCGTGATGATCTGCGGCGCCTGGTTCGTGTTGAATGGCGACCTGACGGAAGGTGGCTTCGTCGGCTTCCTGCTGCTGGTCGGCGTGTTTTTCCGCCCGGTGGAAAAAATCAATTCGGTCATCGAGACCTATCCCAAGGGCATTGCCGGTTTCCGCCGGTTCACCGAGCTTCTCGACACCGCGCCCGATATTGTTGATGCGCCCGATGCGGTGGAAGCGCCGCTGCTGCGCGGCGATATCGAATACCGCCATGTGGGCTTCGGTTATGCCGAGGGCAAGCAGGTTCTGAGCAACATCGACCTGAAGATCAGCGCCGGCGAGACCGTGGCTTTCGTTGGTCCGTCGGGTGCGGGCAAGACGACGCTCTGCTCGCTGCTGCCGCGCTTTTATGACGTCACCAGCGGTGCGATCACCATTGACGGCATCGATATCAGAAAGATGAAGCTCGCCTCGCTGCGCAATCAGATCGGCATCGTGCAGCAGGATGTCTTCCTGTTCGGCGGCACGATCCGTGAGAACATCGAATATGGACGGCTTGGCGCTTCGGATGCGGAGATCATGGAGGCGGCGCGGCGCGCCCGTCTTGATGGCGTCATCGAGGCCATGCCGCTCGGGCTCGATACCGTCATTGGCGAACGTGGCGTCAAGTTGTCCGGTGGGCAGAAGCAGCGTCTTGCGATTGCCCGCATGTTCCTGAAAAATCCGCCGATCCTCATTCTCGATGAGGCCACCTCGGCGCTTGACACGGAAACCGAGCGGGCCATCCAGCAATCGCTGACCGAGCTCGCCAAAGGCCGCACCACCCTCGTCATCGCCCACCGGCTGGCGACGATTCGCGATGCCTCGCGCATCGTGGTGGTTGACCAGAGCGGCATCGCCGAAACCGGCGCTCATGCCGAACTCCTGGCTGCCAAGGGCCATTACAGCCGTCTGCACGAGGCGCAGTTCAGCGGTCATCTCGCGGGCCTCAGCTGACCGGCCCGCACGTCGCTCAGCCTTCTGCTGCCTGTTCTTCTACAATGCCGGGGTTTGCCTCCGGCTTGCCGGGATGGCTGCTGACGAGGTAACCCATGGCGACGGCGGCCGCGACGACGAAGAGCAGCAGGACACCGCTGATCGTCATCAGCCATTCGCGGGGCTTTCTGTGCCCCATGATATAGTTCGGCCACCGGCCTGGATGGTTCACCACGTCGTTATTCCGGTGCTGTCGCATGAACTTCCCCAGATTTAAGCGTTTTGGTGAAAGATCAACGCCAGCGCTACCGCGACTGTTCCGTTTGGGTGGCGAACAGGTGATGACAAGGACGTGAGTCAGGTCATTCTGTCTCGGCAAGGCCGATCAGGCGGATTGAATGGCGATGCGGTTTCCCTCGCTATCGGAAATCTCCGCGACGAAGAGCGCATCATTCACCGCCGTTTTGGGAAATAGGAGCTCGCTTCCACCGGCAAGAGCTCTGGCAATAACATCATCCACATCAGCGACACTGAAATAGATGATCGCTCCATCTCGCGTCGGTACATAGGCCGGGCCTTCGGCAAGCGCGGCACTGGCGCCATTGCTGTTTTCGTCAAAAGGGAAATAGGCCATTCTGCTATCGTGGATCGCGACGATTTCGGCAAAGGGCACATTAAAAACCGCGCGATAGAAGCGGATCGCCCGATCAAGATCGGTCACGGGGATTTCGACATGGGCGACAATATTCATACGCTCCTCCTCAGCTGGACTGATGCACTTTCAAATTTCTGATGGCACCGATCTTTCTAGCGACGGCTGACATGGCGAGGCAATGGCGCGCGGTGTCAGGTAACCACATTGTCAATCGTCCAGCACCCGCGTGACCGGTCGCAGTGCCGGGAGAGGGCTAAGCGCCACATGCGGCGTCAAAAGTCAGCTTGCGTCCTGCGTCTCTTCATGCGAATGATTTGCAATTGCACTAAATAGATTTCCGTTCAGAAAGCGCATAGTATGGAGAAGCCAGTCTTTGGATGGCGGCGAAACGGCGACGATCTCTCGTTGTCCGATGTTCACAGCTCGATCCGCGTCAAGGCGAATGCCGGCACTTTTCGCCGGGCGATGGCTTTTTTTGGCCCCGGCTATCTCGTTGCCGTCGGTTATATGGATCCCGGAAACTGGGCGACGTCGCTCGCCGGCGGCTCCAGGTTCGGCTATACGCTGCTGACGGTTGCGCTGGTCTCGAACATCATGGCGATCGTGCTGCAATCGCTCTGCGCCCGTCTTGCGATTGCCTCCGGCCGCGATCTCGCCCAGGCCTGCCGTGACGCCTATCCGAAGCCGGTGGCCATGCTGCTGTGGCTGCTCGCCGAGATCGCCATCATCGCCACCGATATTGCCGAGGTGATCGGCACGGCCATCGGCCTCAACCTCATCTTCGGCATTCCGCTCGAACTCGGTGTTCTCATTACCGCACTCGATGTGTTCCTGATCCTTTATCTGCAGAGGCTCGGTTTCCGCTGGGTGGAGGCGCTGGTCATCACGCTGCTTGGTGTCATTGCCGTGTGTTTCGCCATTCAGGTAGCGCTCGCCGATCCTGACTGGGGGCAAGTGATCCTTGGTTTTGCGCCGACGACCGAAATCGTCACCAATCCTGACATGCTCTATCTGGCGCTCGGCATTCTCGGCGCGACCGTCATGCCGCATAATCTCTATCTGCATTCGGGCATCGTGCAGACCCGCGAAATCGGCGAGACAATTGCCGAAAAGCGCGAGGCGCTGAAATTCGCGACCCTCGATTCCACCATCGCCCTGATGTTCGCGCTTCTCATCAACGCATCGATCCTCATTCTGGCGGCGGCGACCTTCAACAAGGCGGGGCAGACTAATGTCGCCGAACTCGGCGAGGCGCATAATCTGCTGGCGCCGCTGCTCGGCCTTGCGATTGCGCCGACGCTGTTCGGCGTGGCGCTTTTGTGCTGCGGCATCAATTCCACCGTCACGGCAACGCTTGCCGGCCAGATCGTGATGGAAGGTTTTCTCAAGATGCGGCTCGCCCCCTGGCTGCGCCGCCTCATCACCCGCGCCATCGCCATCATCCCCGCCGCGGGCGTGACCATCTTCTATGGCGATAGCGGCACGGGCGAACTGCTGATCCTGACGCAGGTGGTCTTAAGCCTTCAACTCTCCTTCGCCGTCTTCCCGCTGGTGATGTTCACCGGTGACAAGGCCAAGATGGGCGAGCTGCGCTCACCGCTCTGGCTCTCAGGCTTCGCATGGCTGATCGCGGTGGTGATTGCGGCGTTGAATGTGAAGCTGCTGGTGGATTTTATCGGGTGAGGCGGGTCAGGCCGCGCCTTTACGGAGCGCGGCGGCCGTTTCGATGAGCGCTATTGCGGCCATGGCCAGAAACTCGACTTAACGAAAAGCGCAAGCCGATCTTCGAATATCGACGCCCGAAAAACCATTCGCCAAGAGAAGTTTACGGATGTCGCCTTCGCTCAGGGTTGCTTTAGGCCCGATTACTATTTCCTTTATCGCTTCTCGATGATCGTTTTGCTCACCAATAAACTTGCCAAACGGCAAGGCATGGTATTTTACCTCGCCGTCGTTCGAGTTCCTTGTTTTATACGGCACCCATGTGACCTTGCCCCGTTGAAATAATCCATTTTGAAGTAAGCTCTGGCCCATTGAGAGGACCAGGGAATGAAGCGCAATCGTTTTACAGAAGAACAGATCATCGGCATTCTGAAGGAGCACGAGGCTGGCACGCCGGTCTCGGAGCTTTGCCGCAAGCACGGCGTCAGCGATGCCAGCATCTATAAGTGGAAAGCCAAGTTCGGCGGCATGGACGTATCCGAAGCCAAGCGCTTGAAGACGCTGGAAGACGAGAAC